>MUYB01000023.1 GCA_002015125.1 [Haemophilus] felis
TTTATTGCTAGAGCATTATATAAAAAACCTAAAATTCTATTTATGGATGAAGCAACGAGCCATTTAGACGAAGAAAATGAGAAGAAAATTAATGAGGCGATAGGGAAATTGGCGATTACGAGAGTGATTGTTGCACATCGAGAAACAGCTCTGAACTCAGCGGATAGAATTGTAAAAATGTAATCTATTTCATGGACTTTTATAAATAAGTATGTTACTTGTATATTAAATTATTTTATTTGGGTCGATTTTTTATGGATAAATACGATTTATTATTTTGGTTAAATGTTACTATATTGTATATTCTTGTTATCGTACCGCCTTTGTTTGTATTATCTTTTTTGAAAAAAAGACTCAAAATAAGCAATAATTCTGCAAAATCAACCGCATTAGTTATCATATTCATATTATTGGTGTTTTGTAATAGATTTGTTGTTAAGTTTATTCTGCAATTATTAGGTATGTATCCATTAGTAATTGATTTTTAGAGGAGAATTGTTATGCAAAAAGTAAATCCGAGAAACTTCAAATTTATCTCAGGTGGTAAAGTTCCTCTTGGAGCTGGAGGAGGAATGGCTGGTGCAGTTGGTGGAGGCATGGCTAGTGGGGCTATTTACGGGCTTGTAAACAAGGAAGAAAGTACGGTAGCTGGTTTTGCAGGTTCTGTTGTCGGTGGGGCTATATCTGGCACAACAGGCGGAACTCTTGGAGCGTTCAAGTCTGGCATTCTTGGTGGTACTGCAGGATATATCACTACTGGGTTTGTAAGCGATGTTGAAAAGGGTATCAAAGAGAAAAAGGAAAGAGAAAGAGAAAGTGATGGTAGTAACTCAAGAGTGATTTGTACTCATTTCTACCAAAAAGGCATGCTCTCACGTGAATTATGGCGAGCTGATATGGAATATACCTTAAAACATTTACCGCAATCGATGGTAAATGGCTATCATTTATGGGCGATTCCTTATGTTCGATTAATGCGTAAATCGCCTTTGGCTGAAAAATTGATGTATCCAATTGCCTATCATCGAGCGAGAGAAATTGCTTATCAAATGGGATACACCTCAAAAGGCTCAATAAGAGGTAAGGTATTTAGAGCTATTTTAGAGCCAATTTGTTTATTCTTAGGAATGTTCACAAAAGAGCATAAATATCAGGAATTATGGCGTAGAGCATAATGTTAAAAACGCAACTTTCGAGTTGCGTTTTTATTTTTCCAAAAATAATTTGAGCAATGTAGATGAAGCAAATGAAAGAAAAATTAAAAATCACAAGGGTAATTGACTATCGAAAGCACTAAACGTAATGTAGAATTAGCATGATTTTTTAAACTACTGAATGTGCAACACACCATAGGTAAAAATTATAATTTGAATGTGCTAATATTGAGTATAAGAAGCCTAATTTCACTCTTATCCAACTATATACAATAGCACTAAAAAAATGCAAAAAATATATTGAAATCAATATATCTTCATCAGCTTTAAAGTGAAGCAGAGAAAAAGTAATCGCAAAAAAATACATGTATAATCTAAAGTTAGAAACAAAAAGCCTTAAAACAAAAAATTTCTTAAAATTCAAAAATAAGCTGATAAAAATCTGAATAATAGGCAACATACTGTAGATAAAACTATATCTATATTTCAAAGCTATTGGCAAAAAAGGGAGCGTAAGAAACACCGCAGGTTTTCTGATCGGATATCTAAATGCCAATTCTTCCAACACAGGAGTTATCACGATAATCTCTATAAACGTAAATAGATCATTTTTTGAACTGGGAACAAGTGGCAATTTTACATCACTGACTTCACCATGAAAAAAAAACAATATCATAGAGATTGAAATAATGAATTTTACAACTGATAATTTTATTACATTTAATATTTTTTGATGCGTACTTAAATTTATTTTTCTGAAGTTCGGCTTGTGTATAAAACCAATAATATCAGAAAGAAAATTATCTCTTTTTATAATTATAAATAAGAAAACCAATATAGTTATTAAAATAAAGTTAGCCATCACACTATCTAAGAATAAAAAGAGAGTACTTATATACTCTCTTTAGTGAATAATTTACGGTTGCCAATTTTCTTTCATATGTGGTGGTTCATATTCAGTTTTTTCCTTGAAATCTTGATATTTTTCAGCAATATCTCTGACATGATCTACTACATCTCTAAAAGTGTCATATCTCTCGTAGGCATCCTTCACTTTATCTGCTACGCTTTTATCATTTGATTTATTATCCTTATCGCTAGAGGATTTATCGCTTTTACTTCCTCCACGGCTACGTTTTCCTCCAAAAACGACATCTAATTCAGAATCATGTAAATTTTTCATACTACACTCCTTCAAATTAAGTAAAAGGTAACCGTAACTCTCGTAAGTTACAGAACAATCATACTCCAAAAGGAGATAAAAAAATGTGATTGACTTCACAAAATTCGAAATTTACCCAAAATGATTAAGAGCTGTAGTTGATCTGCCCTCAAAAAAATTGATGAATGAGTCACCTTTAGCAGAAAAACTGATGTATACAATCGCCTATTATCGGAAATTACTTATTAAATGGGATACACCTTAAAAGGCTCAATAAGAGGTAAGATATTTAGAGCTATTTTAGAGCCAATTTGCTTATTCTTGGGGATGTGAAGAACATAAATATCAGGAATTATAGCGTAATGCATAATATTAGAAACGCAACTTTCGAGTTGCGTTTTTTATCTTTCTAAAAATCTGCAGATAGAATTGTAAAAGGGGCTGAAGTAGATTAGCCCTAAATTTCACACCATTTTCTTAACGTTTTAAGTTGCTCTTTGGGTGTCCCAAAATTAAACCGAAATTCACATTCCTTCAAGAATAAAGGGAAACTTTTTCGGTCAATTCCATTATATTTTCGGAGTATCCGCTTAGCTTGACTCCAAAAATTTTCAATGCCGTTGATGTGATTTTGTTTCACTGCAAACAGTTCCGAATGGTTAATTCGTTCGTGGTGAAATTCGCTCACATCAAGGGCATCATAACTACGACAAGTGTCTGTATAAACCCAG
>MUYB01000024.1 GCA_002015125.1 [Haemophilus] felis
TTTATTGCTAGAGCATTATACAAAAAACCTAAAATTCTATTTATGGATGAAGCAACGAGCCATTTAGACGAAGAAAATGAGAAGAAAATTAATGAGGCGATAGGGAAATTGGCGATTACGAGAGTGATTGTTGCACATCGAGAAACAACACTAAAATCTGCAGATAGAATTATAAAAATGTGAATTAGATCACAGATTTTCTTAGTAAAGATAGTTATTTTATGTAGAAGGAGATATTTTATGAGAAAGAATGTAATACTTACAATTGTCACTTTAATCAACTTAGCTGTAATGTTGATTGCAGATAAATATTTTGGATTATTGGGGATATTTATTATGGCCATATTTGCATCTATTTTTTATAGAAAAGTGAAGGAGAAATTATGAAAAATTTAAAAGACAATGAAATTAATGCTATCTTTGGTGGATGGGTTGGTGTTGCTAAGAGTATCCTTGATTGGGGTGGTCGAGCCTTGACGGTAAAAGAGTCGGTATCTATTGGCAGTGACCTAGTAAAAGATATGAAAGAAAACCCTGAACGATGGGAACATCCAGAATACGAAAAACCTTGGGATCCTTTTGATAAGTCAGACTCTAGTAATGATCGAGATAACTCATCCCGAGTCATTTGCACCCATTTTTATCAAAAAGGAATGCTCTCTCGTGAATTATGGCGAGCGGATATGGAATATACCTTAAAACATTTACCGCAATCGATGGTAAATGGCTATCATTTATGGGCGATTCCCTATGTTCGATTAATGCGTAAATCACCTTCGGCTGAAAAACTGATGTATCCAATTGCCTATTATCGAGCAAGAGAAATTGCCTATCAAATGGGATACACCTCAAAAGGCTCAATAAGAGGTAAGGTATTTAGAGCTATTTTAGAGCCAATTTGCTTATTCTTAGGGATGTTTACAAAAGAGCACAAATATCAGGAATTATGGCGTAAAGCATAATGTTAAAAACGCAACTTTCGAGTTGCGTTTTTATTTTTCCAAAAATAATTTGAGCAATATAGACGAAGAAAATGAGTAGAAAAATTATTATGCTTAAGCAACTTTGATTAAGTAGTAGGAGGAAAATATTAAACAGTTTATTTTTGACTCATTTATATGGCTGTGCTTATTTCCTATTTTTTGACAATATTGTTTAATTTAATAGGCATTAAAACGAATTATTTAAGCTATATATTTTTTTCTACCCCATACATTTTTGTTGCATTGGTGAAAATTAATAATGGAGCATACAAATGAAAGTTTACAAATTAAGACCACTAACAGATCATGAAATTTCCTTATTATCAGGAGGATTTGATTGGAAAAAGGCTAATGAAGAAGGTGTGAAGGGAGCAAAATCACATCAACGGTATTGAAAATTTTTGGAATCATGCGAAGCGAATTCTGCAAAAATACAACGGAATTAACCGAAAAAACTTTCCTTTATTCTTGAAAGAATGTGAGTTTAGGTTTAACTTTGGGATACCAAAAGAACAACTTAAAACGTTGAGAAAATGGTGTGTAATTTAGGGCTAATCTACTACAGCCCCTAGAACTAAGATTTTTAAGCCTCATTTAAAACCATAAGTTATGATAGTTAGTTTTTAAGAACTAAAGTGTTTATTAAACTTATACAAAGCAAGATTGAAAATGGTAAAAAATATGCATACAAGAATAATATTTATTATTGATTGCCCTAATGTTACAATACTATCTCTTAAAAAAAATTCGTAAACAGAAGAGTAAATAAAATTCAAAAAAACATATAATAAAACTGAATTTTTAATGCTTAGTCCTAATTTTTCGCTCAAATAGACTATAAATTGATTAAACATAACAGAAAAAACAATGATAAATATATTCATATATGGTGCTTTAATTTGATTAAAATTATTTATTGGATGAAATGGCTTTCTGAACACCAAAATTTAAACCTACAAATCCAGGTCTCCAAGCGGCATTAGCTGCAATACCGCCTCCAGCAGCTTTAATTGCCGCCCCACCTAATCCCCCAGTAATAGCACCTGTTCCCGTAGCTAGAACAGCTCCACTCCAAGACATTTCCTTAAAGTTAAAATCATGAGACCACATATAACCAATTAATCCAACACCAGCACCAAAAGCAAAATTTGCAAAACCACCAGTTACATTATTTACTTGTTCGTTTGATAAAACTTTCATACACCTACCCTCTCTCATAAAAAGCACCATATATGAAATATTACAACATAATTAATCACAAAAAGAAATAAATATTTAGGTGAGAGGTGAGGAAAACAAGGGTAATTGTAGCTTATCTCTATCAGTATCTTTTTTTTTTCTACATTATAAGTTGATTTGTAAATGATATTGATAAAGCTATCAATAGTTATTTGCACCTACTTCTACCCAAAAGGTATGCTTTCGCATAGATTATGGCGTAGAGCCTAATTTAAAAATACAAGCTGCGTTTTTTATCTTCCTAAATAAACGGCGGTAATTTCCTCTCTATTATGCCCAAGTTCTTGACTCACTTGTAGTCTAGCCTCTAGACTTGCTTGTTTTTCACTCTCAGAGAGCTTTCTAGACGTTTTTCCACCGTTCTTGGGGGAAACTAAGCCTGAAAGTGCTTCATAGCGTTTCTGAGCGTATGCGTGACGTAAACCGTGATTTTTGACTTCGCCCACATTTTTGTCCATTACACCATAAATCATAATGGTTTAAATAAAAGACGTAAGATTATGTTTATAAAGGATTTTTTGAACAAGAAAAGTGGTTGAGGATCAAAAAATATAATAAAGATCCCACACTTTTGTCCACTTGAAAGGAAAATGGACAAAAATCCCACATTTTTGTCCATTACACCAAAATATGGAAGCAAAGCCTGATGAGGCAAGATAAGAAAAAGCCCAAGCGAAAAAATTCGCTGGGCTTTTGGGGTTACTTGTTATAGAAACGATCATAAATGTATGTCGCAATATAAGGGCAGAAGAGGATCAGAAAAATCGCTAAAAACCACTTCGTGCTATTCGTTAAGCTAAGTGCGTCTTTAGCAAATAAAAGATAGATACCTCCTCCTATAGCAGCACCTAGCATTTGAATTAACTTTTTCATTGAATTAGTCCGCTGGAATGTAACCATTTTTTAATTCATCATTGATCTGATTTTTATAATCTTCTCCCATTTTATTGTAATCTGTGGTTTCAATTGCATGCCCTACTGCACTGCCTACAAGCGAACCTATTGGACCGCCATAGCTACCTACAGCTCCTCCAATAGTAGCACCCCAGCTAGGTGAGGAATCAAAGAAAGAATCTAAGCTAAAGAATCCACCAGTTACTTGCGAAACTTCGGTATTATTTAATGTTTTCATAAGAACTCCTTTTTTGGGATGAATGAAAATCGAGAATAACTAAGATGCTAGTAGCAGAATCATATTATCTATGACAAAAACAAAAAATCAACATAATATTAACATATTTTTAACAGTACTATTCTACTGATATTAAGAGAGTAAGGTCACCAAAATGCTCAATAAACTCAACTTTTCGCTTTTCAAAAAAATCCCTGTG
>MUYB01000025.1 GCA_002015125.1 [Haemophilus] felis
CTAATGCCTGTTATAGCAAGGAAAATCAAGCCTGACAGCTGGGTTTATACAGACACTTATCGTAGTTATGATGCCCTTGATGTGAGCGAATTTCACCACGAACGAATTAACCATTCGGAACTGTTTGCAGTGAAACAAAATCACATCAACGGCATTGAGAATTTTTGGAGTCAAGCTAAGCGGATACTCCGAAAATATAATGGAATTGACCGAAAAAGTTTCCCTTTATTCTTGAAGGAATGTGAATTTCGGTTTAATTTTGGGACACCCAAAGAGCAACTTAAAACGTTGAGAAAATGGTGTGAAATTTAGGGATAATCTACTTCAGCCCCTTACTTTTTAATGCGAACAAAATTTATGATAGACAAGTGGTTGAGGGTATTGGTCAGTATATTCAAGCTTCCCAGTGTATATGGGATATTTTTGTCGAAGATGAATTTATTTATCACAAAGATCATATCAATACTTTAGCCATTGATGGCATTATTGCTGATTTTGATGATTTGGAAACAGCAGACTTACTAAAAAACACCTCAATTCCCACTGTTGCTGTTGGAGGTTCTTATCAAAATATTGATTTTTACCCTCATTTTCCTTATGTGGCGACGGATAATTATTCTTTAATTTCATTGGCCTTTGAACATTTGAAAAACAAAGGGATAGATCATTTCGCTTTTTATGGACTACATACTGAGTATGAAAAACATTGGTCAAAGGAACGAGAAAAAGCGTTTGTGTCCTTAATGCAAGCCAATGAACATCAAATTAGAATTTATACTGATAGTCAAACAACCTGTCAAAATTGGGCTAATGAGCGTGCTGGGCTTATTGCTTGGTTGCAATCATTACCATTGCATACGGGAATTATCGCGGTAACAGATGCTAGAGCGAGACATATATTGCAAGCTTGCGATTATGCTAAAATTGCTGTTCCAGAGCAACTTTGTGTTATTGGTATTGATAATGAAGAGTTAATTCAATATTTATCTCGTGTTTCTCTTTCTTCTGTTCAACAAGGTACTAAACAAATTGGTTACCAAGCAGCAAAAATTTTACATCGTTTACTTAATAAACAAAAAGTAAGTAATGAACCTCTTTTGATACCAGGACTGAAAGTTGAGGAGCGTAGTTCAACGGATTATCGTTCTTTGACAGATCCTTTAGTGATCCAAGCTATGCACTACATTCGCCACCGAGCTTGTCATGGCATTAAAGTTGAACAAGTACTCGATTATTTAAGAACGTCTCGTTCAAATCTAGAACAGCGTTTTAAATTTGAAATGAACAAAACAATTCATAAGGTCATTTTTGATGAGAAAATTGGTCGAGCTAAAACGCTTTTAAAAGAAACAGATATATCCATTCAAGAAATTTCAGAAATTTGTGGCTATCCCTCCATACAATATTTTTATTTTGTATTTAAAAAAGAATTGAATATGACCCCAACAGAATTTAGGCAAAAATATTAGATCTTACGCAACATTTCCTCCACCTAGCATTTTTTGCTAGAATCCCTCGCTACGTTTATTCTTCAACCCTAGTTGTATATAGGCTTACGATGACAAACAAATATGATTTAAAAAATGAAGATGTGGCTGTGTTTATTTCTCAACAGCTGGAACAAAAGAATGCTTTTGAGTTGCTGAATGGGCTTTGTCAATGGTTTCGTCGCGGTGGCGAAAATCAGGCTCAGGGCAAAATTCAATTTCTTATTCAGCTATTAGAGCAACATCCTGAAATAGCTAAAAAATTGGCAACTTTATTTTGTCAATGGATTTGCCAAATGCGTTTATATCCTTTGTTTGTCAGTTGTGGAATATTAGGGCGTGAGGGCTTTGGGCGAGAAATCCGAGATCGTCTATATGAACATTTTAATCCTTCATTTAAAGACTTGAATGATCTGCGTGATATTTTTTTCATGCTATTTTGTGAAAAAGATGATGTGAAGTGGTTGAATGCGATTTCTATTCAAGAATGGATCACTTTATTTGATTTAATTCATCAACATAGCACGGAAAAAGAGCGCGAAACGGTGCATAATCATGTACGTTATGAGGGGCTTTTCGCCATAGAAATGCTGGCAATTTGGATTGCCGCAGAAGAACTAGAGCCTGAATTAATGCGTTTAGATCCAAATTTGCTGGATGCGGATTCGCCATTTGTTGCCCTACATCGCGAAGTGTCAAATTGGGTAAATGCGCGCCGTCAACATCAGGAATATGATGATGCTCATTTGCAGGTGATGTTTGAACAGTGCAGCGTTCAAATTGATAACCTTTATAAAAAAGGCTCCACTAAAGGTTCAACCTTGGGCGTGGCACATTTACTTGCTCGATTACAACAAACCCTTGAGCGTTTATCGGTATTGATGAGTGTTTTCCAAAAAGATCAACTGCTTCCTCATCGTATTTTGGTGTTCACTGGATTTTTAGCGGTGGCGTCAGCGGAACGTCATAGCACCTTATCTCTATGGAAACAAAGCGTCAAAATGCTTGCGCGCAGCATTGCTCAAAATAAAAGTGATCATGGTGAGCATTATATTACGCGTGATTTGAAAGAATATCGGGGGATGTTTTTATCTGCTGCTGGCGGTGGCGTGTTGATTGCGTTTATGGCGTTATTCAAAATGTATTTGGGCGATCTTATTGAAGATAAAAGCTGGCGCTATGTGGCAGAGGGACTGAATTATGCCATTGGTTTTACCATTATTTTTATGCTGCATTTCACGGTGGCAACCAAACAGCCAGCGATGACGGCAGCGCGTTTTGCGGAAACCGTTGATAATGCGCAGGGAAAAGCGGTGAATGTGAAATTAGCACAACTTTTAATTGATGTGTTTCGTTCACAAAGTATTGCGGTGTTAGGCAATGTGGCGCTAGCGATTTCGGTGGCTTGTTTAATTGCTTGGGGATACCAACAACATACAGGTGAAGCGTTGTTAAACAGCAAAGAAATTGCTTACCAACTTGATGCTATTGATCCTTTTAAAGGCACATTATGGTTTGCCGCCATTGCTGGTGTTTGGCTATTTTGCTCAGGAATTATTGCTGGTTATTTTGATAATCGAAGCAACTATCTCAATTTACAAATGCGCTTACAAAACCACCCGTTGTTGCGCCTGATATTGTTTAAAAAATGCCGTTATGGATTTGCCAAATATTGGCATGAGAATTACGGATCCATTATGGGAAATCTGTGTTTTGGCATGTTGCTTGGTTTAACCGGATTAGTGGGTTATTTATTGGACTTGCCTTTAGATATTCGCCACGTTGCTTTTTCTTCTGCGAATTTGGGCTATATGGCAATAAGTGGTGAGTTCAGTTGGCAATTATTTTTACAGTGTTTAGCCTTTGTTTTAATGATTGGTATTGTGAATTTAGTGGTGAGTTTTGCTATCGCCCTTTGGGTGGCGCTACGCTCTCTTGAAACAGAAATTGAAAGTTGGTGGGAAATTTGGAAATCCATTTGGAAGCTGATTAAACAGCGTCCGCTTTGTTTATTCCTGCCTTAATTTCCGCAAAAATAAAATGATATTGAGAAAAATATGTTAACGGATAAACGCCCTTTTACTGAAGAAGATCGACATATATTGCAATCTTATAAAGCGGTGGTGGATGGCGTCAGCGCGCTGATTGGAGAGCATTGCGAAATTGTGTTGCACTCTTTGGAAGATTTGGAACATTCCACCATTTATATTGCCAACGGACATAATACTAATCGCCAAATTGGTGCGCCGCTAACGGATTTAGCCTTGAAATCTTTGCATAGTATGCAAACAGAGGGCGTTTGCAAACCTTATTTTTCTCGGGTGAAAAATAATGGGTTGATGAAATCTGTCAGTATTTGTATTCGTAATAAAGGGCAACGGATTATTGGTTTACTCTGTATTAACATTAACTTAGATGTGCCAATCAGCCAGTTTATGCAAACCTTGATGCCAGAATACACGCAAGAAACTTCCGCGGTGAATTTTGCCAATTCGGTGGAAGAATTGGTCAATCAAACCATGGAACAAACCATTGAGGAAATTACAGCGGATAGGTTAGTGGCTAACAATAATAAAAATCGCCAAATTGTGATTTCATTATTTGAGAAAGGCATTTTTGATATTAAAGATGCCATTAATTTGGTGGCAGATCGCCTCAATATTTCTCGACACACAGTGTATTTATATATTCGCCAAATTAAACAAGATCAGGATTTAGAATAATCATGCGCTATGTACTTTGTATCAAACAGCCTGTATATGGTTCCCAAGGTGCTTTTTTGGCTTACCAATTGGCGGTAGCACTATTAGCCAAAGGGCATCAACTGCACCAAGTGTTTTTCTTCCAATCTGGCGTTACCGTTGGCAATACTTTCGTGAATCCTGCCAATGATGAATTTAATTTAGTGCAAGCTTGGCAACAATTATCCAACCAACATTATTTCCCACTACATCTTTGTATCGCCGCCGCACAACGACGAGGCGTTGTGGATCAACAAAGCGCTAAGGATCAACAATCTTGTAATTTAGCGGACGGTTTTGTGTTAGCGGGGCTTGGTGAATTTAGCCGAGCTGTATTGGAAGCCGATCGAGTAATAACCCTATGATTAAATTAGCCTTTGTATTTCGCAGTGCGCCTTTTGGTCGCAGCAGTTGTCGAGAAGGATTAGATGCGTTGCTCGCCGCTAGCGCCTTTTGCCATGAAGATGAAATTGCTGTTTTTTTTATGGACGACGGTGTGTTTAACCTAATTAAAGATCAGCAAGGGGAACAAATCTTACAAAAAGATTTCACTCGCGCCTTTAAGTTGCTCGATTTGTATGAAATTGAACAACGTTATTGTTGCCAACAATCTTTGCAACGTTTTGGTGAGATTGATCCGATCATTAAAACAGCGGTTTTAAGCAGAGAAGCATTGCTGCATAAATTGCAGCAAGCAGAAAAAGTGATGGCTTTTTAATCGGAGAAATCAGTATGCTTTACACCTTTTCACAAGCGGACTACGGATTCGTCGAACTCAAACAACATCTTGAACATTGCCAAGCACAGGATGCCTTATTGTTATGGCAAGACGGAGTTTTGCTGGCGCTAAAATATCCTGATTTATTACAACAGGCTAAAGCACCTTGCTATGTGTTGGATATGGATTTAACAGCGCGTAATTTGAATGAGATGTTTAACAAGATTTCTTCTGTTAAGGTGATTTCTCTAACTGAATTGGTTAGCCTAACAGAACAGTTTTATCCCCAATTAGGGCTTTAGTGGAGAGAGATTAAAATGGTTGTAAGGCAACTTGTGGATAGTTTGCTTTACAACCATTTTTTTACTTAGCCTTATTTAATTCTTGCAAAGCCTGCTTCTAAATCAGCGATTAAATCTTCTGTATTTTCAAAGCCGATATGCACGCGAACTAAGGTGCCTGAGAAATCCACTGGTTTGGCTGGACGGATGTGATTGAGTTCTTCAGGTTGGTTTGCCAAGATCAAGGATTCAAAACCGCCCCAAGAGTACGCCATATGGAAGAATTCGAAATTATCTAAGAAATTCGCCAATTCTTCATCACTTAAACGTTTTTTCAAGACGAAAGAAAATAAGCCAGAAGATCCGTGGAAGTCCCTTACATAAAATTCATGACCAGGACAAGATGGTAGCGCAGGGTGATTTACGCGTTCAACCTCTGGGCGTTCCGCCAACCATTTTGCAATTAAAATGCTACTTTCTTCATGTTGTTTTAAACGTACTTTGAGAGTTCTTAATCCTCTGCTGCCAGAATACGCTGTGTCAGGATCCACGGTTTGTCCTAATAAATAGGAATTTTCCCGTAATTGATCCCAGCATCTTGCGTTGGATACCGCCGTGCCAAGCATTGCGTCGGAATGACCGATAATGTATTTTGTTGCCGCTTGAATGGAAATATCCACACCGTATTTTAACGGTTCAAATAACACACCCGCTGCCCAAGTGTTATCGATCATAATCACAATCTCTGGGTTCACTTCTCTTGCCGCTTTTACCATGGCTGGCACATCTTGTACTTCCATGGTAATGGAGCTAGGCGACTCTAAGAACAGCACTTTGGTATTTGGTTGAATTAATGCTTTAATTCCTGCACCAATCATGGGGTCGTAATAAGTGGTGCTAATACCCATTTTGCTCAAAATCAAGTTACAGAAATCTTGAGTAGGCTCATAGGCAGAGCCTGTCATTAACACGTGGTCGCCCGATTTCAAAAATGCCAAAATCGCATTCGTTACCGCCGCTGCACCACTTGGGTAAAGGTAGCAGCCTACGCCACCTTCAATTTCACTCATCGCCTCTTGTAAAGCAAAGTGAGTTAGCGTGCCGCGACGACCGTAAAATAATTCCCCTTTCGCGCGATTCGCCGTTGCAAATTTTTTGTGCTTAACATTCTCAAAAACGAGAGAAGATGCACGTTGAACAACTGGGTTTACAGAACCTTGGGTAAAGCGTTTAGCGCGACCGCTAGTGATCAATTTGGTTTCGATGTGATTTGATTGTTTCATAATAATTTCCACCTAAATAATTAAATATTAAGCTACATTGGATTTTTTACCACAAAATCTTTCTACAATTTGTGTGGCATTCAAGTCGTGAATAACATTAACATAGGAATGGTTTCCATTGGTAAACCTAAAGTAGTTACGATAAAGATTTCCCCTAAGAAGGCGCCACCAGGCACACCGCCTACAATAATTGCAGATAAAACGGAAATAACCATAGTTAACATAAAGACTTCAGCGGTAAAAGGAATATTGAGGATAGAATAAATGAAGACAATTTTTAGCGCCGCAATCATTGCTACACCGCCTTTATTTAGGTTAACTAATAAAGGAATGGACACATCTGCAATTTCTTCATTGATACCCATTTTTTTCGCTGCAGTTAATGTAACAGGCAATGTACCTAAACTAGAGCAAGTGCCTAATGCGGTAGCAGATGGTGCAATGGCATGCTTCCAGAAGGCTTTAACGCCGGCGCTACCATTACCAATCCAAGAATAAATGGTTGAACCTACAACGTAGTAAATTAATGTTGCGACGAAGAACAATATCATTGCACGTCCAAATGTCGCTAAAATTTGTGCATCTTGACTTGCCATCGTTGCTGCAAAATAACAACCAAGACCAACAGGTGCGATAACCATAATAATTGACACGATACGCATAATCACTTGGTTAGCATCATTAAGAAGTTCCGAAATGCGTTTGCCGGTTTCGCCTGATTGGCCAATAGCGATACCCGCGATAATGGAGAAAATGATTAATGCGAGAATGTTGGATTTAGAAAATAGACCAACGAAATCTTTCGTTGTGATCATACTGACGAAATCCATTTGTCCGCTGCTTTGTACGGTTTGAGAAAGATCTATTGTTACGCCTTGTGCTGGGTCATACCATAGCGCCATACCAACCACGCCCGCGGCAGGAATTAATGCCATGCAGATAGAGACGATAAAGATGACAGTAACGATTTTCCCTAATTTTTTCAGATCCGTCATGCTCGCAATGGAAGAAATAACACTGATACCGACAAGGGGAACGATAATTGTAAAGAGTAAATTTAGAAAGATTTGTCCAATTGGCTCTACTTTTTTAGCTAAAGCTGGAAATATAATACCGACAAGTCCGCCAATAACTAAAGCGAGAAGTAGAATAATGGAAGATTTATAAGGTTTGAGCTTTGATAACATGATTTTTTCCTTCTGAGATAAAATACTACTTGATCCTATTCTTTTTACTCAAAAATTGTAATCTGTTATCTTTGCTGATTTTTAAAATCACTATTGAATCTAAAGAAATAATAGCAATGTGTTATGGCATTTTTAATGCCTAGATATTCTTAACTATCATTATCTAAAATTACATTGAACGTTAAAAATCACTATGAATCCGTATTTTAGTATCAAAAATTTAGAAATTTTATTGAAAATTGTTGAGTGCGAAAGTATTAGCGAAGCGGCTCGCAAACTAAATATTTCTCCTTCATCTATTAGTAAAAGTCTTGCCCACTTGGAACGCGAGTTGGGGGTGTCTTTATTTCACCGAACCACTCGTTCCATTAAATTAACGGAAGCTGGTGAATATTTGGTTAAACAATCCTATGCCTTGCTAAATTCTTTTGAAGAAGTGCTGAATACTACCGCCAACTATGATAAGCGACCTCGAGGTGAGTTGAAATTAACTTGTTCTATTGCTTTTGGATATTCCCATCTTATTTCTCTCATCAGTGAGTATAAAACCATAGCACCTGATGTAGATGTTTCAGTGTTTTTAAGTGATGATTTTGTTAATCTCAATGCTTCAAATATTGATATTGCACTGCGGATTGCCTCAACACCGCCGCTAAATTATGCAACAAGAAAGCTTGCGGATATTCGTTGGGCTTATTGTGCATCAAAAGAATATTTGAGCGACAAGCCTTACCCTAAAACATCTAAAGATTTATTAATGCACTCGCTATTGGTTTATCCGGGATTAACGCCAGAAATAAAAAGCGATTCAAATGACTGTCCAAGCCCTCATGTATCTATTCAAGCTAATAGTGGTCTAGTGTTATTAAAATCCGTATTAGAACATCAAGGTGTAACTTATTTACCAACTTATCTTATTGGCGAGTACATTGAGAAGGACGATATAATTCCGTTAACCATCGACGATAAGCTGACCTATACTACTCACGCACTCTATGCTTTATATTTCCCAAGTAAATACGCAAACGCTAAAGTGAGATCGTTTATTGATTTTTTAATCAGTAAATTAGCACAACAACCTTATTGGGAAAAATGGGAAAATCGGTTTAAGGTTTAGTTGAAAACAGGATTTTTTGATTTTCATAGTGAGAATATTAACGCTTTCTATTATAATCCTGCCACTTATCTACAATAAAAATTTATCAAGGATAAAAGAATGTTATTTGAAAAACTTCATAATATGACAAATAGTTGGGCTGCCAAGTTATTGCTTGGATTAATTGCGGTGGCTTTTGTTATCAGTGGCATGACGGGATATTTATTTACTCGAGTAGATACCTCGGCAGTAAAAATTAACGGCCAAGAAATTTCCCAACAATTTTTTCACCAGCGTTATGAAGCAGAGTTTGAACGTCTTAGTCAACAATTGGGAGATCAATTCGCAGCAGCTGCGGGGTCGCCAGAATTTGTCGCTGGATTAAGACAAAATGTATTAAATCAGTTAATTAATGAAGAATTATTACGTCAATATGCAGATGATTTAAAACTCGGTGCAAGCGATGATCAAATTAAGCAACAAATTATCAGTAGTAAAATTTTCCAAACTGAGGGTAAATTTGATAATGCTTTGTATCAACGTCTGCTACAGCTTAACAATTTAACTCCAGATGCCTATGCTGAAACAGTTCGTCAGGCGTTACGTTTAGATCAATTAGAAACTGGTTTAGCTACGACGGATTTTATTGTGCCTGCGCAGCAAAAACAATTAGCTGAATTATTTTTTCAAAAACGCCAATTACGTTTGGCTAAATTAAATTTAACGCCAGAAATTGCGAAGCAAAGCGTTACGGACGAAGAAGTTAAATCTTACTATAAAGGGAACAAAGCGGCATTTTTAGTTCCTGAAGTTGCGAAAGTTCAATATATTGAATTAACTAAGCAGGATGTAGAAAAACAAATTCAAGTATCAGATGTGGAAGTGGCGCAATATTATCAAGATAACAAAGCCCTTTATATGACACCTGCGCAAATTCGTTTATCTCATATTCAAGTGGCTACACCAAAAGAAGCTGATGAGGTTTATAGTGCCTTACAGGACGGAGCAAATTTTGCGGGTTTAGCACAAGCTCGTTCATTAGATAAAATCTCAGCACAAAATGGTGGTGATTTAAGTTGGTTTACGCCAGGGGCATTTCCTAAAGCTTTTGAGGACGCAGCGAAGGCGTTAAAAAATGTAGGGGAATATAGCAAACCAGTTAAGGTTGATGATAATTTCCATATTATTTTATTATCTGAACATAAAGAACAGAGCGTGCTGCCGTTAGAGCAAGTGAAAACACAAATTGCACAACAAATTCGTGAAAATTTAGCCACTAATCAATATTACACTTTAGAAAAACAAATTGCAGAGAAAGCTTTTGAAAATCCAGAATCTTTAGATGCAGCAGCGAAAGTCGCTGGTTTAGCAATTAAAGAGGTTGATTATTTCTCCCAAAATGCCGTGCCTGCAGCCTTAAATTATCCGAATGTCATTTCTGCTATTTTCCGTTCAGATATTACCCAAGGCGGAGTGAATTCTGAGCCGATGACGGTAGGTGAGCAACATTCTATTGTGGTGAGAGTGCTTGAACATAAGGCGGAATCCACTAAAACTTTAGAAGATGCGAAAGCAGAGATTCATGCATATTTAGCAACAGAGAAAGCACAAGCTTCACTATTAGCACAGGCAACGGATCTGGCTAATTTGCTCAATCAAGATGCAAAAACGCCATTGCCAGAAGATGTGAAATTTACAGAAGCGCAAACTTGGGTTTTTATTGGTAATGAAGATCCTGTGCTGAAAAATGCAGTATTTGCCATGAAGCTGAAAGATAAAGCAAGTTACCAAGCGGTAAAATCAAGCATTGGAGAAATCGTATTAGTTGAACTAAATGGTATCGAACAAGGTGCTTTAGAAGAACAAGAACGCAAAGTTTTTGCTCAACAAATTATTCAAATGCATCAATCTGATTTACAGCGAAGCTTATTATCTGCATTGCGAGCAAAAGCAAAAATTGAAGTGAATGATTCATTTATGAATCAAGATGAACAATAATTCTGCTTTTTCTATTGAACAAAATACCTAGGTAATGTGTCTAGGTATTTTTTTATATGCTAAAAATTTCCTAGTTTTTGAGCTTGTTTTGTGGTATAAAACGCGCCGTTATTTTGCCCTGTGTAAACTAACATTTAAATTTTATTATTAACTTAAACATCACACACATACTTCGAGGGTAAATCGGGGTGCCAAACGGTCGATTTGCTTGGTATGTGGAGGCTAAACCCCAACTAAAAGGAAAATATTATGGCACAAGTTTCAATGCGCGATATGCTACAAGCAGGCGTTCACTTCGGTCACCAAACTCGTTACTGGAACCCAAAAATGAAACCATTCATTTTCGGACCACGCAATGGCGTTCACATCATCAATCTTGAAAAAACCGTTCCAATGTTCAACGAAGCATTAGTTGAATTAACTCGCATTGCGAGCAACAACGGTAAAATCTTATTTGTTGGTACAAAACGTGCGGCAACTGACGCAGTTAAAACAGCAGCATTAGACTGTCAACAGTATTATGTAAACCACCGTTGGTTAGGTGGTATGTTGACTAACTGGAAAACAGTTCGTCAATCAATTAAACGTTTAAAAGATTTAGAAACTCAATCTCAAGATGGTACTTTCGATAAATTAACCAAAAAAGAAGCGTTAATGCGTAGCCGTGAGATGGAGAAACTTGAATTAAGTCTTGGTGGTATCAAAGATATGGGCGGTTTACCAGATGCATTATTTGTTATCGGTGCTGACCACGAACATATCGCAGTAAAAGAAGCAAACAATCTTGGTATTCCTGTATTTGCGATTGTGGATACTAACGCTGATCCAGATGGTGTGGATTACATCATTCCAGGTAACGACGACGCCGCTCGCGCAATTCAACTTTACTTAACTGCGGCAGTAGCGGCGGTGAAAGAGGGTGGCAACCAAAAACCTGTTACTGAAGAAAGTTTTGCTGAAGAAGCAGTTGAAGCAGCAGAATAATTCAAGTCAATAAGGCGAAAGCCCTTATTATTAATCACAACGATTAATTGGTTCGCAGGGGGCTTTTAAGTTCCCTGCTTTTTATTTCAAGTGCGGTGCAGAATCGCACATTTAAGTGGATAGAGGATTAAAAAATGGCTGAAATTACAGCATCATTAGTAAAAGAACTTCGTGAGCGTACTGGCGCTGGTATGATGGAATGTAAAAAAGCGTTAGTAGAAGCGAATGGTGACATCGAATTAGCTATCGATAATATGCGTAAATCGGGTCAAGCAAAAGCGGCGAAAAAAGCAGGTCGTGTTGCGGCTGAAGGCGTTATCCTTGCTCGTGTTGGTGCTGATTTTGGTGTGTTGGTAGAAATGAACTGCGAAACAGACTTCGTAGCAAAAGATGCAGGTTTCTTAGAATTAGCAAACGAAGTTGCAGATTATGCAGCAGCGAATAAAGATGTGGCAATCGAAGCACTTCAAGCTCAATTTGAAGAAAAACGTGCGGCGTTAGTGGCTAAAATCGGTGAAAATATGAATATCCGCCGTGTTCAATACTTAGCAAACGCAAAAGCCTCTTACTTACACGGTGCTAAAATCGGCGTGTTGGTTTCTGGTAAAGGTGCTGATGAAGATTTATTCAAAAAAGTGGCAATGCACGTTGCAGCAAGCCGTCCTGAATTTGTTAAACCTGAAGACGTTTCTGCAGAAGTGGTGGCAAAAGAGCGTGAAATCCAAGTTGCTATCGCAATGGAATCTGGTAAACCACGTGAAATCGCAGAGAAAATGGTTGAAGGTCGTATGAAAAAATTCACTGGCGAAGTGTCATTAACAGGTCAACCATTTGTAATGGATCCATCTAAATCTGTGGGCGATTTCTTAAAAGAAAATGGTGCAGATGTTGAAGGTTTCGTTCGCTTTGAAGTGGGTGAAGGTATCGAGAAAGTTGAAGCAGACTTCGCTGCAGAAGTGGCTGCAATGCAAAAAATCTAATTAGATTGATTTTACATAAACAAAATGGGCGAGAAATTCGCCCGTTTTTCTTTTTAATCCTCTTGGGATTTTCTTTCAATGATAATTCCTACATTGCTTGCTTGTGCCACCGCTTTGGGTTTACTTAATTTGAGGCGTAGCCATTTCACACCAAATTGTTGTTGAATAAGATCAGCTACTTCGTAGGCCACTCGCTCAATTAATAAAAAAGGTTTGCTTTCCACATACTGAATGATCGCTTCGCTTACTGCTGCGTAATTTAAGCAAAATTGAAGATCATCAGTTAAGGATGCTTTTTCACAATCCCACTGCATTTCAATATCAAAGATCAATTTCTGTTTAATTTGTTGTTCCCATTCATAAACACCTATTTGAGCAAAAACAATCAATTGTTCGATAAAGATCCGATCTGTCATCTTATTTTTCCTTATATTGCTAAATTTCATTAGAGTTATGCTATCAAGTTTATGTAGAATACACGAACATATTCTACTCTCTACCTTCAAAAGGACAAAATATGAGTTTATACGCATTGTTCTATATGATATTTGCTTATTTATTAGGCTCGATCTCTAGCGCTGTTCTCTTTTGCAGGTTGGCTGGTTTACCTGATCCTAGAACTCAGGGATCAAATAATCCAGGAGCAACGAATGTTTTGCGTATTGGCGGTAAGCTAGTGGCGTTAAGCGTATTGATTTTTGATGTATTGAAAGGAGCATTACCTGTTTGGTTGGGATATTATCTGCAGTTCAGTCATTTTGAATTAGGTATGATAGCCTTAGCAGCTTGTCTTGGCCATATTTTCCCGATTTTCTTTAAGTTTAAAGGGGGAAAAGGTGTTGCTACCGCCTTTGGTGCGATAGCGCCAATTGGTTGGTCAGTTATGGGCGTTATGTTGGGATGTTGGCTGATGGTTTTTCTTATTAGCGGATATTCATCTTTAAGCGCGGTCATCACCGCATTAGTGATTCCTTTTTATGTTTGGTGGTTTAAACCAGAATTTACTTTTCCTGTGGCTTTAGTTTGTTGCCTACTTGTTTATCGTCATCATGAGAATATTCAACGTTTATGGCGAGGGCAGGAAGATAAAATGTGGCGGAGATTAAAAAAATAAAAAAACAGCAGAACAAACTTTGATAGTGAGTCTGCTGTTTTTTTAGATATAAATAGGGGTGTAATGGACAAAAATGTGGGAAAAAAGTGCAGTTAAGCCTTATACTATAAGCCTTTAACCCACATTTTTGAAAATGAACCAAAAAATTGCCCTTACTGCCAAAATACTGTTATTCATAAACACGGATTAAAAAACAATATCCAACGCTATAAATGTCCTTCCTGTAATAAGACTTTTACCTTCCAAAAGAAATTAAATCCTAGCGATATTTGGTTTAATTATTCACAAGGAAAACAAACCTATAAAGACCTCGCTTTAAAATATAAATGTTCCGTTAAAACCATTCAAAGATATATTGATAAAGCCCCTAAATCAGCCTTAAAATCGCCTATTTCAACTTATTTGAATATTATTATGGATACCACTTTCTTTGGGCGAGAATTTGGCGTTTTGGTCATAATGGATAGCTTAAGTGAAAAGGTGGTTTATCATCAAATTGTGAACACTGAGAAGGCAGAGTATTATCAGCTCG
>MUYB01000026.1 GCA_002015125.1 [Haemophilus] felis
AATGGACAAAAATCCCACATTTTTGTCCATTACACCACTATAGGAATAAATTTGCGAATAATAAACCGAATGCTAAACAGAATGCCATGCTTAATAAGCCTGGTAGCATAAAGCTGTGGTTAAAAATGAATTTACCGATACGCGTTGTTCCCGTTGTATCAAAGTCGATAGAGGCAATAATTGGACCGTAGTTAGGAATAAAGAAGTAACCATTTACTGCGACAAATACACCGATCAAGATTGGTGCTGGAATACCTAATGCGATACCTAATGGGAATAAGGTTGCCACTGTTGCGCCTTGACTGTTTACTAAAACAGAAAGTAAGAATAAAGCTAAAGCAAATGCCCAAGGTGCTGTTTCCACAAGAGTTTTAACCATGTCTTTTACTTCTGACATATGCGCTTGCATTAATGTATCACCTAACCATGCGATACCGAAGATTGCAATTACTGCGCGCATACCCGCGTGGAAAACAGATCCTTTAGTGATAACGTTACCATCTGGTTTGCAAATTAACATAATTAGCGCCGCTGCAGATAGCATCACAATTTCGATGGTATGTGCCATTCCCATTGGTTTACCGTCGAAAGCTGGACGTAAACTTGGAATCGCCCCCATAATCACTACCAAGAATGCACCAAATAAGAAGATAGCTACAGAGGTTTTTGCTGTGCTACTAATTTCCATTTCTTCAAAATTAGTTTTTGCTTGCAATAATTGGCTGTATTCTGGATTTTGTAATCTTGCTAAGTAAATAGGATCGTCTTTTAATTCTTTACCCATTTTATTGACGAAAATACAAGATAAGAACATTCCCAAAATAGTGGAAGGTACAGTTACTGCAAGAACATTACCTAAATGAATACCTTGAGGTTCTAGATATGCAACCACTGCAACTACTGCAGCCGCAATTGGGCTTGCAACAATCGCGAATTGCGAGGCAATTACCGCCATTGATAATGGACGTTCTGGACGGATACCATTGTGACGACTAACTTCCGCGATAACAGGGAGAACAGAATAAGCAACATGGCCAGTACCTGCTAACAGGGTAAATACATAGGTTACCGCTGGGGCGATAAAAGTAATATGGCGTGGATTTTTATGCAAAATACGAGTCGCGATTTTGATCATATAATCTAAACCGCCCGAAGCTTGCATTGCAGCTGCCGCAGAAACTACAGCCATGATCATTAGCATTACATCAATAGGTAAACCAGCTGGTTTTAACCCAAAAACAAATGCCAAAATGGATAGACCAACACCACCCATTACCCCTAGACCGATACCGCCAAGACGTGCACCGATCAAAATACATAGTAATACTATGGCAAATTGAATAAGAAACATAAATGTGCCCTTTTTTAGAAGAGAGATAAAAAACTTTCTGTTAAGAAAGGATTGAAAGAACTTTATGCCATTAAACAAAAAATTCGTTTGTTTAATATACCAATAAATTTACCCTTGATTCTATAATGCAGATCAATTAAATACTTTCTTTGAAAGATAGATAAACTACGGTTATACTTAAGGCTTCATTGTTTTAACTTAATTTGAGAGCCAAATGGAAGAATTTATCGTAATGGCAAAGCAATTTGCACAAAATCATACTTTAATGGTTGTTGCTTGGGTATTGGTGTTTTTAACTGTGATTTACACTTTGGTGAAATCTGTTACCACTAAAGTTAAAGTAGTAACCAACCCTCAAGCAACTAGCTTAATTAATAATCAAGATGCAGTTCTGTTAGATATCCGTTCCCCTGATGATTTTAAACAAGGGCACATTGTGAACAGTATTAATATCTTACCAGCAGAGATTAAAAAGCAGAATTTAGGCAAAATTGAGCAATTTAAGGATAAACCAGTTATTGTGGTTTGTGCCTCTGGCATCAGTGCAACTGCTTCAGCAGAATTATTGACTAAACAAGGCTTTAACCAAGTTTATACATTAAAAGAGGGCATCGCTGCTTGGCGAGCTGCAAATTTACCTTTAGTAAAAAAATAAGGACTTAAAAAATGACAGAAGAAAACAAAGTAGTGGAAAATGAAGCGGTAGCAAATCCAGAAGAGCAACAAGCCCAGCCAACGTTACAAATCCAACGTATTTATGTGAAAGATGTGTCTTTTGAAGCACCAAACTTACCGCAGGTTTTCCAACAAGAATGGAATCCAAAATTAGGTTTTGATTTAAGCACAGAAGCTAAACAAATAGGTGAGGATTTATATGAAGTTTGTTTGAATATTTCTGTAGAAACGACTTTAGAAGAATCTGGCGATGTAGCTTTTATTTGTGAAGTAAAACAAGCGGGTATTTTCTCAATTAGTGGTTTAGAAGAGATCCAAATGGCACATTGCTTAACGGCACAATGCCCAAGTATGTTATTCCCTTATGCTCGTGAATTAGTTTCTAGCTTGGTTAATCGTGGTACTTTCCC
Organism: [Haemophilus] felis; assembly: GCA_002015125.1. GTDB lineage: Bacteria > Pseudomonadota > Gammaproteobacteria > Enterobacterales > Pasteurellaceae > Pasteurella > Pasteurella felis. The sequence goes on from MUYB01000026.1 coordinate 2,437, forward strand.
TGCGTTAAATCTTGCGCCAGTGAATTTCGATGCTTTATTTATGGAATATTTGCAGCGCCAAGAGGAAGAGTCAGCTGAACCAAATTCAGCAGAAGACAAAAAAGAACTTCACTAATTAATTTCTTACAGCTTTCGCTCTCATTTTATGGGAGCGAATTTTTATCTATCTTTTATCCGCCGCATTTAATCTTTGGAGAATACTATGAATACCGCACTTACCACCTCGCCAATTACTGTTATTGGTGCAGGATCTTATGGTACTGCACTTGCCATAGCTTTTTCACGGAATGGCTTCCCGACTTATTTATGGGGGCACGATCCATTACATATGCAGCGTTTGCATCAAGATAGGCAAAATGCAAAATTTTTACCTGATGTTGGTTTCCCTGATTCTCTTTTCATTGAACCCGATTTAGCTACTGCTATTGGGAAGTCTAGAGATTTATTAATTGTTGTACCAAGCCATGTTTTCGCAGAGGTTATTACACAGATTCAACCTTATTTAACATCAGAACACCGAATTGCCTGGGCCACAAAAGGTTTGGAACGAGATACGGGAAGATTGTTGCAAGAAGTGATTGAAGAACAGTTGGGGACGCATTATCCACTTGCTGTTTTATCTGGGCCGACATTTGCAAAAGAATTAGCAGCTGGTATGCCAACGGCTATCGCCTTAGCATCCAATAACGAAAAATTCGCCTTAGAATTTCAGGCTAGAATTCATTGCAGTAAGCATTTCCGCGTGTATATTAATAACGATATGGTTGGTGTACAACTTGGCGGTGCGATCAAAAATGTTATTGCTATTAGCGCAGGAATGTCAGACGGTATGGGATTCGGTTCAAATGCGAGAACAGCGCTAATTACCCGAGGAATTGCAGAAATTAGTCGCGTAGGCGTTTCACTTGGGGCGAAGCCAAATACTTTTATTGGAATGTCTGGATTGGGCGATTTAGTTTTAACCTGTACTGATAACCAATCGCGTAATCGCCGCTTTGGTTTGATGTTGGGACAAGGATTTTCCGCACAAACCGCCATAGATAACATAGGCCAAGTAGTTGAAGGGTTTTATAACGCTAAGGAAGCTTATTTATTAGCGCAACGTCAAGGCATTGAAATGCCAATTACAGAACAGGTTTATCAAGTTCTTTTCTGTGGTAAAAGCGTTAAAGATGTGGCGATTAGTTTATTGGGTCGCGAAAAGAAAGAGGAATGAGAAAATAATATGCCGTTACAAATTTGGAATTTAATCCGAGAGGAAGCAAAAGAGCTCGCAGAAAATGAGCCGATGTTGGCCAGTTTTTTTCATGCTACGATTTTAAAGCACCATAATTTAGGTAGCGCTTTGAGTTATATTTTGGCGAATAAATTAGCAACCCCAATTATGCCTGCTATCGCTTTGCGAGAAATTATTGAAGAAGCTTACCAAGCCCAGCCAGATATTATTAGTAGCGCCGCTTGCGATATTCGAGCAGTGCGCCATCGTGATCCCGCGGTAGAATTGTTCTCAACACCATTACTTTACTTAAAAGGATTTCATGCGCTGCAGAGTTATCGAATTACCCACTACCTTTGGCAGAAAAAGCGTAAAGCATTAGCTATTTATTTACAAAACCAAATTTCAGTCGCCTTTGATGTTGATATTCACCCAGCAGCAAAAATTGGTTGTGGCATTATGTTTGACCATGCTACAGGAATTGTGGTGGGAGAAACATCAGTAATTGAAAATGATGTTTCGATTTTGCAGGGTGTAACTTTAGGTGGTACGGGTAAAGAAAGTGGAGATCGACATCCGAAAGTTCGAGAGGGAGTAATGATAGGCGCTGGCGCTAAAATCCTAGGAAATATAGAAGTTGGGCGCTATGCCAAAATCGGCGCTAATTCTGTGGTTTTACAGCCTGTTCCTGAATATTGTACCGCGGCTGGTGTACCTGCGCGTATCGTTGCTAGCGATAAGCAAGCACACCCCGCTTTTGATATGAATCAGGATTTCGCATAATATTTCAAAAAATTTAATTATTTTGCAAATAATCCAAGAAAAACTCTTGCTTCTGATTTAAAAGAACGTTATTAATAACAGCTATTGACATCATATAACCATAATGAAATGCGTAAATTTAACTCAATGATCAACATTATTATTAACCTCGTGGTAATTATTATCACGAGGCGAGTGGCGTTTGATAATTGAGAAAGACCTTAAATTATGACAAATGAACCTCGCTACAAAAAATAGCGAGGTTTTTTTTATACCCATGAAACATCAAGGAAAAAGTATGAACGGAGCAAGATTAGTTACTGAAAGTTTGAAGGCGCAGGGAGTAACAACCGTATTTGGTTATCCCGGTGGTGCAATAATGCCTGTTTACGATGCGCTTTATGATGCAGGTATCGACCATTTACTATGCCGTAATGAACAAGGCGCTTCCATGGCTGCAATTGGTTATGCGCGCTCTAGTGGTAAAGTTGGAGTCTGTATCGCCACTTCCGGTCCTGGTGCAGCTAATCTTATTACTGGCTTGGGCGATGCTCAAATGGACTCCATTCCTGTGGTGGCTATCACCGGACAGGTTGCTTCTAATTTGATTGGTACTGATGCCTTCCAAGAAGCTGATGTGTTGGGATTATCTCTTGCTTGTACAAAACATAGTTTCTTAGTTCAAAGTATCGATGAATTGCCAGAGATCATTGCCAAAGCCTTTGAAATTGCCACATCTAGTCGTCCTGGGCCCGTTTTAGTTGATATTCCAAAGGATGTTCAACTTGCTCCAACATCACTTCAACCAATAACTTACTCTGTCGCTAAACCGAATTCCTTGCTGCAAGAAGAGCTTGCAAAGGCCCTTGAGTTATTAAAACAGGCTAAATGTCCCGTTGTTTATGTGGGTGGCGGCGTTGGAATGGCAGGTGCGGTAGCGGAATTGCGTGAATTCTTGCACACTACCCAAATACCTAGCGTTTCTACTTTGAAAGGATTAGGCAGTATTTCTCCGGAGAATCCTTATTATATGGGGATGATTGGTATGCATGGCACGAAAGCTGCTAATTACGCGGTACAAGAATGTGATTTACTCCTTGCTTTCGGTGCGCGTTTTGACGATCGTGTTACAGGAAACTTAGACAGTTTTGCGCCTAAGGCTAAGGTAATTCATGCAGATATTGATATTGCGGAAATCGGTAAATTGCGCAAGCCAGATGCGGTATTGCGTGGTGATTTGAAGGAAATCTTTAATGCCCTTTCTATTTCTCTACAGATTGAAGAATGGCAACAGCATATCAAGCAATTAAAACAAAAATATGATTTCACTTATAGTGAAAATCAAGGCGATACCTTTATTAATCCATTGTGGCTATTGCATTCGTTATCTAATAAAAAGCCCAAAAATGCGATTATTACTACCGATGTGGGGCAACATCAAATGTGGTCGGCACAGCATATGCAACACTATGCACCTGAGAATTACATTACCTCCGCTGGCTACGGCACAATGGGCTTTGGTTTACCTGCCGCCATTGGCGCGAAAAAAGCACGTCCTGATGACGATGTTATTTTAATTTCAGGGGACGGTTCCATTATGATGAACATCCAAGAACTCGGCACCTTCAAACGAGGTAAAACACCGATCAAAATCGTGCTACTGGATAATCAACGGCTTGGCATGGTGCGCCAATGGCAAGAATTATTCTTCAACGCCAGATTCAGTAACACTATTTTAGATGACAACCCTGATTTTGTGATGTTAGCAGCTGCTTTCGGTATTAAGGGTGAATGTATTACTAAGGGATCTGAAGTCGAAGGGGCGCTAGACCGTTTATTGAATAGTAAAGAAGCTTATTTCTTGCACGTTTGTATCTCAAGTAACGAGAATGTGTGGCCATTAGTACCGCCGAATGCCTGTAATTCAGATATGGTTGAACAAATGTAAGTGCGGTGAATTTTAGAAAAAATTAAGGATATTTTATGCAAACTTATCAAGTTACCCTTGAAGTGAACCAACGCCCCGAAACCTTAGAGCGTATTCTGCGTGTTATTCGTCATCGTGGTTTTTATGTGATTGAAATGAATATGCGTTCACAAAATAATGCCGCACAAATTCATTTAACCGTTCAAAGTGAGCGTGAATTACATTTGCTCACCAATCAGTTAAGTAAAGTTTATGATGTTATTCGTTTAGATTTTTAAAATTTAGTTGGAGTGAAATAGAGATGCCAAAATTACGTTCGGCGACCAGTACGCAAGGTCGCAATATGGCGGGCGCCCGTGCCTTGTGGCGTGCCACGGGAATGAAAGATAACGACTTCGGCAAGCCGATTATTGCGGTGGTTAATTCCTTTACCCAGTTTGTGCCGGGTCACGTTCACCTAAAAGATATGGGGCAGTTGGTTGCCGAGCAGATCGAAAAAGCAGGCGGTGTGGCGAAAGAGTTTAATACCATTGCGGTGGATGATGGGATTGCGATGGGGCACGGCGGTATGCTTTATTCGTTGCCAAGCCGTGATTTGATTGCCGACAGTGTGGAATATATGGTCAACGCCCACTGTGCTGATGCGATGGTGTGCATTTCCAACTGCGACAAAATCACCCCAGGAATGTTAATGGCGGCGTTACGCTTGAATATTCCTGCGGTGTTCGTTTCTGGCGGTCCGATGGAAGCGGGTAAAACCAAACTTTCCGACAAAATCATCAAATTAGACTTGGTGGATGCAATGATCCAAGGGGCGAACCCGAATGTATCGGACGAAGACAGCGAGCAGATCGAACGATCCGCTTGCCCAACTTGCGGATCTTGCTCGGGAATGTTCACCGCCAACTCAATGAACTGCTTAACGGAAGCGTTAGGCTTGAGCTTGCCAGGCAACGGTTCTTGCCTTGCCACCCACGCCGACCGCAAGCGGTTGTTTTTAGACGCTGGTTCGCAAATCGTCGAGCTGTGCAAACGCTATTATGAACAAGATGACGCCAGCGTGCTGCCTCGTGCTATTGCCACCAAAAATGCCTTTGAAAACGCAATGAGCTTAGATATTGCAATGGGCGGTTCTACCAATACGGTGCTGCATTTATTGGCGGCAGCGCAAGAAGCTGGGGTGGATTTCACGATGCAAGACATCGACCGCCTCTCTCGTGTGGTGCCGTGCTTAAGCAAGGTGGCACCAAACACGCAAAAATACCATATGGAAGACGTACACCGTGCTGGCGGCATTATGGCGATTTTGGGCGAGTTAGATCGTGCCAACCTTCTGCATAACGACACTCGCACCGTGCTTGGAATGAGCATTGGCGATCAGATCGCCAAATACGACATTGTGCTGACCAAAGACGAAGCGGTACACAAATTCTTCCGTGCAGGGCCAGCAGGCATTCGCACCACGCAAGCCTTCTCGCAAGATTGCCGTTGGGACACGGTGGACGATGACCGTGAAAATGGCTGTATCCGTAGCAAACAGTTTGCCTATAGCCAAGACGGCGGTTTAGCGATGCTCTCAGGCAACTTGGCGTTAGACGGCTGTATCGTGAAAACCGCTGGCGTGGACGAAAGTATTTTGAAATTCACGGGCAAAGCCATTGTGTTTGAAAGCCAAGAAGATGCCGTTGCTGGCATTTTGGGCGGCAAAGTACAAGCAGGACACGTGGTCATCATTCGCTACGAAGGGCCAAAAGGCGGGCCGGGTATGCAAGAAATGCTCTACCCAACCAGCTATCTGAAATCAATGGGCTTAGGCAAAGCCTGTGCGTTGCTCACCGACGGACGATTCTCTGGCGGCACCTCTGGGCTTTCCATTGGACACTGCTCACCCGAAGCGGCGGCAGGCGGTTTAATCGGCGTAGTAAAAGACGGCGATACCATTGAAATCGACATTCCAAACCGCTCAATTCAGTTGGTAGTGGATGAACAAGAACTTGCCCAACGCCGTGCGGAACAAGACAAACTCGGCTGGAAACCAGCAAGCCGCCAGCGTGAAGTGTCCTTTGCCCTAAAAGTGTACGGGCATTTCGCCACCTCGGCGGATAAAGGGGCAGTGCGGGATAAGACGAAGATTTAAGCAAATATTTAGAATATAAAAACAGGCAATATTATGCAAAACAACCCAACTCAACCCACAGGGGCTGAATATCTCAAAGCGGTCTTAAGTGCGAAAGTGTATGACATTGCACAGGTAACGCCGTTGCAAGAAATGAGCAAACTTTCTGATCGCTTAGGCAATAAAGTGTTGGTGAAACGTGAGGATCGTCAGCCTGTGCATAGCTTCAAATTGCGTGGTGCTTACGCCATGATCGCAGGATTAAACGCCGAACAAAAAGTCGCTGGCGTTATCGCTGCTTCGGCAGGCAATCACGCCCAAGGAGTGGCACTATCGGCGAAACAACTGGGCTTGCGTGCCTTAATCGTGATGCCACAAAACACGCCGAGTATCAAAGTGGATGCGGTGCGTGGTTACGGCGGCGAAGTATTGCTGCACGGCGTTAACTTTGATGAAGCCAAAGCCAAAGCCATTGAGTTATCGCAACAAAAAAATATGACCTTCATACCGCCCTTTGATCACCCTGCGGTGATTGCTGGGCAAGGTACGTTGGCAATGGAATTATTGCAACAAAACACCGAAATCGACCGCATTTTTGTGCCTGTGGGCGGCGGCGGTTTGGCGGCTGGCGTTGCCGTGCTTATCAAACAATTGATGCCCGAAATCAAAGTGATTGGGGTGGAATCTAAAGACTCCGCCTGTTTGTATGCGGCGTTAAAAGCAGGTAAACCTGTGGATTTAGAGCGTGTGGGACTGTTTGCCGACGGCGTGGCGGTAAAACGCATTGGCGATGAAACCTTCCGAGTCTGTCAACAATATTTGGATGACGTGGTATTGGTAGACAGCGACGAAATTTGTGCGGCAATGAAAGATATGTTCGAAAATGTGCGTGCTATCGCCGAACCTTCGGGAGCGCTTTCTTTGGCTGGGCTAAAAAAATATGTCAAAGAGCATAATATTCAGGGAGAAACCTTGGTAAATGTACTGTCAGGCGCAAATCTCAATTTCCATACTTTACGTTATGTGTCCGAACGTTGCGAAATTGGTGAACAGCAAGAAGCCTTATTTGCTGTAACTATTCCTGAACAAAAAGGCAGTTTCTTGCGTTTTTGCCACATTTTGGGTGAACGTGCGGTCACCGAATTTAACTACCGTTACACCGATGCCCAACAAGCCTGCATTTTCGTCGGCGTGCGTATTCGAGGCAAACAAGAAAAAGCCGAGATTTTGCAACAGCTCCAACAAAATGGCTATAACGTGGAAGATTTATCCAACGACGACATCGCCAAAACCCACATTCGTTATATGATCGGCGGTCGTGCCAACAGCAGTCTGCAAGAGCGGTTATATAGCTTTGAATTTCCAGAACAAAAAGGCGCCTTATTAAAATTCCTTGAAACCCTTGGCACAAACTGGAACATCTCGCTTTTCCACTACCGAGCACACGGCGCGGATTATGGTAATGTGTTAGCCGCGTTCCAATTTAATTCCTCAGACAGTAGCGCTAATCAACAGGCATTTAACCAATATTTAGTTGAATTAGGTTATGTGCACCAAGATGTAACAGAAAGCCCTGCCTATCGTTATTTTCTTGTATAAATCCCTAAAATAAGTTGCCCTTAAATGTTGGATTCACTAATAACATTTAAGGGCAATTTTCAGTTAAATTGTTAGATTTCTATAATTTGATTATTTTACAAATTCTTTAAAGGTTAGCTCGTAGTCATCACCGTCCCTGCTGTAAGAAATATAACGAGGAAAGCCTTCTCCAGCGATTTTCTTGACTACAATTTCCTTATTATCTTCCGTTTTAAATCGGTAACTGATCTCCATTTGCTCTTGCCCTGAGTTTGGTAATTTTCTCGTACTTTTATTGACCACAACGTTTTCCATTTTGTAGAGTTTTTTGCCGTTAGTAATCATAAAATTAAGCGGTAATTTATCGTAATAAGCAAGTTGAAAGGCGAGAGAAAATAAATCAAAAATTGGAAGATTGACATCTTGTTTTGATAAGCCGTTTTGTACTTTTCCGTATTCAACTTGTTGATGACGAATCTTAGAGAGTGCATAAGGTTTGCCATTCCGCGTATCTAGATAATCTTCCATTTTAAAATAATTCGTCGTTTGCTCACCTTGTGAGGAAAACTGAATTTTATAAAAAGGCACATTAATACTTGCTGCGACCTTATATCTTTTACCCTCTGCTTGAAAGTGAACATAAGCAGGCATTAGATAATTTGAGCTATATTTAATATTAATATCAGTGATTGACCAGACTTGGGGTAAATACAATAAAGTGATTATATATATCCATGTTTTTAATAATTTCACTATTAATTCCTTTATTCAAAAACAAAATTGAAAAAGTGCGACAATTTCTTATCGCACTTTGTTATCTATGATGCCTGATTATTGCTCAACATCTAATACTTCAATATCAAAATATAGGGTCGCATTTGGTGTAATCATTGGGCCTGCGCCTTGCTCACCATATGCTAATTCAGGTGGAATCACTAAAGTAATTTTTCCGCCTTTCTTGATGAGTTGTAAACCTTCTGTCCAACCTTTAATAACTTGGTTTAATTTAAACTGAGCTGGTTGACCACGCTCTTTAGAGCTATCAAAAATTTTACCATCAGTTAATTTACCCGTGTAATGTACTGTTACTGTATCCGTTGCTTTGATGGCATCGCCTTTACCCGCTTCTTCAATTCGATATAACAAACCTGACTCCGTTTGTTTTACGTTGTCTTGCGTTGCAAATTCCGCACGGAATTTGTCGCCGTCAGCTTTCGCTTTTTCGCTAATTTTTGTGAAATTTTGTTGCTCTGCTTGTTGTAATTTATCTTGAATATTTTTTAACGTGGCTTGTAATTGCTCACTTTCTAAATCCACCTTTCCTTCAAGTGCATCTTTAACACCAGCAAGAATTTTACTGTTGTCGTAGGCGATAATTTCTTTTTGTAATTGAATGACGTTACCAAGACTAGAGCCGAATACTACTCCCATGACGTAGGAAGGATCTTCAAGAGTTGGGGCTTGTGAGGATTGTTCTGTCGTGGCGTTGCGATCGCAAGCGACCAATGCAGAAGTTAAGCATAATGCGAGAGTAAGTTGTTTGAATTTAAACATAAAAATAAAATCCTTTATAATGAGAGGAAGAGGAGCATAGAGTAAAACCAATTATCGAAATTCACAACATTTATTTAGGAATAAATCATGTCAAATGAAGAAAATTTGCAGCAACGGATCGCAGAGTTAGAAATGAAAAGTGCTTTCCAAGAAAAATTATTAGATGAGCTTAATCAGGCTATTGTCGATCAACAATTTGCGCTAGATAAAATGCAAATTCAATTACGTTATGTTGTGGGAAAATTAAAGGACATGCAACCATCTAATATCGCTAGCCAAGCAGAAGAAACGCCCCCTCCCCATTATTAGCGGCCGTTAAAAAGTAAGGCAACTCATTGAGCTGCCTTACTGTGTATTAAGCTTTAACGACTTTCACCGCACATTTTTTGAAATCCGTTTCCTTAGATATTGGGTCTGTCGCATCTAGGGTTAGCTTATTGGCTAATTGACCCGCATCAAAGAATGTAGTGAAGATCAAACCCTGAGGCACTTTATTACGCCCTCTCGTATCCAAATGAGAAATCATTTCGCCACGGCGAGAAATAACTTTGACTTTATCGCCATGACGTAATCCTCGATTTTTTGCATCCGTTGGGTGCATCCAAACAAGATTGTTCGGGAAAGAACGATGCAATTCAGGTACTCGACGAGTCATTGTTCCTGTATGCCAATGTTCTAATACACGTCCAGTGGATAACCACAAATCGTACTCTTCATCAGGGGATTCTGCAGGTGGTTCATAGGGTACGGCAAGAATTACTGCTCGACCGTCTGGTTTACCATAGAAACGCACGCCTTCACCTGCTTTCACAAATGGATCGTAACCTTCACGGTAGCGCCATAAGGTTTCCTTACCGTCCACTACTGGCCAACGTAAACCGCGAGCTTTATGGTAGGTATCAAATTCAGCTAAATCATGTCCATGGTGAAGACCGAAAGTACGATATTCTTCAAATAAACCTTTGTGGATATAGTAACCGAATTCATAAGATTCATCGTTGAGGCGACCATTTAGTTCATCTGTTGAATATTTATCAACTTGTCCGTTACGGAATAATACCTCGTATAAGGTTTTGCCTCGATATTCTGGTGCTTGAGCAAGAATTTCTTCTCCCCAGGTTTCATCAGTCGTGAAGTATTTAGAAAACTCGACTAATTGCCATAAGTCCGATTTTGCTTCACCAGGCGCTTTAACTTGTTGACGCCAGAACTGGGTGCGACGCTCGGCGTTACCATAAGCGCCTTCTTTTTCTACCCACATAGCGGTCGGTAAAATTAAGTCCGCAGAAAGGGCGCTCGCAGTAGGATAAGGATCTGAAACCACCACAAAATTGCGTTCATCACGCCAACCAGGTAAACGTTCGCCATTGATATTTGGACCAGCCTGCATATTGTTATTACACATTACCCAATAAGCATTTAGCTTACCGTCTTTCAAGGCGCGGTCTTGGGCGATAGCGTGTAAACCTACTTTGTCGGAAATTACGCCTTTTGGTAATTTCCAAATTTGTTCTGTGGTTTCACGATGCTTAGGATTAGTAACCACTAAATCAGCTGGTAAGCGGTGTGCAAATGTGCCTACTTCACGCGCAGTACCACAGGCTGAAGGCTGTCCGGTAAGGGAGAATGGACCACAACCAGGTAATGAAATTTTTCCTGTTAATAAGTGGATATTATAAATGAGATGATTGACCCAAACGCCACGAACATGTTGGTTAAAGCCCATTGTCCAATAAGATACAACTTTCTTATTTGGATCTGCGTATAGCTTCGCTAGCGCCTCTAAGGCATCTTTTTCTACACCAGTCATTTGGTGCGCTTTCTCTAGGGTGAATTCCGCCACAGTTGCTTTTAAGGTTTCAAAGTCGCTGTCATACATTTTTCCAGCGGTTTTCGCATTTTTCGCTTTTTGTTCTAATGGATGATTTGGACGTAAGCCATAACCAATGTCTGTTTCGCCTCTTTTGAATACAGTATGTTTATTAACAAAATCCCAATTGATTGCATTATTTTGAATTAAGTAGTTAATAATATAATTCAAAATTACTAAGTCGGAATGTGGTTTGAAAATCAGCGGATAATCAGCAAGTTCAAAACTGCGGTGCTCAAAGGTAGAAAGTACAGCGACTTTTACTTCTGGGTTCGATAAACGGCGATCAGAAATTCGCGACCATAAGATTGGGTGCATTTCCGCCATGTTAGAGCCCCATAACACGAAAGCTTCAGCATGTTCAATGTCATCATAACAGCCCATTGGCTCATCCATACCAAAGGTGCGACCAAATGCTACCGCCGCCGATGCCATACAATGGCGTGCATTTGGATCTACATTGTTGGAACGAAGTCCTGCTTTAAATAATTTATTTAATGCGTAGCCCTCCCAGATAGTAGATTGTCCAGAAGTAAAGCAACCCACTGCATTTTTACCATTTTGGGCCATAGCGGCTTTAAATTTTTCCGCCATAGTGGAAAAGGCAACGTCCCAACTAACAGGCGTAAACTCACCATTTTTATCATACTTACCGTCTTTCATACGCAACATTGGGTGCGTTAGGCGGTCTTTACCGTACATAATTTTGGGCAAGAAATAACCTTTAATACAGTTTAAACCACGGTTTACTTCTGCATCAGGATCCCCCTGAGAAGCAACGATACGACCGTTTTGTGTTCCCACTAACACGCTACAACCAGTCCCACAGAAACGGCAAGGTGCTTTATCCCACTTAATTGTGCTATCTACTTGCGCTTCTACATTTTTTACTGGGATACTTAACCCTGCGACTGTTGCTGCTGCTAGCGCCGCATTGGTTTTCATAAAATCACGACGACTTAAATTTACCTTGTCTAACCCCATTGAATCCCCCTAATTTTTATTTTTCTTCATCTTGTTGGTGATAAACCAAAGAAACGGTAATCACACCATTAATCTCTTTTACACTTTCTATTTGTTCTAATAACAAATTTTGATCATGTGATTGCATCACAACGACCATTTTGCCTTTTTGCTCATCTAAGGCAGGTACTTCAGTATTTGGCATGGTTGAAATAGCTTGTTGAATCACGAGCATTTTGTCTGGATTCCCCTGCACTACCAAGCCACAAACATACCAATCTTTTGCATTATTGATGTTGATTTGTTGCGTTGTCATAAACGACTCTAAATATCTTAATAACTAAAAGAAGTGCGACTTTGAAAGGACAAAGATAAAAAAAACAACTGCACTTTAACAGGCCGGCATTATCAGCAGTAGCAACAGAATTAATACTCCCCAAATTGAGTATTTGGAGCGTAAATCATCGCTTTTGTTGTGTTAGATCAAATTTAGTAATGGATTTCTATGAAGAACGGATTGTTAAAATCTTCTGCTTTGTAGAAAGGATCAAGAAAATTACACTTTGAGTTTGTTTTTTATAAGCATAAAATATGCTCGAGTTAAGGTTTTATAGCTTTAGTCCCTATTACTCATCAATCTATCTCTTTATATATCCTATGAGGAAAATCATTATGATGAAATATCTACAAAACATTGGTCGTGCGCTGATGCTACCAGTAGCGGCATTGCCTGCAGCTGCAATCTTAATGGGTATTGGTTATTGGATCGACCCAAATGGTTGGGGGGGCGATAGCCAATTAGCTGCATTTTTGATCAAATCAGGTGCAGCAATCATTGATAATATGTCAATCTTATTTGCTGTTGGTGTGGCTTTTGGTATGTCTAAAGATCAACATGGATCTGCTGCTCTTGCAGGTTTAGTTGGCTTTTTAATTGTAACGACTTTGCTTTCTCCAGGAGCGGTGGCGCAATTACAAGGTGTACCAGCGGATCAAGTGCCAGCGGCCTTTGGTAAAATCAACAACCAATTTATCGGTATCTTGGTAGGGGTTATTTCTGCAGAATTATATAACCGTTTCCACAAAGTTGAGTTGCCGGCTGCGTTGGCCTTCTTTAGTGGTAAACGTTTAGTGCCGATTGTTACTTCTATCGTTATGATCGTGGTGTCTTTCATCTTAATGTATGTATGGCCAGTGATTTTCAATGGCTTGGTGGGCTTTGGTAAATCTATCACCGATTTAGGTGCGGCTGGTGCGGGTATCTATGGTTTCTTAAACCGCTTACTCATTCCAGTGGGCTTACACCACGCCTTAAACTCTGTGTTCTGGTTTAACGTGGCAGGTATCAACGATATTCCTAACTTCTTAGGCGGTGCGCAAGCGCTAGCAGAAGGTAAAGCGGTATTAGGTGTAACTGGTATGTATCAAGCTGGCTTCTTCCCTGTAATGATGTTCGGTTTACCAGCGGCGGCACTCGCTATGTATCACAGTGCTAAACCAGCTAAAAAAGCACAAGTTGCCTCATTGATGATTGCAGCGGCGTTAGCCTCTTTCTTCACTGGTGTAACTGAGCCATTAGAGTTTGCCTTTATGTTCGTCGCACCAGTGCTTTACGTCATCCACGCTTTATTAACTGGTGTGTCTGTATTTATTGCAGCATCTATGCAATGGATGGCGGGTTTCGGTTTCAGTGCAGGTCTTGTGGATATGGTACTTTCTTCTCAAAACCCATTAGCAACACAATGGTATATGTTGCTCGTGCAAGGTGCAGTCTTCTTCGTGATTTACTATGTGGTGTTCCGTGTGTTAATCACAAAACTTAATTTAAAAACTCCAGGTCGTGATGAAGATACAGTAGCTCAAAATACCGTATCTAGCGGCGTTAACAAACATGCGGTTATGGCTCAAGAAATTTACAACGCCTTAGGAGGCAAAGACAATCTTGTTAGCATCGACAACTGCATCACACGCCTACGTTTAGAATTAAAAGACGCTGACGCTATTGATGAACAACGCATTAAAGCAACTGGCGTTGCGGGTATCGTGAAAATTAGCAAAACCAGTTTACAAATCATTGTGGGTACACAAGTGCAATTTGTGGCTGATGCGTTAAAAGAATTACACTAGTTAATAAAATGAAACGTATTTTAGATTGTACCGCTTCTGATTTTGCCCAAATGAATGGGCAACAACTAAAACAAGCCATTCGAGCCAGTGAAGGGCGCGTGATGTTGTCAGAAACTATGAGCTCGGTACAATCGCTTTATCCTAGTGTAACCAATGCGGAGCTTGCCTCCGCATTTGGCGCAGATTTGTTATTACTTAACGTATTTGATGTATTTCAGCCAGAAGTAAAAGGTCTGCCAAAAACCGAACCAAAACAGGTGATTAAAACCTTAAAAAATGAAGCCGCGCAAGCGCTGTTTAAATAAGCCTTAGCGGAGCCGAATTTGCCTGCCATTGTGCATGAACAAATTCGTAGCTATCTTGCGGCGCTGGATAAGCGTAATGAATGGCAAGTGAGCGTTTCTGCTTATTATGTGCGTGAACGTAATGTGAATAATGCCTCTTCATCAAACACGATTTCTTTGCCGAGCATCTCATTGGGGGTAATAAAAATTCCAACTACCGCTTGGAAGAAATCTGCGCAATCCTTGCCACAAAAAGCGCAAGGCGTAGTGAGCAATATTGATGTGGCTCGTCATATTAATTTGACAGGCAAACATTATGTGCTAATCGAAAATAGTTTTCAGGGCAAATTATATTGGGATAATCGCCAGTTTGATGACTATTACAACCGAACTTCTGTAGGTTATGCTTATATTTGTATAGCTATCAGGATCGTGGTGCCAATATTATTTTTGAAAAAACTTTCTAATGGCGCTTGAGGGAAAAACGCTAAATTTCACGGGAAGTTTAGCGTTTTTTATTTGACTATTGCGCCATAGTCTTTCATTATTTGCGCCGATTTATGTTGAACATCGGGGAAAATATGTCTTCAGCCTCTATTTTGTTACTTAATGGTCCGAATTTGAATATGCTTGGCGTACGTGAACCAGGGCATTATGGCAGTTTGCGCTTGGCGGAAATTGAAAACAAATTAACGGCGTTAGCACAAGCTCGTGGGGTGGCGCTAACCTGTTTCCAAGCCAATAGTGAGGAAAAACTCATGGATAAAATTCACCAAAGTTTTCAGCAAGTGGATTTTATTGTGATCAATCCTGCGGCGTTTACGCACACGAGCGTGGCGTTGCGTGATGCGTTACTTGCCGTGGCGATCCCTTTTGTGGAAGTGCATTTATCCAATGTGCATAAACGCGAGGCATTTCGTCACCATTCTTATTTTAGTGATGTTGCAGAAGGCGTCATTTGTGGTTTGGGGGCAAAAGGGTATGAATATGCCTTCGATTTCGCCTTGGATTTTCTTGCTCAGCAAGGAAAATTGTAAATTTTCACTGCATTTCTCAGAAATTTGTCGCAAAGTTAGCTAATTTCAGGTAACCTTTCGCAAAATTATTCAGCTGATCTACCGTGTTATTTCCTTATGAAAAAATACGATAGATTTTTTTCAAAAATTTAAATAACGCGGAAAAGACATTATGGCAATGGACATTCGTAAAATTAAAAAACTAATCGAATTAGTTGAAGAATCTGGCATTATGGAATTAGAAATTTCCGAAGGGGAAGAATCTGTTCGTATTAATCGAGGTGTTGCAGCACCAAGCTCAGTACAATACACCATTCCTACTCAGAGTGCAGTTGTTAACCCAGCACCAGCCCCTTCAGTATCTCCAACACCTGCTACAACACTAACTAGCACGATTAGCGATGATGTTTCTGGACATATTATTCGTTCTCCAATGGTGGGAACCTTCTATCGTAGTCCAAGCCCTGAAGCCAAGCCTTTTGTTGAGGTAGGGCAAACTGTAAAAGTAGGCGATGCGCTATGCATTGTAGAAGCAATGAAAATGATGAATCGTATTGAAGCAGATAAAGCGGGTGTTGTGAAAGCGATTTTAGTTAGCGACGGTGATGCGGTTGAGTTTGACGAAAAACTTATCGTAATTGAATAATCTCATTGGAAGATCAGCGAGGCAACTCGCTTATTGTTCGATTAATCCTTGCTAAATATGCTGTTGTATTTAGTTAAAGTAGTGGAATTTTCTTATGTTAGAAAAAGTTGTTATTGCTAATCGTGGTGAAATTGCTTTAAGAATCTTACGAGCTTGTAAAGAACTTGGTATTAAAACTGTGGCAGTTCATTCTACCGCCGATAGAGAGCTAAAACATGTTTTGCTTGCTGATGAAACGATTTGTATCGGTCCAGCACCTTCAACTAAGAGTTATTTAAATATTCCCGCAATCATTGCAGCTGCCGAAGTAACGGGAGCAGATTCCATTCACCCAGGCTATGGCTTTTTATCTGAAAATGCAGATTTTGCAGAACAAGTTGAGCGTTCTGGTTTTACTTTTATTGGACCGACCGCTGATGTTATTCGCCTCATGGGAGATAAGGTTTCTGCGATTGAAGCGATGAAGCGTTCTGGTGTGCCTTGCGTACCAGGTTCAAATGGACCTGTTGGGCTGGATATGGCCAAGAATAAAGAAATTGCAAAACGTATCGGTTATCCTGTGATTATTAAAGCCTCTGGTGGTGGCGGCGGTCGTGGTATGCGCGTGGTGCGTGATGAATCTGCTTTAGAAGAGTCTATTGCAATGACAAAAGCAGAAGCAAAAGCGGCTTTTAATAATGATATGGTGTATATGGAGAAATATTTGGAAAATCCACGCCATATTGAAATTCAAGTGTTAGCTGACACTCATGGCAACGCGATTTATTTGGCGGAGCGCGATTGTTCAATGCAGCGTCGTCATCAAAAAGTTGTAGAAGAAGCGCCAGCGCCAGGAATTTCCGAAGAGGTACGTCGTGATATTGGCTCTCGTTGTGCAAAAGCTTGCGTTGAAATTGGTTATCGCGGGGCGGGAACATTTGAGTTCCTGTATGAAAATGGTGAGTTCTATTTCATTGAAATGAACACGCGTATTCAAGTGGAACATCCTGTCACTGAAATGATTACAGGTGTTGATTTAGTGAAAGAACAATTGCGTATCGCCGCTGGCTTACCACTTTCTATTAAGCAAGAAGATATTAAAGTGCGTGGCCATGCGATGGAATGTCGTATAAATGCAGAGGATCCAAAAACCTTCCTACCTTCTCCAGGTAAAGTAACTCATTTACATTCACCAGGTGGTCTTGGTGTGCGTTGGGATTCCCATGTGTACGGTGGATATACTGTACCGCCACATTATGATTCTATGATCGCTAAATTAATTACATACGGTGATAATCGTGATGTTGCAATACGTCGTATGCAAAACGCTTTATCTGAAACTATCATTAGCGGTATTAAGACAAATATACCTTTACATGAGCTGATTTTATCTGATGAAAATTTCCAAAAAGGTGGAACAAATATTCATTATTTAGAGAAAAAGCTAGGCATGCGAGACTGATCGGATCAGATAAGATGAAAAGGCATATTTGATTGACACATATGCCTTATTTTTATACCAATAAAGCCCCTATAATCAATTCAAGGAGATGTAATGAAAAACGATTTGGTTTATAAACAAGCAACAAAGGAAGCGCGATGGGCTATCGCCTTGACTATTTTCTATATGTTAGGTTGGTGTGTTCTTGCGTATGGTTTTTCCATTGAAAAGGGATTATTAGGTTTTCCTCTTTGGTTTGAACTTTCTTGCCTTTATTTTCCATTGCTTTTTTCTTTTATTGTGTATTTTTGCATCAAATATGTATTTCAAGATCTAGATTTAGGAGGCGACGATGAATCTTAGTATTGTGTTACCTTTGGTGGTTTATCTTGCCTTTGTTTTCGCAGTAGCGTATTACGCTTATCGTCAACGCAGCCAAGGAGGATTTTTAAAGGAATATTACGTGGGCAACCGCTCAATGTCTGGCTTTGTGTTAGCGATGACCACGGCGGCAACTTACGTCGGTGCAAGTTCTTTTATCGGCGGGCCAGGGGCAGCGTATAAATTCGGGTTAGGCTGGGTGTTGCTTGCGATGATTCAAGTGCCTGTAGTGTTGTTTACCTTGGGCGTGCTTGGCAAAAAATTTGCCATTCAAGCAAGAGAAAGTAAAAGTTTGACAGTGAATGATATTTTATTCGCTCGCTATAAAAATCCTTATATTGTGTTGCTAGCCAGTCTTTCTTTGTTGTTTTCCTTCTTTATGATGATGGCGGTGCAGTTTATTGGCGTCGGTCGTTTGTTGGAAACAACGTTGAACATTGACTATCAACTGGCGGTGTTCATTTTTGCCCTCACTGTGGGCGTTTATACTCTCATTGGCGGTTTCCGTGCGGTGGTGTTAACGGACACCATTCAAGGATTGATTATGGTCATCGGGACGATTTTATTGCTCGGCGGCGTGATTTATGCTGGCGGCGGCGTTAGCCAAATTGTGGATAAATTGGCGACCATCGATCCAAATTTGATTACGCCACACGGTATTAGCTCATTTCCATTAGACTTCACTTTTATGGCGTCCTTTTGGGTGTTGGTATGTTTTGGTTTGCTCGGCTTGCCACACACCGTTGTGCGCGCGATGTCTTATAAAAACAGCAAAGCATTGCACAGCGGCATTGTGATTGGTACGGTGGTTATCGCCTTGTTAATGTTGGGAATGCACCTTGCTGGGGCGTTAGGTCGTGCGGTTGTGCCTGATTTGACGGTAACGGATAAAATCATTCCGTCTTTGATGATTCAAGTATTACCGCCCATGGTGGCTGGCATTTTCCTTGCGGCACCAATGGCGGCGATTATGTCCTCTATCGATTCGAATTTGATCCAAATGTCCTCCACATTAATTAAGGATCTGTATTTGCGTTTTCGCCCCGTCGCCGTTCAAAATGAACAACGTGTGAAGCGTTTATCTTTACTGGCGACGTTGTCGTTAACGGTGTTGGTAACGCTTGCTACACTAAATCCACCTGATATGTTGATTTGGCTGAATCTTTTCGCACTTGGTGGTTTGGAAACCACGTTCTTGTGGGTGATGTTGTTCGGTTTGTATTGGAAAAAAGCGAACGCTTATGGTGCAATTGCATCGATGCTTGTGGGCTTTGCGAGCTATGCGTGGCTGACGGCATCAGGCATAAAATTGTTTAATTTCCACGCTATTGTGCCAGCGTTGCTCTTTGGCTTAATCGCCTTTTTAATTGGAAATAAAATCGGCGAAATGAAAAAAGCCAGCTAACCAGCTAAAATAACGGCATTCATCAATATTAGCTTTGGGAGGGGAAACCCTCCCTTCTCTTTGATTAAGGATAAAAATATGGCTTGGGTACAAATTCGTATTAACAGCACAGACAAAAAAGCAGAACAGATGAGTGATTTTTTAGAGGAAATTGGTGCAGTCTCCGTTACTTTTATGGATAGCCAAGATACGCCGATTTTTGAACCACTGCCCGGTGAAACTCGTTTGTGGGGAAATACTGATGTGGTGGCGCTATTTGATGCTGAAACAGATATGCAACAAATTGTACAGCTTCTGCAAAAGGAAACTTATCTTGATGAACACTCAGCGTACAAAATTGAGCAAATTGAAGATAAAGATTGGGAGCGGGAGTGGATGGATAATTTCCACCCGATGCAATTTGGACGCCGCTTATGGATTTGCCCAAGCTGGCGCGAAGTGCCTGAACCTGATGCGGTGAATGTGATGTTGGATCCGGGGTTAGCCTTCGGCACGGGCACTCACCCAACCACTGCACTTTGCTTAGAATGGCTTGATAGCCTTGATTTACAAGGCAAAACCCTGATTGATTTTGGTTGCGGTTCAGGAATTCTTGCTATTGCAGCTTTAAAATTAGGGGCAAAAAGTGCCATAGGTATAGATATTGATCCTCAAGCTATTTTAGCTAGTCGTAATAATGCAGAACAAAATGGCGTCGCCGACCGTTTACAGCTTTTTTTATCGCAAGATAAACCTACGAATTTGCAAGCAGATGTGGTGGTGGCGAATATTTTGGCAGGTCCTTTAAAAGAACTTGCTCCGATTATTAGCCAACTAGTCAAACCAAATGGCGTTTTGGGTTTATCTGGCATTTTGAGCACACAGGCGAAATTGGTTTGTGATGCCTATGTAGGATCTTTTATTCTTGAACCTGTGGAAGAGCGCGAAGAATGGTGTCGTATCACGGGAAAACTAAGCTAAAAATTAAAATAAAAAGCAAGTAAAATTTTTGATATTTATTGGCTTTTGTATGCAAATTAAAAAAGCAAAGAAAATTACTTTTTGTATAAAAAATATGCTTTGCAAATTGGGTAAAAGTGCGTATGATAGCGACCCTTGTCAATTTGGGGGTAAGTAGAAAGCGTATTTTTGAGGGCGTGTGAGTGAAAATTGGATCTTATCAGTTGAAGAACCGAATACTTTTAGCGCCGATGGCTGGCATTACTGATCAACCTTTTCGGAAACTTTGTGCTAAATATGGTGCAAGTCTCACTTTCTCCGAAATGATGTCAACCAATCCTCGAGTATGGCATACCGAAAAATCCAAATTGCGTTTAGCGCATCATCAAGAAGCTGGCATTAATGCGGTGCAAATAGCCGGGAGCGATCCCCAAGAAATGGCTCAAGCAGCGAAAATTAATGTGGAATACGGTGCTGATATTATTGATATTAATATGGGTTGCCCTGCTAAGAAAATAAATCGCAAAATGGCAGGATCTGCTCTTTTGCAATATCCAGACTTAGTTAAACAGATTCTTGAAGCCGTGGTGAACGCTGTGTCAGTTCCTGTTACGCTGAAAATTCGAACTGGTTGGGATAAGGAACACCGAAATTGTGTAGAAATTGCTCAGATTGCAGAGCAAGCAGGTATTCAAGCGCTTACTATCCATGGACGTACAAGAAGTTGTATGTTTGACGGTGAAGCGGAATATGAATCTATAAAAGCGGTGAAACAACAAGTTTCCATTCCAGTGATTGCGAATGGCGACATTACTTCAGCACATAAAGCACAGCAAGTGCTAGATTATACGAATGCAGATGCTGTTATGATCGGACGAGGGGCGCTAGGCCAACCTTGGTTATTTCAAGTAATAGATGGCGTAGTTGAAAACAGTTCGATCATTCTTGAGCCAAGTATAAGTGAAAAATGCGAAGTAGTTCTTCAGCATATTCAAGAGCTTCATCAATTTTATGGTGAAGAAAAAGGCTATCGAATTGCTCGTAAACATGTATCTTGGTATTTACAGGGAATACAACCTGATTCCGTTTTTAAACAGGCTTTTAATGCAATTACTGATG
The DNA here is from genome assembly GCA_002015125.1 of [Haemophilus] felis. Taxonomy (GTDB): domain Bacteria; phylum Pseudomonadota; class Gammaproteobacteria; order Enterobacterales; family Pasteurellaceae; genus Pasteurella; species Pasteurella felis. The sequence goes on from MUYB01000026.1 coordinate 23,760, forward strand.
CGAAAGCTCAATTGATTGCATTGGAGGAATTTTTTAATTTCATTTTAATGGATAGACAAAAAAATGTTAGAACAACAACGTAATCCAGCTGATGCATTAATTGTTTCAGTATTAAATTCTCAATCTCAAGTAACGAATAAACCATTACGCGAATCTGTTAAACAGGCTTTGAGAAATTATTTTGCACAATTAGATGGTCAAGATGTTGATGATCTTTATGAATTAGTGTTAGCAGAAGTTGAACAACCAATGTTAGATATGATTATGCAATATACTCGCGGTAATCAAACTAGAGCGGCGATTATGTTAGGCATTAACCGTGGAACCTTAAGAAAAAAATTGAAAAAATACGGTATGGGTTAATCTAAAAAAATTTATTATTTTTAGATTCATAAGAGCGGACATTATGTTCGCTCTTTTTTCATATTTTAGGTCAGTATTTACATCGTAAAAATACTGGCATTAATGATACATTTTTTAATGTACAAAGCCATAAGCAAACGTTTTCGTTTTTTTTGATTTCCCTTTATAATAGCCGCGTTTTTTCAATTTTTTAATCAAGCAAGGCTAATTTTATGTTACAAATTTTTCGTGGTTCCCCCGCTCTTTCTGACTTCCGTTTAAATCAACTTGCCGCCCGTTTCCAAAAAGCCAATCTTCCTGTTAAATCTTGTTATGCCGAGTATGTGCATTTTGCCGATTTAACGCTGGCGCTAGAAGCGGATGAACAGGAAAAATTAATCCAATTGTTGCACTACGGTCCAACCCTTGCAGAACATGAACCTGTGGGCGAATGTTTTGTGGTGATTCCACGGGTTGGCACGATTTCTTCTTGGTCATCCAAAGCCACGGATATTGCCCATAACTGTGGGTTAAATAAAGTGAATCGTTTAGAGCGTGGTCTTGCTTTTTATTTTGAATTTGAACGCGCCTTATCTGACGCCGAACAACAAAATTTGCTTTCTCATATCCACGACAGAATGTTAGAGGACATTATTCGCCAACCTGAAGACGCCAGCGTGTTGTTTGAACAACAGGATCCTAAACCTTTTACCACCGTAGATATTTTACAAGGTGGTCGCCAAGCATTAGAAAAAGCCAATGTGGAATTGGGGTTAGCCTTAGCAGAAGATGAAATTGATTATTTGGTGGAAAACTTTAGCGCCTTAGGACGCAACCCAAATGACATTGAACTTTATATGTTCGCGCAGGCTAATTCAGAACACTGCCGCCACAAAATCTTTAATGCCAATTGGATTATCGATGGTGAGAAACAAGAAAAATCCTTGTTCAAAATGATTAAAAACACCTTTGAAAAAACGCCTGATTACGTTTTATCTGCCTATAAAGATAATGCGGCGGTTATGGAAGGATCTAACATTGGTCGTTTCTTCCCTGATCAGGACGGACAATACCGCTACCATCAGGAAGATGCGCACATTTTAATGAAAGTGGAAACCCACAACCACCCAACGGCAATTTCCCCTTTCCCGGGCGCAGCAACAGGTTCTGGTGGTGAAATTCGTGATGAAGGTGCCACCGGTCGCGGTGCTAAACCAAAAGCAGGCTTAGTGGGCTTTTCGGTGTCTAACTTGGTGGTGCCGGGTTTTGAACAACCTTGGGAAAATCCCCTGTCTAAACCTAGCCGCATCGCTTCTGCCTTAGATATTATGATTGAAGGTCCACTGGGTGGCGCGGCGTTTAATAATGAATTTGGTCGCCCTGCGTTGCTCGGTTATTTCCGTACCTATGAAGAAAAAGTGAATAGCTTTGCAGGCGAAGAAGTGCGTGGCTACCACAAACCAATTATCTTAGCTGGCGGTATCGGTAATATTCGTGCTGAACATGTACAAAAAGGCGAAATTCCAGTGGGCGCGAAATTAATCGTGCTTGGTGGCCCAGCCATGAATATCGGTTTAGGTGGCGGTGCCGCCTCTTCTATGGCATCAGGCAAATCCAAAGAAGATTTAGATTTCGCTTCCGTACAACGTGATAACCCAGAAATGGAACGTCGCTGCCAAGAGGTAATTGACCGCTGCTGGCAGCTTGGTGATGATAACCCAATTTTATTTATTCACGACGTGGGTGCAGGCGGTTTATCTAACGCCATGCCTGAATTAGTGCATGACGGCGGTCGTGGCGGTAAGTTTGAGTTACGCAACATTTTAAGCGATGAACGAGGAATGAGTCCGCTAGAAATTTGGTGTAACGAATCACAAGAGCGCTATGTGTTAGCGGTGGCGCCAGATAAGCTGCCGTTGTTTACTGAACTTTGTGAACGTGAGCGTGCGCCATTTGCGGTGATTGGTGAAGCCACTGAGCAAGAACATTTAACCTTACATGATGATCATTTCGACAATCACCCAATTGATTTACCGATGAATGTGTTATTGGGTAAAACCCCGAAAATGACGCGTGATGTGAAATCAAACCGTGTCGAGGGTATCGCCTTAGATCAAGGGCAAATTGACTTAAAAGAAGCCTTCCACCGCGTGTTGCGCTTGCCTGTGGTGGCGGAAAAAACCTTCTTGATTACCATTGGGGATCGCTCTGTAACAGGTATGGTGGCACGTGATCAAATGGTTGGTCCATGGCAAATTCCTGTGGCAGACTGCGCGGTTACCACCGCCAGTTTAGACAGCTATCACGGCGAGGCTATGTCGATGGGCGAACGCGCACCGGTGGCGCTATTAGACTTCGCTGCCTCCGCACGTTTAGCGGTGGCAGAATCCATTACCAATATTGCCGCCACCAATATCGGCGATATTAAACGCATTAAATTATCCGCGAACTGGATGTCCGCCGCAGGTCATGCAGGTGAAGATGCTGGTTTATACCAAGCGGTAAAAGCAGTGGGTGAAGAACTTTGTCCACAGCTTGGATTAACCATTCCTGTGGGCAAGGATTCCATGTCCATGAAAACCACTTGGCAGGAAAATGGCGAACAAAAATCAGTTACCGCCCCACTTTCATTAGTGATTAGCGCCTTTGCTCCTGTGGAAGATGTGCGTAAAACTGTGACGCCACAGCTTCGCAAGGATAAAGGTCATACGCGCTTATTGTTAATCGACTTGGGCGAAGGGAAAAACCGCTTGGGCGCCACCGCCCTTGCTCAGGTGTATAAACAATTAGGCGATCAACCAGCGGACGTGGTGAATGTAGAAAACTTGAAAAACTTCTTTAACGCCATGCAAGCCCTAGTGGCAGAACAAAAATTGTTGGCATATCACGACCGCTCAGACGGCGGTTTAATTGCCACCCTTGCGGAAATGGCATTTGCTGGTAACTGCGGTTTGTCTATTCATATTAGCGCTTTAGGCGACAATGATCTTGCGGTGTTGTTCAACGAAGAATTAGGCGCGGTTATTCAAGTACGCGAAAGCGATTTAAGCTATGTACGCGAAGTGTTATCTCAATATGGTCTCATCCACTTAACCAAAGAATTGGGTGAGGTTACCAACGAAGATTGTATTGAAATTTCCCGTGGCACCAAATTATTATTCAGCCAAAAACGCTCTGAATTGCGCGGTATTTGGGCAGAATTAACCCACCAAATGCAACGTCTGCGTGATAACCCAGAATGTGCTGACCAAGAATTTGCGGCGAAAAAAGATCCTGCAAATAAAGGTTTCTCCGCTCACTTAACTTACAATATTAACGAAGATGTAGCCGCGCCTTACATTGCCACAGGCAAAAAACCGCGTATTGCCATTTTGCGTGAGCAAGGGGTGAACAGCCATTATGAAATGGCAGCGGCATTTGACCGTGCTGGCTTTGAAGCAATTGATGTGCATATGAGCGATTTACATCACGCGCGCCATAACTTAAAAGAGTTCAATGCGTTAGTGGCGTGCGGCGGCTTCTCTTATGGTGACGTGCTTGGCGCTGGCGGTGGTTGGGCGAAATCCATTTTATTTAACCCAATGCTGCGCGATCAATTTAGCGAATTCTTTGCTAACCCAAATACCTTAGCGCTAGGGGTGTGTAACGGTTGCCAAATGATCTCAACCTTAGCCGAAATTATTCCTGGCACAGAAGCATGGCCACGTTTTGTGCGCAACAAATCCGAGCGCTTTGAGGCGCGCGCGGCGTTAGTTCGCATTAACGAAACCAATAACCATTGGTTTGCAGGTATGGCAGGTTCGCATATGCCAATCGCCGTTTCTCATGGTGAAGGACGAGTGGAATTTAAACATACGCAGCAATTACAAATGTTACAAGAGCAAAACCTCATTGTGGCGCAATACATTGACAACAACCTCAACCCAACGGAAACCTACCCAGCCAACCCGAATGGTTCAGCCTTAGGCATTACCGCCATTGGCAATACCGACGGACGCGTGGCGATTATGATGCCACACCCAGAACGTGTATTCCGCACTGTGTCTAATTCATGGCATCCAGAAGACTGGAGCGAAGACGGCGCTTGGATGAGAATGTTTAGGAATGCGAGGGTCGCTTTTAAATAAAATGTGTCGATAAAGTATATTGTCAAAAAAACGATGGCGCTCGTGTCCACACGAGTGCTTTTTTATATCTAATTTAGTTAGAAACACTCGTCACAGACGAGTGCTATCCTTGCGGAATTGTTGTTCTGCACTCATTGGATTACAGGCTACAAGAAAAAATAGCGAAAAGAGTGGTTAAACATAGTTGAATAAATCTTTTCATATTTTCTTCGATTATAATTGTGTAATTAATTGGAACTAATGATCGCTTACACAGTTGAATAGGACTGTTTGCTAAATTGTTAACCAAAAAGTAACAGGTCCGTCGTTGGTTAAACTCACTTGCATATCTGCGCCGAATTTGCCTGTGGCGGTGGTGATTTTGGTGGCGCTTTGTTGCGCCATATATTCATATAGCTCATTGGCTAACGCAGGTGAGGCGCCGCGTGAGAAGCTTGGGCGTAAACCTTTTTGGGTGTCTGCGGCAAGGGTGAATTGTGAAACGAGCAAAATTTCACCTTGCACCTGTTGTACATTTAAATTCATTTTGTCATTTTCATCGCTGAAAATGCGGTAATTCAGAATTTTCTCTAACAAGCGGTCGGCTTTGTCTTTCGTGTCTTCTTTCTCTACGCCAAGCAAGACCAACAACCCTTTTTGGATTTGTCCGACGATTTGATTGTCCACGCTGACGCTAGCTTGGGTTACCCGTTGAATTAATGCGATCATAGTTAAGTTCCTTGTTTAATTTGTTCAATACTCAGTTCTTCTGTTTTGAGGATTTGTCGTAGTTGATGTTGTGCAGAAACATATTCATACGAGCTAGGTTGTAAGTGGTGTGGTTGATTTCTTGCCCGAAAAAACCCTCTTCGATAATGTGTTCATCGAACTGTTTTTTGGCTTGCAATAGCAACGACCCCGAACCACAGGTAGGATAGTAAATTTTATTCACCGCACGTTGTCCGTGTAACGCTAATTTTGCAATCAGTTTGGACACGGTTTGTGGGGTGAAAAATTCACCGCCAGATTTTCCTGCGTTGGCGGCGTAGTTGGAAATGAGGAACTCGTAGGCGTCACCGAACAAATCGATTTCATTATCTGGAAAATCGCCAAAGTCTAGCTCCGCCACACCTTTGAGCACAACCGCCAAACGACGATTTTTGTCCGCAACGGTGTTGCCCAAGCGGTTGGATGTAGTATCAAAATCAGCATAATAGTCCTTTGATGTCCTGTTCGGAAGGATAGCCTTGTGCAGAATTTTCAATGGCACGGAAAATTTGAGCTAAGTCGGTGTTTAAACTTTCGTTGCTGTGGGCGGTTTTCACCACATTTTCAAACTGTTGGCTAGGGTAAATAAAATAGCCTTTGGTTTTAATCAAATCTGCTTTAATTTCATCGGCAATCTCTTCATCGGCAACGTCTGCATAGCGAAAACTGCCGTCTTCCACGAAATTGGCGAAATGTTCGCTAATAAAAGGGTAAAACAGTGTGCCTAACACATATTGTTTGAAATCCCAGCCATCTACCGATCCGCGTACATCGTTTGCGATCTGCCAAATGCGGCGGTGAAGTTCTGCTCGTTGCTGTTGGCTTGTCATTATTTTGTCTCCAAAACTAAAATGATTACTACGATATTGGAGAGAAATAATACAGAAAAATGCAACGTAAATCTTGAGATTTTGTGGGGTTTCTATCAGCGAGCAAACCACCCATCTAACTTTGTAGCGAGTTTGTCAATGCCGATTTTATTTTGGGCGGAGAAAGGTTCTACTTGAATATCACCTTGGAAGGGGAGGATGGCTTCGCGCACCATTTTTACTTGTTTGCTACGGGCGCTTTGGCTGAGTTTGTCTGCTTTGGTGAGTAGCAATAAAACGGGTAAGTTGGATGACACTGCCCATTGGATCATTTGTTGGTCGAGATCTTTTAGAGGGTGGCGGATGTCCATTAGGATCACCACGCCAGTTAGGCATTGGCGTTTTTGTAGATATTCCCCTAGCGCCGTTTGCCATTGTTTTTTCATTTGCTCTGGAACAGCGGCGTAGCCGTAGCCGGGCAAGTCCACCAATTTGCAGCCTGTTTCTACTTCAAATAAGTTAATGAGCTGGGTGCGCCCCGGCGTTTTTGAGGTGCGTGCTAGGTTTTTTTGGTTGGTGAGGGCGTTAAGTGCGGTAGATTTTCCTGCATTTGACCGTCCTGCAAAGGCAATTTCGATGCCCACATCTTCGGGCAGTGCACGAATATCAGGCGCACTGGTTAAGAAGTGGGTTTTGTGGTAGTTGAGTTTGATATCAGACATAAAAATTCCTTGTGCAGAACGGTTCAATTGCCAATTACAGTTTTTCCACCAGTTCAACGGCGGCGCCAATGTAGGTGGCTGGCGTCATTTGTTGTAAACGTGCTTTTTCTTCCGCTGGAATAGCGAGTTTTTCGATAAATTCACGCATTGCTACCGCATCTACCCGTTTGCCACGAGTTAACTCTTTGAGTTTTTCGTAAGGTTTTTCAATGCCATAACGACGCATCACCGTTTGGATTGGCTCTGCCAACACTTCCCAGTTTTGGTCTAATTCCTCACGCAAATGCTGTTCGTTCACTTCGAGTTTGCTAATGCCTTTGCGTGTTGCCGCATAAGCGATTAAGCAATAACCTAAACCGACACCTAAATTGCGCAACACGGTTGAATCGGTTAAATCACGTTGCCAGCGAGAAATTGGCAATTTTGCCCCTAAATGCGCCATCACTGCGTTGGCTAAACCTAAGTTGCCCTCGGAATTTTCAAAGTCAATCGGGTTAACTTTGTGCGGCATGGTTGAGGAACCGATTTCCCCAGCGATAGTGCGTTGTTTGAAATGATTTAAGGCGATGTAGCCCCATAAGTCACGGTCGAAGTCGATAATAATAGTGTTGAAACGGGCTACGTTATCGAAAAATTCCGCAATGTAATCATGCGGTTCAATTTGGGTGGTGTACGGGTTCCAAGTTAAACCTAAAGAGGTTACAAATTCTTCGCTGAATTTATGCCAATCAATCTCAGGATAAGCGGATAAATGGGCATTGTAGTTGCCTACCGCGCCGTTGATTTTGCCTAAAATTTCCACCTGTTGAAGTTGTTTGAATTGACGTTGTAAGCGATATACCATGTTCGCCATTTCTTTGCCCATGGTGGACGGGGAAGCAGGTTGACCGTGAGTACGAGAAAGCAACGGAATGGTTTTGTATTCTTGGGCAAGTGCGGTGATGTCATCGATTAACTTTTGCCATTCAGGTAATAACACTTCCTCACGGGCGGTTTTTAACATTAAGGCGTGAGACAGGTTGTTGATGTCTTCGGAGGTACAAGCGAAGTGGATAAATTCGCTGACGCTAGCCAACTCCGGCAAGGCTTCACTTTTTTCTTTGAGGAAATATTCCACCGCTTTCACGTCGTGGTTAGTGGTGCGTTCAATTTCTTTGATACGCTCTGCATCTTGCACGCTAAAATGCGCTACAATTTGGTTTAAATAGTCATTGGCTTCCTTCGACAACGGAGCAACTTCTTGAATTTGTGCGGTGGCGGCTAATTTTTGTAACCAGCGAACTTCCACCGTTACACGGAATTTTAATAAACCAAACTCGCTAAAAATGCCACGCAATGAGGTCACTTTGTCTTGATAACGACCGTCAATAGGGGAAAGTGCGGTTAAAGAATTGAGTTGCATAAAAATTGTTCCATATCATTAAAGCGAAGAATAAATTTGTTTTGCCATTGCATTAATTTTGCGACGAGAGAACAAAAGTTGCCATTTTGTTCCTCCCACTTGACGCCAAAGTACAGCGCAACGAATACCCGCCAATAAGCAAGCACGAATACGATGATGAATACTTAACTGTTGCAAATGATGATTGGATCCGACCACATGGATTTTAGCGCCTAAAGGACTAATAACATCAACATAGATACTTGCCAAGGTTGATAGCATTTGCTCATCTAATAGTTGGTAATGTTGTAACTGCGTTGGTAAATATTGGATACGACGACCAAGTTCTGCTTTAGCAGAAGTATTTTTATTTAATTTTCCTTCTAAAGCCAACAGACTAATCCAATAACGGCTTAAATCTGAGCTACCGCCGTTTAATTGTTCCAACAAAGTTTCTAAACCTAGCTTTAATTGGTTTTCATGAGAACCAAACACAGCAAGGGTATTTTGTGGAGAAGTTTGCAAAAGAGTATTTAGGGTTGTTTCTAATATTTGCTGATCTACTTCGCCTTTTTGGGCAAATTGTTGTACTAATTTAGCAGCTTGACAGACCCCAGCTAGGGCAAGAGTTATATCGTAATAATTGGTTGCCATAGAATAAAAATCGAACAGAAAAAACGGCGCTCAATATAGCATTTTTTAGAATGCTTTCCAACAAGCATACCCTCTGTAAAAATCAGCAAATGACTTAGGTATTTCAGTGGTTAATGAGTTGATCTACAAACTTTTTAACTTTGTTCCAATCTGTATATTCTATTTCTTTACTGGTGTCTGTTTCACCACCAGTAATTTTCATAATAAGTTTAATCGCTAAACGATCCCAAATTTTATAGCGCGGATAAAACAAGGCACCTGCAAAAACAGCTTTAAAGTTTGGATTCCATTCTACTCGTTGTAAAAATTTGCGCACATATACGTTAGTTTCTGGATCATCTTTGCCTTCTTTACGAGCTGTTAAATTCACACCAAAAAATGCCGTCTTTTTCTTATTTAACAGAACCGCATTTTTTTCAACGAATTGATAAAGCAAAGAATTGAAGTGTCCATAACGGATAGATGCGCCGATGATCAGCATATCAAAATCGCTTATATCTAAAGTTAAATCCAAAGGGGAGACTTTAACATTGGAACCAAAATGATTTGCCATAAATTCTGATATTTTCTTTGTCTGTCCTTCGCGACTTGAATATAAAATTAATATTTTCATTATTCCTTCCAAAATGCGGGGCTAAACAGAACAAGTAGAGAGAAGAATTCCAAACGACCACATACCATCGCGAAAGAAAAAACTAATTTTGCGCTGTCTGGCACATCTGCAAAATTTTGGTGAATCATTCCCAACCCAGGGCCTGCATTAGTCAATGTCGCCAAAACTGCTGCTATTGCATCAAAAGTTTCCATTCCGCATAAAATGCTTGCAAATACACAAACCCAAAAAACAATGATAAATATCATTAAAAAAGACCAAATATTTTCAAGCACACGATTTGGAATAATATGATGCCCTAATTTAATTGGCTGAACTAAATTAGGGTGAATTAAATGCAGTAACTCTCGTTTGGTTTGTAACCATAAAATCAATACTCGAACAGCTTTTAAACCACCTGTTGTAGAGGCTGCACTGCCGCCAATAATAGAGCTAAAAATCAACAGAATAACTAAAATACTCGGCAAAGTTTCAAAATCAAAAATAGTATAACCCGCAGTCATCGACATAGAACTCAACTGTAAAGATCCTTTGACGAAAGCATCTACTAAACTGAAATCCGTATAATATACATACAACCCTATAGAAAAAAGCATAATGAACACAAATTGGGTCATAAAATAAAAACGGAATTCCGTATTTTTTACATAGGTTTTTAAGAAACCTTGCTTACGGAAATGAGATAAGGCAAGAATATGTAAATTAAAACTACAGCCACCAATTAACATAAAAACTGTAGTAATTAGATAAATAGGATAACTATCAAAATAAGCTAAACTAGCATCATGTGTAGAAAACCCACCATTTGCTACCGTGGAAAAACTATGCCCAATAGCGTCGAATGCTGTCATTCCTGCAAACCAGTAAGCTAGAGCACAAGCAATTGTGAGAAAACAATAAAAAAGCCAAAGTAATTTAGCAACTTCTGCAATTCTAGGGCGTAACTTTTCATTTTTAAAAGGGCCTGAGGATTCTGCTTGATAAAGCTGAGTGCCACCGATACCAAGCAAAGGAATAATGGCTACAGCAAGCACGATAATTCCCATACCACCTAGCCATTGTAAAAATTGGCGATAAAATAAAACAGATTTAGGTAAATAATCTAAGCCTGTTAATACCGTGGCTCCTGTTGTGGTTAATCCAGAAAAAGATTCAAATAAGGCATCTGGAAGGGTTAAATTAAATTGTTCAAATAATAAAAATGGCACGGAACCTAGAGTTCCAAGTACAAGCCAAAAGGCAACAACAATTAAAAAACCATCTCTAGCACGAAGCTCTTCTTTATGTTTATGGCAAGTCCACCATAAAAAAATACCGATAATGGAACTCATAAAAAAAGCTTGTAAAAAAGCTTTACCGCCGCCATCACCGTACAGCAAAGCAATAAATGCTGGAATTAACATTGTGGTGGAAAAACATAAAATTAATATTCCAACAATTCGGATAATGGATAAAATTCGCACCTTATTTATTCTCTTTCTAACTTTAATTGACCATTGGAACGATTAAGTAATTCGTTCTCAAAAATATCAAATTTATCTTCTCGAATTCCTAATTGAAATTGGACATGTTCAGTAAAATGTTGATTTAAAATCGAAACATCATATTGTTCACATAGTTGTTGTAGCCAGCCTATTTGGGTGTAATCAAGTTTTATAAAATAGAGCTGCCTTTTCACTTTTATATCTGTGTTCAATAAGGTTAAGGCTTGTTGAACGCCGTTAGCATAAGCTCGAACAAGCCCTCCAGTCCCCAATAAAATACCACCAAAATAACGCACAACAACGGCGCTTATTTCTCCCACTTGACTACCTTGTAACGTCGCTAACATAGGTTTACCTGCAGTTCCTGAAGGTTCTCCATCATCAGAAAAACCTAATTGTTGCCAATTATCAGGAGCGCCTGCTACCGCCGCCCAACAATGATGACGAGCATTTGGATGTTGGTTTTTTATGTGTTGCCAAAATACCTTTGCTTCATCTAAGCCATTTGTGTGTTGCAAGTAAGTAATAAATCGGCTTTTTTTTATTTCCTCTTCAAAAATTACTGAATCTCTAGGAATTTTATATTCAATCATTTTTATCAACTTCTCGCATATTTACCTTTGTTGTATTATACCCTGTAAACAAATTACTCAAACTACAAATATTTATGAATGAAATTATTTGCACCCAAACTTTAGATACATTGGGTTTACGTTGTCCAGAACCCGTGATGCTAGTAAGAAAGCATATTCGTTTTTTAGAAAATGGCGATGTTTTATTAGTAATAGCTGATGATCCAGCGACGACAAGAGATATTCCAAGTTTCTGTCAATTTATGGAGCATACCTTACTAAAGAGTGAAGTAAGAGAATTACCTTATCAATACTGGATAAAAAAGGGAAAATAAAAAATAACAATCCGCACGTAAAACGTGCGGTTTTTAGGCTACCCTATAAGGGCCTAGTACTTCACATGCCCCTCAAGGGGCATGTGAATTCTGACAACCGCACAATAACTCTATAGTTTACCCCTTAAAGGGGTCCACATATTCTTTCTTCGATAAATTATCCGATATCATGTCTTCCTTTTCTTGATTTCGAATATATTCCTCAACCACTTTTGTATTTAAACCGACTGTGCTTACATAATAGCCTTTCGCCCAAAAGTGTCGATTTCCATACTTATATTTCAAGTTCGCATGCCTTTCAAAGATCATCAATGAAGATTTACCTTTTAAATATCCCATGAAACTTGAAACCGCTAACTTCGGTGGTATCTTTAATAGCATATGAATATGATCTTTCATTGCATAGGCTTCTATTATCTCTACATTTTTGTAGTTACATAATTGCCTTAAGATGCTCCCTATATCTGCTCGCAATTTTCCATAAATCGCTTTTCTCCTATATTTAGGGATAAACACCACATGATACTTACAGTTCCATTTTGTGTGTGATAGACTTGAATCGTCATTGGATTTACTTGCCATGACTTATCCTCCTATATATGAAATTTTGGTTGTCAGCCTTATTCATTATAGGAGGATTTTTTATTCTGCTCACCGCTTAAGCTATTTGCTTCCATACGCATAGCGTATGGTTTTTATAGCTAGACTTTGTCTAGCTATAAGAAAAAGACCACAAATTAATTTGTGGTCTTTTAATATTTAACATCTATCAACAATTAGCGTTTGTTTTTCACTAATTTTTCCGTTAATTCATAAGCGCGTAGTTTTGCTAGTTCTTTAGAAAGTTTAGCTGCTAACATTTCGTAGTTTGAATCTCCATGAGCAGCTTTAATATTTTCTTCTGCGCGTTTTTTCGCAGCCAAAATACGATCACTATCAAGTTCAGCACCTCGAATAGCTGTATCTGCTAATACAATAACCACATTGGGTTGAACTTCTAAAAAACCACCTGAAACATAGATAACATCTTCTTTTCCATCTGCAAAAGTAATTTTTACAATCCCTGGCTTAATTGCCGTAAGTAATGGGGTATGACCAGCTAAAATACCTAGTTCACCCTCAATACCGCTTGCTTGAATACTTTTTACTTCACCAGAAAAAATCTGTTGTTCTGCACTTACTACGGTTAAGTTAAATACTGACATAGTTTCTCCTTCAAGCCTGATGAGTTGCTTTCAGAAGCAATTATAATTTTTTCGCTTTTTCTAATACTTCATCAATGGATCCAACCATATAGAACGCTTGTTCTGGAATATGATCGTATTCACCGTCTAAAATACCTTTGAAGCCACGAATAGTTTCTTTTAATGGAACATATTTACCTGCAGATCCTGTAAATACCTCTGCAACGAAGAATGGTTGTGATAAGAAACGTTCAATTTTACGTGCACGTGCTACCACCAATTTATCTTCTTCAGATAATTCATCCATACCAAGAATCGCGATAATATCTTTCAACTCTTTATAACGTTGAAGTGTACCCTGTACGCCACGAGCCACATCATAATGTTCTTGACCAACTACAAGTGGATCTAATTGACGTGATGTTGAATCAAGCGGGTCAACAGCAGGATAAATACCAAGTGAAGCAATTTGACGACTTAATACAACAGTTGAGTCTAAGTGAGCAAAGGTTGTTGCTGGCGATGGGTCTGTTAAGTCATCCGCAGGCACATAAACCGCTTGAACAGAGGTAATAGAACCTGTTTTGGTTGAAGTAATACGTTCTTGAAGCACACCCATTTCTTCCGCAAGAGTCGGCTGATAACCTACCGCTGATGGCATACGTCCCAATAACGCAGATACTTCTGTACCAGCAAGGGTATAACGATAAATATTATCCACGAAGAATAATACATCACGACCTTCATCACGGAATTTTTCTGCCATAGTCAAACCAGTTAATGCCACACGCAGACGGTTACCTGGTGGTTCATTCATTTGACCATACACTAATGATACTTTATCTAATACGTTAGATTCTTTCATTTCGTGATAGAAGTCATTACCTTCTCGAGTACGTTCACCTACACCTGCAAATACAGAGTAACCTGAGTGTTCGATAGCAATATTACGGATTAACTCCATCATATTTACGGTTTTACCTACACCCGCACCACCAAACAAACCAACCTTACCACCTTTAGCAAATGGGCAGACCAAGTCGATAACTTTAATACCTGTTTCTAAAAGCTCTGTACTATTAGACTGTTCCTCATAACTCGGAGCAGCACGATGAATTGACCAGTTCTCTTCAGCGCCAATATCACCTAATTCATCAATAGGTTCACCTAATACATTCATAATACGACCCAAGGTTTTTGTTCCAACAGGAACAGAAATTGGATTATTTGTATTAAATACGTTTAAACCTCGTTTTAAACCATCTGATGAACCCATTGCGATACAACGCACTACACCGCCACCTAATTGTTGTTGAACTTCAAGCACCAAGCCTGTTTCAACATTTAGGGCATCATATACTTTTGGTACTGCATCTTGTGGGAATTCAACGTCAATAACCGCACCGATGATTTGTACAATTTTTCCAGTTGCCATTACCAATCCTCTATTTGTTAAATCGCTGCCGCACCAGCAACAATTTCATTTAATTCATTTGTAATACTTGCTTGACGCGCCTTGTTATACACCAACTGCAAGTCATTAATTAAATTACCTGCGTTATCCGTTGCTGCTTTCATTGCCACCATTCGAGCTGCTTGTTCAGAAGCAAGATTTTCAACCGCCGCTTGATAAACTTGAGATTCTAAATAACGAACTAATAAGCTATCCAATAATACTTTTGCATCAGGTTCGTAAATATAATCCCAAACTTGTTTTCTCTCACTTAATTCATCATTATCTAATTCTGGTAATGGAATTAATTTTCCTAAAACAGGTTTTTGCGACATTGTGTTAATGAATTTGTTATAAACTAAATACACTACATCAACATCACCTTTCTTGTAAGCATCAATCATTGAGTTCACAGAACCAATAAGTTGCTCAACAGAAGGTGTATCACCAATACCTGAATCTTGAGTTAAAATTTTAACCCCTAAAGATTGGAAAAAATTGATAGATTTAGAACCGATTAAACTCAACTGAACAGAAACATTTTTTTGTTTCCATTCTTTCATTTCATTCAATACAGTTTTAAACAAGTTAATATTCAAACCACCACACAAACCACGATCAGTGGATACCACAATGATACCCACATTTTTTACTTCACGTTCCAACAAAAATGGGTGTTTATAACCCGTAGTTGCTTTGGATACATGGCTAATGACGCTACGAATGGTTTCTGAATAAGGGCGTGAAGAAGACATGCGTTCTTGCGTTTTACGCATTTTCGAGGCAGCAACCATTTCCATCGCTTTGGTAATTTTTTGCGTACTTTTTACACTCGCGATTTTGGTTCTTATTTCTTTAGCACCTGCCATTTTGTCTCTCCATTAAAGTTTAACTTACCAAGAACTATTTGCTTTAAAGCTATCCAAAATACCTTTCAATGAATCCTTGATTTCATCATTGTAATTACCGCTTTTGGTCAACTCACGCATAAAGTCAGCATAGTTATGGTTAGCGTACTCTAAAAGTGCTGATTCAAAAGAACCAATACGATCTAGTTCTACTTCATCTAAATAACCAAATTCAACTGCAAACAACACTAACGCTTGTTGTGCTACTGATAAAGGCGCATATTGTTTTTGTTTTAATAATTCAGTTACTTTTTGACCGTGAGAAAGTTGCTTACGAGTTGCATCATCAAGATCTGAGGCAAATTGAGCAAAGGCCGCTAATTCACGATATTGCGCAAGAGCAGTACGAATACCACCCGCTAATTTTTTAACTACTTTAGTTTGTGCTGCACCACCCACACGAGATACTGAAATACCTGGGTTTACCGCAGGACGAATACCTGAGTTAAATAAGTTAGATTCCAAGAAAATCTGACCATCGGTAATGGAAATCACGTTGGTTGGAACGAATGCAGAAACGTCACCCGCTTGAGTTTCAATAATTGGAAGTGCTGTCAAAGAACCTGTTTTTCCTTTAACTTCACCATTGGTAAAACGCTCAACATATTCTTCACTTACACGAGAAGCACGTTCAAGTAAACGAGAGTGTAGATAGAACACATCACCAGGGAATGCTTCACGACCTGGTGGACGGCGTAAAAGTAATGAAATTTGACGATAAGCAACTGCTTGTTTAGATAAATCATCATAGACAATTAATGCATCTTCACCACGGTCACGGAAATATTCACCCATCGCACAACCTGAGTATGGTGCAAGATATTGTAATGCTGCTGATTCTGATGCTGACGCCACTACAACAATAGTATTTTGTAACGCGCCATGCTCTTCTAATTTACGCACTACGTTAGCAATAGTTGAGGCTTTTTGACCAATTGCAACATAGATACATTTAATACCAGAATCGCGTTGGTTGATGATCGCATCAATAGCTAACGCCGTTTTACCTGTTTGGCGGTCGCCGATAATTAATTCACGCTGACCACGACCAATTGGCACCATTGAGTCAACCGCTTTATAACCAGTTTGAACAGGTTGATCAACAGATTTACGGTCAATAACACCTGGAGCAATCACTTCAACAGGTGAAAAACCATCATTTTCGATTTCACCTTTACCGTCGATTGGTTCACCTAAAGTATTAACTACACGACCTAATAAACCACGACCTACTGGTACTTCAAGAATACGACCTGTACATTGAACTTCCATACCTTCAGCAAGATCTGCGTAAGGTCCCATAACAACAGCACCTACTGAATCTCTTTCAAGGTTAAGTGCCATTGCATAACGATTACCGCCATTTTTAGCACCAGTTAGGGCTATCATTTCCCCTTGCATTACATCGCTTAAGCCATGAATACGAATAATACCATCGCTTACAGAAACAATAGTCCCTGTATTACGCGCTTCGCTCACAACATCAAATTGGGCAATGCGTTTTTTAATCAATTCACTAATTTCTGTAGAATTTAGTTGCATCTTTTATTCCTCTTATAATTGTAGCTCATTTGCTAAACGAGTAAGTTGTCCACGACTACTACCGTCAATCACAAAATCATCTGTGCGGATAACAATTCCTGCTATCAAACTATTATCCACGCTACAATTCAATTTAACTTTACGAGCTAATCTTTTTTCCATTGCTGTTGCAATTTTTTGTTCTTGCGTTGCATTTAATGGTTGAGCTGATATAACTTGCACTTCCGTTAATTTTTGACTTTCTTCAACATAAGATCTAAAAGTATGATAAACCGCAGGAAGCACTTTCAAACGCTTATTTTCAGCCATTAACCGAATAAAATTTTGCCCATATTGATCAATTTGTTCACCACAAATTGAAATAACAGTATCCGCAAGTCTTTTAGCAGAAAAAGAACTATCTAGAAAAGTTTGCATTTTTTCATCTTTAATTAATTCAGATGAAAAATGTAACATTTGCTCCCATTTTTCTACTGCACCTTTATTTGCTTTATCCTGTTCCATAGCAAAATCAAATGCTGCTTTAGCATAAGGACGAGCTATTGTAGTTAATTCTGACATAAGCCCAACCTTCTTATAGTTCTGCAACTAATTTATCTATGATGTCATTGTTTGCCGCTTCATCAACTGTACGGCCCACAATTTTCTCTGCACCAGCAATTGCAAGTGATGCCACTTTAACTCGTAATTCTTCTTGAACACGTTTACGTTCTGCTTCCACTTCTGCATAGCCTTGCTCAATAATTTTCGCTTTAGCTGCTTCTGCTTCCACTTTCACTTCTTCTAAGATTTCATTACGACGTTTATTCGCCAAATCAATGATTTGTTGTGCTTGTGTTTTTGCCTCATTGATTTGTTGATCAACTAAGGCTTTAGTGTCTGCTTGCTCTTTTTTAGCTGCTTCAGCGGAGGCTAAGGCATTAGCAATAGCACTTTGGCGCTCTTCAATCGCTTTAATAATTGGTGGCCAAACATATTTGACACAAAACCATACAAAAATGATAAAGGCTATTGTTTGTCCAATTAATGTTGCATTTATATTCACAACATCCTCCCTTAATTAATAAGTTAATAGCGATTTATTATCCCAACAATGAAGCGAATGGGTTTGCAAAAGCAAAGTATAAACCAATACCTACAGCAATCATCGCAATTGCGTCAAGAAGACCAGCAACAATGAACATTTTAGTAAGAAGAGAATTAGCTAATTCAGGTTGACGAGCAGCTGATTCAAGGTATTTACCACCAAGTAAACCAAATCCGATCGCTGTACCTAAAGCGGCAAAAGCAAGCATAATAGCTGATGCGATAATTGTTGCACTAATAACAGTTTCCATAATTTTCTCCAGTTGGTTGTTGTTTAAAGGCATAAGCCCAAGTTAAATAAAAAAGATTAATGTTCTGCTTTGTTATAAGCAATACTTAAATAAACTACAGTTAGCATCATAAATACAAAAGCTTGTAACGCAATTACCAAAATATGGAAAATTGCCCAAGCTAATTGTAAAGGAATACCTAATCCAGCTACAAAATAGTTTGCTGAATACATAACTGCAATAAGAATAAAAATTAGTTCACCTGCATACATATTACCAAAAAGACGCAATGCTAAGGAAACAGGTTTAGAAATTAATGTTACGCTTTCAAGAATCAAGTTTACTGGAATAAAAGCCCAGTGGTTGAAAGGATGAAGGGTATATTCTTTAGCAAATCCTTTTATACCTTTAGATTTAATTGTATAAAAAAGAATTAAAATGAAAACAGAAATAGATAACGCAAAAGTCATATTCATATCTGTTGTTGGAACTGCTCGAACAGGAATATGATGATCCCCTGTAATAATAGCTACAAGCTGAGGAATATAATCAACAGGTACAAGATCGATGGTATTCATTAATAGAACCCAGACAAAGATAGTTAAGGCTAGGGGCGCTACGACTTCTCTTTTACCATGAAAGTTTTCTTTAACAATTCCTTCAATCCATTCCACGGTCATTTCAACGGCACATTGAAGTTTTCCCGGTACTCCTGAAGTCGATTTTTTAGCCACTTTATAAAAAAATGCTAAGAAAATGACTCCACAAATAAAAGAAAAAAGAAGAGTATCTATATTAAAGGTCCAAAAACCATCACCAGCAGTTAAATAAGTTAAATGGTGCTGGATATACTCAATTGAAGTTTGTCCTGACATAACAAATCCTTAACCTTATAAAGATGAATTTACAAACTTAGTTCTACTTAACAATAATGGGATAACTGTGTTAAACAGCAAAGCTACCGAATAACCTAGAAAAAAAATAAGGTAATTTACTGAAGGTAGCACTACAAAAAAAACAATACAAAGCAATATTGTTGCTAGAAATTTGAACATTTCTCCACGATAAAAATGCTTGATATTATTCGAAAAATCCTTTTTTTGACGAAAAAAAACTAAAAAAATGAAGATGCAAAAAGGCAAAAAAACAGCTATTGCTCCACATAAAAAATAAAGACTAAACTTCCAATCAGAATACCCTAAAGCTAAACTAATCAATAGTAAGCAACAAGACTCTAAAAACAAAGTTTTTTTATACAAATTTATTGATTGCAATAATACTTTTGACATCAAAAACTATTTTCTTTATGAAAGAGCAAAACTGGACCTGATTATACGCCAGTTTTTTTTGTTTAAAAGTTAAAAAATCTTAATTAGCTCATAATTTTATATTTTTAACTTTTTTTTAACAATAACTAAATTCCTTTCACCAGTAAGATCTGGGACATTCAATGGAAAAATTTTTTCAATTGTAAATTTAATACTTAATTCTGAGCACTCTTTCTCATCGTAAATCCCTTTAAGTGCATAAAAGTAACCTGTTTTATCAATTAAATGATGACACCAATCTGTCATATCTTTTAATGAGGCAAAAGCTCGACTTAAAACGCCGTCAAAGCACTGCTCAGGTTGGTATTCTTCCACACGACTTAACACAGGTTCCACATTCGTTAGCCCCAACTCACGAATGGCATTGCGAATAAAACTGATTCTTTTACCTAAACTGTCTAATAGCACAAATTGCTTATTTGGATTAATTATCGCCAAAGGTAAACCAGGTAGTCCAGGTCCTGTACCCACATCAATAAAATATTTCCCCTCTAAATAAGGGCTAACCACAAGGCTATCTAAAATGTGCTTGATCAACATATCCATAGGATCACGCACAGAAGTAAGGTTATAAGCTTTATTCCACTTATTTAGCAATAAAACCAATTTCACCAGCTGTTCTTTCTGTTTGTAAGTTACAGAAAGAGTAGTTTTCTTTAGTAAAATATCTAACTTATCACCAAGTTGTTGTTCAAAATTCATTATTTACCTATTTTTTTATGGGCTTTATTCGCCTCGCTTGAGCATACCTTGTTTTTTCAAGTTCACTAACAAAATAGAAATAGCCGCTGGCGTCACCCCTGAAATACGTGAAGCTTGTCCAATGGAAACAGGGCGATGTTGCTCTAATTTGGACCGCACTTCATTGGATAATCCTGCCACAGCGCTGTAATCAAAATTATCAGGAATAGCTGTATTTTCGTGGCGTTTTTGACGTTCGATTTCTTCTTGTTGATGCTCAATATAACCTTGGTATTTAATGGCAATTTCCACTTGTTCTACCGCTTCTTTATCTGCCATTGCAGGTTGAAACGGCGTTAAAGTAGTTAAAATTTGGTAATTCATTTCAGGACGGCGTAATAAATCTTCTCCATTGGCTTCACGCACTAATGGACTGCCTAACACTTTATTGGCTTCTTCAAGGTGCTCTGAACGTGGGTGCAACCAAATTTGACGTAAACGCTGTCTTTCTAATTCGATGTTTTCCATTTTTTGATTAAATCTCGCCCAGCGCTTTTCATCAATTAAGCCTAATTGGTGGGCAATTGGCGTTAAACGGCTATCGGCATTGTCTTCACGCAACAATAGACGATATTCAGCACGAGAGGTAAACACACGGTATGGCTCTTTGGTACCCAAGGTACAAAGATCATCAACCAATACGCCAATGTAAGCTTGATCTCGACGTGGATACCACGCCTCTTTTTCTTGCACCAATAAGCCTGCGTTGATCCCTGCCAATAACCCTTGTGCGGCGGCTTCTTCGTAACCTGTAGTGCCGTTAATTTGACCCGCAAAGAATAACCCTGAAATGGATTTGGTTTCTAACGTTGGTTTGAGATCTCTTGGATCAAAATAATCGTACTCAATAGCATAACCTGGTTTGACAATACGGGCTTTTTCCATGCCTTTCATGGAATTGACAATCTTCATTTGCACATCGAAAGGCAAGCTGGTGGAGATCCCATTTGGATAGATCTCATTGCTAGTTAAGCCTTCAGGTTCAAGATAAATTTGGTGTGAATTACGCTCTGAAAAACGCATCACTTTATCTTCAATGGACGGGCAGTAACGTGGGCCGATCCCTTCAATGATCCCAGCATACATTGGGCTACGATCTAAGTTATTGCGGATCACTTCGTGAGTCTGTTCATTAGTATGCGTGATAAAGCAAGGGATCTGACGTGGGTGTTGATCTACGGATCCCATAAAAGAAAACACGGGTAATTTTTCATCGCCATGTTGTGTGGCTAATACAGAAAAATCAATGGTGCGTGCATCAATGCGTGGTGGTGTGCCTGTTTTTAGGCGATCCACCCGTAAATTAAGATCACGTAAACGATCCGCTAACATCACAGAAGCAGGATCCCCAGCGCGTCCCCCTGTGTAATTTTCTAACCCAATATGGATCTTGCCAGAGAGGAAAGTACCTGCGGTTAAGATCACGGCTTTTGCGCCGAATGTCAGCCCCATTTTAGTGGTGACGCCAGTCACACGATCTTGCTCTAAAAGAATATCCGTTGCTTCTTGTTGGAAAATATCTAAATTTGGCTGGTTTTCTAAGGCAATGCGAACTGCTTGACGATATAACACACGGTCTGCTTGTGCACGCGTAGCACGAACCGCAGGACCTTTGCTGCTGTTTAGGGTGCGAAATTGGATCCCTGCTTGGTCTGCAGCCGTTGCCATTAAACCGCCCATAGCATCAATTTCGCGCACTAAATGCCCTTTCCCAATGCCCCCAATGGCTGGATTACAAGACATTTGTCCTAAAGTATCTACATTATGAGTTAATAAAAGCGTTTTTAACCCCATACGAGCAGGGGCAAGTGCCGCTTCTGTGCCTGCATGACCGCCACCAATCACGATGACATCATAAGTTTCTGTATAAAACATAATAACCTTTTGAATGTTTAGATTTTTTAATCTTTCAGTATGGTTTAAATTGGTTCTTATTCTATAGAAATTTGATCCTGCTTAAAAGGGAGATTTATGCTTTCTATTGAGATCAACTATTGCTAATAAATAATAGGATCTTTATATAAAGATCTTATTATTACTATTATTATGATCTTTAAGATCTGTGAGTAAATAATAAAAATTCTTTAAAATCAAAAAGTTAGTTATTTTTATAACTGTTAAGATCTTAGCTTAATAAAGGATGAAGGTTGTTGATAAGATCCTTTTTTATCCACAGGAATAGAAACTTTAAAAGTTATATTGAGGATTAAAACAGCTTTTAAACAAGGTTTTATTAAAGTTATCCACAGTAAAAAGATCAAATTTTCATTTGATCTTTTTTGTGATTAGATTTGGGAAGTAAAATTAGGTAACCATTGTGCTGAATATTCTTCAGGATCTGTTACTTCTAGCATATTTATTCTTAATGAATCACAAATTTTAGAAGCATTTTTACTTTCTAGAATTTGTTCTACATGGTTTACTGCATAACAAAAAGTATCGTAATCTGAATTTCCTAGTCCTATAACTGCAAAACGTAAATCACTTAAATATGTTGTATTAAGTGCTAATTGCTCAAATAATGGTTTTATATTGTCAGGCAATTCACCTGCGCCATGAGTTGAAGTAACAACTAGCCAACATTTTTCATCAATAATCTGATCTAATTCTGGACCATGTTCTAAATGAACTTGGTATCCTTGTTCCGTTAATATGTCGGCTATATTTTCAGCAACGTATTCTGCACCTCCAAGGGTACTTCCTGTGATAATACAAATTTTTTTACTCATGATTACTCCATAAAAAAATAAAGGCTTAGTATTACTAAGCCTTTAACTTTAAATATTGTCGAATTTACCTAATAAAGAACGTAAATGTTCTTGCCAGTTGTTATGCTCATTTTTGAGTTGTTCATTTTCGTTTTGTAAGGTATCACGAGCCTGTTCTACTTGTGATTTTTGTTCTTTTAGTTCTTCAATTTCTAATTGAAGTAACTGAATTGTTTCAACGGCTTGTTTAATTTTTTGTTCTAATTGATTCAAAATTTCTAAAGACATAAAAGTTTCCTCTGATTTGTTATAGTAGATAGATGAACTTATTCTACTCTACTTAGCTATTTTGATAAATAAGGGATTTTATCAGTTTTGATAAATAAAAATTTATTTTATTTTGTAGTTAAGCAACCGTTTGCTTAGTGATAAAATAAGGCCAATTTTTACCTATCTATCAAAAGTATCAAAAGGACAATAAAATGAACAGAGCGTTAGCCATTGAATTTTCAAGAGTAACAGAAGCAGCAGCACTTGCAGGTTTTGCTTGGTTGGGGCGTGGAAATAAGGAAGCAGCAGATAATGCTGCGGTTCAGGCTATGCGTTTGATGCTAAATCAAATAGAAATGTCTGGTGAAATAGTTATAGGTGAGGGAGAAATAGATGAAGCGCCAATGCTATACATTGGTGAAAAATTAGGTAAAGGCAACGGAGAACAAGTTTCTATTGCAGTGGATCCTATTGATGGCACAAGAATGACTGCAATGGGACAAGCTAATGCTTTAGCTGTTTTAGCTGCCGGCGGTAAAGATACTTTCTTGAAAGCACCAGATATGTATATGGAAAAATTAGTTGTAGGTCCTGAAGTGAAAGGTATGGTGGATCTTAATTTACCTTTAGAACAAAATCTCCGTCGTGTTGCCTCAAAAATGGGGAAATTACTTTCCCAATTAACAGTAATAACCTTAGATAAACCAAGACATCAAGAAACAATTAAGAAGATGCAACAACTTGGAGTCAAAGTGTTAGCTATTCCTGATGGTGATATTGCTGCTTCGATTTTATGTTGTTTACCTGATGGTGGAGTAGATATGCTTTATGGCATTGGTGGTGCTCCCGAAGGCGTTATTGCAGCAGCGGCAATAAGAGCTTTAGGTGGAGAAATGCAAGCTCGTTTGCTTCCTCGTCATCAAGTAAAAGGAAATACTCCAGAAAATCAAGTTATCGCCGCTGATGAAATTCGTCGTTGCGGTGAAATGGGAGTGGAAGTTAATCAGGTACTCAAATTAGAAGATTTAGTGCGTGATGATAATCTTGTATTTTCTGCTACAGGAATTACCAACGGTGATTTATTAAAAGGAATTCATCGTAAAGGTAACTTAGCAAGCACAGAAACTTTACTTATTCGTGGCCGTTCTAGAACAATCCGTAGAATCCAATCTATCCATTATTTAGATAGAAAAGATAGTGCTCTTTATCGAATTATAGGTGCTTAATTCTGTCAGAATTAAATTTAGGCTAATTTAATATCATTGGGAAAAACCATGAAACAATCTATTCGTCATCAAAAAATTATCGATTTAGTTCTTCAAAAAGGCTACGTTAGCACAGAAGAGCTGGTGTCTATTTTAAATGTAAGCCCACCAACAATTCGCCGAGATCTCAATGAATTAGCGGAAAAAAATGCTATTCGCCGCCACCATGGGGGAGCAGCTTCCCCTTCTAGCTCAGAAAATAGTGATTATATTGAACGTAAAAATTTTTTCTTAAAAGGTAAGAACAGCATTGGTCAGAAAGTTGCAAGTTTAATTCCAAATGGTTCTTCTTTGTTTATTGATATTGGTACTACTCCTGAAGCTGTAGCAAAAGCATTATTAAATCATCAAAAACTACGCATTGTTACTAACAATATTAACGCCGCCTATATACTCATGCAGAATGAGAGTTTTGATATTATTTTAGCAGGTGGTTCATTGCGTAAAGATGGTGGAATTATAGGTGAAGCGACAGTGGCTTTTATTTCTCAGTTTCGTTTAGATTTTGGTATTTTGGGAATTAGTAGCATCGATTTAGATGGATCTTTGTTGGATTATGATTATCACGAAGTGCAAGTTAAACGTTCAATAATGGAAAGTTCAAGAGAAACTTTTTTGGTTACTGATCATTCTAAATTTACTCGCCGAGCAATGGTACGTTTAGCGGCGATAAGCGATGTTAACCATGTAGTGACTGATGAATTACCGCCAGAGCCAATAGTGGATATTCTAAAAGCACATCATGTTAATTTGCATATTTGCGAATAGAGATAAATAGAATAGACATAATTAAGGGCTGAAATAATCATCAGCCTTTTTAATTTTAATTTTAATTTAACGCCATTGCTAACAAGCTTATAGGGTGTAAACAAGTAATGTTTGTTGACATATCTATTTGCCACTTACAGGTTTCGCACTCTGAAATAACATAATCAAATCCACCTTCATTTATATGTTTAAATAAAGGATTACCTATGGCTTGAGAAATATCATAATTTTCAGATTTGAATCCATAAGTACCGGCGATACCACAACATTGAGAAGGTAGCATCACAATTTCAATACCTGGAATTTGTTTTAATACTTCCAATGTATAAGGTGCCCAGCCTGCTTTTTCCACATGGCAAGCAGTATGATATGCCACTCTAATAGGTAAATATTTAAGAGGAAATGAACGACCTTGTTGAAGTAATTTATATAAATATCTAGTAACTATATGAATATGCGGGCGTACTTTTTGATTATCCATTCCCAAAATATGATGATATTCATCACGCAAATTCATGGTACAGCTGGAAGATGTTCCCACTACTTCCAAACCTTTCTCATCAATAGTTTTACCTAAATATTTCAAATTGAATGTTGCTTGTTTTTTAGCTTTTTCTGGAAAACCATTTACTGAAAGCGGTAAACCACAACATTTTTCTTTTTCTAATAGAACTACACCAATATCTAAAGCATTAAAAACCTGAATTAACTCTTTACCCAATTGAGGGTTGTTATAGTTAACATAACAACCGTGATAATAAGCAATTTTATCTTTGAACAAACTTTGTTGCTCTGCTGCATTTTTTAAATACCAATTACGGAAAGAACCAAAAGCATATTTTGGCAATGTGCGATGCTTACTGACATTTAAGGTTTTTTCTAGTAGAAATCTAGTTGCTTTTAACCCTGTGATGGTATTTACAATAGGTGCAAATGGTGTGTTCATTTTTCCCATAATATCTGTATTACTTAATACAGCATCACGTAATTTATGCATAAGAGGTTTATTTTGACGTTCAAGATGATTATTTCTTGCTCGTATAATTAAATCTCCGATTTTTACGTCAGAAGGACAAGCCACTTCACAACGTTTGCAATTGGTACAATATTTTAAAGCTTCATCATAAAGTTCAGGACTTTTTAAGCGTAATCGTTCACCATCAGGGCCAGATTGTTTTGGACCAGGATATAAAGGATTTTGTCGAGAAACGGGGCAAACCGCTGTACAAGCGGTACATTTGATACAACTTTCAAAACTTTCATCGATATTATGATGAAGTATTGGATTAGCCATACCTTGTTGCGCATTTTCAATTAATTGTTGAAGATTCATTATTTACCTCCAATCTTTTCCGCCGTTACAAGTGCAGTAACAATGGCTACACCTGAACCGCAACCGAGTTCAATACCATTAAACCCGCCCACAATATTGCCAATGGCATATAAATTTTCAAAAAATTGATTATCTTTTTGTGCTCTACAATGAGTATCAATAATTACCCCAGTAGAATGATAAGGCTGAGAAGAGGAAAAACGGGAATTTGTCCAAGTTAAACGATCTTTAATGTTGAAATTGTCTTGCTCAAACATATCCAAAGCAAAAATAGGTTCGTAAATTTTTTCAAACTCTGCCACAAGCCCTTTACTGAAAAAACTGCCCGTAGCTAAAACAAAATTGTCTGCTTTAATAGGTACTTCTTGGTGTAACTGGGTATAAACACAAGTTATTTTGTGATTATCTATATCCGCTTTCACCACTTTATTGCCATTCATCATAAATCCACCTAAGGATTTAAAATATTCAGTTAATTGTTTATGTTGGCGGATACCTAACAAAGAAGGCGGTAGAGTTGGTAATTCAAATAATTCCAACTTCGTAGCTTGTTTAAGAGTGCTGAAAAATTCTTGTGTATCCAAACCAAAACAAGCAGGCAAGAATACTGCTTCGGCATCTTTTGCTGCATCCTTTATTTCACTAACTAAATCTTGAAAAGCTAATTTATGTTCTAGTAACTGAGCAATATTAACACTACGAAATTCTCTTGAATTCTGGCGTAATTGATCCAGCTGAGGAATATTCAAATAGCCAGTAGATATTTCACAATGAGCGAATTGAGTTTGTTGGACGAGATTATCTGCTAATAATTGCGGTTGAAAATCATGATAACCTTCGACACCTAACACGATGATTTTTTTATAGGGAAAAGAATTATTTGCTTTAACGCTTGGTACGCTATTTGGCGATAACCAAGTAGGACGTAAACCACCTAAAGGCGTTACACGAAAATGATTACCTTGTTCAAAACTACCTATTAAAGATAGGTTTAGATTTTGTGCTAATTTTTCAAATTGATGAACTTTTTCTATAACCTTTTCTTTACCTATAATGCTATAAGGGTGCTGTGGTGCTTGTTGAACAAGATCTTCATAATCCTGTTGAAAATCTATTATTTGTTTACCATTTGGCAAGTGCCCGAGCAAATCCAAGGAACCCGAAGAAAAATCAATTGCAGCTTGACCGTTATTAATGATCACACAACGTTTACCTTGTTCTTGCAAGGTGATTCCACATACTAAACCTGCAAGACCCCCACCAATAATTGCTACATCAAAATTCATTGTTATCTGTCCCTTGCTGTGCTTGCTGTTCAAGCGGTTTTACATCATTTAAGCCAAGTAAGCTGTAATATACCCAAGAGGTAAAATCAGCTTCACGAATAGCTTCTCCCCAAGCAATAGGTTCAATCCCACGCCAACGTTCTTCCATAAAGGAAGATAGCTGTGTAGTGGATTGACGAGGCGTAGCAACGCCGAAGCGCGACATCAATCCTGCTGCACGACAAGCACAAAGTTCTGCTTGGCAAGTTCCCATTCCTACACGAGTGCGGCGGCGTAAATCCACCAAATTATTCACGCTTAATTCATCAACAGCATAGCGTATTTCACCGGCGGTAACGGCTTCACATTCACAAACTAAGGAACGATCTAGGCGATCTTTTTGTAGTAAGCGTGTAGCTCGAGATCCATGACGATAAACTGCAGAATAACGAATGGTACTAGGTAGAGAAATTACCCGTTTATTGGTTTCTAGGCGACTTTCATTTGAGCCAGGTAAAGCTTGTTTTGCAGTAAGACATTCTGCTGTTTTATTAAGTTTTTTACAGACTAAATCTGTTGCCCATTCAGCCATTAAGCGGTAGGTCATTAGTTTACCGCCAGTAATCGTAATGAATCCTTCTAATCCATCACGTTCTGCATGGTCGAGTAATACAATACCGCGGCTTACGTTACGTCCTGAAGGATCATCATCTGTTGCTACTAGCGGACGTACACCAGCATAAGCGCGTAATACGCGAGTATGGCGTAGACTCGGCGCTAGTTTTTCACCTTCGCGGAATAAAATATCTACTTCTTCTGGGGTAACAACCATATTATCGATTTGGTCGTAAGGAATACGGCTAGAGGTAGTTCCAATAACACAAATCGTATCGCCGGGTACTAAAATGTCTGCATCTGCTGGTTTACGGCAACGGTTAATAACCATTTTGTTGATACGGTGTCCCATCACTAATAATGCACCTTTCGCAGGGAACATTCTTATTTTTAAATCCGCATATTCCGCAATACCTTGTCCCCAAATACCGCCGGCATTAACAACAATAGGTGCAAAAAATTGACGTTGGATTTTATATTTATGATCGTAAACGTTCACGC
This sequence comes from [Haemophilus] felis, assembly GCA_002015125.1. GTDB lineage: Bacteria > Pseudomonadota > Gammaproteobacteria > Enterobacterales > Pasteurellaceae > Pasteurella > Pasteurella felis. The sequence goes on from MUYB01000026.1 coordinate 52,743, forward strand.
CAATCACTCGTCCACCTTCTCGAATTAAGCTAGTAACTTCACAATAAGTGAAAACTCCAGCTCCATTTTCTGTGGCATCGAGCATATTGGAGGCAGTTAAGCGAAAAGGATCAATTGAACCGTCAGGCACAACAACTGCACCAACTAATTCTGGATTGACGGAAGGTTCCATATGACGAGCTAAATCAGGATCAATAGCAATTGCCTCTATGCTCGCATTGGAACAGCTTTGGATAAATTTTTTCTGATATTCAAGATCATCTTCAGGTAGGGTGATGAATAAACCTTCAGTTTCATCAACGCAATGACGTGCAATTCGACGTAAGATTTTGTTTTCTTCGATACATTCTCTAGCTGATTCCGCATCATTTACTGCATATCTTGCGCCGCTGTGTAGTAAGCCGTGATTACGCCCTGTAGCGCCTGTGGCTATATCTTTTCTCTCCAACAGAACACAATTGATACCGCGTAAAGCACAATCTCGAGCAATTCCAGCACCAGTTGCTCCACCGCCAATGATAATGACATCTGTATTAATGGGATTATTATTGGCTGAATGATTATACATCTGAGGTGATATTTTCATCTTTCCTCTCCCACATTAAATAAAAAAATCATAAAAACCAATATCATTCTAGGGTAAATAAGTATGTTAAAACAATCATTTGATTGAAAAAGAAAGTTTATTTGTGATAAATATCACATTTTATTTTCGTTTTAGTTCTTATTTGTTATTTTTTTGTGAAGTCGTTCACAAAACAACATAATTCCACTTTTCAGTTTTTTCTTTTCCCTTATTATTTATGTGAGATCTTTCCTTGTTGAAAGAATTTTTTTCTACTCATTAACTTAATTGGAGAGTTTTATGTTTGGTCCATTTAAACCAGCTCCACATATTCAGGAGTTACCTGCGGATAAAATCGATTCAAGATACCGCTTTTTACGCTGGCAAGTTTTTGCGGGGATTTTTTTTGGTTATGCCGCTTATTATTTCGTTCGTGCTAATTTCGATTTAGCTCAAAAAGGCTTGATTGAAGCTGGAATGTATAACAAAGCAGAGCTCGGTATCATTGGTACGGGGGCTGGTCTTGCTTATGGTTTATCGAAATTCTTTATGGCATCTATTTCTGACCGCTCGAATCCAAAAGTGTTTTTACCTTTTGGTTTATTGTTGTCAGGTCTTTGTATGACAATGATGGGGTTAATGCCTTGGGCAACATCAGGCATTGCAGTGATGTTCATTCTTATCTTCCTAAATGGTTGGTTCCAAGGAATGGGGTGGCCACCTTGCGGTAGAACAATGGTTCACTGGTGGTCTAAATCAGAACGTGGATCAATTGTATCTGTTTGGAATACTGCACATAACTTAGGTGGTATGGTACCAGGTGCAATGGTGTTGTTAGCCAGTGCTTTATATTTCTCGACACATGGTGTTGAAGCGACAGCGAAAGATGTATGGCAACAAGCGCTATACTTCCCTGGTATAGCTGCTATGGTAGCTGCTATTCCTATTTATTTCGTAATGAAAGACACCCCTCAATCTTGCGGACTTCCACCAATCGAAAAATGGCGTAATGATTATCCAGATGACTATAACGAAAAAACCTATGAACACGATCTCACTGCAAAAGAAATTTTCGTGACTTATGTGTTGAAAAACAAGTTGTTATGGTACATCGCAATCGCTAACGTCTTCGTTTATTTAATTCGCTATGGTGTATTGAAATGGTCTCCAGTGTATTTGGGCGAAGTTAAACACTTCAACATTAAAGGTACTGCTTGGGCATACACCATTTATGAATTAGCGGCGATTCCAGGTACATTATTATGCGGTTGGGTATCAGATAAAGTGTTCAAAGGTAAACGTGGTTTAACTGGCTTTATTTTCATGATTTTAACTACAGCGGCGGTAGTGGCATTATGGCTTAACCCTGCAACACCTGAATCTGAATTGGCGCAATATGCAGGTCATGCTTGGTATGAAAATCCATATCAATTAATGGACTTCATCTTAATGACTACAATCGGTTTCTTAATTTATGGTCCAGTAATGCTTATCGGCTTACACGCCCTTGAACTAGCACCGAAAAAAGCAGCAGGTACTGCAGCAGGTTTCACAGGATTATTTGGTTACTTAGGTGGTACAGTTTCTGCATCAGCAGTAGTAGGTTGGGCAGCAGAATACTATGGCTGGGACGGTGGTTTCTATGTAATGATCGCAGGCGGTGTATTGGCAGTCTTTTTAATGTTCATCACAATGATGGAAGAAAGCAAACACAAGGCAAAACTTGAAGATCATTATGGGAAATAATCCATAACAAGTAGGGAGATAGGCTAAAGCCTATTTCCCTTTTTTTGAAATAGCCAAAGGTAGCAACTTATGAAAATAAAAATCTTAGTCCTTTCAACATTAGCCGTTGCCTTATTAGCAGGTTGCCAAAGTGTATCTAAAGTGGAAACAGGAGCGGTGGCAAAATCAGACAAAATTATCATTGCTCACCGTGGTGCAAGCGGTTATTTGCCTGAACATACTTTAGAATCAAAAGCACTAGCCTTCGGGCAACAAGCGGATTATTTAGAGCAAGATCTTGCAATGACGAAAGATAACCGTTTAATTGTTATTCACGACCATTTTCTTGATGGCTTAACGGATGTGGCGAAAAAATTCCCGAAAAGAGCAAGAAAAGATGGGCGCTATTATGTAGTGGATTTCACCTTAAAAGAGATCCAAAGCCTTGAAATGACTGAAAATTTCAACGTGGAAGGCGGCAAGCAAGTGCAGGTTTATCCAAACCGCTTCCCGATGTGGAAATCCCATTTCCGTATTCACACCTTTGAAGATGAAATTGAATTTATTCAAGGGTTAGAAAAATCTACAGGTAAAAAAATTGGGATTTATCCTGAAATCAAAGCTCCATGGCTTCATCATCAAGAAGGCAAAGACATCGCCCTTGAAACACTCAAAGTGTTGAAAAAATACGGCTACGACAGCAAAGATGATATGGTTTACTTACAAACCTTCGACTTTAATGAGTTAAAACGTATCAAAACAGAATTGTTACCAAAATTAGGCATGGATGTGAAATTAGTGCAGTTGATTGCTTATACGGATTGGCACGAAACGGAAGAAAAAAACAAATCAGGCAAATGGGTAAACTATAGCTATGACTGGATGTTTGAACCAGGTGCAATGGCTGAAGTGGCGAAATACGCAGATGGCGTAGGACCAGGTTGGTATATGTTGGTAGATCGCAAGCAATCTAAAGTTGGCAACCTTGTGTATACTCCGTTAGTCAAAGAGTTAGCGAACTACAAAATGGAGCTGCATCCATATACCGTGCGTAAAGATTCCCTTGATCCATTCTTCCGCAATGTGGATGAAATGTACGATGCCTTACTTAACAAAGCGGGCGCTACAGGCGTATTTACTGACTTCCCTGACACAGGAGTTAAATTCTTGAATAAATAAGAAGTTAAAATTCTTTAATAAGAGTGGTTATTTTGTGCTGAAATCGCACAGTTCTAATTCCTGAGAATAAAAATCATAGGAGAATATCTATGGATAAATCTTTAAAAGCAGCCTGTATAGGTGAATTTTTTGGGACAGCTCTTTTAATTTTTTTTGGAGTGGGTTGTGTTGCTGCATTAAAAGTTGCAGGTGCTAATTTTGGACAGTGGGAAATTAGTATTATGTGGGGAATGGGGGTAGCTATAGCGGTTTATGCTACAGCTGGATTATCCGGTGCTCATTTAAATCCTGCGGTGACTATTGCACTATGGAAATTTGCTTGTTTTGACGGTAAGAAAGTATTGCCTTACATCATTTCTCAAATTTTTGGAGCATTTTCTTCGGCAGCATTAGTGTATTTCCTTTATCACAATTTGTTTATTGATTTTGAATCAGCTCATAACATTGTGAGAGGAACGCCAGAAAGTTTATCTTTGGCAGGCACATTTTCTACTTATCCACATCCTAGCATCGGTTTTCTACAAGCTTTTATTGTTGAGTTTGTGATAACTGCAGTATTGATGGCTTTAATTTTAGCTTTAACTGATGATGGTAATGGTTTACCAAGAGGAGCTTTAGCGCCGCTGCTCATTGGCGTTTTAATTGCTGTTATTGGTGGATCTATTGGACCTTTGACAGGGTTTGCAATGAATCCAGCCCGTGATTTTGGTCCTAAATTGTTTGCTATGTTTGCTGGCTGGGGTGAACTTGCTATGACAGGAGGACAAAGCATTCCTTACGCTATTGTTCCTATTGTTGCACCAATCTTAGGCGCATTATTTGGTGCTTGGGCTTACACAAAATTTGTGGGTGCGAATTTACCTTGTAACTGTAAATAATAAAAATAAAGGAGAAATACTATGTCAGATAAAAAATACATTATCGCTTTAGATCAGGGTACAACAAGTTCAAGAGCAGTGTTATTAGATCATAATGCTAATGTGGTAGAAATTGCTCAACGGGAATTTACCCAAATTTATCCACAAGCAGGGTGGGTGGAACATAATCCTATGGAAATTTGGGCAACACAAAGTTCTACTTTGAATGAGGTTGTGGCTAAAGCGGGCATCACTTCCGATCAAATTGCTGCTATTGGTATTACTAACCAACGTGAAACCACCATCGTATGGGAAAAAGAAACGGGTAAACCTGTTTATAATGCCATTGTGTGGCAATGTCGTCGAACAGCAGATATTACTGATAAGTTAAAAGCAGATGGACACGAAGATTATATTCGAAAAACTACAGGATTAGTGGTTGATCCTTATTTCTCAGGGACGAAAGTAAAATGGATTTTAGATAATGTTGAAGGCGCTAGAGAAAAAGCTGAATGTGGAGAATTATTATTTGGTACGGTTGATACTTGGTTAGTTTGGAAACTAACACAAGGTCGTGTACATGTAACGGATTACACTAACGCCTCTCGTACCATGTTATTTAATATTCATAGCAAAACTTGGGATTCCAAAATGTTGGAATTACTGAATATTCCTCGTTCTATGCTACCTGAAGTAAGAAATTCCTCTGAAGTTTATGGACAAACAAACATTGGGGGTAAAGGTGGAGTTAGAATTCCTGTTGCAGGAATTGCAGGGGATCAGCAAGCTGCACTTTACGGTCATCTTTGTGTTAACGCCGGTCAAGCGAAAAATACTTATGGTACGGGTTGCTTTATGTTAATGCATACTGGCGATACAGCTGTTCAATCTAAAAATGGATTATTGACAACTATCGCATGTAATGCAAAAGGTGAACCAGCTTATGCTTTAGAAGGATCTATTTTTATGGGTGGTGCATCTATTCAATGGTTGCGTGATGAGCTAAAAATTGTACATGACAGTTTTGACTCAGAATATTTCGCAACAAAAGTACCTGATTGTAATGGCGTGTATGTTGTGCCAGCATTCACAGGTTTGGGGGCGCCTTATTGGGATCCTTATGCACGAGGCGCTATCTTTGGTTTATCTAGAGGGGCTAATCGTAACCATATCGTTCGTGCTACATTGGAATCTATTGCTTATCAAACTCGAGATGTACTTGAAGCGATGCAATCAGATTCCAGCCAAAAACTCAGTGCATTAAGAGTTGATGGCGGTGCTACTGCGAACAATTTCTTGATGCAATTCCAAGCGGATATTCTTGCAACCCAAGTTGAAAGACCTAAAGTAAAAGAGGTTACTGCTCTTGGTGCAGCATATCTTGCGGGATTAGCCACAGGTTTTTGGAAGGATCTTGATGAATTGCGTGATAAAGCTGCAATTGAAAAAAGCTTTATTCCTGATGGTGATGAAGAGAAACGTAATAGACGCTATAAAGGTTGGAAAAAAGCAGTAAAACGTAGCTTAGAATGGGAAAAAGACGAATAAAACTTAGTCATTAAAATTAAACTAAATCTACACTTAGGTATAAAGGTTATTTCTAGTACAGGTCTAAGTGTAGATTTTTTTTATTTAGAAATTGTTTATAATGTGTGCTCTTTTACTTATTTTTAGGAGCTTTTATGAGCTTTATTAAAGAATTTCGCGAATTCGCGATGCGTGGTAATGTGGTTGATATGGCTGTGGGTGTGATTATCGGCGGAGCATTTGGCAAAATTGTGAGTTCGTTAGTGGCCGATGTATTTATGCCGGTATTAGGTATTTTTACTGGCGGTATAGACTTTAAAGATTTGAAGTTTGTATTAAAAGATGCTGTTGGTGATGTACCGGCGGTAACATTAAATTATGGTGTTTTTGTGCAACATGTTGTGGATTTTGTGATTATTGCTTTTGCTATTTTCCTAATGATCAAAGCATTAAATAAATTAAAAAATGAAAAACCAGCAGAATCTGCACAGCCACCAAAACCATCAAATGAAGAAGTATTGTTGACCGAAATTCGTGATTTATTGAAAAAACAAGTTAATTTTAATCTTCCCAGCTAAAAATTGGGAAGATTTTTTTATGGAAAAGCACCGCACTTTATAGCGAGAGGATGAAAATGAACAACTTAGCAGAATTACAAGCAGAAACCAGAGAAATTATTGCTGATTTATTTAACGACGGCAGTGATCCTGACGCCCTTTATATTGTTGAACATCATATTGCCCATTATGATTTTGATAAATTAGAAAAAATTGCTGTGGAAGCATTTAAATTAGATTACGAAGTCTCTGAAGCAGAAGAATTTGAAGATGAAGATGGCAAAGTGATTTATTGTTTTGATATTATCAGTGAAATTGAATTACTTCCTGAATTTATTGATGCTCAACAAAAACAATTATTACCGTTGATCGAAAAATTTGGGGGAATTTACGACGGCTGGGGCACCTATTTTGAAGATCCAAATTCAGAAGAAGATGAATACGGCGAAGACGGTGAATTTTTTGATGATGAAGAGTAAATAGCAAAATTAAGGTGGATTTTTCCACCTTTCTTTTTTAGAACTTCAAATAAAAATCTTGGGTTAACTGTTTAAATTCATCAGTATATTGATTATTTTCATCATAAATAACCAATTGGGTTTGTTTCAAGGTTTTCTGAGTAAATTCAAAACTTAATAATAAGCGTTGGGTTGTTTTTCCTTTTTTAGTGATGACTTCACAATATTCCGTGCAAAAAAGTGCCTGTGGTTCAGTATAAAGTGCGGTTTGTTGTATTAAATTTTTTCCTGCTTCATAAGGTAATACAAACTGAATTTTGCCTTGCGCCGCTAAACAATTTGCCGCCGCCATTAACCAAGCAAAATGATTTTGTTGCATATAACGAGCTAATTCTCGTTGTTGTGATGTACATTTTACTCCAATGGAAAAATAGGGCGGATTTGCCACAATTAAATCAAATTTTTCCGTTGTATTTGCACAAAAATCAAAAATATCTTGGTGATAACATTGAATTTTATTTGCCCAAGGTGATTGTTGGCAATTTTCGGTGGCTTGGTGAAAAGCGTTAGGATCTTTTTCTACTGCATTGATTTTACTTATTTTTTCACTTCGTTGTGCTAGCATCAACGCAATTAATCCCGTACCAGTGCCTAAATCCAATATTTGCTTTTTTTCAGAAATATCCGCCCAAGCACCCAGTAGCACACCGTCAGTGCCCACTTTCATTGCGCATTGATCCTGTGCGACATAAAATTGTTTGAACTGAAATCCCGACATATTTTTCCTTAAATCCCTGTAAGTGCGGTATAATTTGCGCCAATTTTTCTTATGGTAACAAACAACAATGACACAAGCATCTTTTGAGGATTTTGATTTAGATCCCAGTTTATTAAAAGCATTACAGAAAAAAGGCTACACACGCCCAACCAGTATTCAGCAAGAGGCCATTCCTGTCGCCATGGAACAGCAGGATATTTTAGGTTCTGCCCCTACTGGCACGGGAAAAACCGCTGCATTTTTATTGCCAGCCTTGCAGCATTTATTGGATTATCCCCGTCGCAAACCCGGTCCGCCACGAATCTTGGTGTTAACGCCCACCAGAGAATTGGCGATGCAAGTGGCAGAGCAAGCAGAAGAATTGGCACAATTTACTCATTTAAATATTGCCACGATCACAGGCGGTGTCGCCTATCAAAATCACGGTGAAGTGTTTAATAAAAATCAAGATCTTGTGGTGGCAACCCCTGGTCGCTTGTTGCAATACATCAAAGAAGAAAATTTTGATTGCCGCTCGGTGGAAATTCTCATTTTCGATGAAGCAGATCGTATGTTGCAAATGGGCTTTGGTCAGGATGCGGAAAAAATCGCCGCTGAAACGCGCTGGCGCCAGCAGACAATGCTATTTTCTGCCACGTTGGAAGGGGAATTACTGGTGGATTTTGCCCAGCGCTTGCTTGAAGATCCTGTGCAAGTGGATGCGGAACCTAGTCGCCGTGAACGCAAAAAAATTCAGCAATGGTATTACCATGCCGACAGCCAAGAACATAAAGTGAAATTGTTGGCTCGTTTTATTGAACAAGAACAAGTGAGCCGTGGCATTGTGTTTGTGCGTCGCCGAGAAGATGCACGAGAATTATCAGAAATTTTGCGCAAACGCGGTATTCGTTCCACTTATTTAGAGGGCGAAATGGCGCAAACCCAACGTAATAACGCCATTGATAAGTTGAAAAATCAAGTAGTTACGGTATTAGTAGCAACGGATGTAGCGGCGCGTGGCATTGACATTGATGACGTGAGCCACATTATGAATTTTGATTTGCCTTACAGCGCCGACACTTATTTACATCGCATTGGGCGAACCGCACGAGCGGGCAAAAAAGGCGCCGCCGTATCTTTTGTGGAAGCACACGATTACAAATTGCTTGGCAAAATTAAGCGTTACACCGAAGAATTACTTAAAGCCAGAATTATTGAGGGATTGGAACCGCGCACCAAAGCGCCAAAAGACGGCGAAGTGAAAAGCGTGACGAAAAAGCAAAAAGCGCGCATTAAACAAAAAGCAGAAGAGCAGAAAAAACAAGCACAAAAAAAGAAAATTAAGCTACGCCACAAAGACACTAAAAATATTGGCAAACGAAGAAAGCCGAGTACTGTGCTGGAAAATATTGGAGAAAAATAAAGATAAAAAAGGTTTAACTTATGTGGTTAAACCTTTTTTCTCGCCTATTTTATATTTCTAACGGCAGAATGACTTTTAAAATTCTTGTTTATTAAATGTATTTTTATTCCTTAGAATAATTGTTTAATGGTATTAAATGGCAAAATGAGTGATAAAGGCTGGTCAATTAAGGGAATTGCTCCAAAAGAGCGGTACCAGTTCGCAACATTTTGATCTTTGGCTTCAATGAATAATCCTACTCCCCCGACTTGTTCTGCTACTAACATACAACGTTGAGCTGCTTTTAATAAAAGTTGCCCACCTAATCCATAGCCTTGAACGTTTTTGGCAACGGCTAATCGAGCCAAAGTAAAAAGGGGAATTTGATGAGAACCTAGACGTTTTGCCAACGTATTAGGTAATGTTTTGGGCGAAATGGCATTCAGTGTAATTGTATAAAAACCTAAAATTTGCTCTGAATTATTATCAATCGCCACATAGGTTTTAGATGTACTCCTTTCGTGCGATTGGCGAGCGTATTTACTCAAAAAGTCATTGAGTTGTGCGTTACCACAATCAAATTCTTCTCTTTTATGGATTTTACTCAGCTTTTCTTCCCTCCAATTAAAGTTCATTGTAGCTTTCCTTTAATGCAAGAGCGGCTTTTTTCAAACGTTCATTTGGTGCAGGCGGATTATCAAGCAATTCACAAATAAATTCCCAGTCTTTTTCAGAAAGCTGTTTTTCTTCGACAGTTTGTGCTTTATATACAGGTTCAAAAACCAAACGAGAAAGATCCGAAGATGCGACTAAACGCAGTGAATCCCCTTCGGATAGATTAAATTTAGCAAGAAGTGTTTTAGGCAGGCGAATAGCGGTGCTATTTCCCCATTTGCTAATAGTAAGTGATGCTGACATACTAACTCCGTAGATCTTTTTGTAGATACAAAGGATTGTATATCTCAGAGAAATTTAGTCAATAAAAAATAATTAGCTCAAAATTTGAGTTTACCGTTTTTAAACCTCCACTCTTGTTTCAATTTTTCAAAAAAGTTTAAATTTCCTCAAACTTATGAACAACCATAACTCCCCCGATTAGGTAATATGGCGAATACAGTGAATTTGGATATGTAGGGAGAGCGGTGGTTAAATATCATCAGGCGTGGATTTTTTCTTTAATTTCTTTTCTATTTCTTTTCTCTTTCTCTTTCTGCAATCGTTCGCTTTTAGGCGATATTTCCTATAAAATGACCGCACTTTTTCACATTGATAATTGGAGAAACAATGAAAGTAGCAAAAAATGTTGTGGTAAGCATTGCTTATCAAGTTCGCACGCAAGATGGTGTGTTGGTTGATGAGGCACCAGCGAATCAGCCTTTGGAATATTTACAAGGTCATAATAATTTGGTGATTGGCTTGGAAAACGCTTTGGAAGGTAAAGCGGTTGGCGATAAATTTGAGGTTCGTGTTAAACCTGAAGAGGGTTATGGCGAATACAATGACAATATGGTGCAACGTGTGCCAAAAGAGGTTTTCCAAGGGGTTGATGAATTAGTGGTGGGTATGCGTTTTATCGCCGATACCGACATTGGTCCATTGCCTGTGGTGATTACTGAAGTGGGCGAAGACGATGCTGTGGTGGACGGAAACCATATGCTTGCTGGTCAAGAATTGCACTTTACCGTTGAGGTGGTGGCAACTCGTGAAGCGACTTTAGAAGAAATCGCACATGGTCATCTTCATCAAGAGGGCGGTTGCTGCGGTGGTCATCATCATGATAGCGATGAAGAAGGTCACGGCTGTGGTTGTGGCGGTCATCATGATCACCACCATCATCATGAGCATGAACATGAAGGTTGTTGCGGACAACATGGCTGTAAACACTAGTATTCAAACTATGAATCCCTGCTTATTAGCGGGGATTTTTTATGTTCAGGGATTTTCCTGTTCTTAATTTTTAACCTCATTTTTCTCCCTTTTAAGCTATAATGTTCCCATATTTTTTTATTAATGGATAACCTATGGCTCAAATTGCAGAAAATCCTCTCGTTCTTGTGGACGGTTCTTCTTATTTATATCGCGCTTTTCACGCATTTCCTCCCTTAACTAATTCCTTAAAAGAGCCTACTGGAGCAATGTATGGCGTGTTGAATATGCTTAAAAGTTTGATTGCACAGGTTCAACCAAGTCATATTGCTGTGGTATTTGATGCGAAGGGTAAAACTTTTCGTGATGAAATGTTTGAGCAATACAAATCACACCGCCCACCAATGCCAGATGAACTACGCAGTCAAATTTTGCCTTTGCATAATATTATTCGCGCATTAGGTATTCCTTTATTAGTTGTGGAAGGTGTTGAGGCAGATGATGTGATTGGCACACTAGCGGTACAAGCCTCCAAAGCAGGAAAAAAAGTGCTGATTAGCACTGGCGATAAGGATATGGCACAACTGGTTGATGACAATATTATGTTGATCAACACAATGAATAATAGCCTTTTAGATCGCGATGGTGTCATTGAAAAGTACGGTTTACCGCCAGAGTTAATTATTGATTATCTCGCTTTAATGGGCGACAGTGCTGATAACATTCCCGGTGTGGCTGGCGTGGGAGAAAAGACCGCACTTGGTTTATTACAAGGCATTGGCAGTATGGCTGAGATTTATGCCAATTTAGATAAGGTGGCAGATTTACCTATTCGTGGTGCAAAAAAGCTCGGCGAAAAATTGCTTGCTGCCAAAGAAATGGCGGATTTATCTTATCGTTTAGCCACCATTAAAACTGATGTGTCATTAGAGATTTCACCTGAACAACTCAATTTAGGCAAAAGCAACAACGATGAACTAATTGAGTATTTTGCACGCTATGAGTTTAAACGTTGGCTAACGGAAGTGATGAATGGTGAAAGTTCCGTAACCAAAGGTACAGAACAGTCCGTTAAAATTAATCCTTATCAAGCCACGCCTACCCCTGCGTTAGCACAAGTGCAAAGTGCGGTGAAAATTGAGATAGATCGTAGCCAATATCAGTGCCTTTTAACCTTAGCCGATCTTGAAAAATGGCTAGAAAAACTGACTTCAGCCAAACAAATTGCCATTGATACGGAAACTGATAGTTTAGATTATATGTCAGCGAATTTAGTGGGGGTTTCTTTTGCGTTGGAAAATGGTGAGGCAGCGTATTTGCCATTACGCCATAATTATATTGGTGTGCCACAACAAATTGATTTTGATACCGCACTTTCGTTGTTAAAACCCATTTTAGAAAATCCAGCCATTGAAAAAATCGGGCAAAATATTAAGTATGATTTAACGATTTTTGCTCGCAATGGTGTGGATTTGCAAGGGGTGGCTTATGACACAATGTTGCTTTCTTATGTCTTAGATAGCACCGGTCGTCATAATATGGACGAACTGGCAAAACGTTATTTAGGACATCAAACCATTAGTTTTGAGGATATTGCAGGCAAAGGGAAAGGACAATTAACCTTTAATCAAATTCCCGTAGATCAGGCAACAGAATATGCCGCAGAAGATGCGGATATTACAATGAAATTAAAACAAGTGCTGTGGCAAAAATTAGCCGAACAAGAAAACTTAGTGCCGTTGTATCAGCAAATAGAATTGCCTTTATTATCTGTGCTTTCTCGTATGGAGCGCCATGGCGTGTTGGTGGATTGTGATAAGTTGTTGTTGCAATCGAACGAAATTGGTTTGCGTTTAAGTGAAATTGAAGAACAAGCCTATAAATTAGCAGGCCAACCTTTCAATCTTGCTTCCACTAAGCAACTACAAGAAATTTTATTTGATAAGCTAGGCTTGCCTGTATTGCAAAAAACCCCAAAAGGGGCGCCTTCAACCAATGAAGAGGTTTTGGAGGAATTAGCTTATGAACACGAATTGCCGAAATTACTGGTAGAGCATCGTGGTTTGAGTAAGTTAAAATCCACTTACACGGATAAACTGCCGTTAATGGTGAATAGCAAAACAGGACGAGTTCACACCTCTTATCATCAAGCGGTAACGGCAACAGGACGTTTATCATCAAGCGATCCTAATCTGCAAAATATTCCAATTCGTAATGAAGAAGGTCGCCGCATTCGTCAAGCCTTTGTCGCCCGTGAAGGTTTTAGTATCTTAGCCGCAGATTATTCACAAATTGAATTACGCATAATGGCACATCTTTCTCAAGATAACGGGCTAATAAATGCTTTTAAAGAAGGCAAAGATATTCACCGTGCTACTGCTGCAGAAATTTTTTCTATCCCATTGGAACAGGTGAGTGCGGAACAACGCCGCAGTGCAAAGGCAATTAACTTTGGCTTAATTTATGGAATGAGTGCATTCGGGCTTTCTCGCCAGCTAAATATTCCTCGCAATGAAGCGCAAAAATATATGGGTTTGTATTTCCAACGCTATCCGAATGTACAAACTTTTATGACGGATATTCGTGAAGTGGCAAAAGCACAGGGCTATGTGTCCACCTTATTCGACCGCCGTTTGTATTTGCCAGATATTAATTCTTCTAATGCTATTCGCCGCAAAGCAGCAGAACGTGTCGCAATTAATGCACCAATGCAAGGCACAGCGGCAGATATTATCAAGCGAGCAATGATTGCTTTAGATAATGAAATTATGGGTAATCCAGATATTCAAATGATAATGCAGGTTCACGATGAACTGGTTTTTGAAGTGCGATCAGAAAAAGTCCAAGAATTTAGTCTATTAATTAAACAAACAATGGAACAAGCTGCTGAGTTGGTGGTGCCATTAATTGTAGATATTGGTTCAGGAGAAAACTGGGACGAAGCCCATTAAATTTATTTAATTTTAAATCTAAACTCAAAAAATCTGCTTTTATAACTAAAATTTTTTAGTCATTAAAAGCAGATTTTTTTTTTGACATCTAATAAATCAGATGTTTAGATGTCTATCTATCTATCTATCTATCTATCTATCTATCTATCTATCTATCTATCTATCTATCTATCTATTTGAAAAATTTATAAAAAATGATCTATTTTATTAATTAAAATATATATTTTTTGCTATATACTAGCCGTCTATTTTTTTGCTCTCTTTTGAAGTCTGTCTGAGGCAAGGAAAAATTGGTCTGCTAATCAAGCAAAACTATTTCTATAATTTCTTAACTAAGGGTATCCAATATGCATTTCCAGTTAAAAGTTCATATTAAAAATAACGCACCAGAAATCATTAACTTTCAAGTTAATAATAAAACGCCATTAATTATTCAACATTCAAACCAAGAAGTGCTTTTTGAGCTTTTTGATAAAGAAACACAGCTTGCACCGCAAAAGCTTGTGATGAAGCGTGATGGAAATAATTTACATATATTTATTGATGATAATGATCAGGTAGATGTGATTATCGTAGATTATTATGCTTATGAACCATTAAGCCCTGTTGTAGGTCTTGCAGAAGATGGCAGACTTTATGCTTATTTAGCGGAAAGTAATCTTGCTTCAGACAGTATTCCTTATTTAGCAGAGAATGTTTTGGCATCACAAGTGCTAAGTGGTACAGGTGTTACTTTAGGAAATGCACCATTTAATTGGACACCATTTTTATATGCGTTAGGTGGATTAATGGTAGCAGGGCTTGCGACAGCAGCCTTAGGTGGTAGTGGTGATGGTGGTAATGCAACAACACCTCCAGCCATCAATATACGACATAGTGAAGCAAGTGGTAAGAAAAACGGTGGTATTGAAGTTGAGACTACGAAAGGTGTAAAAAGTTATGAAATAGAATTTGTGCCGACTAATGGCGGTAAGCCGATTTCGATCCGTTTTGAAGCTGAGGGTGATACATTTAAGTTGACCGAAGAGTCTAAAGCAAAATTGCCTGCTGGGGCTAATGTGCCAGAAGTGGTTAAAGCAGGAGAGCCAATTAAGCTAGCTGGAGATTTAATCAGAGATGGTTCTGCGGTAAAAGTAACCGCTGTGGATAACAATGGTGTAACGAACTCAACCACTATTGACGCACCTTTTGATAACAATATAGAGAAGCTAGAGTTAGGTAAAATTGAGGTTTTAAATACCCATCCAAGTGCGGTGAAATTACCTATTGATACTGATGTTGGTAGTAAAGTTAGCGTGCTTGATAAAGCAGGTAAGATAGTCGCAGGGTCATTGCCAGTTAATAGCAAAGGTCATAAAACCCTTGAGTTTTTACTTGACCCGAATGATCCAAATCGTAATGAATTAACGGATTTCACGGTGGTTGTAGAAAAACCGGGTGCCAATCCTGCTTCCATTAAGTTGGCTGATTTACCAAAAAAATTACCAACAAATCCGGTTAATGTTGATCCTGTGGAATTATCCCAACCAACAATTACACCTTCGACTGAGAGCGAGGCTGATAAAAAATTCGATGTAAATTTAGGTGATAAAAAAGACAATGTTGAAGCAATCAATGTCTTTGTTACTGACCCTGACACAAAGAAAACTGCGGTCGAAAAAATAGAAAAAAATGCACAAGGTGAGTTTACCGCACCGACCGATCCAAATAGTAAAATTGAAAAGGTGGTCGATAATGGCGATGGCACAGTAACTGTCGTCTTGAAAGATGAGGTGCCAAAAGATTCAAAAGTGAGCGTAGCGACTGAAAATGCAAATAGTCAAAGCAAGCCTTCTGAACCACTAAAAGTTACGGACACTGGGGTAGAGGCGGTCGATACGACAGAGGAACAACCTGAACCAACCAGCAAGCCTAGCTTAGTGGCAGATTCAATTAAATCTATCAATCAAGGTGAAAGCACACCAACCAATCCAGAAGCTGTTGAGTTTAAACTTAATAATGTTTCACCTAACGCCACGCTAATCCCAACCTTAGTAAAAGCAGATGGTACAAAAATCCCATTGCCAACGGTTAAAGCAGATGTAAACAGCGTGGTTCGTTTAGCGGATACAAAAGAGGCGGATATTCAGGCAGGCGATAAAATTGAATTAGTAGCACAGGATCCAAATAAAGGCACTTCAGAGACCTTAGAAATTACGGTACCAGAAGTAAACGATCATCGTTTTGACAGCTTGCCGCCAGTTGAACCTAAGATTGAAACACCAACCACACCGGGCGAGGGTGGTGCAACAGTTGACGCTTCGGGCATTAAAGTTGGCGAAACGCTTGCAATTAATGTGGTTAAGCCAGAACCTGCACCAAATGGAACTCCTGCAACATTAGAATTTACCAAACAAGAAGACGGTAGCTTAAAACCAGCGGACTCAAATCCAAAAGATGTGACTGCAACGGTTAATGGCGACAAAGTAACCATTAATGAAGCCTCTTTAAAAGATAATTCACCAATTAGTGCGGCGATCACCGATCCAGCAGGTAATTCCACAGAAGCCGAACCAAAAACCGTTGGCTATGACAATCCAACAGAGCGGACTATCAGCTTAGATAAACTGAGTTTAGAAGACAAAGATCCAGTCGCAAATCATCAAGCAGAACGCATTAAAGGTGAAGTTAATGGCGTAAAAGCGGGCGACACGTTGCATTTTGAAGATGATCAGGGTAACAAATTGCCATCAGTAAAAGTGCCTGATGATCACGAGGAGGGTAAGCCGTTTGCCTTTGATATTCCTTCAAATAACGACAATAAAAACCCAACCAGCATTAAAGTGTCTGTGCAAGAAGAGGGCAAAGCACCAACAGAACCTGTTAGTGGAAATATTGATCCAAACAGCTTAACGCACACAGATAATCAAGCTCCGCCAGCGGCAAGCATTGCACAAAATGATGAAAAACTAAGTGTTGCCTTTGATCCTACACAAACAGATGAACTAAGTTTAATTAATCAAAACACAGGCAAACCAATTGTTAGTTTCACCAAAGATCCTGAAACGAGCGTCTTTAAGTCAGATAATCCACAGGTGCCAGATATTCCAGCAGGAAGCAATATTGCAGATATTCCAAGAACCGCTTTACCTAAAGAGGCGGTGAATGTGGTAGCGAAAACCAGCGATATTACGGGTCACAGTGAAGAAAGTGTGGCAACACCAATTAAACCATTAATTGAAGCACAAACCGCAGCACCACAAAATGTGAGTGTTAAAGCAATTGATACAACCAGTCCAAAAGGCGATAGCACGCCAGAATTGTTTGAAGTGTCAGGTACAGCACCAGAGGGGGCAAGATTAATTTTTATTGCCAACGGTAAAACTTTCGTTACTGATCCTGTTCCAGAGGGTGGTCAATTCAAATTTTTAATTCCAGTCACCGCACTTGGCGATCAGAATTTACGCAGTGATGAAATTACCATTCAAGCGAAGAAAGAAGGTGAACGTGCAAGCGAACCACAAAACTTGCCAGCTTCTGTGGTAGAAAAAAATCCAGAAAGCCATTTAGGCGATTTATATGCTCCTGACGTACCTGAACCTGTTGCTTCGGGAAGTCATAATCGTAAATTTAAAGTGTCGCCAGATACAGATAGCGTCAATGTGGAATACACGGATAAATCAGGTAATCCGCAACCGGCAGCAGACAAACAACCTGTTGTTACTCGCAATGAGCAAGGTGAGTTAGTCTCAAATGATCCAAATATTACTGTAAGTAAAGATACAGAGGGCAACGAATATATTACGGTTTCTAGCGAAGCAACTAAACCAAACTCAGATATTCGTTTGGTGGCTAAAGACATTGCAGGCAGAGAAAGTGATCCAACAGTAGTTGCCGCTTCATCAGAAACCGCAGAAGTTGTGGCGGATAATAATCCTCCAGTTGACGCTGGCGAAAACGGCGAAAACGGCGAGGGGGGCTCATCTGATAACCAACCAAACGCAAGCCAAGCTCCAGCCAAACCAACGCTAACCTTAGATGGAAAAGATAAAGGAGGTGCTGTTGGTGATGTGTTAGTGGATTTCCCTGAAAATGCACAATTAGGCGATCAAGTTGTCTTGAAATACAAACCAGTAGAAGCTGGCAAAACCGCAGATCAAACAGAAACCAAGCAGCTAGTCTTCAAAAAAGGTGAAAATGGTTGGGAAATTGATCCTGCAGCAACCACTGTTGATACAGAGGGTTTACCTGCTGTGGATACACAAAGTGGCAAGCCTAAATTTACTTTACCGAGCGATAAAGTGAGAGATAACACCACAGTAGAAGCCTATTCAAAATCTGCGGATAACACAAAAGTAACAGAGCCGACTTTTGTGGTTACAGAGTTAGATGGTGATGGTGCAGCTGGAACAGATGGTTCTCCTGCGGTGCCAAAAACGCCAACTCCAGTGATTAACAATATCAGCGGTATTGATGAAGATGGTGATGGCATTCCTGATGTTCTGCGTGTAGAGGGGAAGGTAGAAGGTGCGCCTATTGGCACAGAGGTTGCGATCCGAAATCAAGCAGGTGGTGTTGTTGCCACAGGTAAAACCATTGATGCTGAGGGTAATTTTGTGGCAACTGGTGGTAAACCTACCGAGCCAGAAAAAGCGACCACTAAAGACGATCAATTAACCGCTGTGGCTAAAGCACCAAATCAAGAAGAAAGTGCGGTGTCAAATTCAAAAGCTATTGAAAAAGAGAATATTGCCACTCCAGCAGTTGATCATTCAACGCCAAATAGCACAGTCGCTCCAACCAGCGAAGGAGCCATTGTTAGATTGGATCCAAATGCCAAAGAGGGTGCTAAATCTGTTGTTCGTACGCAGCCGAAAAATGAGAATGGAGAAGCTTCAGGCAATCCAAGAGAAGATACTTATGTATTTAAAGATGGAAAATGGCAGCCAGATCCTAATGATCAGGACGCACCGCCAGTGACTAATGGTAATGAAGTGAATGTGATTGCACCAAGCAATGCAGAGATTAGCGTTACCAATAGTAATAGCAATAATCCACCAAACAGCTCAACCACTTCACCAGTGACATCAGGTCGTCCTGCTGAGGCAACACAACCAGAGGTGAATAATGTTGCAACGACCAACTCACCAAAAGATTTAACGGTTACAACATTGTTTGATGATAACAATCCAGCAGACGGCAACACTGATCGCTTTGTTATCACGGGTACGGTAGAAGGCGGAGCGGAAGGCACAGAATTATTTGTGTACGATGCAGAGGGCAACAAATTAATCACTTCTGATCTGAAATGGGGCGAAAATGGGACATTCACAGTAACTGTGAGCGAAAGCCCGAATAAAGATCTTGAGTTTGGTCGCCAAACACCTGATACATTAACCTTTGTGGCAAAAGACAAAGATAAAAATCCAAGTGCGGAAGCGTCTTTAGCCTTAGCGACACAAGAGAATAAAGCTAACCCAGAGAAAGCGTTCCCGAATGACACCACCGCCCCACAACAGGCAACCGTTACACCAAATGTTGCCGATGGTGGCGTTCGTGTGAAATTACCAAATGATGCCGTTGCAGGGGATAAATTGGCGGTTAAATATACTCCAACTGGGGCGGACGCTGAAAAAACAGTGACTTTCATTAAGCAACCTAATGGAAGTTGGAAAACAGAACCAGCAGATCCTGATTTCCCTGCGACTATTCCTGCGTCTGAAACCTATTTAACCATTCCTGAAAGTTTGTTAAAAGATGACAGCAAGGTTACCGCAACTATCACGGATTTAGCAGGTCATTCCGTTGAACACAGTGCACAAGCTGGTGATGATGCCAGCACAGGTCGTATTGTTGACTTAACCATTGAAGGCATTGATTTAGATAATCCTGCTAACTTATCCGCTGAGAAAGTGAAAATCAAAGGTAAAGTGCAGGGGGCCGGTGCAGATGTACCTGTAAAAGTTACTCTGCCGAATGGTCAAGAAATCACAGTAAACACTAAAGACAATGGCGAGTTTGAGATTGTTTTAGTTAAAGAGGGTGCTAACAACCCACAAGTTGAGGGTGAAACCGCACACACTGTGCCAAGTTTAGATTTCGGTGATCAGTTAAGTGTACAAGCGACGGAAGCAGGTAAAAAACCAAGCGAAACCGAAACCTTAACAGTGCCTGCGGTGGCAACCAGCAAAACGGGAGCAAATGGTGAAGAAGAGCCATTAACTCCAGCAGAAAAACAAGCACTTCACCCGAATGATAAAACCAATGATCTTCCAGTTACGCTTACTGCGGCAACAGAAGAGGGTGATGGCAGTGTCAGCCTTGCTTTACCAGCAAACGCTCAAGTGGGTGATCAAGTGGAAGTGGAATACATTCCTGATAATCAAGAAGCAGATGAGCCAAAAGCTAAACTCACCTTAACCAAAACAGAGAATGGCTGGGAATCTAGCGAGCCAAGGGTGGTAATTGACGGCAACAAAGCCACCTTGCCAGAAACCTTGTTAAAAGATGGTAAAGACGTTACTGCTAAAGTTATTGACTTAGCAGGCAATGAAAATCCAGCTACTGCCCCTGCCACAGCAGGACAAGATGAATTAACGCCTAAGTTGGCAAGCATTGATGTTGTGGACACCAACAACCAAGCGGACAGCGTGGTTGATGCCTTAATTGTTAAAGGCACCGCAGAACCCGGCTCAACAGTTTCTTTAGGAAAAGAAGGAAATTTGACCGCACTTGGTACGCTGACGGCTGGTGCAGACACCAACTTTACCGCTTTAATTATCAATCCAAATGCTGAAAATACAGCAACTGATGAACAAATCGCAGCGTTAAAAGCTAAGTTAGGTTTACCAGCAGATACACCAGTAATTAAAGCCATAGAGGCAAATAAACTAGCGGCTGGCGATAAATTAACCATTTCTGCACAAACCACAGACACAGGCAATGCAGCTCAAACTGGCACGCCAAAAGAAGTACCTGCGTTGACGGCAACAGGTGATGAGCACCCATTTGATACCACTCCGCCAGCAGATATTACTCTTGCGGAATCTGATACGCAGGGGGCAATGAAAGTGAAATTGCCAGCGGAAGCCAAAGTGGGCGACACCCTTGTGCTTGATTTCAAAAAACCAGCGGAAGCCAATGCGGATCCTGCTGAACCAATAGCAACGGAAGCGGAATATGTGAAACAAGCAGACGGCAGCTGGAACATTGTGGGTGACAATCCACACGGCTTACCTGCCACCATTCCAACCGTAGCGGAGGGCACACAGCAAGAGCTGGAAATTCCAAAAGACAAGCTGGCAGATAATCAGCCAGTTACGGCGAAATTAGTGGATCAGGCTGGTAATTCATCAGCTAAGCCTGCCACAATGAATGCACCTTTTGATGAAAAAACCTCTCTTGAAGATGTAAAACTAACAAGTAAAAACGAGGCTCAAGCAGGCACTAAAGATCCTGATATTTTAGTGGTTGAGGGTTATACTCAACCGGGTGCAAAAGTCACCATTGTGTTAACCAAAGCAGATGGAACAGAAGTGACTAAAGAAATCACCGCACCTACGACCGCCGAACAAGGAAGACAAGATGGTTTAGCCAAATTCACCCATACATTTAAAGAGGGTGAAGATGGAGTAGGCACAGATGGTATTAACACTGGAGAGGGGAACAATGTCGAAATCACGGCTGTGCTTGAAAATCAAAGAGCACCAAATAGCCTAACTAAGGCTATTCCCCCAACTCGCACGGTCTTCCTTGAAGTTAACGAAACCGTAGATGTGGTTGACAAAGGTAAATTGACTGGCACAGGCACGTCAGCAAGCTACAACAAAGACATTTCTGATAGTGTGATTGATGAAGTGAAACTCACAGGTTACATTGAAGAAAATGCGAAGTTGGTTGTGGAAGTGCGTGATGCACAAGGGGCGGTAGTGGCGAAAGGCACCTTTGCGAAAACGCCAGATACCAATGCCAAAGAAAGTGCCTTAGGCTATAAAGATGAAATTCTTAGCACACAAGACAATGCAAAAGTCAACGGCAACAACGACAAAGTCACCGCAGGTAAATTTGAAGTCGTGCTCACCAGAGAACATCTGCAAGCGGGTAAATCTTTCGAGAAAGGTCAAACGGTTACCGTGCGTGCGGAAAATACCGATAGTGCGGTCAGCAAAGGCGATGAAAGCAAAACAGGCTTCAAATTGCCAGCCTTAGACAACTTCTCTGCAACAGATCACCCTGAGGATACCAAAGTGGTAACCGAATTAGCGGTGGATAATGCTGCGGCAACTGGCACAGAAGGCAATAAAACCGCCTTTGTTGAGTTTGCCTCCGAGACATCAGGCGAACACAAAGGTAAACAACAAGCCACTGTGAAATTGCCGAAAGAAAGCAGCGAAGTGATCAAAGCTGAACTCAAACTCATTAATGAGAGAACAGATCTAGAAGCAACGGTTGTGATTACTCGTGATCCTCAAGGCAAATGGAGATTGGACGAAGAAGGTACCCAAAATCTTGGCTTGTCAATTACGCCAGCCAGCGAAGAAGGGGCCTTCCCAAGCATTCAAATTCCGCACAACGTACTGAAAGGCAACGGCAACGAAAATGAACGTGGCACGGTGAAACTCACCTTAACCGACCCTGCAAATCAAACACTTACGCTAGAAAAACCAGTGCCAGCAGACGCCACCACTTACCTCAAGGTAGGCAAAGTTACCCCTGTTGATGTGGCAGCAAGCAACATTTCTGACGGCAACCCAGACAAGGTGAAAGTGGAAGTAGAAGCAGAAGTTGACACCACCGTTACCGTCACCATCAATGGTAAAACGGTAACCAAAAAAATCGAAGCCAACGATGGTACACCAGTTGAGAATGTAACCGATGCCAACGGCGAAACGGTAAACAACGTTCGCAAAGTGGTGATTGAGGTCAATGAAGATCCAAATCAACCGATTGAAGCCACCAGCCAAGTCAACGTATCGGCAACCCGTACAGATCACAAAGCCGACAGCAGCGACAACAGCAAAACCGTAGGCAATAACGTTGAATACGAGGGCGACAACCAAGTACAAGGCTGGACAACCAACCCAGTTACCGTTAAGCACGACCCAACAACGGGCTTGGCGGAAGCGGAAGTGGCAGTGCCTGACGCAGCGGAAACGGATGTCAACAGCTTCACTATTCAGTTCAACAAACAAGGTGAAACCAGCAACCCTGTGGAAGTGACTTACACCAAAGGCACTAACGGCGAATGGAAAACCGAAGATGCCAAAGGCACTACCCTTGATAACGGTAAGGTCAAAATCCCTGCAAACGTCTTAAACGGCGGAGTAGGCGAGAAGATCAAAGTGAAAGCCACCGATATTGCAGGCAACCAAACAGGTCAGGAAAGTAATCAATACGTTGCTTATGAAGAAGACGCTGCCAATCTACCAAAAACTGCCCAACCAACAGCCCCAACCGTAAGGGTGCAGGATTTGGATAGGGAAGCGGATGACACCGTAGAAAAAGTGTTTATCACTGGAACGGGAGCACCTGCTAACTCAGAAGTGTTCTTGTTAAATGCACAAGGTCAACGAGTGCAGAATGCGGCAGGTCAAGAGATCAAAACCACCGCAGGGCAAGATGGCGGTTATAGCTTCACCTTAACCACAAGAGAGCCAGAAAATCCACAGGGTGTGGTTGAGCATAAAGTTACGGCGATCAACACAGGTAAGAAGTACAAAGTGCAAGCCTTAGCTGCAGGTTCTAGCCCAAGTGATCCTGTTGAAACAACAGAGGCAGTGCCAACCACCGTACCTCGTGGTTCACAGCAAAGCAACCACCCGAAAGACACCACCGACCCAGCACAAGTCCGTGCGGAGCAAGGTGAAGATAATGTAGTGGTCAGCGTGCCAGCAAATGACGTGAAAAAAGGCGATCGCTTGGTGATCAAAGATTTGGATCAAGACCCAAATGGCACAGGCACCGTGATCGGCACCTTTGACTTTGATGGCACCAGCTGGACGGCAGAGGGTTCAACAACCTTAACCGTTCCGACTAAATCAGACGACCAGTCGAAGTGGGAAGTTAAAGTACCTACAAGCGATCAGATCGTGTCGGGAGATTACATCAAAGCCGAATTGCAAGACTACGCAGGCAACAGCACCAGCCAGTCTGCTAAAATGCCGAATGTGGATCCACACCATATCGACCCTGTGGAAGTTTTTGTGGGAACGACAACTAAAGATACAGCGGCAGACAGCAACAAAGACCCACGCAAAGCAGACCGCTTGAAAGTGGAAGATAGTGAAGCGGTGAACTCTGGTGATATTTACATCAAGCCGGGGGCGGATAACACGGAAGTGACCATCAGCTACCTCAATGAACAAGGGCAAGCAAAACACGTTGTGGCAGAGA
Source organism: [Haemophilus] felis (assembly GCA_002015125.1). GTDB lineage: Bacteria > Pseudomonadota > Gammaproteobacteria > Enterobacterales > Pasteurellaceae > Pasteurella > Pasteurella felis. Next base: position 76,958 of record MUYB01000026.1, read on the forward strand.
AGAGTAATTCAACTTGGATGTTCTATGAAGGCACTGTAACGCAAGGCGAAGATGCCAATGCTGGCACAGTCACCAAAACGCAAACACAGGTTCACGACATTACAGTGAAACAGGTGAATAATGCAACCTACTTCAAACTGGCAGCCGATAGCGTGCGAGATCACTCTCAAGTGCAGGTGTATGCGAAAGATAAGCAAAACAACCGTGTGCAAGCGAGCAAAATGTCTGACTTTGACGACAACACGGAAAACAACGTAACAGGCGTTAGCCCAGCTCAACCGAATCCAACGGATAACATCAGCATTACGCTTGGCAGCGAACAAGCAGACGTGGTGTACTATGTGGTTTCCTTTGAAGCAAGCCATATCCCAAATAACGATGTGAACACCTTAGGTGTCAACAACCAAAGAGGTGCGAACAACTTTATCGTGGTACGCAAAGGCAGTGATGGCAAATGGAGTGCCAACTTCTTTGCAGGCAAAGATGGCGAAACCCGTGATAGCTTCGACTACCAAAGTGAAGGCGAAAGTGCGGCACCTTATTTACAAAGTTTTGAAACAAGCACAGGTTCAATTGTGTTGAAAAAAGACTATGTAAAAGGCAGCAGTGATGTTACCGCTAAATTTTTTGATGCTTACGGAATGACGAATGAAACCAGCAAAAATACCGTACATACATCAACGTCATCTGCACCAATTCAAGTTGACGCCCCTGAAGTCAACGCCCTCGGCAACGGCTTAATGAGCATTGTCGCTGGCAAAGTGGATTATCACAACAACAATGGTACTATCGAACTGAAAGGTTCAGAGTTCAAAACGGTGGTAACCCATACTCACGCAAGCGGTACTACAACCTATACCATTAGTTACGATGCGAGTAATAGTTCCTATTCGGTGAGTTCACAAGATACCAGTGATAAGAGTAAACAAGTCCAATTTGACGCATCGACAGGTAAATTAACGATTATGGGAACCGTCGCAACGGATACCGTGAGTGCCGTAGCGAGTAAAACCTATAATGGTCAAAATTACAGCTCTGAAACCATTGCCAAACAGGTAGATGTCGCACCGCCATCGAAGGCAGAAGACATCCAAGCGGATAGCGTAGAGGTATTGCCACAAAAAAATGGTTCGGTGTTTATCAAAACAGGTTTAGATAACACACATTTAGAAGTGCATTTTGTTCTCCAAAAAGCCGGCAACACCACGTCGAAGAAAGCGGTGTATACCCGTAGCGGCCCAACGGATACGTGGAAAGCACAAGATCAGCAAGGTGGCGATGCATACACTTCGGATGAAGCTGGCAGTTATATCACAGTGAATAGTGCTGATGGGGTAACGATTAACTTTTCGCAGGTGATGGACGGCACCAAAGTGTATGCCTTGGTGAAAGATGTGAATAATAACCAAGCAGATCACTATGACTACTCAAAAGTGGATGATGATTCACCAGGTGTAGCTGTTATTGGTTCCGTAGGTAGCAACTATAGCGATGCTTCAGTGGAAGTGAGAAGTGTGAATGACTACACTTATATGGAAGTGGAATTTCAGCCAAAACCTCCTAGCCCAAGCTTTGAGGATGATTTATCTGATCCTGATGTGGCTAGCCAATTTGCACCACCTCCAAGGGAGACGATTGTCTTGCAACTAGAGCGAGACAGCTGGACGTTGAAATACAAAGGTGGGGATAAAGATGGTCAATTTGTTCCTTCTTCAGTGGCAAACGTGAGTTACGAAGATTCCCTAGGTAATAGAAGACCACACATTAAAATTACAGATGAGGCTATTTTGCTAGATACGGCTGTGAATGTGGTGGCATATGATACCTTTGGAAACAAAGCTACGTTTGAAGGAGAGTCTGGCCCTAATCAAGGAGGTACTCAAATCGTTTCCGAGAAAGCTGCACAACCAACCCATTCAAAAGGAGCGACTGGCACTCCAGAGCAGGGGTCGGTAACGATCACACCAGGGGCGAACAACGACCGCTTGAATGTGGAATACGCCAATGAAAGAGGCGGATTAGTCACTGCTACCTTGATAAAAGAGCAAAACAGCTGGAAAGTCGTGCGTGTGAGCCAAGGAGGAAAGATCGAGGACTTTGATTTAACCGGTGGCAAAATCAAGTTAAAAGCGGAGGCTCTGGATGACAGTGCAACCAGTATGGTGAAAGTGCGAGGCGGGCAAGAGAGCAAACTCGACTCAGATGTATTAAATATTAAGCCTGATACGGATTACACGCCACCAGCGCCACCAAAACCGCCAGTGTTTACAGGCTTGAACACCAAGATTGATGAAAATCAAGCCAACACTGTGGTTGTGGAAAATGACGTGGTTTACCGTAGCAATGTACCAAGTGAAGGCTGGAAACAGCTAGAGGCTAAGCTGAAGGAAAAAAGCTTAGGTACGCTAAAAGCCCCACATACCACAGACAATGATTTACCGTTTACCGACATTAGCTTAACAGAGAGAAATAGCGATGGGGTAACGTTACGAGTATATGGTGCTATCGGCTCCAGTTCGCCGCACGGTGATTGGAATGCCACCTACTGGGCGAAAGGCGTGAAACTTGCAGGCACAGCCAAAGATGATGCCATTGTAACGGCAGCAGACTTCGGGGAAGATGAGGTTAACGCGCGTGAACACGAGCTAAGACTCGGCGAGGGTAACGATATTTTGGTTGTAGGTGGAAATAACACAAACCACACCCTCTGGGAGAAACAAAATGAGAACGATGCAACCAAGCGTTATGCGTTTAATATGCAAAACCAACCAGGTTGGACGAAGATCGATCAAGTGGAGCACAACGGTAAAGGCTCGTCAGATAACAGCGGTGGGGTATTAACCAAAGCCCACGTTGAGATGGGGGCTGGAAACGACGTGATTACGATCGATGGTTCTGCAAGAAATATCAAACCAGCCGTAAATCGTTCTTATGTGAACTTAGATAGTGGGGATGACACCCTTCTCATTGCTTACCCTGATGAAGCGTCAATGCCTTCAGGCGCACGCTTGAAAAACTACGACATCGGAGAAGGCTCCACAGTGCGTGCTGGGGCTGGTAACGACTTCATCAAAGCAGGCGGTATCAGTGGCAATGCGAAAGTCTATATGGAAGGGGACAAAGACCGCGTGGAAGTCTTGCGTATCTACGGCTCCGATACGGTGTTAGATATGGGCGATGGTAGCGATACACTCGTGATTAAGAGCGAAGTGCGTGATGGTGCAACCATCCGACTTGGTGATGGCAACGACATCATCGAGTTTGGCGGCGGTAAGAGCCTTTTAGGTGGCTACGGAAAAGAAAGCTTATTTGAAGGAAAATTAGATGGCGGTTCAGGCTACGATATTTTAGTGCTGAAAACACCATCAACCAACAATGCATTCATTGGCTTACAAGTGAGCAATATGAGTACAGCAAACTTCAAAGGCATTGAAGAAGTCCACTTACAGGCAGGCACGATCTTAGACGTGCGTTACGAAGACTTGCTCAACTCGGATGCAGGTATCTTGAAAATTCGCTCCTCTTCTGAGCAGAATAACGATAAGACGCAACGCCGAGTCGACTTAGGAGCAACTAACTCAAATAACTTTGAAACCCAAAATCTAGCTGATGCAAATGGCAAGAGCTGGAGTAAAGTTCAGGAGAAAACGGAGTTAGGGGTACAGTATGAAGTTTATGCAGTAAATGGCGATCTTTCCCACGCAGTGTGGATTGAGAAAGATAAGATTCTGATTATCTAATCTTTCTTCCTTAAAAAAATAGCAGGGACACGAAACATCGTGTCCCTCTTTTTTAGAAGCCAGCGTCTCGCTGGTGGGCTTCTTTTTCACAGATTTTCCTTTATAATGACCGCACTTTTTCTATTTTAAGAGCCTTAATATGTTAAGTTATCGTCATAGTTTTCACGCAGGAAATCACGCAGATGTATTAAAGCATTTGGTTTTAATGTTGATTATTGAAAGCTTGCAACAAAAAGAAAAAGGCTTTTATTATTTAGATACGCACGCTGGCGTAGGGCGTTATCGTTTATTTAGCGAAGAAGCGGAGAAAACCGCTGAGTTTAGCGAAGGTATCGGGCGTTTATGGGATAACCCCAAAATAAATTTATCGCCTGAATTGCAACGTTACTTGAAGCTAATTAAGTCGGTAAATTATGGTGGTAACGCATTACGTTATTACGCTGGTTCTCCTTTGATTGCTGCGATGATGTTACGTCCACAAGATCGTGCCTTGCTAACAGAGCTACACCCTGCGGATTTCCCTTTATTACGCAATAATTTTAAAGAGTTTGATAATGTTGTAACCAAACGTGATAACGGCTTCCAGCAAATTAAAGCGACTTTACCGCCACAAGAACGCCGTGGTTTGGTGTTAATTGATCCACCTTATGAATTGAAAGAAGATTATGATTTAGTTGTTGAGGCAATTCGTGAGGGTTATAAACGCTTTGCAACGGGTATCTATGCGATTTGGTATCCTGTGGTATTGCGTCAGCAGACCAAAAGAATGATTAAAGGGCTTGAAGCAACGGGCATTCGTAAGATTTTACAAGTTGAATTGGCGGTTCGCCCTGATACAGAACAGCGTGGTATGACCGCGAGCGGAATGATTGTTATTAATCCACCTTGGCAGCTGGAGCAGCAAATGAAATCAATTTTACCTCTGCTAACGGAGATTTTAGTTCCCGAAGGTACGGGAAGTTGGACAGTAAATTGGATCACGCCAGAGTAAGAGAATGAGGGGAAAGGAAAGCCTAAGGTTGAGAGAGAATGCAAAAGCCTTGCGTTCAAATATGACTGACGCTGAGTGGGCTTTGTGGTATCACCTGAGGGCTAAACGATTTTGTGGGATAAAATTTTATCGTCAAAAGATTGTTGGTTCCTATATTGCTGATTTTTTGTCTTTTAATCCAAGACTTATTATTGAGCTTGATGGTTCTCAGCACGCAGATCAAGTGGATTATGATCGTTGTAGAACCGCATTTTTAGAGCAGAAGCATTTTACGGTTATTCGTTTTTGGAATGATGAGGTGTTGAGGAATATGGATATGGTTTTAGATGTAATATATGAGGTGATTCATTCCTCCGAATTAAAAATTTCCCCCTCTCCCTCCGAAAATCCTACGGATTTTCTCCACCCTCTCCCGTTTACGGGAGAGGGGAAATGCTTCGATATTTAATCCATGCAAATCTTAAGACATTATTTATAACTTCTTTATAATAGCCCATAAAACGGTATTTAAATATATCAATACAAAATATATCTACCTCTCCACTTCCCCTCTCCCGTAAACGGGAGAGGGTGGAAAATATTAAACAGCAGCAAATTTTGATGAGAGGAAAATATTATGACTATCTTGCTTTATGGATTGTTACAAGGAAGTATAAATAATACCTTCAGATTTTGATGACTCAAATATCGAAACATTTCCCCTCTCCCGTAAACGGGAGAGGGTGGAGAAAATCCGTAGGATTTTCGGAGGGAGGGGGGGAAATATTAAACAGCAGCAAATTTTGATGAGAGGAAAATATTATGACTATCTTGCTTTACGGATTGTTACAAGGAAGTATAAATAATACCTTCAGATTTTGATGACTCAAATATCGAAACACTTCCCCTCTCCCGTTTACGGGAGAGGGTGGAGAAAATCCGTAGGATTTTCGGAGGGAGAGGGGGAAAATATTAAACAGCAGCAAATTTTTATGAGAGGAAAATATTATGATCAAACATTATGACTATCTTGCCATCGGCGGCGGTAGTGGCGGTATTGCGTCTATCAACCGTGCGGCGAGCTACGGCAAAAAATGTGCGATTATCGAAGCTAAACACTTGGGCGGTACTTGTGTGAATGTCGGTTGCGTGCCGAAAAAAGTGATGTGGCACGGTGCACAAATTGCCGAAGCGATTAACCTTTACGCTGCTGATTACGGCTTTGAGTTGGATTACAAGCGGTTAGATTTTGCTAAGTTAGTCGAAAATCGCCAAGCCTATATTTCTCGTATTCACACCTCTTACAACAACGTATTGGCGAAAAATAATGTCGATGTAATTCAAGGCTTTGCCAAATTTGTGGACGCCAAAACCGTTGAAGTGAATGGTGAAAAAATTACCGCCGATCATATTTTGATCGCCACAGGCGGTCGTCCAAGCCGTCCGAATATTAAAGGGGCGGAGTTCGGCATTGATTCCAACGGCGTGTTTGAATTGAACCGCTTGCCGAAATCCGTTGCCGTTGTGGGTGCGGGCTACATTGCGGTTGAACTGGCAGGTGTGCTGAACGCTTTTGGCGTAGAAACGCACTTGTTCGTTCGCCAACACGCTCCGCTTCGCAATTTTGATCCATTGATTGTGGAAACCTTGTTGGAAGTGATGAAAACGGACGGCATCAAATTACACACCCATTCCATTCCAACAGAAGTGGTGAAAAATGCCGACGGCACGCTCACGTTGAAATTGGAAAATGGCGAGAGCCAAACGGTGGAAACCTTGATTTGGGCGATTGGACGAGAGCCAGCGACCGATGTCATCAACTTACAAGCAGCTGGTGTTCAAACCAATGAGCGTGGCTTCATCAAAGTGGATAAATTCCAAAACACCAATGTGCCGAACATTTATGCGGTGGGCGATATTATCGAAGGTGGGATTGAATTGACCCCTGTGGCAGTGGCGGCAGGTCGCCGTTTGTCTGAGCGTCTATTTAACAACAAACCAAACGAACATTTGGATTACAACTTAGTGCCAACGGTGGTGTTCAGTCACCCACCAATCGGAACCATTGGTTTAACCGAACCGAAAGCGATCGAAAAATTCGGGGCTGAGAACGTGAAAGTGTATACATCATCTTTCACGCCGATGTACAGTGCGATCACTCAACATCGCCAACCGTGCCGAATGAAGCTGGTTTGTGTCGGTGAAGAGCAGAAGATTGTCGGCTTGCACGGTATCGGTTTTGGCGTGGACGAAATGATCCAAGGCTTTGCAGTCGCAATCAAAATGGGTGCCACCAAAGCAGACTTTGACAACACTGTGGCAATCCACCCAACGGGCTCGGAAGAGTTTGTGACGATGCGCTAAACGTAAATAAAAAATAGCGGCATGAATTTTGATCTTTATGCCGCTATTTTGTTTAGTAAAATCAAGAAATGAGATTATTTTTCAAAGAACACTTTTTTCAAAGCAAGTTCTAACCCCCTAAACTCCGCCAAACCTTTTAAGCGACCAATGGCAGAATAACCTGGATTGGTTTTTTTATGCAGATCATCAAGCATTTGATGACCATGATCTGGTCGCATCGGAATAAGACGAGTTTGCCCAGCGTTTTTGCGACGATATTCTTCTGTTAATAATGCTTTTACCACATTAAACATATCCACATCACCCTCTAAGTGTGCGGCTTCATGGAAGCTTAATGGATTTTCTTCTCGTTGTGTGGCACGCAAATGTGTGAAGTAGATACGTTCGGCAAATTGCTCTGTCATTTTGACTAAATCGTTATCAGAACGAACACCGTACGAACCTGTACACATAGTAAAGCCATTCGCGGCTAAGGGTTCTGCCTCTACCATCCATTGCATATCTTCAATGGTTGATACAATGCGAGGGAGTCCTAAAATCGGACGTGGCGGATCATCTGGGTGAATTGCCATTTTAATCCCCACTTCTTGTGCAACTGGCACTATTTGATTAAGGAAATAAGCAAGATGCGTACGGAATTTTTCATGGCTAATGTCTTTGTAGCGATCTAATTGCGCTTGAAATTCATCTAAAGTATAACCTTCTTCTGCACCAGGTAAGCCAGCGATAATATTACGAGTTAACTGCTCAATATCTGCTGCTGACATTTGATCAAAATAAACTTTTGCTTGCTGACGTTCTTCCTCTGAATAGGTTTGTTCCGCGTTAGGGCGTTTTAAAATATGTAATTCAAATGCAGCAAAAGCAATTTGGTCAAATCTTAATGCTTTTGAACCATCAGGCATTTCGTATGCTAAGTCGGTGCGAGTCCAGTCTAGCACTGGCATAAAGTTATAGCATACAGTATCAATACCGCATTCCGCTAAATTGCGCAAAGTTTGTTTATAGTTATCGATCCACTGTTGGTATTGACCTGTTTGGGTTTTGATTTCTTCATGTACAGGTACACTTTCTACTACAGACCACACAAGTCCTGCATTTTCTACTTCTGTTTTACGTTTTGTGATTTCTTCCACAGACCAAATTTGCCCATTTGGGATATGATGAAGTGCCGTAACAATGCCAGTTGCTCCAGCCTGACGAATATCTGATAAAGACACAGGATCTTTTGGTCCATACCAACGCCATGTTTGTTCCATAATATTTACCTTAATTTATTTAAATTCCCACAACCACAGGACTAATATTAAATAGATAGCCGTCAAAATCCGGTTCATCAACATTTGATAATTCAAAGAGTTTTTTCTTAACATTTTCGATATGTTGCCACATGGCTTTCCTTGCCATAGCGGGATCTTTTCGTTGAATACTATTTAAAATAGCTTCGTGATCTTTTAACCATAATTGACGGTAGTGATTTTCCTTGATATGTGTGTGTAATCCCTTCCACATCGGGTTTGAACGATATTTCCAAAGATCTTTCTGCATTTGAATAAGCACTTCATTTTGAGTAATCTCAGCAATTGCACTATGAAATTCTTCATCTGCAGAATAATCTTCATCACCACCGTCTTCTAAAGTTTGATATTCTCTTTGTAAAATTTCTTTTAAACGAAGAATATCATTGCGACCTGCCTGAATTGCTGCAAATTCAGCAATACCACTTTCTAGTAACTGACGAGCTTGCAGCAGTTCGAATGGCCCAACATCAATGAAATTAAAACTATCATTGCTACTTGGTAAATTAACCACATAGACACCAGATCCTTTTTTTACTGAAACTAAGTTTTCTAGCTCCAGCATAATTAGCGCTTCTCTGACCACAGTTCGGCTAACTTCAAAGCGTTCTGCAATATCACGCTCTGGTGGAAGTCTATCGCCTACCTGATAGATTCCTTGACGTAATTCGTCTTTCAGAAATTCACCAATTTTTTTATAGGAACGTAATGGATAGTTTTCACTCATAATGAATAGACCTTTAATACAGTTAAAAATAGATTTACCAATAACAGCTTAATATTGGTCTAACAAGTTTACTGTTCATAATAGCATAATCACTTAATTTTGCGTATTTCCTCAACAATCTTATAGGTTTCTGGTGCTTCTTTTTCTAAGGCTTCATACATTGGTTTAACAGCTGCTTTGAATGCCGCTTTATCCACTTCTACAAATGTTGAACCTTGTTTGATTGCTGATTCTCTCTCTTTGTTTTCAGAAGCTACCCATAGATCTCTCATTTTTAATGTTGCTTCTAAAGCAGCTTGTTGTAATGTTTCTTGGGATTTTTTATCTAGGCTATCCCAAACTTTACTTGAAATAACTAGTACATCAGGCACCATTGTGTGCTCATCTTCGCTAAAGTATTTAGACACTTCGCTATGACGGCTTAGCGTATAAGAAGGGATATTATTTTCTGCAGCATCAACAACACCTTGTTGAAGGGCTGTATAAAGTTCACCATAAGCCAATGGCGTTGGGTTACCACCTAAATATTTCACCATATTTACTGCTGTTGGGCTTGGTTGTACTCTAACTTTAAGTCCTTTTAAATCTTCAGGGGTTTTAATTGGTTTAGAGGTATAAAAGCTTCTCGCGCCAGCATCTAAATAGGCTAGACCAATAAATCCATTTTGTTTAGATGATTCTAAAATTTGTTTACCAATATCACTTTCCATCACTTTGTGATAATGCTCTTTACTATCAAATAAGTAAGGAAGATTATAAATTCCATAAGGCTTACTGAAAGCTTCTAGTTCCGCAGCATTAGATTTAGCAAGTGCTAGAGCTCCTTTTTGTACCAATTCTAATGATTCTCTTTGTGAACCTAATTGAGCATCTGGATATACACGCACTTTTAATTCACCACCAGAGAGTTCAGCGGTTCTTGTTGCCATGAATTGTAGTGCTTCATGTACTGGATGCGCTCTATTTTGGTTATGGCTTAGTTTTAGCGTTGTTGCAGCACTTGCATTCATTGATAGACTTAATAGTACTGCGCTCATTAAACTACTTAATGTAAATTTGCTACTTAGTTTCATAAAAAAATCCTCATTTAGTTTTCTTGATAGCACCATAGTTATAAACATCTAACATATTGGTATTCCAATCATTCAATATATAAGCCCTTTAGTCAAAATATTTTCTTTGTTTTTTAGATATGGATCACAAAAATAAGCTAATTTGGTATTCCAATTTTATTTTTGTGATCTAGATCGCATATTTTTAATGGTTAAAAAGGTATCATTCACTCATGAGTAAGCTATGAAAGGAGTTTTTATGTACAAAATAAAGAATTTGGTAAACCAATTATTAGCGATATTTTGCGTATCTTTGCTAGTTGTTTTGGTAATTTGCGTGATTTGGCAAGTCATTTCTCGTTATATTTTAGGTTCACCAAGTATTGCAACAGATGAACTAGCTCGTTTTCTATTTATGTGGGTTGGTTTGATTGGTGCAGCTTATGCAACAGGATTAAAGCGCCATTTAGCGATTGATTTGCTTCTGATGAAGGTACAAGGCAAACAGAAAGATACGTTAGAACTTGTTATTTTAGCGACGATGCTTTTCTTTGCTGGCTTTATTTTAGTGTACGGTGGCGCTAGCTTAGCTTGGGATACTCACCAAACAGGTCAAATCTCACCATCATTAGGTATCGATATGGGACTGGTTTACCTCTGTTTACCCGTGTCTGGTGCGATTATGGTGTTTTATGTTTTGATTGAATTGATTGCGAAGTTACAAAGCTTATTCAATTCAAAAAGAGATATTCAATAATTTGGAAGGAAAATATATATGGAATGGACAATTATTCTTACCTTATTCGGTTCTTTCGCAGTCATGTTGGCGCTATCTGTGCCTATTTCCTTTGCTATCGCAATCTCAACTTTACTCACAATTTCGGTGAGTTTACCTATTGATAGTGCTTTGACTGTTGTTACACAGAAAATGGCTTCGGGCTTAGATAACTTTGCTCTATTAGCAATACCCTTTTTTATTTTAGCAGGGAATATTATGAACAGAGGCGGTATCGCTTTACGCTTAATTGCCTTAGCAAAAGCGCTAGGTGCTAGATTACCGGGTTCTTTATTCCATAGTAATGTATTAGCCAATATGTTATTTGGCTCAATTTCTGGCTCTGCGGTTGCCTCTGCTGCGGCAATGGGCGGTATTATGGCGCCTTTGCAAAAAAAGGAAGGCTATGATCCAGAATTATCAGCGGCGGTAAATGTGGCATCTTGCCCAACAGGGTTACTCATTCCACCGAGTAATACATTGATTGTTTATTCTCTCGTTTCTGGCGGCACATCTATTTCTGCACTTTTTTTAGCAGGTTATTTACCTGGTATTTTAATGGGGCTTGGCATAATGATTGTTGCGGGCTTTATGGCGAAAAAACGTAATTATCCATTAGAGCCAGCACCTTCTTGCAAAGAGGTTTTTGTAAAAACCATTGATGCTTTACCTTCGCTATTGCTTATTTTTATTGTCATTGGTGGCATTATCGGCGGTGTCTTTACCGCAACAGAAGCTTCGGCGATAGCTGTGGTTTATACGTTAGTACTTGCTATGGGAATTTATAAAGAAGTTTCCTTAAAAGAATTACCATCAATTATTTTAGAATCTTGCGTTACTACTGCCATTGTATTGCTATTAATTGGTGCTTCTTCGGGAATGTCTTGGGCAATGGCAAATGCAGATGTGCCATATCTTATCCAAGATGCACTACTTGCTGTCTCAGCGAATCCAATCGTGATTATGCTCTTTATTACCTTCTTATTGCTTATCGTTGGTACTTTTATGGATATGACACCTGCGGTGTTAATCTTTACACCTATTTTCCTACCAATAGCAATGGAATTAGGCATCGATCCTGTTCATTTCGGTATCATTATGACATTCAATTTATGTATCGGTATTTGTACTCCGCCAGTAGGTAGCGCGCTGTTTATTGGTTGTTCCGTAGGGAATGTGAGTATCGATAAAGTGTTAAAACCAATGATTCCGTTCTTTATGGCGCTAATTATCACCCTACTTATGGTTACTTTTATTCCTGATATTAGCTTAATTCTACCGAAACTCTTTTTAAATTATGTCCCTCTATAATTACTGACTAAAGGAATATGTTATGAAAATTGCATTAAATCACTCATTCACAAATAAAGTTATTGTTATTACTGGTGCAGGCGGTGTGTTATGTGGCTTTTTAGCTAAACAACTGGCGAAAACAGGTGCAAAAATTGCATTGCTTGATATTAATCTTGAGGGTGCAAATCAATTTGCTGAGGAAATCAATGCGCAAGGTGGTATTGCTAAAGCTTATCAAACTAATGTGCTAGAACTAGCGAGCATTCAACAAACCAATGAACAGATTAAGCAAGATTTTGGCAGTTGTGATTTTTTAATTAACGGCGCTGGCGGTAATAGCCCTAAAGCAACTACCGACAATGAATTTCATTTACTAGATTTACCTGAAAATACGAAATCTTTTTTCGATTTAGACAAATCCGGTGTGGAATTTGTATTTAATCTAAATTATTTAGGCACTTTATTACCAACGCAAGTTTTTGCAAAAGATATGGTTGGTAAACAAGGTGCTTGCATTATTAATATCTCTAGTATGAACGCCTTTACGCCACTAACCAAAATTCCAGCGTACTCTGGCGCAAAAGCCGCTATCAGTAATTTTACCCAATGGTTAGCGGTGCATTTTTCCAAAGTCGGCATTCGTTGCAATGCCATTGCTCCAGGATTTTTGGTAAGTAACCAAAACAGAGGATTATTATTTGATGCTGAAGGTAATCCAACACCTCGCGCAAATAAAATTTTAACTAATACACCAATGGGACGTTTTGGTGAAGCGGAAGAACTCGTTGGTGGTATTTTATTTTTACTAGATGAAAATTATTCTAGCTTTGTAAACGGCGTTGTTTTACCAATTGATGGCGGTTTTTCTGCTTATAGTGGTGTGTAAGGAGAGATATAGATGAAAGATTTTATGAATGAAGATTTTTTGTTATCCACAGATACAGCTTGTTATTTGTATCATGAGCACGCTAAAAGCCAGCCTATTTTTGACTATCATTGTCATTTAAGCCCGAAAGATATTGCCGAAAATCGTCAATTTTCTGATTTAACTGAAATCTGGCTTGAGGGCGATCATTATAAATGGCGAGCATTAAGAACTGCTGGTGTTGAAGAAAATTTGATCACAGGTAATGCGAGCAATTATGATAAGTTTATGGCTTGGGCAAAAACCGTTCCTCTTTGTATCGGTAATCCACTTTATCACTGGACACATTTAGAACTTCGTCGCCCTTTTGGTATCACACAAACTTTGTTAAATGAGAAAACCGCAGATCACATATGGCATCAATGTAACGAGATGTTGCAACAACCAGAATTTTCTGCCCGTGGAATTATGAAAACAATGAATGTGAAACTATCGGGAACAACCGATGATCCTATCGATTCGTTGTTTTACCATAAACTGATGATTCAGGATCCTAATTTTGATATTGATGTCGTACCAAGTTGGCGACCAGATAAAATTTTCAAAATCGAGTTACCAACTTTTGTGGACTATGTTGCTCAGTTGGGCGAAGTTGCTAATGTGGATATTTCTGATTTTTCAAGTTTACAAGCTGCGCTCTTAAAACGTTTGGATCATTTTGATTTACACGGTTGTAAGTCTGCTGACCATGGTATTGAGATAGTACGTTTTGCGCCAATACCTGAAGAAAAAATATTAGATAAAATTTTACAAAAACGTTTGTTAAATGAGACATTAAGCGAATTAGAAATTGCCCAATTCACAACCGCTGTATTGGTTTGGTTAAGCAATGAGTATCATAAACGTCATTGGGTTATGCAGATGCACATCGGCGCTATTCGTAATAACAATAGCAGAATGTTTAAACTGCTCGGTGCTGATAGCGGTTTTGATTCCATTGGCGATCGTACTTTTGCAGAGGCGTTATCTGCTTTATTAGATGCAATGGATTGTAATGATCATTTACCTAAAACTATTTTGTATTGTTTGAATCCTCGTGATAATGAAATGATTGCAAGTATGATTGGCAATTTCCAAACTGGGGGAATTGCAGGAAAAATTCAATTTGGTTCAGGTTGGTGGTTTAACGATCAGAAAGACGGTATGGAACGTCAATTAACACAGCTTTCTCAATTAGGTTTATTAAGCCAATTTGTGGGAATGTTGACCGATTCTCGTAGTTTCTTATCTTTTACTCGTCATGAATATTTCCGCCGAATTTTATGTAATATGATCGGTCATTGGGTGGAAAATGGTGAAGCACCTAATGATATGGCGTTATTAGGCAAAATGGTGGAAAACATTTGTTACCATAATGCAAAAAGCTATTTTAAGTAAGGATTTATCATGAAAAAAATAGCCCTCATTGGTGAATGTATGATTGAGCTAAATGGCTCTCCATTTGCAGAAATGTGGCAGACTTATGGCGGCGATAGCTTAAATACGGCGACTTATTTGGCTCGTGTCAGTTCACGCGAGGAAATTGATGTGCAATATATTTCTGCATTAGGGATGGACAAGCTGAGCAATGGAATGCTTACTCGTTGGCAACAGGAAGGAATTAATACAACAGTGGTGTTGCGAGATGAAAAACGTCAACCTGGATTATATTTAATTCAACTTGATGAACAAGGAGAACGAACCTTTTTATACTGGCGCAACCAATCTGCCGCGCGCTATTTATTGCAACATTCTGATTATCCGCTGGCGTTAGCGCAATTAGAACAAGCAGACATGGTTTATTTAAGTGGTATTTCTTTAGCTATTTTGCTAGAACAAGACCGCCTAACTTTAATCCAACAGCTTGAGCAGTTGAGCAAAAAAGGCATTCAGATTATTTTTGATAGTAATTATCGACCTGCTTTGTGGGATTGCTCCGAACAAACTCGCGAAATTTATAGTGCGCTTTATCCTTTAATTGATGTCGCGCTTGTTACATTTGATGATGAACAAGCGCTCTGGCAAGACCAAAATGCCGAAGCAAGTATTAAGCGTTTGAAATCACAAGGTGTGAAGACCGTTGTGGTAAAACAAGGCAAGCAGGGAGCGATCTTTGAAACCTGTTCTGGTGAAGGAGGAAATGTTCCAACGCAGCCGATTCACAATGTGGTGGATTCTACCTCCGCAGGCGATGCATTTAATGCAGGCTTCTTAGCTGGATACTTACAAGGCAAAGATATGTTTTGTTGTTGCCAACAGGGAAATCAGTTAGCGGGCATTGTGATTCAACACAAGGGTGCGATTATTCCACCCGT
Organism: [Haemophilus] felis; assembly: GCA_002015125.1. Lineage (GTDB taxonomy): Bacteria > Pseudomonadota > Gammaproteobacteria > Enterobacterales > Pasteurellaceae > Pasteurella > Pasteurella felis. The sequence continues at coordinate 92,396 of MUYB01000026.1, forward strand.
AGCGATGCAAAATTTACATTTTTAAACGGAGAAAAAAATGGGTTATAACACAAATGAATTAGTGCAAAAGTTAGCTCAACTAAAAGTTGTGCCTGTGATTGCCTTAGATGAGGCGCAAGATATTTTGCCTTTAGCGCAAACCTTGGCGGAAAATGGTTTGCCTATTGCGGAAATCACCTTTCGTTCAGCGGCGGCGGTAGAGGCTATTCGTTTGTTGCGTGAGAAAGATCCTAATATTTTGATTGCTGCAGGTACTGTGTTAACGCCTGAACAAGTGGTGCAAGCCAAAAATGCTGGGGCGGATATGATTGTCACTCCGGGTTTTAATCCAAATATTGTTAAACTTTGTCAGGACTTGGATTTGCCGATTACACCAGGGGTGAACAACCCAATGGCAATTGAAGCAGCCTTAGAATTAGGTGTTAACGCAGTGAAATTTTTCCCTGCTGAAGCGTCTGGTGGCGTGAAAATGATCAAAGCATTACTTGGCCCTTATGCTGATTTACAAATTATGCCAACGGGGGGAATTGGGCTGCATAATATCCAAGATTATTTAGCCATTCCAAATGTAGTCGCTTGTGGTGGATCTTGGTTTGTGGAAAAAGCACTTATCAAAGCGAAAAATTGGCAGGAAATCGGAGGCTTGACGAAGGAAGTGGTTGAGCTAGTGAAATAAAGTGGTGTAATGGACAAAAATGTGGGATTTTTGTCCATTACACCAATAAAGTTTAATTTGAAAGTGCGTTTAATTTAAGCGCACTTTTTCTTTACCAGAATGTTGGCAAATCAACATGGTGATATTCATCAATTCTTGCCAAACATCAGAGCTAAATTCTTGTTTGGCTTGGCGTTCTATGTTGGCTAAACATTGAATAATTTCATATAGTTTGGCATAAGTTAGGCGTTGGAAAGCCTGAGTAAAAAAAGGGCGGCGGTTTTGCCAGACTTTTAAGCGATCAAAATTTTCACGCAGCTGGTGCACTGGTAACGCACTATTGAGCGAAAATTTTTGTTGTGGTTTGGCAAGTTCTAATAGGGTTAGCACATCTTTTTGTAGTGTACGCAATAAAATGATAGGCTGCACCTCTTCAGATTGTAGCTCTTCTAAAATGCGTTTAGCGCGATTCAATTTCCCTTCTAATAAAGCATCAGTCCATTGAAATGGGGTAAATACAGAACAAGACTCTACCGTTGCTTGTATGCGTTGATAATTGAGTTTTCCCTCAGGATAGAGTAGCGCTAAGAGTTGCAAATTTTGTTTAAGTGCGAGCAGGTTATTTTCGTAGTTGTAGCAAAGTAGTTGAATGGCTGACTCATCAATTTGCAAGGACATCGCTTTCGCACGCTGTTGAATCCAGCGAGGCAATTGCTCAATGCTGGGCGTTTGGCAGTTCACTAAAACAGCTTGCGGTTCATATTGATTGGCTTGCTCAAACCATTTTTGTTTTTCCGTGCTTTTCGCTAATTTAGGGAGTTGTAATACAAGCAAAATATCGTCGTTGAGTAAGGAAATTAATTCGAGTAGATGCTTTTGTAGGTTCGCATTGAGGGTTTCTGGTAGCACTAATGTGAGCACCTGTTTATTAAAAAACAAGCCAATGGATTGGCAACGATCAAAAATATCATTCCAGTTAGTGCTATTTTCTATTTCAATAAGTTGTTTTTCGTCAAATCCATGAACTAACGCATTATGATGAATTGCGTCTTTACATTCATTGAGCAACAAGGGATCTTGGCCGACTAAAAAATATAATTTTGCCAGTTTTTTTTGTAAGGATTGATTTAGTTGCTCAGGATAGGTACGAATCATTATTTTTTAGTTTGTGGTTGTAAAGAAACCATTTTAGCAATGATCTGACGAGCTGCTTGTTGGCGCATATCGTTCCAAATCACCTCTTTTTCTGCGGATTTCGCTAGCGCCGCTCTTGGGTTATCAAAGAAAGTGCGATTAACTTTAGTTTCAATAGATTGTGGCTGTTGGTTTGGCAAGCTTACCGTGGCCTCAACTTCAAGTACTAATATTTTTTCTGCCTCTTTGCCCTGTCTTGAAATTGATGCTACATGCTCTTTTTGACGTGAGTGATTTAAACGCAATGTGGCAACATCTTGTTTTCTCTCTACAAGATTGACGTTGTTGAGTTGTAATTGTTTTCTTAATGTAATACTCATTTCATCATAGGGATCATTACTTTGTAAGCTGAGCGTTTGGAGTTCTTGTGGGATTAATCCGCCATGATTAAGTCGGAAACCACAGGCACTAAGAATCAAAATGGTGGATGTGAAAATAAGTAATTGAAGCTGTTTTAACATGATTTTTCCTTTGCTGGTTAAGCGGAGGCTAGCCCCCACTTAACTTAATTGATTATTATTTAGCCACAAAACTCAACATTTTAAACGGAATATAAATCACTTTGATGATGTTTAATCCGTCTAAATGGCGGGCGACGTTTTCGTCGGCAAGGGCGGTGTTTTTCACTTGCTCTTCGGTGGCGTCAGCTGGGACGGTGACTTTGCCACGCACTTTGCCGTTCACTTGCACCACCACGAGTTTTTCGTCTTCCACCATCGCTTTTTCGTCCGCTTGTACCCAAGGGGCGAAGTCGATGTTGTCTTGGTTGCCCAAATGTTGCCACAATTCAAAGCAGATGTGTGGGGTGATCGGGTAGAGCATTCGCACCACGGCATTGAGGGCTTCTGCCATTACCGCTTTGTCTTGCTCGCCATCAAGCGGTGCTTTGGTGAGTTTGTTCATCAATTCCATAATCGCTGCAATGGCGGTGTTGAAGGTTTGACGGCGACCGATGTCGTCACTCACTTTGGCAATGGTTTTGTGAACTTCACGACGCAAGGCTTTTTGATCCGCTGAAAGAGTGGTTGGATCTAAGGCTGTTTTTGCAGGGTTTTGTTGGTATTCGTAGGCTAAATTCCACAAACGACCTAAGAAGCGTTTTGCCCCTTCCACGCCTGATTCTTGCCATTCCAAGGTCATTTCCGCAGGGGAGGCGAACATCATAAACAGACGCACCGTGTCCGCACCGTATTTTTCCACCATTTCTTGTGGATCGATGCCGTTATTTTTCGATTTGGACATTTTGGTCATCCCTGAATGCACCAACTCACGCCCTTCTTTGTCAAAGGCTTTGACGATGCGACCTTTTTCATCACGCTCAAGTGTGACTTCCGTTGGGCTGACCCAAATGCGTTCGTTGGTTGGGCTGGTGTAGTAGAAGGCGTCGGCAAGTACCATTCCTTGACAGAGCAATTTATCCGCTGGTTCATCACTGCTCACAAAACCCGCATCACGCAACAATTTGTGGAAGAAGCGGAAGTAGAGCAAGTGCATTGTGGCGTGTTCGATACCGCCGATATATTGATCCACAGGCAGCCAGTAATTTGCTTCATCGCTATCTAACATTCCTTGATGATAGTGCGGGCTGGCGTAGCGTGCGTAATACCACGAGGATTCCATAAAGGTGTCGAAGGTGTCGGTTTCTTTTAAGGCTGGCTGTCCGTTGTAGCTGGTTTTCGCCCAGTTTGGATCTGCTTTGATCGGGCTTTTCACCCCGTCCATTACCACATCTTCAGGCAACACAATCGGTAAATCTTGCAATGGCACAGGCACCACGTCGCCATTTTCGAGGGTAAGCATCGGAATAGGCGCACCCCAGTAACGTTGGCGAGACACGCCCCAGTCACGCAAGCGGAAGTTTACTTGGCGTTTACCTACTCCAAGTGCGGTTAATTTATCGGCGATAGCGTTGAAGGCACCGTCAAAATCCAAGCCGTCAAATTCGCCAGAATTGACCAGCTTGCCGTGTTCCGTAAAGGCTTTTTCGCTGAAATCCCAAGTGCTACCGTCAAGCGGTGCGATCACTTGCTTAATCGGCAAATCGTATTTTTGGGCAAATTCAAAGTCACGTTCATCGTGGGCTGGCACTGCCATTACCGCCCCTGTGCCGTAGTGCATCAACACAAAGTTTGCCACCCAAATCGGCACCGCTTGTTTGGTGAGTGGGTGAATGGCATACAAGCCCGTCGCCATTCCTTTTTTCTCAAGGGTTGCCACGTCTGCTTCTGCCACTTTGGTGTTTTTGCATTCTTGAATAAATTGCGTCAGGGCAGGATTATTTTCTGCGGCAAGCGTTGCCAACGGGTGGGCTGCCGCCACCGCCACATAGCTCACGCCTAAGAAAGTATCAGGACGAGTGGTGTACACCGATAATTTTTCTTGGCTGTCTTGAAGATCAAAGGTGATTTCCACCCCTTCGGAACGCCCGATCCAGTTGCGTTGCATCGCTTTCACTTTGTCTGGCCAGTTCGGAAGGCGGTCTAAATCGCCTAAAAGTTGTTCAGCATAATCGGTGATTTTGATGAACCACTGCGGAATTTCTTTTTGCTCAACAGGGGTGTCGCAACGCCAGCAGTAACCTTCGTGCACTTGCTCGTTTGCCAACACCGTTTCATCGTTCGGACACCAGTTTACCGTGGAGGTTTTTTTGTACACCAAGCCTTTTTTGTACAGCTCGGTAAAGAACCATTGTTCCCATTTGTAGTAATCAGGTTTGCAAGTAGCAATTTCACGATCCCAGTCGAAGCCGAAACCTAAGGCTTGCAACTGTTTCTTCATATAAGCAATGTTTTCGTATGTCCATTTGGCAGGGGCGGTTTTGTTTTTCACCGCCGCCCCTTCTGCAGGCAAACCGAAAGAGTCCCAGCCCATCGGCTGTAACACATTTTTGCCTTGCATTCGTTGATAACGAGAAATCACATCGCCGATGGTGTAGTTACGGACGTGCCCCATATGCAGGCGACCTGAGGGATAGGGGAACATTGAAAGGCAGTAGTATTTCGGTTTGCTGGTGTCTTTAATGGCTTTGAACACCTTATTTTCAGCCCAAAATTGCTGAACACGGGGTTCGATTTCGCTTGGATTATATTGTTGTTGCATCATTTTTGACCTTCGGGTTAATTTTAAAAAATTCGTCACGGAAAATTGTGGCATAGAATAGCCTAATTTCGCCTGTTTTTGAATTGCAAGCGGTGCGATCTGCGTAAAAAATCCCAAGTTTTCTCACGCAAGCTGTGTCAATTTATTTCCGATCTTGTGGCGATCTTATGAGGTGCTAATGGCAGCCTCACCGCCTTTTTTCAACAACCGCAAACTATTTAGCACCACCGTTAAGGACGATAGCGTCATCGCTAACGCCGCAATCATCGGGTTGAGCAATTCGCCCGTGAACGGATACAGCACGCCAGCGGCAATCGGCAGGCTGATCACATTATAAATAAAGGCACCGAGCAGATTTTGCTGCATATTCCACCGCACTTTTTTGGCAAAAGGCAACATCGCCGCCAGCGGTGGCAACCCCTTGTGCATCAAGGACAAATCCGCCGTCTCAATGGCAATGTCGCTACCGTTTTTCATCGCCACACTCACATCCGCCTGTGCCATTGCAGGGGCATCGTTAATGCCGTCGCCGATCATCGCCACCTTGCGACCTTCCCGTTGTAACTGGGCGATGTACGCCGCTTTCGCCTCAGGCAACAGTTCCGCTACCGCCTTGATCCCCAGCTGTTCCCCATAGGCGGTTGCACTGGCAAGGCGATCGCCTGTGAGCATCAGGCACTGGTAACCTGCCCCTTGCCACTGGGCAATCAAGGCTGGCGTTTCCGCACGCAACTGATCTTGCAAGGCAATCCGCCCCAGCAGATTGCCGTTTTCACTCACCCAAATCAACGTGTTGGCTGGGTGATCGGTGACGCCAGTCTGTTCAGTGGTACCAGTCTGTTCGGTGGATTTAGGTTGCTCGGTGACGCCAACAAACGCCGCATTACCGATACGCACGGTGTTACCGTTCACCACCCCTTGCACGCCCAGCCCCTTGAACACCTGCAATCCCTGACAATCGTATGCCGCAAGCGTTACCGTGTGGGCTTGCAAGGCGTGGGCAATAGGGTGGTTGGCTTGCTGCTCTAAGGTTTTCACCAAGCGTAACAAATGCATCTCGTCCACGCCTGCCTCACATTGCACCGCACTTACCGCCATCTCGCCAGTGGTCAGCGTCCCAGTTTTATCGAACACCAAGGTATCCACGCCACTCAAGGCTTGCAAGGCATCAATATTCCGCACCAACGCCCCCAACTCTGCCGAACGTGCCACCCCAGCAATCACCGACAACGGAATGGCTAAGCCCAAGGCACAAGGGCAAGCAATGATCAGCACGCTGGTGAACACCGACAGCACAAATTCCCAAGGCTGCCCCAACGCCCACCAAACGCCAGCACTCACCACCGCAAGGCTTACCACCACAGGCACGAAAATCGCCGCAATGCGATCCACCCATTTGGCAATCGGTGGCTTCGAGGATTGTGCCAACCGCACCGTGCGAATAATGTTCGCTAGCACCGTTTTCTCGCCCACCTGCTCCGCCTGATACACCCCAGCACCCTCTTGCACCAGCGTGCCAGCTCGCACCTTATCGCCTAGCTGTTTTGCCACGGGCAACGCTTCCCCCGTGAGCATCGACTCATCCACCCAAATCGCCCCCGACAGCAACACACCGTCCACCGCCAAGCGATCCCCCGTGCGAGCCTGCACCTGCATCTTCTGCTTAATGGCTTTCACGGGCAGGGTTTTTGCCTCATTTTCCTGCAAAATCACCGCTTGCTGCGGCGCCAAATTGAGCAATTTTTCCAACGCAAACGACGCACGCTGCTTGGCTCTCAACTCAAGGAATTTGCCCAAATTCACAAAACCAATAATCATCACACAGGCTTCAAAATACAGCGGCTTCCCATAGTCCTCCATCGCCAACAGATAAACGGAATAGAGCCACGCCACGCTGGTGCTCAAGGCAATCAGCGTATCCATTGTTGCCGTACGGTTGTGCAAACTCGTCCAAGCACCACGGAAAAAATGCCCACCGCTGACGCCCATCACCACCGCCACCAACGCCGCCAACAACCACCAAACCGCCTGATTTTCCGCCGTCAACGCCATCCCAAACCAGGCCCCATAGAGCATCAACCCAGCCCCAGCAAGCAAGGCAACCACGCACGCCCACTTCGCCCGACGGCGTTGTTGCAACATCTGATGCTGCTGTGCCTGACGACGGCTTTCCTCACTTTCCAACACCGACGCCCCAAACCCCAACGCTTGCACCGCCGCAACCACCGCCGCTGGTGCCACCGCCCCCTGCACAAACGCCGTCTGATCTGCCAAATTCACCGACACCAACTGCACCTCTGGCAGCTTCGCAATCGCCTGCTCCACTCGTCTCACACAGCCTGCACAATGCAAGCCACTGAGCAAAAATTCATTCTCATTCGGCATTATTTCCTCCGGTTATGGATTTGTTTGAATAAGATTAAAAGTGCGGTCAGGTTATATGAAATTTGTTCAAAAATAAATCAATATTAAAAAACGGCAATAAAAAAGGACGCCTAAAACGTCCTAAATTCCATAAGTTTCACCGCACTTTCATCGCCTTTACAGCGCTGAATGTGCAACGCACCATTAATATTCCCAAGTATCAGGATCAATCCCCAATTCACGCATTAACATTTTTGCTTGTTCAGGAATTTCATCATGTCGCTCTTTTTGCAAATCCTCATCACTTGGCAACGGCTGCCCAGTAAAGGCATGCAAAAACGCCTCGCACAACAGCTCGCTATTCGTGGCGTGACGCAAATTGCGAATCTGACGACGAGTGCGCTCATTGGTTAAAATTTCCAATACTTTAATGGGAATAGACACGGTGACTTTTTTCACTTGCTCGCTTTTTTTACCGTGCTCCGCATAAGGGCTAATGTAATTGCCATTCCAATTCGTCATTGGTGTTATCCTTTTAATTACCATACAAAATAAGGTAGTATTCTAATTAAAAAATAAGTTGGGTTCAATCTAGACGTTGAGATTTCTAGACATCTAATTGTTAATTTATCAACAATGGGTTACCTATTTTGTTGAAAATATTTTCTTGCAACCCACTCCCCCACAAACAACAATCCCATCAATCCATAGGAAATACCGCCTGAATATAATGCCCACCAGCGATATTGTTCGGTGAGAATAAGCACGATGCAGATGGCGATGTTTAGTACAAAAAAGCCACACCAAACTTGGGTGACTCTGCGGGTGTAGCGGATAGCTTCGGGGGGAAGGTTGGGGTTTTGTAGGCGAGCAAGACGTTCGATTAGCGATTGTGAGCTAAACAGACTGCCACCAAATAAAATCAGCATGGCGGTGCTGATGATGACGGGGTACCAGTACATTGTTTCAAGGTTGCGAGTGAACCAAATGATGCTAAGGAGTATCGCCATTAGCGTTGCAAAAAAACGTTGGAAACCGACCGCTTTTATGGCTTTGATTGCCCATAACAACGCCATGATTACCACTAAATACGAGAGCTGTTGGTGATTTTCACCGAGTAACGTTTCACCCAACAACCACGCCAGCGGATAAGCAATGCTGGCGAGTGTTAAACTTAGGTTAATCAATAGGTGGAATAATCTAGCCATTTTGGAAAATCACTAAACCGCTGGCACACATTTCGTTATCGGTTTTCAGCTGGAAGCCCATTCGATTTTTGCTTTCATCCCATTTTAAGGTGAGCTCAAATTCATCGTTTGGGCGGAGAAATTTTTGGAATTTGAGATTGTCAATTCGCACAATGGGCATCTCTCGTCCAAAATAAGCGGTGATTTTTTCCATCACCCATTGCAATTCCACCACCCCCGGCACGAGTGGGAAGTTGGCAAAGTGACCTTTGAAATAGTGCAGATCAAGCGGTACTTTTGCCTGTGAAATTTGCCCATTTTCCTGTTGGGTTTCACTCAACCAAATGGCATCGAGTAACTGTTCACGACAAATTTGTTCGAAGTCAAGACGGCTGATTTTTGATTGACTATTGCGGGGTAATTTGTCGGTCAATCGCCAAAAACGTGGGATTGCCGTTTTCTCTTGGTTTTGGGCAAGATGTTGTTTGAGTGTGACGATAAGTGCTTTTCGCCCGTTATCTCGAAATGCTGTAATGCCACTGTCGGATAATTCTGCCCATACTGCAAGGCGTGGTTCATCGGGATGTTTGGTAATATAACAATCATTTATCCAATGATGTTGATTGAGTGATTGTTCTACACTGACGAGTGATGTGCGTTTGTCGCCAATTTTAACAATGCGATCAATGCGTCCAAGCAATTCAAAACCGTTAGGGTGAATTTCCACGGCATCAGCGGTTTGTTGTCGGTCTTTTGCCCACGCTGCTTCGAGCCATAACGCACCATTTTCATCCGTGCCAATTTGGCTGAAAGGCAAGGTTTGCCATAATCCGATGTCTTGACGAATAGCAATCGGACCGGTTTCCGTACTACCGTAAATTTCTACAACAGGTTGTGATGTTTGTTGGCGGATAAGTTCAGAATGTTCACTCGCTAACGCACCACCAGATGAAATCACGCCACGCAGGTGAGTAAATTGCGTCTGTTGCCAGTCAATGCGACTTAACATCGCAGGGCTACTGATTAGCACCACATTGTCGAGCTGGCGGCTTTCGTTGGCGATACACTCAGGAAAAAACAACTGTTTACGACCTATCGCCCAACCTTGCACTAATGCCATCATAATTTGTACGGTTAAGCCATAAATATGCTGTCCGCTGACAGTGCTGAGTGCGGTAATTTGATTGCCTTTGGCAAAAGGCAGTGCCTGTGCCAACACATCTGCACTTAACCACATTTCTTGTGCTGTTTTGATGATGGTTTTAGCGTCACCGCTACTGCCTGATGTTTTTAGCCAAATTTCAGTTTGGTTGTGACGATCAATAAAAGGGGGTATTGGGGGCAAGTGATGAGCCGCATTTTGGCAAGCGAAATCGTCAAATTGCACGGCGTTTTCAACGGCAATCGGCTTATCCACAATCCATAACTGGGCGGTTTGATTTGCCCAAGTCAAACTTTCGGGGGTGCCGTTTGGGGGAAACAGCACCTTTGTGCCAGCGTGCCACGCACCCAATAAAGTGCAGGCAAGGCTAGCGACATCTTCAAGCCAAATAGCAATGGCGGAGATCTTCTGCTGTTGTAATGCGAATGAGATTTCCAACCCCCGTTGCTCAAATTCAGCGTAAGTCCAAGCGGGTAAATGAGCAATGTAATCCGTTGGTGCGTAAGGCAGGTTGCAAGTCGAGTTCATTAAGCATCCGCTTGTGTGCTGATTTTCTTCACCGCTTCAATCACATCTCGTACGGTACGCACATTGCGGAAATCTTCGGCTTGCAATTTATACCCTGTTTTACGTTTGATGTGGTCGATTAAGTCAATGGCATCAATGCTATCAATTTCTAAATCTTCGTATAAATGCGTATCTAAGGTGATTTTGCTCTCGTCCACTTCAAACAGCGAAACTAATGCGTCAGTGAGAAGTTGTTGAATGTCTTGTTCGGTCATTTTATTCCCCTTTTTGTGAACGAATGAATGCTGCCAAGGTTGCTACGCTTTCAAAATGATCGCGTAAATTATGCTGTTCGCTATCTAATTGTAATCCAAAGGTTTTTTGTACCGCTAAGCCCAGTTCTAATGCGTCAACGGAGTCTAAACCTAAGCCGTCATCGCCAAAAAGCGGGGCATCCGTTTCAATCTCTTCTACGCTAATATCTTCTAGAGCAAGACTGTCGATGATGAGTTGTTTTAATTGTAATTCTAGTTCCATTTTTTATTCCTTAAGTATTTGAATTAAAATAATTTTCTAGGTAAGTATTCAAACGGCGAGACGCAATCGGCAACGGTTTTTCCGCCAGCCATTGTTGTGGATCGATATCTTCGCCCACAGTTAATTCGTATTCAATGCGAGATGTTGGAATTTTATACCAAGGCTGACCTTTTTTAAAATTGAGCGGTCGCATTTTGATCACAATAGGGGTGATCACTTTCGCGCTGCGTAAACCAATGGACACCGCACCACGATGTAATTTCACCACACCATCCCAACCTGTACGAGTGCCTTCGGGAAAAAGCAATAATGGCTGTTGTTGCAAGATGGCGTGGCACTGTTCAAGCAATTCTTCCGACTCGGTATTTGGCACAAAACCGCAGGCTTTGATCGGGCTGGTCATCGCAGGGTTATGCATTAAATCTTTTTTCACAATGCAGTTAAAACGTGGTTCTTGGCTAAAAATCAACACCACATCAAGCAACGACGGGTGATTGGCTAGCACTAATTGCCCCGGTCTGCCAAGTCGCTCAAAGCCGTGATATTTCACCGATAAAATGCCTGACCAAACCAAATAACGCACAAAAAAACGCCAAGTTCGGCTAACGATTTGCCGACCTTTGAGTTGAGTGGCGAGATCTAGGTTGGGATAGGCTTTTGCGTAGCGATACAACACAAGTTTAAACAAAACGCCCACCACACCAAATAGCACAAAGCCAAATAAGGTGGCAAAAAAACGGCGGATCCAATCTATTTTTTCTGCCATTGCCAATATCCTTGACAGCAACTTGCCGTCTGCCATTGGGTTGAACCTAAATACTGCTGTTGTACCCAAAATAGACTGTTGTCTTTGGCAAAAGAAGTGTCCAAATCGACCGCTTGGGACAAGCGTGAAAGCTGATATTGGTCGCCTTTTTCCACCACCATTGCCAACGCATAAGCGAAGGGTTGACGCTCAATGGGCTGGGCATTGTATTTTTCGTCTAACGGTGATTCCGCAACCACCACCAACACCTTTGAATGCCCTTCGTTTAATAATAAATAGGCTTCGAGCAACGCCAATTCTAAATTGTCTTGCTGAGCGGTGATGGCGGTCATCTCGCTTTTCACTTGGCGTAATTCCGACCACTGCCCAATCAACGCATTATGTACCGACAAGCTAAACGAAGTCGGGGAAACATCCCCTTCTTGCAACAAACTTTGCCACAAGGCAAAACTGCGGTTGATTTCACTGTTTTGCGACGCATACACCACGGGCATTTCGGCATTTTGTTCAGTTAACGCCCAAGCGGCTTCAAAAAACAACCGAGCCGATTCACTTAAACGGCGACGTTTAAGCGGTGGCAAAAAAGCTAATTTAGGGGCGAAGTCTTGCCATTGATTTGAGTGTTGCTGCCAATGGCTTTCACCTAATCGCCAATCCTCATCGGTGAGCAATTTGTTACAAACAATATTCCAACCAACGAGATTAAAGGAAAAATGACAAATGGGATGTTGCATAAATTAAATGAAACTGAACATAAAATAGCGATTATTTTACACGATCTGAAACAGATTATGTAGTGATTGAGTAAGTGCTGTTTTGCCTTGAGCTAAGGGAATAGCCTTTTCTTGGGGACGATTACTTAACACTAGCCAATAACTGCCTTGTTGCCCATTTTGATCAGGATGTTCAAATGCCCAACCGACAAGTGCGGTGGCTGGTTCGGTTTGGTTGAGTTCTAGTTGGGCGAGCTGCAACGGTTGCAACAGAGTTTCTGTATCAATGGCTAAAAATAATGTAGCGCCTGTGGTTTGCAGGGCTTGGGTGAGTTGAAACGTTGCGGAATTATTCAAATTAGCCATAAAATCTAAGGGGCTGGGTAAATCTTGCTCATTGAGTTGAGCAAACATTTTATTGAATTTACTTGGGGAACTGAATTTCCCCCCTAAATAGATTGGTGAGTTAGGCATCAACGCTGACTGCAACGGCAAAGCACCCAGCAATGCCAGTTGGGTAAAGCGACTTAAACGCCGTGCGTCAACGCCAGCTGCTTTCAGGGATTGGCGAAGTGTTTTATCATCGCATTCTTCAATCAAAAAGTGGTGTTGGGCAACTAAATAGATCTCGCTCATTTATTCTTCTCCCAATGTAATACCCAACCGACATTGCTTCCACCAAAGCCAAGAAAATAGTTTAAATAATAGCCATTTTTTAATTTGGACTGTAGCACAAGCGGCAAGTTGGACGGATTTTGTTGCAACCTTGGCATTTCCCCTTTTAATAAACAATTTTGCAGAAAAGCGGTTTCCACCGCCCCCGTTGCACCGAGTGTATGTCCAAGATAGGTTTTTGGAATAATCCAATCACAATGGGGAAAATAATCCTGTAACACTTGACGTTCCATTTCATCGGTTTGCCCGCCCACACTGTGGACTTTCACCCCCGCAATTTGTGTTGCGTGAAGGTGAGACTTGGCTAAAACCTGCTCAATTAATTGACGAAAAAGACGTTCATCGGTGCTGGTGAGATTTTGATTATCGGTTAGGCTGTGCGTACCTAGCAATTCTGCACGAAAAGCTGGGTTAGGCTGATTTGATAAGGCAACACAGCCCAATCCTTCTCCTAGCACAATGCCCTTTGCGTCATTCAGCGGCAAATACGGCAGGTGTTCCGCCAATAAATGCATGGAATGAAAATGCTCAAAGGTTAAGCGATTAAAACTTTCAAAACCGATGATTAAAGCTTTTTCACATTCGCCTTGTGTGATCATTTGAACGGCGTAGTGAATGCCCTGTGCGGAAGACGTACAAGAAGTGGCGAGACTATAAACTTCAGTTTGATAGCGTTGGCGAAAATAATCGCCAATTACCGCAAGGCTGTATTCGTTCGGCAAAGGCTGATTGTGTTGCAAGCGATATTCGCAATCGGCAATGACATAACCTGTTGAGCCAAGAAAAATTGGGGTTTGCGAAAGTTCAGACTTTGTCCAACCTGCTTGGGTAAGTGTCTGCTCAATCTGTGTATCCATCAGGCAATAGAGTTCAGACAGGCTCAATAATGGTTGTTCAAACAGATTAAAATAGGGCAACTCCACGCGCTGCCCAAGCTGATAAGCGGTGCGTTTTTGTGACACATTTGCAACGGATGGCTCCCGCTGCAAATAGCTTGAACCGTTGAGATAGACGCTCATTGATGACTGGCTCGGATAAATTGGGCAAGATCTCGCACGCACAGCATATGCTTACGCACCATTCTGTCCCCTTGCAAACGTACGCCAAAGTGGGCTTGTAGCGCCACCGCAATTTGCAATGCATCCAGTGAGTCTAACTGAATGCGGCTTTGTTCTCCAAACAGCGGTTCATCATTGCTAATTTCTTCTACTTCAAACTCATCTTTTTCCGCTTCTTGCAAGATGAGTTTTTTCAATTCTTGCTCAAGCAATTCGGGTGCAAGGGTAAATTGGTAGTTCATTGAATTTGCCTGCTATTTGAATGGATTAAGTAATTTCACGCCAGTGCGTTCAAAGTCGGCGGTGTTACGAGTGACTAAGGTAAAACGATGCTGAATGGCGCTGGCGGCAATCCACGCATCATTTTCAGGGGCGTGATCGGGAATGTGCAACGTGGCACAAATTTTCGCCGTTTCGGCGTTGATGGGTAAGATCCTGCCTGCAAAATTAGGCAACACAAAATGATTAAACCAATGGCGTAAATGCTGCCCTTGAAGGGGATCTTTACGCTCTTTTGATAAAATACCGCGTTCTAATTCCATCAAAATAATGGGGTTGGTATAGGTAAAGTGGTGCGACATATTATCTATCCACTCTTTCACCCCAATATTGCATTTATTTTGTTTTAACAGACGGATTTCGCTGATGACATTAGTATCCAATAAATACATTTAATCCTCCAAATCCACAGGGCGACGCTGTCCACGACTGCGTGGTTGTAATTCCAATTCAATATCAGCCGCCATAGGATCAGGATCGGCAAATGCGTCCGCCACGCTTAGAAAGGGCTTTTTGTAGGCTGCGTATTCTGAATAGCTCATCAGCACATAGCTTGGCTCGCCACGGTTGGTAATAATCACGGGGGCGATTTGGGCGGCTTTTTGAGCATCTCCCAAGCGTTGGTTAAATTCACGGCTGGTCATAATGGTCATGGGTGGTTCTCCTTATGTAGTGATGTTGCTACAATTTCTGCATTATAGTCAAAAAGGAGGGCAGATCAAGGATTAAAACCACACCTGTGTTTTCAGTTGATGGCGATAAATCAACGATGCTAACGTCAACATTACCGCCCCGAAAGCGGTCAGTTTCCATAAAGTATTTGCAATTTGACTGAGTGCGTATTGGTTTAAGAGCAGATTTTGAAAGCCGTTCAACGCCCAGCCCATTGGGGAAAATTGGGCGATGGTCTGCATTATTTCCGGCATTACGTACACGGGCACCATAATGCCGCCGATTGCCGCCATAATGATAATACCGCCACCGCCAAGCACCACGGCGTGTTCTGTGGTGCGTGCCACCACGCTGACAAGCAAACCATAACCCAACGCAGCCAAACTCACCGCAGCAGATAATACCGCATAGGGCAACCATTCACCCGAAAGTGTAAAGGCTGGCATTTCAAG
This sequence comes from [Haemophilus] felis, assembly GCA_002015125.1. Lineage (GTDB taxonomy): Bacteria > Pseudomonadota > Gammaproteobacteria > Enterobacterales > Pasteurellaceae > Pasteurella > Pasteurella felis. The sequence continues at coordinate 107,716 of MUYB01000026.1, forward strand.
CGTTGGCAAGACAAAATAGCCTAACGCCACCATACCGATAAATTGCAGTTGGTTAATCAAAAAATAGGGGATAAGTTTCGCTAAAATCAACTTGAACGCAGATGCTCTCGCCATTCGCAAACGGGTAATGGTGTTGGTTTGGCGTTCCATTGCCATTACGTTGGACAGTGGGATCATAATAAAGAACATCCCAAAAATCAGCCAAGCAGGGACGCTATGCTGCACGGAATTCGGCTTTGCCACTTCTTGCCCTTGGCGGTTAAGATAAATTTCTTGCCAACGTGCTTGGCTTAAATAATCGTTAATTTGGGCAAATTTTTTGTCTAATTGTTGATTAACTTTTTTCTCTATCTCTTTGATCTGCTTGCGTTTATTATTGTCTAACCTGATGTGGTTATCTTTCAAATAATGAGCAATACGTTGTTCGGTGTAATACTTTTGCAAAACGCCTTTCACACCCAGTAGCCAGCTACGATCCACACTCGGATTGAGCCACAGTTGCAACGGTTTTTCATCGGATAAAGCGGTCTTTTCCGTGTTTAAATTTGCAATTAACAGCTCAAATCTGCCCGCTTGTAGCTCATTTTGATAGTGCGAAAGTTGCCCCAAATCCCCTTGCTGAATTTGCCAATTTTCTGTTTTTAATGCGGTAAAAAAATCTGCATTGAGTAGATTATTTGGCTCACTCAATAACACAATGGCATTTTGTTGGCGAAGCTCATTATTGTTACTCAAGGCTGCGGACATTATCAGCATAAACAAAATTGGCATAAAAAAGAGCACCGCCACACCGTGTAGATCGCGACTTAATAGCCGAAGTTCCTTTAAGAACGATGCAATTAACACGATTTTCCCACCTGTTTATCCAAAAAATCCAAATAGAAACGCTCTAAAGAGTGGTGCTGGGCAATCAAAGGTTGGATTTCCCCTTGATAAATGAGTTCGCCCTGATTGAGCAGCACTAATCGCTGGCAAAGTTGCTCAATTTCTTGCAAATAATGGGACGTATAAACCACCGTAATGCCTTGCTTGGTCAGTTCCGCCACACTGTCTAAAATAAATTGGCGAGAAGCAGGATCTATACCCACCGTAATTTCATCTAAGAAAATCACTTTAGGGTGATTGATGAGCCCAATGGCAAAATTCAATCGGCGTTTTAGCCCACCCGATAAATGCTTGGCTAATTTTTGGCGATGTGCAGTTAAACCTGTTTTTTCCAACAAATTTTCAAGATGAGATTTGTCATTAATGCTATAAAGGGCGGCGAAGAATGTCAGATTTTCCCACACCGAAAGCAGCGGATAAAAGGCAAAATCTTGCGGCACAAGGGAAATTTGGTGACGTTGTGATTTGGATAATTGCTCAAACGGCACGCCATCAAACAAGATTTCCCCCGTTTGCACTGCTTGCAATCCTGTGAGCAGGGACATTAATGTGGTTTTCCCCGCCCCGTTTGGCCCAAGCAAACCAATGGCTTCGCCTGGTTGGATCTGCAGTTGAATATTGTGCAAAGAAGGCGATTTTGCATTGGGGTAAGTGTGAGAAAGGTTACTGATGCTGATCATAGGCTAAAAAATGATTATTATCGCCACGGAGCAATTCCATTAATTTCGGGTGAATAAATAATTTATCTCGCCCGAGGGTTAATTCTTGTAAGACACCGATTTCACAAAGTGCTTGCAGATATTTAGAAGCGGTTTGACGTTTGGCAATGCCTGCTTTTTCTAAATTTAAAATGCGAGTATAAGGTTGTTCAAACAAAATATCGACCAATTCGTGGCTATAAATTTGGGGTAACTTAGTTTGAATAAAATGTCGAGTTTCAACAGTTAATGCTTTAATGGCTTCAATTTTTGCGACCGTCCATTCCGCCGTTTCTTCAATCCCTTTTAAGATATAAAGAACCCATTCTTGCCAATTTTGTTGGCTAGTGACCTCTGATAATAAGCGATAATAATCTGCTTTGTTCGCAATAATATATCGGCTTAAATACAAAATCGGCAGGGTTAACAACCCTTTTTCAATTAAAAGCAAGCTATTTAGCACACGCCCCGTCCTCCCATTCCCGTCCGTAAAAGGGTGAATGGCTTCAAATTGATGATGTGCGACGGCAAGAATAATCAATGGATCGAGATCATCACTTTGATGAATAAACTTTTCCCAGTTGGCTAATTTATCTCGAATGCGTTGCTCGCCTTCAGGTGGTGTGTAGATAGTTTCACCATTGATGTCACTGCGTAAAGCGGTGCCTGTTACTTTACGAATATCCATCGCTCTACCTTTGATTTCACTACAAACTAATACCGCTGTTTGAGTACATAAAGGTAAACGGCTTAAACTTTGGAAACCTGAAAATAAAGCTGTTCGATACCGCAATGCCTCTTTTGTGTTGGGATCTTGCTCTTCATTTTCGAGCTGTAAAGATTGGAACAACTTGTCTGTTGTCGTCACAATGTTTTCAATTTCGCTACTTGCCCGAGCTTCCATTATCGGTAAGGTATTGATTAACATTGCTTGATTTGGAATAAGCTCTGCAGCTTGTTTCAATTCAGCTAAAGCAGCCCGTGCTTTTATTGCCTGCTTTAAAATAGCTTTAGTTTCAAGCTCGTCTTGTGGTGGTAATTCAGGTAGATGATTGTAAGGTAAGTTGGGGTTCCAATTTTTCATCTTTAAAAAAATGTGAATTTTAAACAGATTAAAAGTATATGTTGATGCGATAAACATATCAACAAAATACCTTTAAAAATCTGAATATTTTAAACACATTATCAAACTAACCCGATAAACTCCGCCAAAGCATTCGCTCTTTTTCTGCTATCGGTCTCAAAAATGCCGCCACTTCTTTGTATCCTTCCACTGTCGGTTTTTTGCACTGTTTTACGCAAAGACTGGCAAATTGTCGCCATTGATCACCAATTTCAGTCATTTGGATTGATGCCTGTTTGAACGTCGGTTCTTGGCAGATTTCAGCGGCTTGTTCTAAAAAGTAAGCGTATAAATAACGGAAACCAGCACCGCCCGTGCCAATCTCTTCTTGCATTCGCACAATATGCCCAAGGTAGAGTTTTTTGTATTTTTCCGATTTGTTACTTGTCGCAAGCTTTTCAATTGAGCTTGCCACAGTGTGAATGCCTTTTACCCCCACAAAAAAGAGTGGCGCAAGCATCTGTTTTGCCTGTTTGCGAATGGCTTTGCGGATTAAATTCGGTAGATCAAGCGGTGTGTTTTGCGGATTTTTTTGCAAAAAATACATCAAACCTTTTGCTGCCAACGCCCCTTTAGCAAACCGAGCTTTTTGCAAATCTGCCACCGAGCAACGTTGCACCGTTTCAAATACAGGATCGCTGATCAAATATTCCCCTTGCTCCTTGCCATACACCAACAAATTGTGTGCGTTAAAATGGAATCGCATTTCAGGCGGAAAATAAGGCAGCCAGAAAACGGAAGTCTGCAAGCCGACTAATTCACCTTGTTCAAGGGCTTGATCAAGTGCTTTTTGCCCTTCATCTTCCGAGCGGAAGTTCCGCATTTTCAAAGGTAGCCTAAGGCTTTTGCTGATATTTTTGATGATCGACTTCGGCGGCATTCGATAGGAAATCAATGGCATACCACCGACCTTGATAATCGGCAAATACACAAAAGTTAAAGCGTGAGCCAAGCCAAACACCATTGCTTCATTAAGATCAATGCCATTGGCTTTTAACATCGTGGACATCACACCACTCTCGCAATGGGCGGTGTGTTGGTGGGTAAAAGTGTTAGGTATATGATACATGCCTTATTAACTCTATATCATTCTTTTGAGAAGTTGAATGACTTAACATTTCTAACTCTAATAAACATAATTTAGCTGCGCCAGTTAAATCAGGATATATAGTTGCATGATGAATATCCATCATAAATAAATGTTTTAAAATTTTTTCTCTCTCTGTATTAGGAATATTAATTTTAAACATTATAGGCCGTTTAGTTTCTCCTTCGAATTCCCTTTCAACCCATTCTCTCATATCAAAATTTATTGGTTGCTTAGTAAATACTCCAGATTGAGATAGTAGTCTATTATCAGAGCTCTTACTTAACTCAATAAGTCTAAATTCATCATGAAAATCTTTGCCTTGATTATATTTCTCCATTCTCTCTGAAATAAACCTTGTTATCCCCCAAATACTTCTGAAATCTGTGCTTGGAGGCTTCTTATCTTCAAATGCAAAAAATAACGCTATAAAAAGAGCTGAAGTCCAATCTAAAAATGGTGTAGCCAATCCATAATGCTGACCTAAAGCCCAAATTTCATCATCATTATTAGGAATAGCAACTCTACCACGAATAGCCATTTTAAAATTATTCAAGAGAGTATCATATGTACTATTTAATGCTACTCGAGGATCTAATCTTGGAATAAATCTGTCTAGAGTTGTAGTCAATTTCCAACTTGAGTCTCTTTGCCCACGAAAATAAATTTTACTCATTCCATCAGAAAAAAATGAACTAAATTCTAGAAATTCAAAATAATTATTAACTGTAAGATCTAAAACTCCATTAGATATTATAGCTCTTGAAAAGATATTATTCATAAGTAGCCTCCAGTTAAATGCTTAATTCAGAAAATTGTATCCCAAACACCCCCGCATACACCGCCAATTTTTCTTCCGACAACTTCGCAAACACCTCAGGTCTAAAATGTCGTTTGATTTGCCATTGCCAAAAGCCTGTGGCTTGGGCAAGGGTGGGTAGATCGTAGCGGTTTTTGTACATTAGGTAGTAAATTGGGGATTTTTCGCCGTTTTTGACCGCTTGTAGGGCGGCTTCAGCTTGTTGTTCTAGCTCATCAACGGCTTGTTGGGTGGCGAACTCTTCCGTTTGCCAGCCTGAACTGGTGGTGGTTTGGTAGCGACCGTTTGCGGTGGCGTACACTACTTTTTTCTGTCCACGGAAGATTTTACTGTCGTCTTGCGGTATGTTTTTTATATCCATTTGAGATCCTTGGCAATTTTGCAAAAACGGGCAACATTCACTCCCCGTTGTGAATGACCTCTAATAACATAAAGCAGGAAGAAAAACGCCCACTTTCAGGCACATAGCACAGCACTTTTTGCCCTGTTTTTAGTTTGTGAGTACGGGTAAATTCTTCCAACATAATATAGATAGAAGCCGAACCCGTGTTGCCTTTGGTGGTGAGATTGGTGAACCATTTTTCTTGGGGAATAACAAAGCCAATCCGCTCCAACCCTTCGCTTAATTTATTGCGGAAGAAACCCGATGAGTAGTGTGGCAATAAATAATCGATCTCTTCGGCGGTTAAGCGGTATTTTTCAATAAGACGAGAGAGTGCTTTTTCGACGGTGTAGCGAACAATGTTTTCATTCAGCAGTTTTACGTCTTGTTTCACTGCCATCACGCTGCGTTTATCCCGTTCTGTCTGCGACATATTTTTCCAACTGGTGTAATTGCCGTCCACAAAATCCGCCCCAGCGTACATACAAACAGGCATTTCGTTAGCGTAAGAAATCAGCTCAATCCAATGGATTTTAAAACTTAGTCCCGTTGCGTTTGGTTGGTTGCTTAAATACACGGCACCCGCCCCATCGGATAGCATCCAACGTAAGAAATCTTTCTCGAAGCCAATTTCAGGTTTGGCATCTTCAAGTTGTTTGGCATTCACTTCGGCTTTGAAATTCTCACTTCGCATAATGGCGGAAGCACATTCAGATGCCACCGCCACCGCATTTTGATGTTCGCCTGTTCGTACGGCATTGAAAGCGTGTTTCATCGCAGCCATTCCTGCAACGCAAACTCCTGAAAAAGACATCACTTCCATTGGCGGTGCATTTTCCAATAAGCCGTGCACCATCACGCCTTGCCCTGGCATAATTTGATCGGGATAAGAAGTGGCAACCGCAAGGCTGGTAAAATCATTGGCAGAAATACCTAAGGATTTCACCGCTTGCACCGCTAATTCCGTGCTGGTGTGGGTGGATTGGCGTGTGATCGGATCAATGGCATAGTGGCGTTGTTCAATGCCGTTGGAACGCAAAATCATTTTCCGCACCCGTGATGGCACATCGCCCACCATACCAAGCACTTGTTCCATTTGGTCGTTGCCGACAGGTTCGTTGGGTAAAAAAGCAGAAATATGATTTAGGTAAACATCGGATAACATTCAATTATTCCCCAGAAGGTTCAGCAAAATAGCGTTTTTGTTGAGCGAGTTTATTTTTTAATAATGGGCGTAATAGCCACTTAATCACGGCACTGATTGGCACTACCGTTAAAATCATTACCACCAAAAAGACGACATATAGATAAAGCACCGCTTGGCGTAAAGGCGGAGAAATTTGTCCGCACTTCATCAGCAATTTGCCCCACAAATAGAAACTACGGTGTCCCACTTTTTCGCTCATCATCAGTTTTTCGTCGATTTTCACCGCCTGCATATTGTGGAAAATGGTGCGATCAAGCGGTCGGCTTTCCCGAAAAATTTGCAAAATTTTTTCACCAAAACGGCTGGCGTCGGCAAGCTCGCTCTCTGCAATGCCTGCACTGGGTAGCCATTTATAATGTTGTTTATTGCCTGTGAGCATCCACGCAGGTGTGGTGATAAAACTTGCCCAATCGTTGGATTGATCGACTTTTACCACGTTGCCGATAAGCGTTGCCCCAGCGTTAGCAAGCAAGGTTTTCATTTTTTCTTGTGCCATCAGCCACATATTGCGACAGCCGATCAGCGTAATCACGGGCGTGTCTTTTAAAATGCTTTTGGCTTGTTCGCTTTGCATAAAGGCGGTAATGGGTTGAGAGGGCGATAGGAACCAAACCGTATAGGCAATAATAATTAAATCGTATTTTTTTTGCTGAAAATGTGGGGGCACAATGGGGGCAGGGCGTAAATGCACCGTTTCAGGGAAAATGTTAAAAAAAGGGGTAAATTTCCACGGAAAAGGGAAAGGCGGCGTGGGCTGAATGCAAAAATGCTCAAGCTGAATATCGGCTTGAGCGGTGAGTGGGCGGACGAAACTTTCCGCCAATACGGTGAGCTGCCCTGTTTGCGAATAAGAGACGATCAGGATATTTTTTGCCATTATTGCCCTGTCCAACGTTTAAAAATCAGAGATGTATTAACACCACCGAAAGCGAAATTATTGTTCATAACATAGTCAGTTGTAATTTCTCGACCATCGCCTTGAATGTAATCCAATTTTCCGCAACGCTCATCAATATGGTCTAAATTGATAGTCGGGGCAAACCAGCCATCTCGCATCATTTCAATGGAAAACCACGATTCCAAGGCACCGCAAGCGCCTAGCGTATGCCCAAGATAACTTTTTTGTGAACTCAGTGGAATGTTGCCGAATACCGCTTCGGTGGCTTGGGTTTCCGCAATATCGCCTTGCTCGGTGGCGGTACCGTGTCCGTTCACATAGCCAATTTGGCTTGGGGAAATGCCAGCGTCTTTAATGGCAAGTTCCATACAGCGTTGCATGGTTTCTTTTTGCGGACGGGTGACGTGACTGCCGTCGCTGTTCGCTCCATAGCCCACCACTTCGGCGATAATATTCGCCCCACGAGCCAAGGCGTGTTCTAACTCTTCTAACACAAACATTCCCGCCCCTTCACCAATCACCAAACCATCACGCTGCTGATCGTAAGGGCGTGGTGTGTGTTTAGGCGTGTCATTTTGACGGCTTGCAGCATAAAGCGAGTCGAAAACATACACTTCTGACGGACAAAACTCTTCGCCGCCACCTGCTAACATCATTGGGATTAAGCCGTATTTAATTGCTTCATAGGAATAGCCAATGGCTTGGCTACCTGAAGAACAAGCACTGGATGTGGGGATAATTCTGCCCGTTAAGCCAAAGAAAATGCCGATATTGGCTGCGGTGGTGTGGGGCATCATTCGCACATAGGTGTTGGCGTTAAAGCTGTCAGATTGCCCAGTCATCAGTAATTCGCCTACATCTCGAATATCTTTTGTGCTGCCTGTTGAAGAACCGCATGCCACGCCCATTCTGCCATCTGTGAGAGTAGGATCGATGGCGCCATTGGCATATAAACCTGCATCAGCCAACGCTTGCTCGGTTGCATCTACACATAATTGTGAAACTCGCCCCATACTGCGTAACTGCTTGCGTGTCCAATGTTTAGGGTGTTCGTAATTTGGGATCGGGGCTCCAAGCAAGGCTTCCAATTCAGGGTAACGCTCTGCCCAACCGTCCATTTTTTGCACCGCATTTTGCTTGCGTTGAAATGCGACTTTAATGTCTTGCCACTCTCGACCAAAGGCAGTAATACCACCAATGCCTGTTATTACAACTCGCTTCATTTTCTCTCTCTTGTTTGCAAAATCGTTTTCCAATCTCACCGCTTGTTAGCACAAACCGCCATTCACAGCGATGACCTGACGGGTAATATAAGCCGCTTTTTCGTCCATTAAAAATTGCACAGTGTGTGCCACTTCGTCAGGATCCCCCATTCGCCCTGCTGGGATCATTTTTAGAATTTCATCAACAGGCACATTTTCATCCAAAATATCCGTATCAATTAAACCCGGTGCCACGCAGTTTACCGTAATCTTCCGTTTTGCCAGTTCAATCGCTAACGCCTTCGCTGCTCCAATAATGCCTGCTTTGGATGCACTATAATTCACTTGTCCACGATTGCCGATTAAGCCAGATACAGACGTAATACACACAATTCGTCCCGCTTTGCGACGGCGGATCATCGGCATCATAATCGGATGAAGCACATTGTAAAAACTGTCTAAATTGGTGCGTAACACGGTGTCCCAATCGTTCTCCGTTAAGGCTGGAAAAGCATTATCACGGGTCAACCCTGCATTTAATACCACGCCATAATAAGCACCAAAGTGCTCCACATCTGCCGTGAGTTTCTCTGCCACTTCCGCTCGATTTGCCACATCAAACTGCAACATCCTTGCATTTTGCCCGAAGGATCTCACCGCTTGTGCCACCGCTTCCGCTTCGTCCACCCGAGAACGGCAATGCACCACAATATCATAACCTTGCTCCGCTAACTTCAAGGCAATCGCCTTGCCAATGCCACGGCTAGAGCCGGTGATTAAAACTGTATTGCTCATCTTATTTCCCTACTATTTTTTGAGTGTGTAATATTGGGTTGGATCTTTTGGACTTAATCCATGCCAAGTAAGAATCCCTTTTTGTTCTAATCCCTTTAATATTCGACTAGCAGTAATATGACTACGATTTAATATCTCTTTTACCACCTTTACACTAATCGTTTTGTTTGTATATAAGTGCTGTAAAACAAGAATTTCATATTGACTTAACGTATCCATCAGATCTTCAGTCAAAATCTTCTCAATTTGCTCTAACTCTCTTAAAGTACGATGTTCAATATTATTTTCTAGAATCAATTTTACCGAATTATCATTCGGTTCAAGATATAAAGGGCTATTAAGTTGATAAGCTTTCATTTCCTCAATCATTCGATTTACACCTTCATTCAACTCTTTTACCCAACCAAATTCGTAGAGTACTCTTGCAATCCTCGGATTGCGAGAAAAACGCGTGTAATACATATTTTCAAGTGTGACTGGGCGAGGTAAACCACCTGGGCTGAAAATTTCTAGACGATCATCAAACATTGAAATTCGAATACAATCCCCTTGATTACTGTAGCTACGGTGGGTAACTGCATTAACAACTCCCTCTAACCAAGCAAATTCTGGATATTCATCAATTTTGATGAATTTTCCATTATCATCTAAGCGTTGGAATTCTCTCAATTGATTTTTTAAAATTGATTTTGTACTTTCAATAAGCCTAGGAATAGGTTCCTCTAGCATTAACTCTTTAACGACATTAAAAGATTTACCCACTAACGGTGCTTTGCCTTCATAACGGAGAAAACGCAAGCGAGCATTGGGAAAATATCGAGTTGGATTTTTACCAAAAAGTAAAATACAAGCATTAGTCAATTTTCCATCTTTCGTCATTAAATCTCGAGCTTGGAGTATTTCCTCAATAGAGCGGTTAGTTTGTAATTTAAGGCGATATTCTTCTAATAAAGCGAGATCAAGATCTTCAAAATCTACTCTCTCAATAGGTTGATCTTCAAATACTCGTTGGCTTTTTTCATATTCCAACTGCAAGCGTTGCTCAAAGCTCAATTCCAGCGTTTGATCTTTTGAGCGTAGAAATACTTTATCATCATGCGAGACAATTACCCGGCTATTGGAAGATGAAATCTCAAAGACTAAAATATGATCAGGTAAATCTTTGTTATTTCTCACATCCAATAGCTGATAAGTTACAGGGATTGGCATTTTTTGCAAATTCTTCAATGCGTGGATAAAGTCTTCTGGTCTATGTGCTTTTGGGTAGTTAAAGCCTGTGATTTGTCCATCATCTTCAATACCAATCACTAATAAGCCACCATCAGCATTGGCAAAACCGATTAAGTGACGTAGTATTTCTTTAGGCTCTTTCCTAGCACTTTTACGATCAAAGGATTTATCTTCTTTGCGAGTGGAAAAACTCTCTATGTTATATGTGTCATGCATAATTAACTACTATTAACTACTATTAACTACTATTAACTACTATTAACTACTATTAACTACTATTAACTACTATTAACTACTATTAACTACTATTAACTACTATTAACTACTATTAACTACTATTAACTACTATTAACTACTATTTAGGACTAAACACATTCAACGCCCCTTCTAGCAGAACTTGCTCGGTGACGCTATCGATAAGTTGGCTGTCGAATACGCCAAAACCTGTGGCATCTTGAATTGACATTTTGATCTGAATACGAAGTTGAGTGCCAATGGCAATCTGTTCACTGTGAATATGTAATTTGCGGGTGCCGAGCAGATAGCCTAAACGGATGGGTTCACCAGCAAGGGTTGCTATACAACCCGCCCAAGCCGCAACGCCTTGTGCCATAATTTCAATGCCAGCAAAGGTGGCAAGTTTGCCGTTTTTAATTAACGGATTATCTGCGCGGATTTGGGTTTCTGCGGTTAAAAAATCATCGCCAAATTCGGTGATGCGGTCGAGCAATACCATATCGCCACTGTGTGGTACCAATGTAGCGACGTGATGGATCGGGCAAGTGAGATCTATCTTGGTCATTCCACTTCTCCTAGAATCAATACGCTGTTATTGCCGCCAAAGGCAAAAGAACTGCTCGCGCCAATGCGTCTGCCAGCTTGCCAGCGACTGCGTTCATCGGTGAGATGAATGGTTGCTAAATCAGGATCCGCTTGTTTGTCCCATAACTGGGGCGGTAGCAGGCCATTAGGGTTGTGTTGCCGGCTGATGACCGCCCAAAGGATAGCGGCTTCTACCGCCCCCGCCGCACCTAAAGTGTGTCCTGTGTAAGATTTGGTGGTGGTGCAAGGGGTTTGATGACCAAAAATTTTTGCCACGGCTAAACTTTCCATGTGATCGTTATGGCGAGTGCCTGTGCCGTGTAGATTGATCCAGCCAATATCTTGTGCCGATTGTTGAGAATGAGCCAACGCATTAGCAAACGCAGCAATCGCCCCTTCCCCTTCAGGATGTGGCGAAGACATATGGTATGCGTCGCTACTTGAACCATAGCCCAACAACCCAATGCGCTGATCGTCTAATGGCTCTCGGCTCATCATGAAAACCGCCGAACCTTCGCCAATGTTGATCCCGTCACGATTCGCAGAAAACGGGTTACAACGCTGTTCAGACAGCACGGAGAGCGAACCAAAACCGCTGATGGTCAATGGCGACAGCGTATCCACGCCCCCACAAATCACCGCATCGCATAAACCACTTTGCAGCAGGCGAGCAGCACTAATTAATGCCCTTGCCCCTGAAGTGCAAGCGGTGGAAATGCCGTAAGTCAGTCCTTGCAAGCCGTACACTTCTGCCACAAAATCTGCTGGGGCGGAGAAGAATTGCTGTTGTTGTTTGAAGTCTGCCTTCGACCAATCTTGATGTGCTGCCCCTTGTTTAAACACAGGAATATTTTCGTCCACACCCGTAGTTGAAGTGCCAATTACTACCGCAATCCGCTGCCGCCCAAAGCGATCAATGGCTTGTGCAATTTGCGTCTCGATTTGTGCCAAACTATGCCACAAAAGTTGGTTATTGCGACTGCGATGAACATCCGCTAAATCCGCAGGAAACGCACGCAACGACAGGCTTACTTCGCCAAAAAAACGGGCTTTACCCTGAATGTGCAAGGAAGAGAAAGGCTTGTCCGACAAACGCAAAGGTGATACATCACCTGCGAGCAAGGTCTGTAAATGGGGTTGAACGCCGTCGCCTAAACTACTGACGAGTGCAGGTTGAGTTAAATAGAGTGGTTGCATAACTTATTGTTTAATTTCAGAAATTGACCAACGAGACTGATCATTAAGTGTAATGGTTGCCCCGTTTAAGTGTGGGGTAATTTGCCACATTTTGTTGCTTTCGCTTAATTCAAACGGCGGATTATTGGGATTTAAGTAGGTGGCAATGGCGGAAAACAGCCGTTGAGCTTGAGAATTGGGCATCACAAAGCCATCATTTTGCCAGCCGTTTTGACTCAGTTGTAAGCGAGCAATTGGTGAGCCGAGCGGATCGGTTTGCACCCAACGCCAATAATCAGGCAAAAATTGCACCGCCAACAAACTTTTCTCATTTTTTGGGGTAAGTTGCTCCACCGCAAACAAACGGCTCTCCACGGGGTGTGGTGGTAATCTTTTTACTCTTAGATTACTACAACTAACTAAATTGCATACTCCAACAAACAGCACAATGAGAAATTTTACTTTTTTCATTACAAAACTTGAACGTCATCATTTGTACGACATTTTTTCACAGTTTTCATTATTGAACAAGGTTAAAATCAATACAATTTAGTTAATGTAACATTATTAATAAACATACGATTTACAATAAACAATCTATTATATTAACAGTAATAAATAAGGCGTTTATAAAATAACGCCTTAGAATACTATTTTCGTAAAATTAAATTCAATTCTTGAACAAATTGGTTGGTGTTTTTTGCCACATTTATAACACGAGCTCTCGTATGTCTATCCGCACCTGCGAAATACCATTTATCAGATCCAGCTTCCGTATAAACTGATTTTTCAAAGATAGTTTTTCCTGTTGAAGTTTTGACTACATAATTAATTTTAAGTTTTCCATTAAATCTACCAAAACTCATTGCAGGCTGACTTGCCATTTCAATATAAGCATCAATATGGTATGGATTTTTATTGTTCTTGGTAAAAATATTTGCACTATCTATTGCCATAACCAGGGTGTCTTGCACTAACTTGGTAACGCCTATTGCTGTAGGTTGTCTTTCAACTCTTGGATTCATTGTTACGGTAAGAATATAATCGCTTTTAACTGCAGGAGCTGCATAGGTTCTTTGTTTTAATAAACTCGGATCTGGTTTTAATGCTATACAGCCAGTTAAAATTAGAGAAAATAGTAAAAGTGTTATAGAAGAAAACAATTTTTTCATAGATAAAACCTTATAAGTGTGTGAAAATATTCAAGCGTTTTAATGAGTTAAAACGTTCAAGATAATATCTATTTTGCAGATGCTGTCTATTATCTAACAAGACAATAATTGTCTAAAACATCTTAAAATAACACTATAAGTGGAGAGAAAAATGAGTACACACGACAATATCCGATTGATGAGAGAAAAGCATAAATGGTCGCAAGAAGAGATGGCGGAAAAGCTCAATATGTCGCCGAGTGGTTACTCAAAAATCGAACGTGGTGAAACCAAACTCTACTTAGATAAATTGCAACAGATTGCTCAAATTTTTAATATTGATATTTCTGAACTCGTTAACTCCAACGAAAAAAATATTTGTTTTTTAATCGGTGAAAATAGTCATCTAAATTCAAATTTTTATGCAAATGATGAAGCCCTAGCATTAGAAAACGAAAAACTCAAGCTCTCCCTTTCTTATAAAGATCAAATTATTGCTGAAAAAGACGCACAAATTGCTTCTCTCAAAGAGATTATCACGTTACTCAAAACCCAATCCGTTACTGATGAATAATCTTGCGTTAACTGACCGCACTTTGCAAATCCACCATCAACTATTGCAAGACAAAGTGCAAGCGGTGGGATTGTATTTGGAAGATGCCAGCCAGTTTGCTTGCGTGCTATTAGCCTGTTTACGGGCTAAGATCAAAGTGCTGTTACCACCGAATTTGTTGGCGGAAAACCGCCAGTGGCTGGTGGAAAATTCTGCTCTGCTCTTTGATGAAGAATGCTTTGCAAACTTCGGTATTACAATTCCTGCCGAAAAAACAGCCCTCGTTGCAGAGATGGAAAATGAAACGGAAATCTGGCTGAAAACCTCAGGCAGCAGTGGGCAGGCAAAAATCATCAAAAAAACCGCTCGCCAAATGTGGCTAGAAGCTGAAGCCTTGGCACAGGCATTGCCTTTTTCTCCGAATGAAGATATTCAAGTGATTGGTAGCGTGAGCGTGCAGCACCTTTATGGCTTAACCTTTCGCATTTTTCTACCGCTCTTTATGGGCTGGAAGTTAGGCAAAAAGCAATTGCATTATCCTGAATATCTGATCGCCGAAAGCAAACATCACCGTACTTTATGGATTAGCAGCCCCGCCTTATTGAGCAATCTCAATTTGGCAAGTTTGGACGATCATTTGCAGATTGCGGGCATTATTTCCTCGGGTGGTGCCTTGCCTGAAGCGAATGCTGCCGCACTTCGTCAGAAATTGCCGTGTCCGTTGGTAGAAATTTATGGCAGTACCGAAACAGGTGTGATCGCCCATCGCCAGCAGGCAGGTTTGTGGCAGCCGATGCCAAACAGCCAGATCGGGTTGAATGAACAAGGGGCATTATGGGTGGAAAGCCCGTGGATTGCCGCTCGTGAGCAAACTGCCGATGCGGTGAATTTATACGCGGAAGGTTTTGAGTTGCTCGGGCGAATCGATCGCATTGTGAAATTGGGTGACAAACGGCTGTCGCTGGTACGTTTAGAGCAAGATTTGCTTCAACATTCGGCGGTGCAGGATTGCTACATTGCCCTACACCCCGATCATCAACGCCCTGTGGCGTGGATAGCGTTAAGTTCGCACGGCATTGAGCGCTTTCAACAGCAGGGGCGCAAAGCCTTGATTGCCGAGCTTCGCCAACATTTGAGCCAAAGCCAAGAGAAATTCGCCCTGCCTCGCTACTGGCGGTTTAGTGTGAAGCTCCCTCGCAATAGCCAATCGAAAATCCGCCGAGTCGATTTTGAACAGATCTGCCGTCAGCCTGAAGATGAGATAATTTAAATGAAGACGATAAACCCGATTGCGATCATTCCGCATTACAACCATTCTAGCACCGTCGGCAAAGTTGCCGAACAGCTCAACCAATTTGGGCTGCCTGTGTTGATTGTGGATGACGGTTCAAGCCCTGAGCACCAGCACGTTTTGCAAAAAATGGCACAAACTGACCGCGTGCAAATTTATTTTCGCCCACAAAATGGCGGCAAAGGGGCGGCGATGAAAAGCGGTTTTCAATGGGCGTTTGAGCGTGGCTTCAGCCACGCCGTGCAGGTGGATGCGGATGGTCAACACAACCTCATTGATGTACAGAAAATGCTAGAACAAGCGGAAAAATTCTCCAATGCAATGATTTGTGGCAAGCCAATTTATGGCGAAGATGCCCCGAAAGCCCGTTTGTATGGACGAAAAATCACCGATTTTTGGAATGCGATCAACACCTTATCTTTTGAGATTAAAGACGGAATGTGCGGTTTTCGGATCTACCCGCTGGCAGCCATTATGCCGATTTTGCAACAAGAGAGAATCGGCGATCGAATGGATTTCGACACCGAAATTCTTGTGCATAGCCATTGGCGAAAAATCCCATTTATCTGGATCGACACCCCCGTGCGTTACGCCCAAGACGGCATCTCCCATTTTCGTGGCTGGGCAGATAACTGGCTAATCAGCAAAATGCACGCACGGTTATTTTTGGGAATGTTGAAGCGGTTAGTGAAACGAATCTAAATTTGCGTGCGTTTTACATTTGTTTTACAATCGCTCGTAATTTTATTCTCTTGCCAAAACACGAGGTAAAAATGGCAAATTTAAATATTCGGATTGATGATAATATCAAACAGCAAGCCTTTCTCGCCTTTGATAATCTTGGACTTACGCCTTCGGATGCCATTCGTGCGTTTTTAAGCTATGTTGCAGAAACAGGCAAAATGCCTATTCAACAAATTATCGTCTCTGATGAAGATGCTGAACTTTACACCCTCATCAAAAAGCGTTTGAATGAACCCGAAAAAATCAAAAATACGACGCTTGATGAACTTTTTTCATAAGAAGATACTATGGCTTACTCAATTAAGGTTCACGATGATTTTGTTGTTGAATTAGCAAAACTCGATCATTCAATCAAACAACAATTGCGGAAAAAGTTAGAAAAAGTCGTAGAAAATCCGCATATTCCTAAAAATCGATTAAGTGGCAATTTACATAATTGCTACAAAATCAAATTAAAAAAAGCAGGCGTACGTTTGGTTTATCAAGTCAATGATAACGAAATTTACATTTTATTGCTTACCGTAGGCAAACGGGCAGATAATCAAGTTTATGATACCGCCCAACAACGAATTGAATAAGCTTAAAATGAACAACAAACACTGGGCAAATCAGCAAGAGCGTGGCACGCAGATTTTTCTGACACTCACTCGTTTCATTGTGAAATACGCCCCACTTTTCATTATTCGGTTGGTGACGTTTTTGGTAGTGAGCTACTTTTTTGCTACCGACAAAAAACGCCGTGCCGATATTGCAAATTATCAGCAAAAACTGACCGCTTGCTTTCATGAAGTGCAATTGCCGAAGTGGTCGGTTTTCCGTCAATTTCTTGCCTTTGGCGAGGCGATCGCCGATCGTTTTGGCGTGTGGCAGCGGAAAATTCGCTATCAAGATCTGATCGTAGACGATGCGGATAATCTGTATGCGGATATGGACAGCGGTGGGCGAGGGCAGATTTTGGTCTGCTCCCATTTTGGCAATATCGAAATTTGCCGTGCGTTGGTCGACAGCGGACATCACCCCAATTTTAAACTCAATGTGCTGGTGCATAATCGCCACGCTGAAGCTTTTAATCAAGCTCTGGTGGAAGCAGGCGCTGATGAGTTGCCGTTAATTCAAGTGGAAGATCTCAATGCACAAAAAATGCTGGAATTAGCCGAACGTATTGAACGGGGCGAGTGGATTGCCATTGCCGCCGACCGTGTACCTGTTCGGGGTGATAAAACCTACCCCGTTGATTTTCTCGGCGAAAAAGCAGCGTTTCCGCAAGGGGCGTGGCTGCTTGCCAGCCTGCTCAAAGCCCCAATCAACACCGTGTTTTGCCTTAAAGAGCAGGGAAAATACCGCTTGCAACTTCGCCGTTTCTGCGGTGTGATACAGGGCAGAAGTGCGGTGAGAAATCAGGAAATTCAGCACGCAATGCAACAATATGCCGATTTACTTGCCAAAGAATGTGCAAAATCGCCCCTTTTATGGTTTAATTTTTACGATTTTTGGCATCAATAACTTATCTTACGATTAAGGAAACATTATGAAATTATCTAAAACACTCATTCTTGCAACGACGGCAGTCATTCTCACCGCTTGTGCTCCACGAAATACCGCTCACTATTTGTCTATTGATGAAGCCTTAAAATCACTACAGGCAAAAGAAGTGCTAGATCCAAGTGTTAAACTCTATTTTGGCAAACCAGCACCAGGAAAAGTGCTAGTAAAAGGTGCGGTGACCAATCCAAAAACTAACGCTTTAAACAAAACCGATGAACAAGCCTGCCAATGGGCATTTTTATCGGCGGTGAAAAAATTCCAAGAGCGTGCGAAAAAAGAAGGGGCAACGAAAGTGGGTAACCTAGTCAGTTACTACAAGAAAAAAGAGTACAGCTCGACCAGCAAATACGAATGCCACGCTGGAAATAGTATTGCAGGCGTTGCATTAAAAGGCGACATCGTTAAATAAATTAAACTCATTCACAGGTGCGTAACAACGCACCTTTTCTTATATGAAACTCAAAAAACATATTTACGCCAGCCATTTTTCCGATTACGAAATCCCGTTTTTTGATGTGGATTCGATGGACATTATGTGGCACGGACATTATGTAAAATATTTGGAAATGGCACGCTGTGCCTTTTTGGAAGAGATTCACTACACCTATGATGTGATGAAGAAAAAAGGCTACGGCTGGCCGATTGTGCAGCTCAATTTAAAATATGTGAAACCAGCGATGTTCCGCCAAAAAGTGCGGGTGCATTTAGCAGTGGTGGAATATGAAAGTTGTTTGCGAATTGAGTATGTCATCAAAGATTTAAGTTCAGGGCAAACGCTCACCAAAGGCAGCACCACGCAAGTTGCGGTAGAAATCAACAGCCGTGAAATGCAATTACAAACCCCACAGTCTTGGCGTGATGCGATAGAAAGTTATTCGGGATTTCAACCTTTAAGCTAAACAATGAAAAAATTATTACTGGCTCTTTTTTGGGTGTTTTCACCTGTAGTTACCTTCGCCTTTTCATCACAAGAGTTGGTCGCTGTGTTGCAACAACCCCAAAACATTCAAGGGGATTTCACTCAACAGCGTTTTTTAAAGGCATTACCCAAACCGATTACCACAAGCGGTCAGTTCACGCTATTAAAAAACAAAGGGTTGTTGTGGCAGATGCAAAAGCCCTTTGCCAGCGATGTGCGTGTGACGGCAAAAGGAATTATGCAATGGAATGGGCAACAGTGGGTGGAAAATCACAAAGTGGGGCAATCGCAACAAATTCAGCTCTTTCTTGGTTTGCTGTCGGGCAATATTGATGGGCTTTCGGCTCAATTTTCCCCCGAACTCAAGGGAACAGCGGAACATTGGCAACTGACGCTAACGCCTAATAGCCTGTTGATGAAACAGATTTTTAGCCACATTCAATTGCAAGGTGATAAGTTGGTAAAACGCATTGAATTGCACGAAACCCAAGGGGATCGCACCGTTATCGAGTTGCAAAATAATCAAGTCAATCAACCGCTTCCAGCCTTTGTTCAATCGGCATTGCAAGCAAATTAGGTAACGCAAATGGTGACGCGTATTGGTCGATGGGGATATGCTGGCTTGTTGCTTGGGTTGTCGTTGTTTTTGTTGTGCAAACTTTTTCACCTTTCCCAATGGCTTCAGACGGATTTAACCGCCCTGCTGCCTACTCAGCACGCTTGGCAATCGGTGCAACAATGGGCGGATAAACGTCAAGAACAGCAACTCAATCACCAAATGGTGGCGTTAGTAGGACATCAGGAATTTGACAAAGCGCGCCAACTTGCCCAGCAAATCGCAGAACAGTGGCAACAATCGGCACAATTTGCCCACATCGACAGCCAAACCACGCCTGATCTCAATGCACTGCAACGCCAAGTGCAACAATTCAAGTTTGCCACCCTTCCAAGCGATGTGCGTCAACAACTGTTAACCGATCCCAAAAGCTATTTTCAACACTACGCCGAGCAGTTTTTTGATCCTTTTGCGTCTCGCAACTTGCTGCCGCTGGAGCAAGATTGGCTAGGTTTTGGGCGGTTTGTGCTAAGTCAATCGCAACCCGTAAGCCAGTTGGAATGGGATAGCCAATCGGGAATGATTTACTTGCAAAAAGACGGGCAATTTTGGGTGCTGTTGCGTGGGGTATTGGGGGAAAATCCTGCTCATTTATTGACCTTAATCGCACAAAATCAGCACACCGCCGCTGCAATGAAAGGGCAATTTTTGGTGGCAAGTACCGCACTTTTTGCCGAACAGGCTAAACAACATGCCGAGCAAGAAAGTCAATGGATGGCAGCCCTTGGCATTTCGGTCACCTTGTTGCTTTTGCTTGGGGTGTTTCGTTCGTGGCGAGTGGTATGGTTATTTCTGCCCATTTTTGTGGGGATGATCGCAGGGGTGAGTGCCACTTTGCTGTGGTTTGAACAAGTGCATATTTTAACCTTGGTGATTGGCACCAGCTTGGTGGGAGTGCTGATCGATTTTCCGTTGCATTGGTTGAGTGGCTCGCTGAATAACCCAAGCTGGCACGCTCAAAGGGCAATGCAACAACTGAAAAAACCGTTTCTAATTAGCTTATCTGTCACTGTTTTGGGGTATTTGTTACTCGGTTTTACGCCCTTACCAGTGTTGCAACAAACTGCCCTGTTCTCAGCGGTGGCGCTAGTGGCATCCATTAGCTTCACCTTGCTCTATTTACCTTGGCTTTTCCGTCATTTTCAACGGCACAGCAACGATTGTGCCGTGCGATTTTTTGCAAAAATTTGCCCAAATTTAACCAGTTGCCGCCTACCAAAATGGCTTGCGGTGGCGCTAGTGGGTTTAACGCTGTTCGGTATTGGCAGAAGTGAGTGGCAAGACGATATTCGCCATTGGATCAATTTGCCGCCCGAACTCACCGCCCCTTTACAACGCATTAGTGAACTCACGCAACTGGATTTTGGCAGCCAATATTTTCTGATCCAAGCCGAAAACAGCGAACAACTGCTTGCCAAAAGCCAAAAATTAACCGAAAAACTTGAACTGGCTCAACAACAAGGCAATTTAAGCGGTGTACAATCGCTCAATCATTGGCTGATGTCGCAAGCAGAGCAACGCCAATTTGCCGAACAACTTTCAACCAAGCTTTCCGAGCAAGATTATCAACCGTTGGTGGAGCTGGGTTTCTCGTCTGATGAATTGGCTCAAGCGGTTCAACAGTTGCCGAAGCAAGCAACGGTTTCCCTTGAGCAAGCCTTGCAAACGCAGCTTGGGCAAGGCTGGCAATCGCTCTATTTGGGCGAAATGTCGCCGAATCAGGTAGTCGGCATTGTGAAAGTATCAGGCGTGAAAAATACCGCTGAAATGCAGGCGTTTGCCAATCAAACGGATATTTTCTGGCAAGACAAGCGGTCAGATTTAAACCAAAGTTTTCAACAGACCCGTAACCAAGCCGCCTGGCTGAAGTTGCTGTCGTTTGTACTGGCTGGTGGGCTACTGTGGCGACTGTTTGGCGGGCGAGCCAGTGGCAAAATGTTAGCCGTGCCGTTACTGGCGATTGCGGGCGTGATCGCTATTTTTGGCTATGTGGGCATACCGATCGGGTTGTTTACAATGTTTGGCTTATTGCTGGTCTCTGCGATTAGCATTGATTACACCGCATTCTTGCACAGTGTCCACGAACCCTTTGCCAGCAAACAGCGAGCCGTCTTATTGGCAAGCGGTACCACGATAATTTCATTTGTCCTGTTAAGCCTCAGCTCCACACCTGCTGTGGCACAGTTTGGATTAAGCGTCAGCCTTGGCGTAGCGTTGAGCGGATTATTGGCGATAAAAATATTTAAGTAGGCAAAGCCCTACAATTGAAAAGGAAAAAACGATGAATACCACATTTGATGTTGTGATTATTGGGGCTGGCCCGTCAGGTTCGGTGTCAGCATCGTTGCTCAAGCAACAAGGGCTGAACGTGTGCGTGCTAGAAAAACAGCATTTTCCCCGTTTTGTGATCGGCGAAAGTTTGTTACCGCACTGTATGGAAATTTTAGATGCCGCAGGGCTGGTGGAAGCGGTAAACGCCGAGCCGAGTTTCCAATTCAAAAATGGGGCGGCATTTACTTGGGGCAATCGCTACACCTATTTTGATTTCACCGACAAATTCACCCCCGGCCCTGGCAGCACTTTCCAAGTTCGCCGTGGTATTTTCGATAAAATTTTGATTGATGAAACCGCCAAAAAAGGCGTGGACGTGCGATTTGGTCACGAAGTGTTAGCCTTTGATAATCAAGGCGAAAATGCGGTGTTGCAGGTTCGCACCGAACAAGGCGAAGACTATCAATTAACCGCCCGTTTTGTGTTAGATGCCAGCGGCTACGGACGAGTGCTGCCCCGTTTGTTGGACTTAGAAACGCCGTCGCACTTGCCGCCTCGTTTGGCACATTTCACCCACATTGATGATAACATCAGCGATCCTGATTTCGATCGCAACAAAATTTTGATCACCACGCACCCGACCCATCGTGATGTGTGGCTGTGGCTGATTCCGTTTGCGGATAATCGCTGCTCCATTGGCGTGGTTGGCTTGCCCGACACCTTGGCAGGCGACAGCGAAACCGTGCTGAAAAAATTTGCATTAGAATGCCCGATGCTCAACCGCATTTTAGCCAATGTCAACTGGGAAAATGAATTCCCGTTCCGCCATATTCAAGGCTATTCCGCCAACGTGAAAAGTCTGCACGGTCGCCATTTCGCCTTGCTCGGCAATGCGGCGGAATTTTTAGATCCTGTCTTTTCCTCTGGCGTGACCATTGCGTTACATTCGGCACAACTGGCTGCCGAGCTCGTCACTCGCCAACTCAACGGACAAGCGGTCGATTGGCAGCAAGAATTTGCCAATCCGCTGATGGTGGGGGTAAATGCCTTCCGCACCTATGTCAATGGGTGGTATGATACCTCGTTCCAAGATGTGATTTACGCACGCAATCCGCAGCCTGAAATTCGGCAGATGATCTCATCCATTTTGGCAGGCTATGCGTGGGACGAAAAAAATCCATTTGTGGCAAAATCGCAACAACGCCTACACGCCCTCGCCGAACTTTGCGGCGTGGCAACGCAGGATTAAACAACAGAAAAAGTGGCTAACAATATGAAATGATTAGCCACTTTTTTGTTTAACAGTGCTGACGTTATGTTTTAAATTTCCAACTATCTGATTGTTGTTCGATTATTTTAGCCTCATCCCACAATTGATCAAGTTCAGTTAGGCTACAATCCTCCACCGCTCGATTTTGTTCTGCAACCCTGCGTTCAACGGCACGGAAGCGGCGTTCGAATTTGCTGTTGGCGGCACGTAGTGCTTGTTCTGGCGCCACCGTTAAATGACGAGCGAGGTTAACTACGGCGAATAATAAATCGCCCATTTCTTCAGCGATTTTGGCTTGATTGCGTTGCTCAACTTCCACTTTCACCTCATCCAATTCTTCCAAAACTTTGGCAAACACAGGATCGAGGCTTTGCCAATCAAATCCCACTTTGGCACAGCGTTTTTGTAGTTTTTCTGCACGCATTAAGGCAGGGAATGCTAAAGGCACGTTGTCTAAAACCGAAAGCACGGTGGTGCCTTGCCCTGATTTTTGTTTTTCTTGCGCTTTGATTGCATTCCAATTTTGTAGTGCTTCTTCTTCGTTGGTGGCTGATTTATCACCGAAGACGTGAGGATGACGGCGCACAATTTTTTCTGCCACATCGTTCACCACATCATCAAAGGTAAAATGTTGATCTTCAGTGGCAAGTTGACTGAAAAATACCACTTGCAATAGCAAATCTCCTAATTCTTCCCGTAAATTTGTCATATCTTGTTTTTCGATGGCGTCGATGACTTCGTAAGTTTCTTCCGTTAAGCATGGGATCATTGATTGATAGGTTTGCTTTAAATCCCATGGGCAGCCGCCGTTAGGATTGCGTAATTGTGCAATTAATTGCACAAAGTCTTGAATGTTATACATAAGAAATTCCTGATTAACAAAGGATAAAAACAATAGGGTAGCATAAATACGCTATGGATTCGGGAAAATAAAAATCATTCCGAAAGAATTTTTTAAAACGTGATCTAGTCCATATTTTTTTCTGCTTTGCGGTGTTATGATGCTATTAATCAGTACCGCTTAGATTAAGGAGTTTATTATGTACAAACACGTTTTAGTTGCTCTCGATCTTTCAGATGAAAGTGCCTTTTTGTTGGAAAAAGCTGCTGGTGTAGCGAAGAGAAATGAGGCGAAGTTGTCTATTATTCACGTTGATGTGAATTTTTCTGATCTTTACACAGGGTTAATTGATGTTAATGTTTCTTCAATGCAGGATCGCATTTCTTGTGAAACGCAAAAAACCTTGGTTCAATTAGCTGAGAATGCAAGCTATCCTGTGAGTGAAAAACTGAGTGGTAGTGGCGATCTTGGTTTGGTACTTTCTGATGCTATTGAAAAATATGATATTGATCTCTTAGTAACAGGACATCATCAGGATTTCTGGAGTAAGTTAATGTCTTCCACTCGACAAGTGATGAATAATGTTAGCGTGGATATGTTGGTGGTTCCGCTACGGGGAGAATAGTTTTTCTTCTAAAATCTTTAGCAACAATAGACCGCATTTCAATTGAGAAGATTGAGGTGCGGTTTAGTTTTATGTGAGCTTTCCTAGCTATTAAAAACATTCAAACTGCATCAAAAAGCCTTTTTACAAAAAATAAAAATATGCCAAAATATCGGGCAAAATTTAATCTTACTATCTACTTATCAAAAAGCATCAACACTTAAGGCAGTATATGAAAACAGTTTCCGAAATTCGACAATCTTTTTTAGAATTTTTCCAGTCAAAAGGGCATACCATTGTAGAAAGTAGCTCGCTTGTGCCTGAAAATGACCCTACCTTGCTTTTTACTAACGCAGGGATGAACCAGTTTAAAGACGTGTTTTTGGGGCAGGATAAGCGTGCTTATACTCGGGCGACGACGTCGCAGCGTTGTGTGCGTGCAGGCGGTAAGCATAATGATTTGGAAAATGTGGGCTATACCGCACGTCACCATACGTTTTTTGAGATGTTGGGCAATTTTAGCTTTGGCGACTATTTCAAACAGGATGCGATTCATTTTGCGTGGGAATTTTTGACGTCGCCGCAGTGGCTAAGTTTGCCGAAAGAAAGATTGTGGGTAACGGTGTATGAAACCGATGATGAAGCCTATGATATTTGGCATAACGAAGTGGGTGTGCCTGCGGAACGCATTATTCGCATTGGCGATAATAAGAATGCACCTTATGCCTCTGACAACTTTTGGCAGATGGGCGATACAGGTCCTTGTGGGCCTTGTACGGAAATTTTCTACGATCACGGCGACCACATTTGGGGTGGGCCTCCAGGTTCTGCTGAAGAAGATGGCGACCGTTATATCGAAATTTGGAACGTGGTGTTTATGCAATTTAACCGTCAAGCGGACGGTACAATGGAGAAATTGCCGAAGCCGTCGGTGGATACGGGAATGGGCTTGGAGCGTATCAGTGCGGTGTTGCAACATGTAAACTCAAACTACGAGATCGATATTTTCCAAACCTTAATTAAAGAAACCGCAACGATTTTAGGCGTGAGCGATTTGGATAATAAATCCTTGCGCGTGATTGCGGATCATATTCGTTCTTGTGCGTATTTAATCGCCGATGGTGTGGTGCCGTCGAACGAAGGTCGTGGTTATGTGTTGCGTCGCATTATTCGTCGTGCGGTGCGTCACGGTAATATTTTAGGGGCGAAAGCGGCGTTTTTCTATCAGTTAGTGCCAACCTTGGCAAAAGCGATGGGTCACGCTGGCGAGATTTTAACCGCTAAACAAGCCTTTATTCAGAAAACCTTAAAAGCGGAGGAAGATCAATTTGCTCGTACCCTTGAGCGTGGTTTGGCGTTGTTGGAAGATGCTTTGACGAAAGTGGACAATAAACAGCTTTCGGGCGAGGTGGCGTTCAAATTGTACGACACTTACGGCTTCCCATTGGATTTAACCGCAGACGTGTGCCGTGAACGTGATATTACCATTGATGAAGCGGGTTTTGAGCGTGAAATGACTGCTCAACGTGAGCGTGCGAAAGCCAGCAGTAACTTCGGCACGGATTACAACAATGTGATCAAGGTTGATGGCGTCACCGAGTTCAAAGGTTATGAACATACTGAAACCGATGCCACGGTGGTGGGTTTGTTCAGTAACGGTAAAGCGGTGGAACGTATTCAATCGGGCGAAAGTGCGGTGGTGATTTTGGATAAAACAGCGTTTTACGGAGAGTCTGGCGGTCAGGTGGGCGATACGGGCGTGATCTGTGCGGAATTAGCACAATTTGCGGTGCAGGATACGCAAAAATACGGTCAAGTTTTCGGGCATATCGGGCAATTGACCTCTGGTACGTTAAGCGTCGGCGATAAAGTGTTCGCACAAATTGATGCAGAGCGTCGCCACGCGATCACCTTAAATCACAGTGCAACGCACTTGTTGCACGCTGCATTGCGTGAGGTGTTGGGCGATCACGTGGCACAAAAAGGCTCGCTCGTGTCTGAAAATGTGTTGCGTTTTGATTTCTCTCAACCAGAAGCCATTGCGAAATCGGATTTGGAAGAAATTGAGCGTATCATTAACTGTAAAATCCGTGAAAATGCACAGGTGGCCACCGAAATAATGGATTTAGATGCCGCTAAAGCAAAAGGTGCGATGGCGTTATTCGGTGAAAAATACGGCGACCGTGTGCGTGTGGTAGGGATGACGAAATTTTCTATCGAACTTTGTGGCGGTACGCACGTTAAACAAACAGGGGAAATCGGGTTATTCAAATTTATTTCCGAAGGGGCGGTTGCCGCTGGCGTTCGTCGAGTGGAGGCGGTTACTGGAGAAAACGCCATTGCCTTATTGCACCAGCAACAACAGGTGCTACAACAAAGTGCTGAATTGCTGAAAACCGATAGTGCAAGTTTGGTGGAAAAAATTCAGCAGCTGCAAGATAAGAGCAAAAAAGTGGAAAAAGAGCTTCAACAGCTTAAAGAAAAACTGGCGGCTCAAGCGGGTGGCGAATTAGCGAAAAATGCGAAACAAATCAACGGTGTAAATGTCGTCGTTGAAGCCTTGGAAAATGTGGAAGCGAAAAATTTGAAAGCGATGGTTGATGATTTAAAAAATCAATTAGGCAGTGCCATTATCGTCTTTGCCTCCACGGCGGATAACAAAGTGAATTTAATTGTTGGTGTAACTTCCGATCTCACCAACAAAATCAAAGCAGGGGAGCTGGTGAACCTTCTTGCTCAAGAAGTGGGCGGAAAAGGCGGCGGTCGCCCTGATATGGCGATGGCTGGCGGATCTCAGCCTGAAAATGTTGAGAAAGCCTTGTCTGCTGGTTTGGCGTGGTTAAAAGCAAATTTATAAAAACTAAGGAGTGAGTATGCTGATTTTAACAAGAAAAGCAGGTGAAAGTTTGCTGATTGGTGATGATATTTCTATTACTGTTTTAAGTGTTAGAGGTAATCAGGTGAAAATAGGTATTAATGCGCCTAAAGATGTTTCTGTTCATCGAGAAGAAATTTATCAACGTATTAAACAGCATATCTCCGAAGAAGATTGTATCGACTAAAATTGAATGAAGAATCATCGTCTGTATGGGCGATGCTATTTAATTTTTGAGTGATATAAGGCTTATCATCGTAAACATGCTAATCCATAATAAGGAAAATATATGAAAGCGATAATACCTGTTGCTGGTCTAGGGACTAGAATGCTACCTGCGACAAAAGCTATTCCAAAAGAGATGCTTACGTTGGTTGATAAACCGCTGATTCAGTACATTGTGAATGAATGTGTTGCTGCGGGTATTAAAGAAATTGTTTTGGTGACCCATTCTTCTAAGAATGCCATCGAAAATCATTTCGATACCTCTTTTGAATTGGAAACCATGCTAGAAAAACGTGTGAAGCGTCAACTACTTGATGAGGTGCGTTCAATTTGTCCAAAAGATGTAACCATTATGCATGTGCGACAAGGAAATGCTAAAGGTTTAGGTC
The DNA here is from genome assembly GCA_002015125.1 of [Haemophilus] felis. Lineage (GTDB taxonomy): Bacteria > Pseudomonadota > Gammaproteobacteria > Enterobacterales > Pasteurellaceae > Pasteurella > Pasteurella felis. Next base: position 135,335 of record MUYB01000026.1, read on the forward strand.
ATGCAGTATTATGCGGTCGTCCTCTTATTGGTAAAGAGCCTTTTGTTGTGGTATTACCTGATGTATTGTTGGCTGAGTTTTCTGCGGATCAAAAAACAGAGAACTTAGCAGCGATGGTGAAACGCTTTGAAGAAACGCAGATTAGTCAAATTATGGTTACTCCAGTTTCAGAGCAAGATATTAGTCAATATGGTGTGGTTGATTGCCATGGAGAAAAATTAGAAGATAGTCAAAGTGCTAAAATTTATCGTATCGTAGAGAAGCCTAGAACAGAGGATGCTCCTTCTAATCTTGCGGTTGTTGGTCGTTATGTTTTTTCTGCTGCTATTTGGGATCTATTGGAAAAAACCCCAATCGGTGTAGGAGATGAAATTCAGTTAACGGATGCGATAGATATGTTGATTGAAAAGGAAACTGTTGAAGCTTTCCATATGTCAGGCAAAACCTTTGATTGCGGTGATAAATTTGGTTATATGAAAGCTTTTGTTGAATATGGAATGCACCATAAACAATTAGGCGATGAATTTAAAAGGTATTTGAAAGATTTGGTTCGTACATTCTAATTGGTTGATTGAATCTATATTTGAAAAAATCGCTGAATACATTTGTAATGTATTCAGCGATTTTTTATTTTGCTTACTATGCTTTTTATTTCATTGGTTTCATACCTGATTGTTCTAAAATCAAATTCAACATTTTTAGTGCATTTTCTTTTTCTTGTTCCGTAAGTAAACTAACATGCTTGTACTTTAGTGCTGCAACGAAGAGCCATAGCATATTTAACTCAGAGGTAATGCCTTTTCTAACCAATCGAGCAAATGCATGACTTGCCCCAAGAGTTCTGAATAAAGAAAGTTCTTCAATTCCAACTTTAGATAATAATCTTTCATATTTCATTGAAAGATTTGGAAGATCTTTAATTCTTCTATATTTATTAATATATTCTAAACTTGCTTTTTCATTAATTTGTGCAATAGAACGTAGTAATATATCTTTATACTTTTCTTTATTTGATATAATTTCTTGTGGTAAATAATAGTAATTTGATATCGATAATTTAATATTAGGTAAGTGAGAGATATAATTTACGGCCCCTTGTGCGATTAGTTCCTCGGCAAGTTCTTTTTCTGCTTTGATGTATAGATTCCCATTTTGGTATATGCCAAACATAGCAGCACCAGAGAACAAGCCGTAACTGGCAAACAAGGTTTTAGCTTTAACTTCACCGATAAGTTCAAAAAGAGCTTGTCGTATTTCTAACGTTGCTAGTTCTGTTTTTGTCATAGTAATTCTCCTTACAGCTATGTTTTAGTTAGTGAGATTTATAGCATAGCTTTTTATACATCGGATAGAATTATTATTTAAAATTATGATGCAGATCGAAAAAATAAAATTATTTTGGTTAATATTTGATTAGATTGGTGATAATTTAATCTATTTTTGGCTTTTAATTGTAAATTTAGCTTTTTATATTATCTAATTTGTAGTGTGCTTTTTAGATTTATTCTTTGCTCTTTTGGTGATTAATTGTTCGTTTTGTTTGTTAATTGAGCGCTTGAAAAAAATTTACAAAAAGTACTTGCGTAGGGGAAAAAAATTCCTATAATGCACGCCACACAACGACGCGCTGTTGTGAGAAAGATAAAAATACAGTGCGTCGTTCTTTTTTGCTCTTTAACAAATTATCAGACAATCTGTGTGGGCACTTGTTGATGATTGATTTTGAAAGTAATTTTAATTTTGAAGTCTTGATAAGTGCTTATAACTTGAAATTCATATGTGATTTTTATGTAGGGACGTATT
>MUYB01000027.1:0-34074 GCA_002015125.1 [Haemophilus] felis
AAGTTGTGGACTATAAAAAAAGTGCGCCAGAAAACAACTTCCAACGCACTTTTTTACGATCCAGATCGCAGAATTGAAATTTATATTTAAAACTTCTTGGCGAACATTATTTACTACTGCACATACCGCTGAATCAATTTGTTGCGTTCCGTTTCAGTGGCTAACCTTAAATTCTCTAATTCACGTAATTTTTTTTGAAATTCAGTGGCTTTTTTGCTTGAAGTGTTCTCAGCTAGATTTAAATCAAGTGTATCAACGGCAACTGAATGAGTTTGTCTGAATTTTTGTGCCAGTGAAATAACATCAGGATCTTTTAGAGCAAGCTGATTTAATTCATCAATGGCTTTTTTCACTTCCAAATGTACGCTGTTGCCTAATTGTTTTGCTTTTTCCACCGTAACGGAATCGCCCTCCACACGAGCTTGATGATAAGCAAAAAACGCTTGCAGAACTCTTGTATGTGCCGTTTCATTCCAGTTTTCTAAGCGTTCAAAGTCTTTACGAAATTGCTCTTCTTTGGTTAAGGTCTTTTTACTAACTGTGTCTGTTTTAACCGCTGTTTCACTACTCGTCGCCGTTTTATCATCAGCATTATCACAAGCAACGATAAATGCCGCTAAAATCGAAACTATACTCAATTGAATTATTTTTTTCATTTTTTCTCCAAAATATTTGAAATGTTAAATGTTGTATAAATTATAACAAATTTACGACGCATTTACACTCTTAACCAAAAAGTAACAGGTCCGTCGTTGGTTAAGATCACTTGCATATCTGCGCCGAATTTGCCTGTGGCGGTGGTGATTTTGCTGGCGCTTTGTTGCGCCATATATTCATATAGCTCATTGGCTAACGCAGGTGAGGCGCCGCGTGAGAAGCTTGGGCGTAAACCTTTTTGGGTGTCTGCGACAAGGGTGAATTGTGAAACGAGCAAAATTTCACCTTGCACCTGTTGTACATTTAAATTCATTTTGTCATTTTCATCGCTGAAAATGCGGTAATTCAGAATTTTCTCTAACAAGCGGTCGGCTTTGTCTTTCGTGTCTTCTTTCTCTACGCCAAGCAAGACCAACAACCCTTTTTGGATTTGTCCGACGATTTGATTGTCCACGCTGACGCTAGCTTGGGTTACCCGTTGAATTAATGCGATCATAGTTAAGTTCCTTGTTTAATTTGTTCAATACTCAGTTCTTCTGTTTTGAGGCGTTGCATATCTGTTAATACAGAAGAAAGTTGTGCGCCTAACAAAATCACTACCCAACTCACTTGAATCCACAGCAGCATGAGCGGAAGGGTTGCCATTGCGCCGTAAATTAATTGGTAGGATGGGAAGGTAACGATATACCAAGCAAATGCCTGTTTACCGAGGGTAAAGAAAATGGCGGCGATTAAGGCGCCAGCGGCAGAGTGCAGCAGTTTCACTTTTTTGTTTGGCACAACGGAATAAATGAGGGTGAAAATCAGCCAAGTGAGGATAAAAGGCACAAGACTTAAGATTTTGAAACCAAAAGGCAGCGATAAATTGGAATCAATCATGATAGAAACATAGCTGCTCACGCCGATGCTAGCGCCGATTAACAATGGACCAAAGGTTAAGATAAACCAGTAAATCGCAATGGAAATCACTAAAGGGCGCGTGCTTGTGTCATGCCAAATGGAATTAAGTGTGCGGTCAATGGAATTAATCAGCATTAGCGCCACCGCAACTAAACTGATGATGCCAACGGCGCTCATTTTTTTGGAATTGTTGACAAATTCATCAATATATTGCCCAACGGTGTCGCTCGCAGAGGGGGCGAAATTAGTGAAAATAAACTGTTTTAATTCCCCTGTTATTTCATTAAATACAGGGAATGCAGAGAAAACGGAAAAAATCACCATCACTAAGGGCACGAGGGCAAGCATAGTGCTATAGGTTAAATAGCCTGCGGCTTGCGTGAGTTTATTTTGTTTAAATCTATGTAAGAAAAGTTGTAAAAATAAACGAATTTTTACAGAGAATGTGTTCATAAAAAAGCTCCACAACAATGTTTGAATTTTTTATTTGTACCACAAATGCAGGGTTGCTTCATGGTGGGTCGTGCCACCGTGGGATCGATGAAATACCAGCACTGGTTAATGTTAACAAAAACAGAATATTCGTGGTGAATCTGCTGACCTTGTGCTAATGCGTAAAATGCCTCAAATTCCACGGCGCTATGGATTGGCGATAATGTCTTATGTTGCAGAATGTTTAAGCCTTGCCATTCTGTGCTTTCTGCCCAGTTTAATAAAGCGTCCATATCTAATAAGGATTGTTGGCTTGGCACGGTGGTTTGTTGGATATAGTCGATATTTTTAAGTACATATGCACAATAACGTGAACGCATTAATTGTTCGGCGTTAATCGGTTTTTTCTTAAAACGATGAAAGCCCTCACAACAATCTTGATAGCATAAACCTGATTGGCAAGGACACATTGTTATTTCTTCTATGAACTCATTCATTATATCCCTTACACCTGATTACAAAAGGCGATATTGTAACAAAGGCAAACTCACTTGCGTATAAAATTTCCTTAATAATTCAAGGATAAAGTAGTACACTAAACGCCGTTTTTTTCTTGTTTATGAGGTTACAATGAAGCCCTATTTAATCGCTCCCTCAATTTTATCGGCGGATTTAGCTCGCCTCGGCGATGATGTAAAAGCCGTGCTAGACGGCGGTGCCGACGTTATTCATTTTGATGTAATGGATAACCATTATGTGCCAAATTTAACCTTTGGACCTGCGGTGTGCAAAGCGTTGCGTGATTATGGCGTTACCGCCCCCATTGATGTGCATTTAATGGTGAAGCCAGTGGATCGCATTATTCCTGATTTTGCCAAGGCTGGCGCCAGCTATATTACGTTTCACCCTGAAGCCAGCGAACATATTGACCGCTCTTTGCAGTTGATTCGTGATTGTGGTTGTAAATCTGGCTTGGTGTTTAATCCTGCCACGCCGTTGAGCTATTTGGATTATGTGATGGATAAAGTGGATGTGATTTTGTTAATGTCCGTGAATCCGGGCTTTGGCGGTCAATCCTTTATTCCTAGCACTTTAGCAAAATTGCGTGAAGTCCGTCGTCGCATTGATGAAAGCGGTTTGGATATTCGTCTTGAAGTGGACGGTGGTGTTAAAGTGAACAATATCGCAGAAATTGCCAAAGCAGGGGCGGATATGTTTGTAGCGGGCTCGGCGATTTTTGATCAGCCTGATTACAAAAAAGTCATTGATGAAATGCGTCAGCAATTAGCCACGGTTTAATAAAAGAGAAAAATATGACACAGTTTAAATTAATCGGTTTTGACTTAGACGGTACGCTAGTCAACAGTTTGCCAGACTTGGCGTTATCCGTAAATTCGGCGTTGGCGGAATTTGATTTGCCCCAAGCCCCTGAAAACTTGGTGCTAACTTGGATTGGCAACGGCGCCGACGTTTTAATTGCTCGGGCGTTGGCGTGGGCGAAAGAGCAAACAGGCAGAACCTTAACTGATGAAAAAATCAAAACATTGAAATACCGTTTTGGCGTTTATTACGGCGAAAATTTGTGCAATTTAAGCCATTTATATCCAAACGTAAAAAGCACGCTGGAGCAATTGCACGCACAAGGCTACATTCTTGCGGTGGTTACTAACAAACCAACCAAGCACGTTCAGCCAGTGTTACACGCTTTCGGCATCGATCATTTATTCAGCGAATTTTTGGGCGGTCAGTCCTTGCCAGCCATTAAACCGCACCCTGCACCACTATACTATTTGTGCGGTAAGTTTGGCTTATATCCAAAGCAAGTGCTGTTCGTAGGCGATTCCAAAAATGACATTTTAGCGGCGCACGCTGCTGGCTGTGCGGTGGTAGGCTTAACTTACGGCTACAACTACAACGTGCCTATCGCCGAAGCCAAACCTGATTGGGTGTTTGATGATTTCGCTGATATTTTAACCATTACAAAATAACAAAAAGAGAGAAGAAAAATGAGCAAACCTGTTGTATTAAGCGGCGTGCAGCCCTCGGGCGAATTAACCATTGGGAACTATCTCGGTGCGTTACGCCAGTGGGTGAAAATGCAAGATGATTACGAATGTTTATTTTGCATTGTGGATTTGCACGCTATCACTGTTCGTCAAGATCCCGTGGCACTTCGCAAAGCCACATTGGACGTGTTGGCGTTGTATTTAGCCTGCGGTATCGATCCTGAAAAAAGCACAATTTTTATTCAATCTCACGTGCCTGAACACACGCAACTGGCTTGGGTGCTCAATTGTTATACCTATTTCGGCGAAATGGGGCGAATGACGCAGTTTAAAGACAAATCCGCCCGTCACGCCGAAAATATCAACGTCGGGCTGTTTACTTACCCTGTGTTAATGGCAGCGGATATTTTGTTATATCAAGCCAACCAAGTGCCTGTAGGCGAAGATCAAAAACAACATTTGGAAATTACCCGTGATATTGCTAACCGCTTTAACGCTTTGTATGGCAATTTATTTGCAGTGCCTGAACCTTTCATTCCTAAAGCAGGCGCACGTGTGATGTCTTTGCTTGAACCTGAGAAAAAAATGTCCAAGTCAGATGAAAATCGCAACAACGTCATCGGTTTGTTGGAAGATCCAAAAGCGGTGGCGAAGAAAATTAAACGAGCGGTAACCGATTCCGACGAACCGCCAGTGGTGCGTTATGACGTGCAAAATAAAGCTGGCGTGTCTAACTTGCTGGATATTCTCGCTGGCGTCAGCGGTAAATCCATTGCAGAATTAGAAGCGGAATTTGAGGGCAAAATGTACGGACATCTCAAAAATGCCGTCGCCGAAGAAGTGTCCGCAATGCTCGCCACCTTACAAGAACGCTTCCACCACTTCCGCAACAACGAAGAGCTACTCAACAAAATCGCCCGTGACGGCGCCCAAAAAGCCCGTGAACGTGCGAAGAAAACCCTCGCCGCAGTGTATGAGGCTGTGGGGTTTGTGGCTTAGGTTTGTTGCTCTAGGTTTGATTATTTAATACACAAAACAGGGAAGCGATATATTCTTCCCTGTTTTGTGTTTTTCGCTTTCTTTTCCACGTTATTTCGCGAATTTCTATGCTATATTAACGGCATTTTTTCGTCCTGTTTTCTCATTGACATCCTCCCCACCCTAAAGGACGTGGTTTTACGGCACAGCTGATAAAGATTTCATTATGACCACGGCAAGTTATTCTTCCGATCTTTCTTCGCCTAACGCCGACATCTCGGAAACGCAAATTCGGGAGCAAATGCCTGAAATTTTAGATATTTTGCTTCGCAATCGCAGTGGCTGTAAAAAGCAGGGCAATCAGCACATTATTTGGGCGAACGATAATTATGTGGCGTTAGATAGCGAAAAATACGCCCCCACCGCCCCGATTTTGCCCGATCTGATCCCCCTTGAGCAACGTGTGGGATTTTTGTTTTTATTTTATACAGTATTTATTACTGTATAAATTTGCTATAATCCGCAAAATTTTTTTATTTCAGACTAATTCGATATGGACAAAAAATTCACTTTTATTGATTTATTTGCAGGTGTGGGCGGTTTTCATTTTGCATTAAAAGAGCTTGGTGGTGAGTGTGTTTTTGCAAGCGAATGGGATGAAAATGCTCAAAAAACTTATGAAGCAAATCACGGAATGAAACCGTTTGGCGACATCACTAAGCCTGAAACAAAAGCACAAATTCCATCAAAATTTGATGTGCTTTGTGCAGGATTTCCCTGCCAAGCATTTTCTATTGCAGGCTATCAAAAAGGATTTTCTGATAGTAGAGGCACGTTATTTTTTGATATTGAACAGATTATTGCAAAGCATCGTCCTAAAATTGTTTTTTTAGAAAATGTAAAAAATCTTGTTACTCACGATAAAGGGAATACATTTAAAGTTATTTTGGATACATTAGAAAACAAATTGAATTATCAAGTTTTCTATAAAGTAATGAATAGTTGTGAATATGCCAATATTCCGCAAAATCGAGAGCGTATTTTTATTGTTGCTTTTGATAGATATAGCAAAATGAATTTTTCTCAATTTACTTTCCCTGAAAAAAAGGCTTTAACAAGAACAATTCACGATATTCTTGAACAAGAAAAGCAAGATGAGATCTATTATTACGAAAAAACCAAATATATTTCTCAATTAAGAGAAGCAATGAAATCAAAAGATACTCTTTATCAATGGCGTAGAGTTTACGTTCGTGAAAATAAAAATGGTCTTTGTCCAACATTAACTGCCAATATGGGAACGGGTGGGCATAATGTGCCATTGAGAATTGATGATTTCGGTATTAGAAAATTAACGCCAAAAGAATGTTTTGCCTTTCAGGGCTATGATATGAGCAGTTTTGTTATACCAAATATCGCAAAAAGTAAACTCTATATGCAAGCAGGTAATAGTGTAACTATACCATTGGTTAAGCGTGTTGCTGAACAGTTTTTGAAGGTGCTTTAAAATGCAAGAATTAAACATAAACTCTGAATATGTAGAGTTATTGAAAATAATGTCTTCATTATCGGGATTGTTTTCCGATAACTCTGTGCCTTATTTATATTACAGAAATGCAGAAAATCTATTTTGTTATGCTTTAGGTGCTAGAAACTTGAGTAGAGATGATACTGCTTTTGATGCATTGCTTGATGTAAATGGCAATAATATTGGGATTGGGTTAAAAACATTTATATGTACTGGAGATACCAGCACAGAAAAAGTCGCAGAATTTAATCATCTTTCATCAACATTTAATAGTGAAGATCTTGAAGAACTTGCAAGAATGGTTGCTAATGCGAGAAATGAAAGAATTTTATTCGCTCAAAGAATATATAATGTTAAAAATGCAATTTATCACCTAGTATCAAGAAAGGAAAATGAACTTAGAATCTTTGAAGAAAATTATGATTTGATAAATCTTGATAAAATTAAATTAGGAAGATGCACTAAAAGTAGTTTAGTTTTTCAAGATGATAAACATAATTATAGTTATAACTATTCCAAAAGTACCTTATTTAAAAAATTTCAAATCCCTGATAAATATCATAGTATTCCAGTCGAGATTATTTCTGAACCTTATAAATTATTGATAAATTTAAAATCAATTTTGGAGATGGAAAGTAAAATACAATCTCATCAATATGAAAAAATTGTGTTACCACTTTACTCAACTAGGGATGATAATGTTCCTGAATGTAGCGGATTAAATCAATGGAATGCAAGTGGTAGAAGACGCAGTTTAGATGAAGTTTATATTCCGATCCCAGCATTTATTAGAAATAACTACCCTGGCTTTTTTCCTGCAAGAGATCAGCCCTTTAATTTAACAACACCAGATGGAAAAATCCTTAATGCTAAAGTTTGTCAAGAAAATGGAAAAGCCTTGATGACTAATCCTAATTCAGCTCTTGCTGACTGGTTGCTTCGTCAATTATTGAATTTAAAAGAAGGTGAATTAGCGACAATGCTGAGATTACAATTAATGGATTGCGATAGTGTGATTATTACTAAAATCAGTGATAATGAGTATAGAATAGATAAGGCAAAATTTGGAGCATATAAAAGATTTAGTGGTCAGCTCTAAAAGTACCTATCACCCTCTCCGTTGGCCAGCTCACCACAGGGGTAACCGTACCAGAATGGACAGCGGTGCTGATGCTCTCCAATATCAAATCCCCAGCACTTTATATGCAGGCAGCGTTTCGAGCACAAAATCCGTGGTGCTATCAGGAAAAAGGCAAAATGCAACAAAAACACAATGCCTATGTGTTTGACTTTGCCCCCGAACGCACCTTGATGATTTACGACGAATTTGCGAATAATTTGTTTGAACGCACCGCTTGCGGTGGCGGTAGCACGGCACAACGCGCGGAAAATATACAACAACTGCTCAACTTTTTCCCGTGATTGCTGAAGATAATCAAGGCAAAATGGTGGCGTTAGATGTCAATCAAGTGCTAACCATTCCCAAAATGCTCAAGGCGAGAGAAGTGGTGCGACGGGGATTTATGCCAAATCTCTTGTTCCAAAATATCGGCAATATTTTTGCCAACCCAGAAGCGTGGGAGATTTTGGAGCATCTCAACCCGATGGCAGAGGGCAAAAATGTACCGGCGAGCCAAGCCACATCAATTGATACTCAAGCGATCCAACTTGATGAAAACGGCAATCCGTTAATTGAACAGAGCATTGTCATTGCCCAAACCCAAGCTCACTTTGGCGAAAAACGCTATCAAACCGTCAATGAATTTGTGCAACAAGCGGAAAACATTGCCGACGAGCAACTGGCACAACAGCTTGCCGACCAACTCAAACAGATCACAACGGAAGCGTTAACCAACCTAGCACAACAGCAGGGCTTAAGCCAAAGTGCGGTGGAAATGGCTGCGAAAAAATCCGCCGAACAGCTCAAGCGAGAAGTGGAAAAAGTGCAACAACAGCAGGAAATTCAACGCAAAGAAACCGCCCTTTACTACCAAAAAATCTTATCGCAAGAAACCGACAGCAACAAAATTGCCGAAATGCAAGCGGAATATGAGGCGGTGAGAAAGCAACAAGCGGAGACTTTCGCAGAAAATTTGCAAACGGTGACCGCATCGCAAACCCAAAAACTTGCGACACAATCCACCCAAGAGATTTTGCAACAGGGCGAAAGCCTAAAACAAAAGCAAGTGGAAGACGACATTCGCTCTCGTTTGCGTGGTTTTTCTCGCACCATTCCTGCATTTTTAATGGCATACGGCACAGAAGACACCAGGCTGGCGAACTTTGATCACGCCGTGAGTGATGAGGTATTTCACGAAGTCACAGGCATCACCCTTGATCAATTTAGACAGTTGCGAGACACCTATCAATTTTTTGATGAAAATGTCTTCAACCAATCCGTGCAAGAGTTTTTAGCCAAACGCACCGCACTGACGAATTATTTTGATGAAAGCATTACGGAAGATATTTTTGATTACATACCGCCCCAAAAAACCAACCAAATTTTCACCCCAAAAAACGTGGTGAAAATGATGTTGGATAAATTAGAAGCGGAAGATCCTGCCATTTTCCAAGACAAAAACCGCACCTTCGCCGATCTTTACACCAAATCAGGTTTATATTTAACGGAAATCATCAAGCGGTTATATCAAGGGCTAGAAACGCAAATCCCCGACCCACAGGCAAGGCTCACGCATATTCTCACGCACCAAATCTACGCCTTCGCCCCAAGCGAAATCATCTACCGCATTGTGAAAAACTTTATTTTGGGAATGGAAAACGCGCATCTTTCCGTTGAAAACAGCCATATCACCTGCTTAGATTTAACCGATTACGCAATGGGCAACAAACCCCTTGAAGCATTAGGAGACAAAATGAAATTTGATGTTGTGGTGGGCAATCCACCGTATCAGGAAAGTGCCAAAGGTGAAAGTACAAAAGATATGCCGATTTATCACCACTTTTATGAATTAGCCGAAAAAATCGCAACACAATATTGTTTAATTTCACCTGCACGCTTTCTTTTCGATGCAGGTAGCACAGATAAAAAATGGAACCAAAAAATGCTGAATGACGAGCATTTAAAAGTGGTGTATTACAATCAAAAATCCGATGAAGTATTTGCTGGCACAGACATTAAAGGCGGTGTGGCGGTGCTACTGCGTGATACAACGAAGAAATATAATCCCATTGGTATTTTCACTGTTTTTGAAGAGTTAAATAGCATTATTCATAAAGTTGAAAAATTAACGGACAAGACGCTTGATGAAATTGTGTCCAATCGTGGGCAATATCGTTATACCGATGCTATTTATGAAGATTACCCTGAAGAGATGAAACAAATTTCAGATAGAAGAATTGCATCGAATGCTTTTCAAAAATTACCGCACTTATTTACAGATGAGAAACCTGAAGATGGCGAAGAATATGTGCAAATTTTTGGTCGTTTTAACAACAATCGAGCATATAAATGGTTTAAAAAACGTTATATGACGGAACCAAATACATTTTCAAAATTCAAAATTATTCTGCCAAAAGCCAATGGTTCGGGAGCTATTGGCGAAGTGCTCAGCACGCCGCTGATCGGCACGCCGCTGATCGGCACGCCGCTGATCGGCACGCCGCTGATCGGCACGCCGCTGATCGGCACGCCGCTGATCGGCACGCCGCTGATCGGCTTCACCGAGACGTTTATCAGTATAGGGGCGTTCGATGAGGAAAAAGTTGCACACAACTGCTTAAAATATGTGCAAACGAAATTTGCTCGTACAATGTTAGGTGTACTCAAAATTACCCAAGACAACACCAAAGAAAAATGGGCGAAAGTCCCCCTACAAGACTTCACCGACCAATCGGATATTGACTGGAACCAACCCCTTGCCGACATCGACCAACAGCTCTACCAAAAATACGGCTTGGACGAAAACGAAATCGCCTTCATTGCACAAAAAGTGCGGGCGATGGAGTAGGGGAAACGATCGAGTCCGAAAATAACTTTATCATAAGGACGCTGGCGCCAGCGTGGCTGGTAGAATGGATTTAGCCCATCATTAATGATTTGTGGCTCAAATGATGGCTAAAGCACATCCTACATTTTTTCATTTAAATGCTTGAAAATTCACCATCAGTTTAGTAAAATCCGCGCCCTATTTTACGAGTGATTTCGGTTGCTCGTATTTTTGTGTGTGGCGGTGACGCCAGCGGATGTGGCAAATATGCCAAATAATCACGGGGAGCTAGCAATAGCGTTATTACCCATTTCAGAGGAAACTAAAAATGGCAAAAAAAGTACAAGCCTACGTTAAGTTGCAAGTTGCAGCAGGTATGGCGAACCCTTCACCACCAGTTGGTCCTGCATTAGGTCAACAAGGTGTGAACATTATGGAATTCTGTAAAGCATTCAATGCTCGTACTGAGAGCTTAGAAAAAGGTTTACCGATTCCAGTGGTTATCACTGTTTACGCAGACCGTTCTTTCACTTTCGTTACCAAAACCCCACCAGCTGCCGTATTGTTGAAAAAAGCAGCAGGCATCAAATCAGGTTCTGGTAAACCAAACAAAGATAAAGTAGGTAAAGTGACTTTAGATCAAATCCGTCAAATCGCTGAAACTAAAGCAGCGGATATGACAGGTAGCACTATCGAAACCAAAATGAAATCAATCGCTGGTACTGCTCGCTCAATGGGCTTAGTGGTGGAGGAATAATACAATGGCTAAATTGACTAAAAAAATGAAAGCAATCAAAGCGGCTGTTGACTCTACAAAAGCTTATGAAATCAATGAAGCGATTGCCGTTTTAAAACAATTCGCAACAGCGAAATTCGTTGAAAGCGTTGATGTGGCGGTAAACTTAGGTATCGATCCACGTAAATCTGACCAAAACGTGCGTGGTGCAACAGTGTTACCACATGGTACTGGTCGTTCTGTGCGTGTTGCTGTGTTCACCCAAGGTGCGAATGCAGAAGCAGCTAAAGCCGCAGGTGCGGATTTAGTGGGTATGGAAGACTTAGCGGAACAAGTGAAAAAAGGCGAAATGAACTTTGATGTGGTTATCGCATCACCAGATGCAATGCGTGTGGTTGGTCAATTAGGTCAAATCCTTGGTCCGCGCGGTTTAATGCCAAACCCGAAAGTAGGTACAGTAACACCAAACGTGGCTGATGCAGTTAAAAATGCAAAATCTGGTCAGATCCGTTACCGTAACGACAAAAATGGTATTATCCATACCACAATCGGTAAAGCAGATTTCGCTCCAGAACAATTAAAAGAAAACTTACAAGCTTTATTAGCGGCGTTAGCAAAAGCAAAACCAACCACTTCTAAAGGTGTTTTCATCAAGAAAGTAAGTATTTCTACCACAATGGGTGCTGGTGTTGCTGTTGATCAGTCAACATTATAATTCCGTTGATTTTCATAAATGCGATCGAAAGATCGCATTTTTACTGGCGCAAGTTGGAAAGTAGCGGATTAAAATCTTTACAATCTGATTTCTTTCTATTAGAATTTGCGACCTATTTTTGCCCTTGTTTTATTGATTTGGGTGAAATTTGATGGTACTTGACCAAATTCAAGTCCCGTCCGAGACCGTAGGTGAAATGATGAACATCATCTCTTAATATCAACCTACGTAGATGGTGAACAGACAGAATTTTCTGCTTCTGGACACCTTAGCCTCAGAAAATAGTTGTACAAATGTGCGGTCATTTTTTGAGATTTTTTGTAACTTCCGCTTTAGCGGAGTGTATTCAGGAGCTAAAAGCCAATGGCATTAAATCTTCAAGACAAACAAGCAATTGTTGCTGAAGTAAACGAAGCAGCCAAAGGTGCCTTATCTGCAGTGATCGCGGACTCTCGTGGTGTAACAGTAGATAAAATGACTGAATTGCGTAAAGCAGCTCGTGAAAACGGTGTTTCAATGCGTGTTGTGCGTAATACTTTATTACGTCGTGCGGTTGAAGGCACTGATTTCGAGTGTTTAAAAGATACGTTTGTCGGTCCAACACTTATCGCATTCTCCACTGAACACCCTGGTGCAGCAGCCCGTTTGTTCAAAGATTTTGCGAAAGCAAACGATAAGTTTGAAATTAAAGGTGCTGCCTTTGAAGGTAAGATCCAAGATGTTGAATTCTTAGCAACATTACCAACTTACGAAGAAGCAATTGCACGTTTAATGGGCACAATGAAAGAAGCTGCAGCAGGGAAACTTGCTCGCACTCTTGCGGCTTACCGCGACAAATTACAAGAAGCAGCTTAATTCAGCGACTTCTTAACTCGTTTAACTTTTTTACTTTAGGAATTGATTGTTATGTCATTAACTAACGAACAAATTATTGAAGCAATTGCTTCTAAAACAGTAACAGAAATCGTTGAATTAATCGCAGCGATGGAAGAAAAATTCGGCGTTTCAGCAGCAGCGGCAGCAGTTGCAGTAGCAGCAGGTCCAGCAGAAGCAGCAGAAGAGAAAACTGAATTCGATGTTATCCTTGCAGCAGCAGGTGCTAACAAAGTTGCAGTAATCAAAGCAGTGCGTGGTGCAACTGGTTTAGGCTTAAAAGAAGCGAAAGACTTAGTTGAATCTGCTCCAGCAGCATTAAAAGAGGGTATCTCTAAAGCTGAAGCTGAAGCACTTAAGAAAGAATTAGAAGAAGCTGGCGCACAAGTAGAAATCAAATAATTCTGCTTTGTATCAAACTTCAAATTCAACAGAGCCTCGATGGAAACATCGGGGCTTTTTGTTTGAGAGTCTAAACTTTAAGGGTTGTAGTAGATTATCCTTAAATCTCACACCATTTTCGCAATATGTTTAGCTGTTCTTTTGGTGCCCCAACGTTAAACCAAAATTCACTCACACCAAAGCCATTGGCACTTAATCAACACCAATCAAGCAGCTCTAAGTAGTAATTTAACCGCTTAAAGCACATAAAAACGATTTTCAGCATAGCTAAAATATTTAAGCATTTTTCTTATCTTTCTTCTTTTCTCTCATTTAACGGTGATTGAATTTCCAATGACTATACTCATTGTTGCCTTTTCTTGACAGAAAAGGCAAATAAATCTGAACAAAATACTTTTTGCTGTTAAGGAGTAATTATGAGTGCCTACAATTTACTCAATGCTGTTATTCAATCAAAAATCCAAATTTTAAAAGAAGAACCTTATTTGGAAAAGCTAGAGGCAAATGCACTTATTGAACATAAGAAACCGACAATTGATAAAGCAATGCAGAGAATAATTGCGGAGAACCCTGATTATGACATTCGTTATACTGCGGAAATTAACTGCGTTTGTTTAGTTATCCAATCACATAAATAGGAGTGAATATGAAGTTTAAAACCCTAATGACAACATTCTGTTTAGCATCTGCTTTCTTTATTGGTGTGAGCGAAGCCAAGCAACCGCCTGAGTATTATCAGTTTGAGATAATGGAAGCAGAGAAACAAGGAAACTTCCAGCGTGTCATTGAGCTTTTGAATAAGATGATTAAAGAATATAAGGGAGACTTTCTAGGAATACAAGGGAAAGTTCATTTGTTCGATATATATCAAGGGAAATGCAAGCGTGGCTTCAGTGGGCATCTTTATGACCATCCAAGAGAAATGTGCCAGTTGCTCGTTAATCTTTCCAAGGGAGAAAGGTTGTTAGAAGATATTGTTGCAGAGACGGAAGCGTTGCTGAATAGCAGTGAGGGGGCTCATCATCTAAGAAAAAAAGAGCTTCGTTCGCTGTTGATATATGCAGCTAGGACGCTTGAATCTGTATATAGAAATGGATTTGAAGAAGCTAATATAGAAGTAAACCCAAGAAAAGCAGAGAAATATCTCAAGATAAAAGAAAAATATGAAAAGTTAGAATACGGTCAGTAAAACAGTTTGAAAGCCACCAATTGCGGTGGTTTTCTTTATGCACAAAATCTCATCAATGGCTTGCGAAATTAAGCTTAAAATACTATAATACGCAACCATTTTTTAAAATGATAGCTGGTGGAGAATCTTCATCAGCTTTTGTACTTTAAATTATAGTGCAAAACTCACCCATTTTATTGCAGGAAAATTAAGTTAAATCAAGCTGTTAACTTAATGCAATCCGTTCATCAGAAGTAAGGTTCAGAGTGCGGTATCTGAAAATGGGGTTCATACATTGATTTGGAAATTTTTGTCAATTTTGACCGCACTTTTGGCTTGCGTAATTTTCATTTCAACTCGGTCTTACTAAATTTTACAGAGGAAAACCAATGGGTTACTCCTACACTGAGAAAAAACGTATTCGTAAAGACTTCGGCAAACGTCCGCAAGTATTAAATGTACCTTATTTATTAACAATTCAATTAGACTCTTTCGATAAATTTATCCAAAGAGATCCCGATGGTCAGCAAGGCTTAGAAGCAGCATTTCGATCTGTGTTTCCGATTGTAAGTAACAATGGAAATGTGGAATTACAATATGTGAGCTATAAATTAGGCGAGCCAGTATTTGATGTAAGAGAATGTCAAATTCGAGGCACTACTTATGCTGCACCGTTGCGTGTGAAGCTGCGTCTTGTAAGCTATGATAAAGAAGCAGCGGCAGGCACAATCAAAGATATTAAAGAACAAGAAGTATATATGGGTGAAATCCCATTGATGACTAACAACGGTACTTTTGTGATTAATGGTACAGAGCGTGTTGTTGTGTCGCAATTACACCGCAGTCCAGGCGTGTTCTTTGATTCTGACAAAGGCAAAACACATTCTTCAGGTAAGGTGCTGTATAACGCAAGAATTATCCCTTACCGTGGTTCTTGGTTAGATTTTGAGTTCGATCCGAAAGATAACTTATATGCACGTATCGACCGTCGTCGTAAATTACCAGCAACGATTATTCTTCGTGCCTTAAACTACACCACAGAACAAATTTTAGACATTTTCTTCGATAAAGTGGTGTTTGAAATCAGCGATAACAAATTGTTGATGACCTTAGTGCCAGAAAGATTGCGTGGTGAAACCGCAACCTTCGATATTGAAGCTAACGGTAAAGTGTATGTAGAACGTGGTCGTCGTATTACGGCTCGTCATATTCGTGCCCTTGAAAAAGATCAGGTTACTCAAGTGGAAGTACCGACGGAATATATCGTTGGGAAAGTGTCGGCAAAAGATTATGTGGACTTAGAGTCTGGTGAAATTGTTTGCCCAGCCAATATGGAAATTTCCTTAGAAATGTTGGCAAAATTGGCACAAGCTGGTTACAAAACCATTGAAACCCTGTTCACCAACGATTTAGATTACGGTCCTTATATTTCAGAAACTTTACGTGTAGATCCATCTAATGATCGTTTAAGTGCGTTAGTAGAAATTTACCGTATGATGCGTCCAGGAGAGCCACCAACAAAAGAAGCGGCAGAAGGCTTGTTTG
The DNA here is from genome assembly GCA_002015125.1 of [Haemophilus] felis. Taxonomy (GTDB): domain Bacteria; phylum Pseudomonadota; class Gammaproteobacteria; order Enterobacterales; family Pasteurellaceae; genus Pasteurella; species Pasteurella felis. The sequence goes on from MUYB01000027.1 coordinate 15,888, forward strand.
ATAACTTATTCTTCTCATCTGATCGCTATGATTTGTCTGCGGTAGGTCGCATGAAGTTCAACCGCTCTTTGGGCATTGAAAGCGAAACGGGCAGCGGTATTTTAAGCAACGATGACATCATCGGTGTGATGAAAAAACTCATCGAGATCCGTAACGGTCGTGGCGAAGTGGACGATATCGACCACTTAGGTAACCGTCGTATTCGTTCCGTGGGCGAAATGGCAGAAAACCAATTCCGCATCGGTTTAGTCCGTGTTGAACGTGCGGTGCGTGAGCGTCTTTCATTAGGTGATTTAGACGGCGTTACTCCACAAGATTTGATCAACGCAAAACCAATTTCAGCGGCAGTAAAAGAATTCTTTGGTTCTTCACAGCTTTCTCAGTTTATGGACCAAAACAACCCGTTATCAGAAGTGACCCATAAACGTCGTATTTCTGCATTAGGTCCGGGCGGTTTAACCCGTGAGCGTGCAGGCTTTGAAGTGCGTGACGTACACGCCACCCATTACGGTCGTGTGTGTCCAATCGAAACCCCTGAAGGTCCAAACATCGGTTTGATCAACTCACTTTCTGTGTATGCTCGTACGAACGACTACGGCTTCTTAGAAACGCCATATCGTAAAGTGATTAACGGTCAGGTAACAGAAGAAATCGAATATCTATCAGCTATTGAAGAAGGCAAATATGTTATCGCACAGGCGAACTCTAATTTGGATGAAGAGTTACGTTTCACGGATGCCTTCGTAACTTGTCGTGGTGAACATGGTGAATCTGGTTTGTATCGTCCAGACGAAATTCACTATATGGACGTTTCAACGCAGCAAGTGGTTTCAGTGGCGGCAGCGTTAATCCCATTCTTAGAGCACGACGATGCGAACCGTGCGTTAATGGGTGCGAACATGCAACGTCAAGCGGTGCCGACGTTACGTGCAGATAAACCATTGGTGGGAACCGGTATTGAAAAAGCAGTTGCCGTTGACTCTGGCGTTACTGTGATTGCTAAACGCAGCGGCGTCGTTCAGTATGTCGATGCTTCACGTATCGTGGTGAAAGTTAACGAAGACGAAACAATCCCAGGTGAAGCAGGTATCGATATTTATAACTTGATTAAATACACTCGTTCAAACCAAAACACCTGTATCAACCAAATTCCTTGCGTGTCTTTAGGTGAACCTATCGGACGTGGCGAAGTGCTAGCAGACGGTCCGTCAACGGATTTGGGTGAATTAGCCCTCGGTCAAAATATGCGTGTGGCGTTTATGCCTTGGAACGGCTATAACTTTGAAGATTCAATGTTAGTATCTGAGCGTGTGGTGCAAGAAGATCGTTTTACCACCATTCACATTCAAGAGCTTTCTTGTGTGGCTCGTGATACCAAATTGGGGGCAGAAGAGATCACCGCCGATATTCCAAACGTAGGTGAAGCGGCATTAAGCAAATTAGATGAATCAGGTATTGTTTACATCGGTGCGGAAGTGAAAGGCGGCGATATTCTGGTGGGTAAAGTGACACCAAAAGGTGAAACGCAATTAACCCCAGAAGAAAAATTATTACGTGCAATCTTCGGTGAAAAAGCTTCTGATGTGAAAGATTCTTCATTGCGTGTGCCAAACAGCGTGTCAGGTACGGTCATTGACGTTCAAGTCTTTACCCGTGACGGCGTTGAAAAAGACAAACGTGCCCTTGAAATTGAAGAAATGCAATTAAAACAAGCGAAAAAAGACCTTGTGGAAGAGTTAGAAATCCTTGAGGCTGGCTTGTTTACTCGTGTGCGTAACTTGCTTATCGCTGGTGGCGTTGATGCGAAGAGCTTAGATAAATTAGAACGCACTAAGTGGTTAGAGCAATCTTTAAGCGATGAAGCACAACAAAATCAATTAGAACAACTTGCGGAACAGTACGAAGAATTACGTAAAGAATTTGAGCGTAAATTAGAAGTGCAACGTGGCAAGATCATTCAAGGCGACGATTTGGCACCAGGCGTGTTGAAAGTGGTGAAAGTGTATCTTGCCGTGAAACGTCAAATCCAACCAGGGGATAAAATGGCGGGTCGCCACGGTAACAAAGGGGTTATCTCAAAAATTAACCCTGTGGAAGATATGCCATACGATGAAAACGGTCAGCCTGTGGACATCGTGTTAAACCCATTGGGCGTTCCTTCTCGTATGAACATCGGACAGATCCTTGAAACCCACTTAGGTTTAGCGGCGAAAGGTATCGGCGACAAGATCAATGAAATGATCAAGCAGCAACAAGAAGTTGCGAAATTGCGTGAATATATGCAAAAAGCCTATGACTTGGGGCACGGCTCACAAAAAGTGGATTTAAGCACTTTCTCTGATGAAGAAGTAATGCGTTTAGCCCAAAACTTACGCAAAGGCTTACCATTGGCGACGCCAGTATTTGATGGTGCACACGAAAGCGAAATCAAAGGCTTATTAGAATTAGGTGGCTTGCCAACTTCAGGTCAAATTACCTTATTTGACGGTCGTACAGGTGAGAAATTTGAGCGTCCAGTCACCGTAGGTTATATGTATATGCTCAAATTGAACCACTTGGTTGACGACAAAATGCACGCACGTTCAACAGGTTCTTACAGTCTTGTTACTCAGCAACCGTTGGGTGGTAAAGCGCAATTCGGTGGTCAGCGTTTCGGTGAGATGGAGGTCTGGGCGCTAGAAGCTTACGGTGCCGCCTATACCTTACAAGAAATGTTAACGGTGAAATCTGATGACGTGAACGGTCGTACGAAGATGTACAAAAATATCGTCGGCGGTACACATCAAATGGATCCAGGTACACCAGAATCTTTCAACGTAATTATGAAAGAAATTCGCTCCCTTGGTATCAACATTGATTTAGATGAAGATTAATCGAAAATCATAACCAAGCTTGGTGGCAAGCAAAGTACGCTCAAGTGCGGTGCAAGGACAATAACTGTTGACTGCACTTGAATAAGTTTAACTCCGACAGGAGCAAATCTGTGAAAGACTTAGTTAAGTTTTTAAAAGCACAATCAAAAACAAATGAAGATTTTGATGTGATCAAAATTGGTTTAGCCTCACCGGATATGATCCGTTCTTGGTCTTTTGGTGAAGTTAAGAAACCTGAAACTATCAACTACCGCACCTTTAAACCAGAGCGTGATGGTCTGTTCTGCGCCCGTATTTTCGGACCAGTAAAAGATTACGAATGCTTGTGTGGTAAATACAAACGTTTGAAACACCGTGGTGTGATTTGTGAAAAATGTGGTGTGGAAGTAACGCAAACTAAAGTGCGTCGTGAGCGTATGGGGCACATTGAACTTGCCTCACCAGTAGCGCATATTTGGTTCTTAAAATCCTTACCGTCTCGTATCGGTTTATTATTGGATATGCCATTGCGTGATATTGAACGCGTGCTTTATTTTGAATCTTATATTGTGATTGAACCGGGTATGACTGACTTAGAAAAAGGTCAATTATTAACGGAAGAGCAATATTTAGATGCGGAAGAACGTTGGCGTGATGAATTTGAAGCTAAAATGGGTGCGGAAGCTATCCAAGCTTTATTACGCGATATGGATCTTGCTCACGAATGTGAAACTTTACGTGAAGAATTACAAGAAACCAACTCCGAAACCAAACGTAAGAAAATCACTAAACGCTTAAAATTATTAGAGGCATTCATTCAATCTGGCAACAAACCAGAATGGATGGTAATGACCGTATTACCTGTGCTTCCGCCAGATTTACGTCCATTAGTGCCACTTGATGGTGGTCGTTTTGCGACGTCTGACTTAAACGATTTATATCGCCGTGTGATCAACCGTAACAACCGTTTAAAACGTCTTTTAGACTTAATCGCACCAGATATTATCGTGCGTAACGAAAAACGGATGTTACAAGAATCGGTGGATGCTTTATTAGACAACGGTCGTCGTGGTCGTGCAATTACGGGGTCTAACCGTCGTCCATTAAAATCTCTTGCGGATATGATCAAAGGTAAACAAGGTCGTTTCCGTCAAAACTTATTGGGTAAACGTGTTGACTATTCAGGTCGTTCTGTAATTACCGTAGGTCCATACTTACATCTACACCAATGTGGTTTGCCGAAAAAAATGGCATTGGAATTATTCCGTCCGTTTATCTATGCCAAATTAGAAAGTCGTGGTTTCGCAACAACTATTAAAGCGGCGAAGAAAATGGTAGAGCGTGAAGACGCTATCGTTTGGGATATTTTGGCAGAAGTCATTCGTGAACACCCAATTCTATTGAACCGTGCACCGACGCTACACCGTTTGGGTATTCAAGCCTTTGAACCGTTGTTGATTGAAGGTAAAGCTATTCAGTTGCACCCACTTGTGTGTGCGGCGTTCAATGCGGACTTCGACGGCGACCAAATGGCGGTTCACGTACCATTGACCTTAGAAGCGCAGTTAGAAGCTCGTGCGTTAATGATGTCAACTAACAACATTTTATCGCCAGCCAATGGTGAACCAATCATCGTGCCTTCACAAGACGTGGTATTGGGTCTTTATTATATGACTCGCGATAAAGTGAACGGCAAAGGCGAAGGAATGTTGTTGCAAGATCCTCGTGAAGCGGAAAAAGCTTATCGTACTGGACAAGCGGAATTACATTCCCGTGTGAAAGTGCGTATTACTGAATATGTGAAAAATGCCGAAGGTGAATTTGAGCCACAAACTAGCCTAGTGGATACCACAATTGGTCGTGCCATTTTATGGATGATCGCTCCAAAAGGAATGCCATTTAGTTTGTTCAACCAAACCTTGGGTAAAAAACAAATTTCTAAACTTATCAATGAGAGTTATCGTCGTTTAGGTATGAAACCAAGCGTGTTATTCGCAGACCAAATTATGTACACCGGTTTTGCTTATGCGGCGCGTTCAGGTTCTTCTGTAGGTATCGACGATATGGTAATTCCTGCGAAGAAATACGAAATCATTGATGCAGCAGAAGCTGAAGTGGCAGAAATTCAAGAACAGTTCCAATCTGGTTTAGTAACTGCGGGCGAACGTTATAACAAAGTGATCGACATTTGGGCTGCTGCGAATGAGCGTGTGGCAAAAGCGATGATGGAAAACCTTTCGCAAGAAGAAGTGATCAACCGTGAAGGTCAACTAGAAAAACAAGCTTCATTCAACAGCATTTTTATGATGGCGGACTCAGGTGCTCGTGGTTCTGCCGCACAGATTCGTCAGTTAGCGGGTATGCGTGGTTTGATGGCACGTCCAGACGGCTCGATCATCGAAACCCCAATCACCGCAAACTTCCGTGAAGGCTTGAACGTTCTTCAGTACTTCATTTCAACCCACGGTGCACGTAAAGGTTTGGCGGATACCGCATTAAAAACAGCGAACTCAGGTTACTTAACTCGTCGTTTAGTGGACGTCGCACAAGATTTAGTTATCGTTGAAGATGATTGTGGTACTCACGAAGGTATCGTGATGACTCCATTAATTGAAGGTGGCGATGAAAAAGTACCATTACGCGAACTTGTATTGGGTCGTGTGGTTGCGGAAGATGTGTTAAAACCAGGTACAGAAGAAGTATTAATTCCTCGCAATACCTTAATTGATGAGAAACTCTGTAACAAGATTGATGAGTTCTCTGTGGACAGCATCAAGGTGCGCTCAGTGGTAACCTGTAACACGGATTACGGCGTTTGTGCGAAATGTTACGGACGTGATTTGGCTCGCGGTCATTTGATTAACCAAGGTGAAGCTGTTGGTGTTATCGCTGCACAATCTATCGGTGAGCCAGGTACACAGTTAACCATGCGTACGTTCCATATCGGTGGTGCGGCATCTGCGGCAGCAAAAGAATCTAGTGTTCAAGTGAAAAACACAGGTACGTTACGTTTAGCTAACGTGAAATTCGTTACCAATAACGACGGTAAACTAGTGTTAACTTCTCGTAATACCGAATTGACTATTATCGATGCCTTTGGTCGCACGAAAGAACATTATAAAGTGCCTTACGGTGCAATCTTGAGCAAAGGCGATGGACAAGAAGTTGAAGCAGGCGAAACCGTTGCCAACTGGGACCCACACACAATGCCAGTGGTGTCCGAGGTAAGCGGCTTTGTGAAATTCGTGGACATCGTGGACGGCTTAACTGTTACTCGCCAAACCGATGAACTCACAGGTTTATCCTCTATCGTGGTGCAAGACGTGGGTGAACGTGCAACCGCAGGTAAAGATTTACGTCCAGCCATTAAATTAGTTGATGCACAAGGAAATGATATTCTCATTCCTGGCACAGACGTCGCTGCACAGTATTTCTTACCAGGTAAAGCCATTGTTACTTTAGATGACAACGCCGAAGTGCATATCGGTGATCCTTTAGCGCGTATTCCACAAGAATCTGTGGGAACCAAAGATATTACCGGTGGTCTTCCACGGGTTGCAGACCTATTTGAAGCACGTAAACCGAAAGAGCCAGCAATCTTGGCGGAAATTTCAGGTATTGTGTCCTTCGGTAAAGAAACCAAAGGCAAACGTCGCTTGTTAATCACCCCAGCGGAAGGCGAAACCTACGAAGAAATGATACCAAAATGGCGTCAGCTCAACGTATTTGAAGGCGAAATGGTACAGCGTGGTGACGTGATTTCTGATGGTGCAGAAACTCCACACGACATCTTACGCTTACGTGGCGTTCATGCCGTAACCAGCTATATCGTTAACGAAGTGCAAGAAGTTTACCGCTTACAAGGGGTAAAAATTAACGACAAGCACATCGAAGTGATCGTGCGCCAAATGTTACGTAAAGCCATTATCACCAAAGCTTACGACTCTGAATTCTTAGAGGGCGAACAAGTGGAAGTGGCTCGCGTGAAAATTGTCAACCGCCAACGTGAAGCGGAAGGCAAACCATTGGTTGAGTTTGAACGTGAGTTGCTTGGTATCACCAAAGCCTCACTTGCAACAGAGTCATTTATCTCAGCTGCATCCTTCCAAGAAACCACTCGTGTGTTAACGGAAGCGGCGGTAGCAGGTAAACGTGATGAACTTCGTGGCTTGAAAGAGAACGTTATCGTGGGTCGTTTAATCCCAGCTGGTACAGGTTTTGCTTACCACAAAAACCGCCACAACCGCAATGCGGCACCTGTTATGGACGAAACTCCAGTGCGTTTCTCTGCAGCAGATGAAGAAGCTATTGCAGAAGAATTCACCTTCACCGCAGAAGATGCAAGTGCAAACTTAGCAGAAATGTTAAGCATGGCAGATGAAGAGTAAATTTTAGTAACAAATAAAAACCCTGAATACCTTGAGTATTTGGGGGTTTCTTCTATACAAAAGGGATAAAATTATGCAGACAGACAGACAGACAGACATCATATCGCATTTAGACATGACATCAATGGATTAAGAGCATGGGCTGCCATTGCTGTTTTATTATTTCATTTTCAATTCTTACACTTTGAAGGCGGATTCGCTGGTGTTGATGTTTTCTTTGTCATTTCAGGCTATCTAATGGCGGCGATTTTGTATCCAACATTATTCCGAGAGCAAAAGCTTCACTTATTAAAATTTTATACTAGCCGAATTAGACGTGTTTATCCTGCATTATTTGTTTTATGTTTAACATTGATATTGCTTGGTAGTTATATATTATCGAGAGTAGATTACTATGCTCTTGCCAAAGAAATTAGATATGCAGGAACATTTCTTTACAATATAAAATTCCACAAAATGGATTATTTTGATGATTCAATTAATGACAATTGGCTAATTCATACTTGGACACTTGCGCTTGAATTTCAGTTCTATTTGTTGTTTCCTTTTATTTTATGGATGGGAAATAAAATTTTTAAAGAAAAGATTATCTATTTTTTATTAGTTATAAGCGCTGCTTCATTCTTATCCATGCTTTACTTTCAAAAAGACGCACCTCAAAGCGTATTTTTTCTACTTCAATATCGTATATGGGAATTTTTGCTTGGATCTATTTTGTTCATTTATCAATATCAAAAAGGAACAAATAATAAGTATGGAGTTCTTTGTAATAATATTGGCTTTATTGCTTTAATTTTATTTTTCTTTTTTGCATCTGAACAATCTGGTTGGCCTGATTACAAAACCTTAATCCCTGTACTTTCAACAATATTGATTCTATACGCTAATCAAAATACCTTTTTTACGAAACATTATCTTTTTCAAAGATTAGGTGATGCATCATATTCTATTTACTTATGGCATTGGCCGTTTTATATTGCTTGCGTAACCTTTAGTTTAAATGATCTATTCTATTTAGTTTTATCTGCAATAGCCTCAGTAGTTGTAGCATTCTTTAGCTATTATTTTATTGAGCGCTCAATCAAGAGCTGGTCAAAACCTTTAGTTATGCAGTTAGGTACTTTTCTATTAACAATAGGTTTAGTTAGCGGATTAGTTGGTGTAATAGAAAAGAAAAAGCTCTTATTACCATTTAGCGCTCATTTACATTCCGATTATGAATTTATTTTACCTCAAATAGGCTTTGGCACTCCTAAGATTGACAACTGTTTAGATACAGGAGAGTTATGCGTAATAGGTGATGAAAGTATTAAACCTAGTTTTATTTTAATTGGGGATAGTCATGCGGCTAGTCTAGCTGTTGCTCTCGAAGAAATGGCGAAGAAAGAAAATAAATCTTTTTTGTTATCAGTGCATTCTGGATGTCCATTAATTTTCAATCAAACACAGGATGAAACGTCAAAAGAATGTCTTAAAAAGAATAGTTCTACATTAGAAATTTTGGCGCAGTATAAAGACATACCAGCGGTGATCTTAAATCGTTACAGTTCTTATTTACTCGGCTCAAATGAAACAAATGATATGATTAGAAGAGTAAATATGTCTGAATTAGAAACTAAGAAAGTTGCTGAGGGTTTGCGAAATGGTGCTTGCAAGGTAGCAAAACAGACTCAAACTTATTGGGTTTCTGCCATACCAGAAATAGGTATAAATGTACCAGAAACAATGATGAGAAACATTTTTTATCGAAAAGATTTTTCAGAGATAACCATTCCCCTCTCAGAATATCAAAAGCGTAACCAAGTGATCATATCAATACAAAAACAGGCAGAAAAGGAATGCGGTATAGAAATTATTGATATATCATCAATGCTATGCGATAAAAATGTCTGCCATACTTCTTATAACCAAGAGATTTATTATGGAGATGATGATCATCTGAATATTTGGGGAGCAAGAAAAATTAGCCCTTTATTTGAATTTTTGTTTGATTAATAAATTAGGGTGAGTATTGATGAACTAGTCCAAAGCTAGATCCATCTAATTCAAGAGCTGAGTCCTGTATTGTACAGGACTCAGTCCTTTTAATAATCACTTTGCGTGTCGGCTCTCTTTCGATTATCCCTTCATCAACCGCATCTAAAATAGCCCTATTTATAAGTGCCACAAAGTAATACGCAAAAAATTGTTGGCAAGTTGTGATTTTTTCATACAAAAAGAGGGCAAAGTCGCTTGCTAAAAAATCTTTTAGATTACAAATTATTAGTCAGGAGATATTCGACTAAATCTTCAATAGTCACTACTGGAAAGCCAAATTTTTTTGCAAATTCCACTATTTCAGGCGCTCGAGCCATAGAGCCATCATCATTAGTAATTTCACAAATTACACCAGCTGGTTTGTAACCGGCTAAACGCGCTAAATCAATAGAAGCTTCGGTATGCCCGCGGCGTTTTAATACTCCACCTTCCACTGCTCTTAATGGGAATATATGCCCAGGTCTGCTTAAATCATTTGGCTTAGCGCCGTTAGCAATGGCTGTTTTGATTGTGGTAACTCGGTCGGTAGCAGATACACCTGTGGATACCCCTTTAGCCGCTTCAATGCTAACGGTAAAAGCTGTGCGATTGACGCTCGTGTTATTTTGTACCATCGGCGGTAAATCTAGTTGTTGGCATTGTTCATCTGTTAAGCATAGGCAAACAATACCGCTACCGTAGCGAATTAGCATTGCCATTTGTTGTACAGTAATTGTTTCTGCGGGAAAGATGAGATCACCTTCGTTTTCGCGATCTTCATCATCTAAAACTAAAACACCGTTGCCTTTTTTGAAAGCGTCGATTGCAGCGAGCACGCGTTGTTGTGCATCGCCAAAACAAGATAAGATAGACTGATTCATAGTAAATTCCTTTATAAATAATAAGATACTTGAATCAGGGCTGATGAGAATTGAATAATTAAGGATATTTTCAATAAAAAAAACACAGGTTTAAGTGAATAAACCTGTTAATTCTCTTTCATCCAGACTATAACTGTCGGCTTTGGATTTTCACCAAATCTGCTGACTTTGTGTAGTACACAAACGCTCGTGGGCTTATGTTGTTATCACATTTACCACCGGTAGGGAATTTCGCCCTGCCCTGAGAACGAGGCGTATTATAGATCAAAGCCTGCGATTGGACTATGAAAAAATGTTTTTATTTGTAGCAAGATTGCATACAATAAACTGCAATTTTCCAAAAATGTGAGGTGTTTATGCTAAATCCTAAAAAAATAGAGCAGGTTATACAACAAATTCAAGATGCATTACCACAAGGACTTAAAGATTTGGGGCAAGATGCTGAAGCAAAATTAAAGCAGACTTTACAAGCACAATTGTCGAAACTTGATGTTGTAACCCGTGAAGAATTTGATGTTCAAACGCAAGTGTTGATGCGTACTCGTGATAAATTAAGTGAATTAGAAAAACGAGTTGATGCGTTACTTGAGCAACAGAATCGTACTTAACGTGCTTGATAGCATTATTCATTTTACTGTCTACTGAGAGTCTATTATGTCTAACTTTTCTTATCTCCAACAAAAACGTAAACAACTGAATTTAAAAGTGAATGATATTTGTGAGCAAGCCAATGTAACTCGTGCTTATTTTAATCAGTTGGTGAGCGGAAAAATTAAAAACCCGAGCGCTATAAAACTGAGTGCATTGCATAAAGTGCTACAGATTAAGGAAAGTAACGATAAAAAAGTTGGGGTTATTTTTGGTAAGTTTTACCCTGTGCATACTGGTCATATTAATATGATCTACGAAGCATTTAGTAAAGTGGACGAAGTTCATGTTGTGGTATGTAGCGATACTGAGCGTGATTTAAAACTTTTTTACGATAGTAAAATGAAGCGCATGCCAACAGTGCAAGATCGTTTGCGTTGGATGCAGCAAATTTTCAAATATCAAAAGAATCAGATTTTTATACATCATTTGGTTGAAGACGGTATTGAAAGTTATCCGAATGGCTGGGAGGCTTGGGCTAAACAAGTGAAGCGCTTGTTTGAAGAGAAGCACGTTAACCCAACTATTGTTTTTAGTAGTGAAGTTCAGGATAAAGCACCTTACGAAAAATATTTAGGATTGGAAGTTGTTTTGGTGGATCCTAAACGTGAGTTTTTTAATGTTTCAGCGACAAAAATTCGCAATAATCCATTTCACTATTGGAAATTTATTCCTAAAGAAGTTCGCCCTTTCTTTGTGAAAACCGTAGCCATTTTAGGAGGCGAAAGTAGCGGTAAAACAATGCTTGTGAATAAGTTGGCTACAGTTTTTAATACGACTTCTGCCTGGGAATATGGACGAGAATTTGTTTTTGAGAAATTAGGTGGCGATGAACAAGCTATGCAGTACTCTGATTATCCTCAAATGGCGTTAGGCCATCAGCGCTACATTGATTATGCACTACGCCATGCGCATAAAATTGCTATTGTGGATACGGATTTTATTACTACTCAAGCTTTTTGTATTCAGTATGAAGGTAAAGCGCATCCATTCTTAGATTCTATGATTAAAGAATATCCTTTTGATGTAACAATTTTATTAAATAACAATACAAAATGGGTTGCGGACGGTTTGCGCAGTTTGGGTAGCCAAAAACAAAGACAGCGTTTTCATTTATTACTCAAAAAGTTGCTGGATAAATATAACGTTCCTTATATTGAAATTGAATCGCCAAGCTATTTGGAACGCTATAATCAAGCGAAGGATATCATTGAGAAAATTCTTAATGAAGAAACCTTACCACTTAAAGTTGAAGATACCTTATTTGATGAGCAAGAAGTGAGGAGCATAAAATGATTTTGTTTGCGGGAGATCCTCATGGTAGCTACGATCATCTATATCCTTTTTTACAAGAAAGAAAAAATGTCGCTCTTGTGATTTTAGGCGATTTGCAATTAACGACAGTCAGTGAATTAGAAAAATTAGCGCAACATTGCGATCTTTGGTTTATCCACGGTAATCATGACAGTAAAACGGTAGCGGCGTTTGAAGTTATTTGGCAAACTGAATGGAAATCTCGTAATTTACATTGTAGAGTTGTGGAGATTCAAGGCAAACGTATCGCTGGATTAGGTGGGGTGTTCCGAGGGCAAATTTGGATGCCACCAAATAAACCACTATTTTATGATCCTATTCATTATTGTCAGTATTGTCCTCAGGAGAAAATTTGGCGTGGCGGTGTTCCATTGCGCCACCGTACTTCGATTTTTCCTTCCGATTTTGAAGCTTTGGAAGAACAACAAGCAGATATTTTAATTTGCCATGAAGCGCCAAAACCGCACCCAACAGGATTCTCGGTAATTAATCAGCTTGCAAGAAAAATGGGTGTGCAGCATATTTTCCATGGCCATCATCATGATAATTTTGATTACAACAATTTATCTTTGAAAAATACTTATAAAGTAACTAATGTTGGATTCCGTAGCTTATGTGATGTAGAAGGTAATTATCTGTTATTGGGTGTTGATGATAGAGAATAATTTTCTAGCTAAGAGCAAGATAGTATGAAAAAAATCTTGCAATATTTTTCTAGTTATGTAGAATTGTCGAGCTTTTTGAGGCTTATCTCTTCAAGCCGTTTAATGTAATCATTTATTAAACGAGTATTGCAATAAGCAATATGTAAAATGTTTCCGATTGGGAAACTATAAACAGGTTAACTTACACCTCCTTTTCCTTGTTTTTTTGCAGTAAGAAAAGTGATGGTGTTAAGTTTTTTTATTAGCTAAATTTTGATTGGAGCTCTGGTCTAATGCAGAACCAAAGAATCCGTATCCGCTTAAAAGCATTTGATCATCGTTTGATCGATCAATCTACTGCGGAGATCGTAGAAACAGCTAAACGTACTGGTGCACAAGTTCGTGGCCCAATTCCATTACCAACTCGTAAAGAGCGTTTCACTGTGTTGATTTCTCCACACGTGAACAAAGACGCGCGTGATCAATACGAAATTCGTACTCACAAACGTTTGGTTGATATTGTTGAGCCAACAGAAAAAACTGTTGATGCATTAATGCGTTTAGATCTAGCTGCCGGCGTTGACGTGCAGATTAGCCTAGGTTAATTAAGAGGTTATTACAATGATTGGTTTAGTCGGTCGTAAAGTTGGTATGACTCGCATCTTCACTGAAGATGGCGTTTCTATTCCAGTGACTGTTATCGAAATCGAAGCCAACCGTGTTACTCAAGTTAAAACTGTAGAAACAGATGGCTATTCTGCAATTCAAGTTACCACTGGCTCTAAAAAAGCAAGTCGTGTAACTAAGCCAGAAGCTGGTCATTTCGTGAAAGCAGGTGTTGAAGCTGGTCGCGGTTTATGGGAATTTCGTACTACTGAAGGTGAAGAATTCACTTTAGGTCAAGAAATTAACGTTGACATCTTCGCTGATGTTAAAAAAGTTGATGTTACTGGTACATCTAAAGGTAAAGGTTTCCAAGGTGGTGTTAAGCGTTGGAATTTCCGTACACAAGATGCTACACACGGTAACTCTTTATCACATCGTGTGTTGGGTTCTATTGGTCAAAACCAAACCCCAGGTCGTGTGTTTAAAGGTAAAAAAATGGCTGGACACTTAGGTGCTGAGCGTGTAACCGTTCAATCACTTGAAGTTGTTCGTGTTGATGCTGAGCGTAAATTACTATTAGTTAAAGGTGCCGTTCCGGGTGCAACTAATGGTGATGTTATCGTTAAACCAGCAGTTAAAGCATAAGTCAGGAGATAGAGATGGAATTACAAGTTGTAGGTGCAAACGCACTAACTGTTTCTGAAACTACCTTCGGACGTGAGTTCAACGAAGCGTTGATTCACCAAGTTGTTGTTGCTTATGCAGCAGGTGCTCGTCAAGGTTCTCGTGCACAAAAAACTCGTGCTGAAGTGTCTGGTTCAGGTAAAAAACCTTGGCGTCAAAAAGGTACAGGTCGTGCGCGTTCTGGTGATATCAAATCACCAATTTGGCGTTCAGGTGGTGTGACTTTCGCAGCAAAACCACAAGATCACAGCCAAAAAGTGAACAAGAAAATGTACCGTGGTGCAATCAAAAGCATTCTTTCTGAGCTTGTTCGTCAAGACCGTTTAGTGGTTGTTGAGAAGTTCGAAGTTGATGCACCAAAAACCAAAGTGTTAGTACAAAAATTAAAAGAATTAGCACTTGAAGATGTGTTAATCATCACAGCAAGCTTAGATGAAAATCTATTCTTAGCCGCTCGTAACCTCTACAAAGTAGATGTGCGTGATGTGCAAGGTATCGATCCAGTAAGCTTAATCGCATTCGATAAAGTTGTTGTAACTGTTGATGCTGTGAAACAAATTGAGGAGATGTTAGCATGATTCAACAAGAACGTTTGCTAAAAGTGTTAAAAGCACCACATGTCTCTGAAAAAGCAACAAATAACGCTGAGAAGTCTAATACTATCGTTTTCAAAGTGGCTTTAGATGCAAATAAAGTTGAAATTGCTAACGCTGTTGAGCAATTATTTGAAGTGAAAGTGGATTCTGTTCGTACCGTTGTCGTAAAAGGTAAAACCAAACGTCGTGGTGCGAAAGTTGGACGTCGCAGTGACTGGAAAAAGGCTTATGTAACTCTTCAAGAAGGTCAATCGCTTGACTTCATTGAAGGTGCAGAGTAATTCGGAGGAGTAGAAAATAATGGCTATCGTTAAATGTAAGCCGACCTCCGCTGGTCGTCGTCACGTTGTTAAAATCGTGAACCCTGAATTACACAAGGGTAAACCTTACGCACCTCTTTTAGATACTAAATCTAAAACTGGTGGTCGTAACAATTTCGGACGTATTACTACTCGCCATATTGGTGGTGGTCATAAACAACATTACCGTTTAATCGATTTCAAACGTAACAAGTTAGATATTCCAGCGGTTGTTGAGCGTCTTGAATATGATCCAAACCGTTCTGCAAATATCGCTTTAGTGCTTTATAAAGATGGCGAACGTCGTTACATCTTAGCACCTAAAGGTTTATCTGTAGGCGACACAATCCAAGCTGGCGTTAACGCACCAATTAAAGCAGGTAATGCTTTACCAATGCGTAACATTCCAGTGGGTTCAACTGTACATAACGTTGAATTAAAACCAGGTAAAGGCGGTCAAATTGCACGTTCAGCTGGTGCTTATGTACAAATTATCGCTCGTGAAGGTAACTATGTCACTTTACGTCTTCGTTCAGGCGAAATGCGTAAAGTGTTAGCTGAGTGTACTGCAACCATTGGTGAAGTAGGTAACTCAGAGCATATGCTTCGTGTTCTTGGTAAAGCAGGTGCTAGCCGTTGGAGAGGTATTCGTCCAACCGTTCGTGGTACTGCAATGAACCCAGTTGATCACCCACACGGTGGTGGTGAAGGTCGTAACTTCGGTAAACACCCAGTAACACCTTGGGGCGTTCAAACCAAAGGTAAGAAAACTCGCCATAACAAACGTACTGATAAATACATCGTACGTCGTCGTGGTAAATAATATTAATTAATAAAGAGGATTAGCCATGCCACGTTCTCTCAAGAAAGGTCCTTTCCTTGACCTACACTTGTTGAAGAAGGTAGAGAAGGCGGTGGAAAGCGGGGATAAAAAACCAATTAAAACTTGGTCCCGTCGTTCAATGATCATTCCATCAATGATCGGATTGACCATCGCAGTCCATAATGGTCGTCAGCACGTTCCTGTTTATGTATCTGATGAAATGATCGGTCATAAATTAGGTGAATTTGCACCGACTCGTACATACCGCGGTCACGCTGCGGATAAGAAAGCTAAGAAGTAAGGGGTAAAAGATGGAAACTATTGCAAAACATCGTTACGCTCGCACTTCCGCGCAAAAAGCTCGTTTAGTTGCGGATTTAATCCGTGGTAAAAAAGTTGCGGCAGCACTAGAGATCTTAACTTTCACTAACAAAAAAGCAGCTGCTTTAGTGAAAAAAGTGCTTGAGTCTGCAATTGCTAACGCAGAGCACAATGACGGTGCAGATATCGATGATCTTAAAGTAGCGAAGATTTTCGTAGATGAAGGTCCTAGCATGAAACGTGTTATGCCACGTGCTAAAGGTCGTGCAGATCGTATTTTAAAACGTACAAGCCACATCACAGTGGTTGTGTCAGATCGTTAATTAGTAGAGGAATAGCAATGGGTCAAAAAGTACATCCACATGGTATTCGCCTAGGTATCGTTAAGCCTTGGAGCTCTACTTGGTTCGCGAATACACAAGATTTCGCTGATAATTTAGAAGGCGATTTCAAAGTACGTAAATTCTTAAACAAAGAATTAGCGAATGCTTCCGTTTCACGTATCACAATTGAGCGTCCAGCGAAAAGCATTCGTGTTACAATTCACACAGCTCGTCCGGGTATCGTTATCGGTAAAAAAGGCGAAGATGTTGAAAAATTGCGTAATGCAGTTGCGGCTATCGCAGGTGTTCCAGCACAAATCAACATTGCTGAAGTGAAAAAACCTGAATTAGATGCAAAATTAGTTGCAGATAATATCGCTTCTCAATTAGAACGTCGTGTTATGTTCCGTCGCGCAATGAAAAAAGCAGTACAAAGTGCGATGCGTACAGGTGCGAAAGGCATCAAAGTTGAAGTAAGCGGTCGTTTAGGTGGAGCAGAAATTGCACGTTCTGAATGGTATCGTGAAGGTCGAGTGCCTCTACATACATTACGTGCGGACATCGACTACAACACAGCTGAAGCACATACAACTTACGGCGTAATCGGCGTAAAAGTATGGATCTTCAAAGGTGAAATTCTCGGTGGAATGGCTGCAATTGCGCAATCAGAACAACAACCTGCTGATAAGCCTAAAAAGGCACCACGCGGCAAAGGTCGTAAGTAAGGAGAAACGCTAAATGTTGCAACCAAAACGTACAAAATTCCGTAAAGTTCACAAAGGTCGTAACCGCGGTATTGCTGGCGGTACAGAAGTGAGCTTCGGTACTTTCGGTTTGAAAGCGATTGGTCGTGGTCGTTTAACCGCTCGTCAAATTGAGGCAGCACGTCGTGCAATGACTCGTGCAGTTAAACGTCAAGGTAAAATCTGGATCCGTGTGTTCCCAGACAAACCAATTACAGAAAAACCATTAGAAGTCCGTATGGGTAAAGGTAAAGGTAACGTTGAGTACTGGGTAGCCTTAATCCAACCGGGTAAAGTTCTCTATGAAATGGATGGTGTATCAGAAGAAATCGCACGTCAAGCATTCGCATTAGCGGCGGCGAAACTTCCGTTTAAAACCACATTTGTAACTAAGACGGTGATGTAATGAAAGCTCAAGAACTACGTAACAAAAATGTTGAAGAGCTGAATGCTGAGTTAGTAAACCTTTTAGGTGAACAATTCAAATTGCGTATGCAAGCAGCCACCGGTCAGCTTCAACAAACCCATCAGTTAAAACAAGTGCGTCGTAGTATCGCACAAATTAAAACTGTGTTAACCGAAAAGGCGGGTGAGTAATGACTGATAAAATTCGTAGCGTACAAGGTAAAGTTGTAAGCGACAAAATGGACAAATCCTTTGTTGTTGCGATTGAACGCAAGGTTAAACACCCACTTTATGGTAAGTTTATCCGTCGTACAACCAAACTTCACGTACACGATGAAAACAACGAAGCTAAATTAGGAGATGTTGTAGAGGTTCGCGAATGTCGCCCAATCTCTAAAACAAAATCTTGGACTTTAGTTCGTGTTGTTGAAAAAGCAATTATTGCTTAATTAACATTAACAGTATAAAAAACCCTAGCAGCAATGTTGGGGTTTTGTTTTGTAAAAATTACCTAAAATCTCATTGTTTTTATTTCGCCTTTATTCCTCAATTTCTCGCTTCTCTTTTTTAAGCTAATCCCCCTCGCGTTATTCTCATTTTTTCCTTTTAAATCGCTATTACCGCAAGAATGGTACCATTCTTAT
>MUYB01000027.1:34089-64529 GCA_002015125.1 [Haemophilus] felis
ATGTTGACATAAAGGCATAATCATTCTGGTGAAAAATAAAATCTTAATTAGGGGATTGTTATGTAATTACTTTAGTTATTTAAAATAGGGGGGAATATGCCTACGCCAATTTTTGTGATTAACTTGGCAAAATCAACGGAACGCAAAGAATTTATCTTTTCGCAATTTTATCAACTAAACCAACCGCTCGCTAACCCGATTTCATTTGAATTTTTTATTGCGGTAAACGGAAAAGAAAATCCTGACTTTTATCTATTTCAAAAATATAACGCCAAAAAACATTTCCAACGTAAATGCAATCAATTAAACCTTTCTCAATTAGGCTGTTTTGCTAGTCACTATTTACTCTGGGAAAAATGTGTCGAATTAGATCAGGGAATTATTGTGTTAGAAGATGACGCTATTATTCACCCTGAATTTAGTGATGTGTATCAATTTATTTCTTCTGCAGAAAATCAATTTGAATTTTTTTGGTTAAGTCCCCCATCTCCAGATAAAAGAAATCAAACAGGTAAAAAGATTTATTTACTACCCAATAATACGCACGCTATTTATCAATTTTATAAGAGTTGGGCAAATGCAACAGGCTATTACATCACGCCTAAAGCTGCCAAAAAATTATTAAAACAATGTGAAGAATGGATCTACGAAGTGGATACCACAATGGAGCGTTATTGGGAAAATAAAATTGCCTTATTAGGTATGCAACCATCTTGTGTTGAACCTGATTTTTCTAAAGAGAGTAATATTCCAATAGAAAGAGCCAATAAGACATTGTTCGTTAAAATTCGCAGAGAAATTTATCAATTTAAAGATTTGGTACAGAAACTAGTTTATCGTTTTTTGAATTAAAGAACTATGAAAAATTTTGTCATTAGCCTAAAAGATGCAGATTCTAGAAGAAGGCATATCATTAATGAATTTGGTGAATTTATTAATGCCTTAAAGAATGGATTATTACGCTTTTTAATAAAAGTCTAAATTTTGATTTAAATAGGAGTGATTATGAATTTTATATCTAATAGAGAAACTATAGTTAGAAATCATAATGACAAGTCGGTGAATATTGCATTTTGTGCTGATGAGAATTATGTTAAATATATGGGGGTTGGTGTATTTTCTATTCTAGATAACAATAGAGACTTGAAGATTAATTTTCATATTTTTGTTACTGCCATAAATATTGAAGATATAGAGAAATTAAAATCAATAAGCTCCATTTATAATAATTTCAATTTAGATATATATTATATAAATACGGTTTTCTTTGATGAATTACCTATTTGTGAACATTTTTCAACAGCAATCTATTATAGATTAATTATTCCTTATGTTTTATCTGATAGAGAAAGCGTCCTGTATGTTGATACGGATATAATTTGTTTAGGGGATATTTCTTCCATTTTTAATGAAATTTCAGAAAAAACTGTTAGCGCCGTTGAAGATCTTATTTCTAAAGATTACCTGTCTAAATTAGGAAAAATTGGATTTGAAATAAATCCCTACTTTAATTCAGGTGTTTTATTGATAAATAACAAAAAATGGATTGAATTAGAAGTATTTGAAAAAGTCTTATATTTGGTAAAGAACAATAATTTCAAATATCCAGATCAAGATGCTTTAAATATCTTATTTCAAAATGATAAAAATATTTTACCAAGATCATTTAATTTTATGGAGTGGGAGAAAACTTATCGTGATAAAGATCTCTACAATAATATGGTTTTTCTTCATTTTATCGGTGCAACTAAGCCTTGGTGCTGGATTGGAATACATCCTAAATATGATTTTTATTTAAAGAAATCCCCCTGGAAAGATATTCAATATATTTTACCTAAAACAACAAGTGATTTTAGGAGAGCATCTAATAGGTTTTGGAGAATTGGTCAGAAGAAAAAAGCAATAAAATATAAATGTATATACTTAATAAGAAAACTTCTTAGAAAAAAATAATGCATTTCCATTCCCTTGAACTCTTTTTTGATGTTGTTCATCAAATACTGAGGTTTTGTTTTTAACGCTTTAATCCAACACATAACGCACTTCAATATTATTCACACCCACTAATTTTTTAAGATGTGTGTAAACATCATAAGATGAGCCTGATTCAGACATTTTGGCATTGATTGAGATGTTTAATAAATCACTGCTAGTTTCTTTAATATTGACGGTTGTAACATAGCAGGCATTTTGTTTTAGATTATCCGTAATAAGCTACAATATGGCGATATTATCGATTTCTAATTTGATAGATAATTTATTTATTCTTTCTTGTTTATGTAAATGTGAAGCTAATTTCGGGCTAAATCTTAGGATGAACAAAATAATTAAGGTCATTATGATGACGCTATAAATAAACCCTGCACCAACGGAAATACCAATGCCTGCTGCCGCCCAAATCATTGATGCGGTGGTAATGCCTGAAATAACATCATTGGTTTTGCGCATAATGACACCAGTGCCAATAAAGCCAATACCACTGATTACTTGCGCCGCTAAACGCATTGGATCGGTTCGAATATTTTCTGAAAGTGAAGCGTAATATTCTGCGGATTTAATGGATACGATAGTTAATAAACAGGTGGTTACAGCAATAATAATGCAAGTTTTAATGCCTACAGGTTTTCTTTTGATTTCTCTTTCTAAGCCAATGATTCCGCCGAGTAAACAGGCGAAAAGCAGTTTAATAAAAATGCTGTAATCTGCTTGAAAGAATAATTCTTTGATAAAAATAATGCTGTGTTCCATATAATTTGAATTGACTGTTGTTCAATTAATCGTGCTAGCAAATAATAATTAGTCCCCATACCAATAAAACATTTAGCATGGCGATAAATACTGCAGCGGAGCCTAAGTCTTTAGCGCGTCCAGAAAGCTCGTGGCGTTCTAAACCAATGCGATCAACCACTGCTTCAATGGCGCTATTCAGTAGTTCAAAAGCGAAAACTGCTAGGATTGAGCCAATAAGCAGAGCAATCTCAACGGCGCTATCGCCGATCCAGAAAGCAAGTGGAAATAATATGCAAGCTATCGCTAACTCGTGGCGAAATGCTGCTTCATTTTTGAATGCGCTTTTTAATCCTTGGATAGAATAACCAGTGGCTTTGATGACATGAGTCAATCCTTTTGTTTTATACATTATTTGTGTTCCTTTTTATTGTTATTGGTTATTAGAATCTCTTCGCTTCTATGACATCGTCGAGTTTGGCTAATCGAGCCAGAATTTTACTCAAAATTTGCACATTATTCAGCTCGATTTCCATATCAATAGTAACCAGTTGTTTTTTACTATCTGCTCGGCTAGACACGCCAACAACGCTAATTTTCTCATTGGCAAGAATAGTTGTTACATCGCGTAGAAGCCCATTGCGGTTAGCAGCTAGGATCCGAATATTTACCATAAAGCCAGCAGAATAATTTTCTCCCCAAACAGAATCGACCACGCGTTCTGGATGATTCTTTTGTAGTTCTAGGAATTGTTCACAATCGCTACGATGAATAGAAATTCCACGCCCCATCGTTATGTAACCAATAATGTGATCCCCTGGTATTGGTTGGCAGCAGCGTGCGATATGGTGCATCAAATTCCCTACACCTTCCACGATAACAACGCCTTTAGGTGGCTCTTTTTGTTGGGAATGTATTGCACTTTTATTCGTAACATGGCGTAAGATTTCTTCGTCCGCTTCTTGTGCAGAAAGTTTGATCAACTTATTTTGTAAGAAATTCATTAAGTGGTTTAAACGAATATCACCACCACCGAGTCCGGCATATAAATCTTCTAGATTTTTTAGGTTATAGCGTGCGAGAGCGTGTTGCTCCACCTGTTTTAAGGTGATGTTCAAGCGAGCCATTTCATTTTCGAGCATTTCTTTGCCAGCTGGAATATTTTTATCGCGATCTTGTTTTTTAAACCAAGCGTGAATTTTGGCACGAGCTTTGCTGGTGTTCACAAATCCTAAATTTGGATTGAGCCAATCTCGACTTGGATTGGGATTTTTTTGGGTGATGATATCGATTTGATCGCCCATTTGCAGTTGATAGGTGAAGGGAACAATACGCCCACCTACTTTAGCGCCGATGCAGCGATGACCGATTTCACTATGGATCGCATAAGCAAAATCTAAAGGTGTAGAGGCAGCAGGCAAATCCACAACTTCACCTTTAGGGGTAAAGACATAAACGCGATCATCAAACACTTGGCTGCGTAGCTCTGCCATGACTTCACCAGAATCCGTAATATCATCTTGCCAGGCTAACAGTTTGCGTAACCAAGCTATTTTTTCTTCATAGCCTGAACGACCGGCGGTAGTACCTTCTTTATATTTCCAGTGTGCTGCCACGCCTAATTCTGCATCATCGTGCATTTGCTGGGTTCGGATTTGTACTTCAATAGCTTTACCGCCCTTGCCCAACACAACCGTATGGATAGATTGATAGCCATTTGGTTTTGGATTGGCAACGTAATCATCAAATTCTTTAGGTAAATGTTTGAAATGTGTGTGAACTATGCCTAGCGCCGAATAGCAATCTTGCAGTTTTTGCACAATGACCCGCACAGCACGAACATCATATAAATCACTAAATTCCAGATGCTTTTTCTGCATTTTTCGCCAAATGCTATAAATGTGTTTGGGGCGTCCATAGACTTCCACATTATTTAAATTTTCTTGTAAATAACCTGAAAGTTCTGCAACAAAATCCGCAATGTATTGTTCCCGATCTAAACGGCGTTCTTGCAGTAGTTTAGCGATATTTCGATATTGTTCAGGGTGTAAATAGCGAAAGCAATAATCCTCTAGCTCCCATTTGAGCTGTCCGATACCCAAGCGATTGGCCAGTGGTGCATAAATATTGGCACATTCTTTGGCAGCGAGCACACGTTCTTCTTCGTTACAAAATTTGTCGGCGTTACGCAAAAAAGTGATGCGTTCGGCAAGTTTAATCACCACGCAACGGAAATCTTCTACCATAGCAAGCAACATACGACGGACGTTATCTACCTGCACATTACTTGCAGTTTGATTGAGATTGAGTTGGCGAATGTTGTCCATTTCCATTACGCCTTGCACAAGTTTGCGGATATTTTCGCCAAAATCTTCCGCAATTTGTTCAAAAGAAACCGCTTTCGCACTGATCACAGGGTAAATTATCGCCGTAATCAAACTTTCTTGATCCATATTTAAGCCGTGCAAAATCTCCAACATATCCACGCCGACGTAGCGAAAATGATCATATTCGCTGTCTGTTGGTAAATGTTGCTGCGTGTAATGCCAGCTTGCAATGAGCTTGTGGCAAAATTCTGGTGTAAATTCAAAACTCGCAGCCCATTGTTCAATCTGAAATGCTGTGCGATCAAGTAAATGAGAACGGCGAACGGCAACCATAGGTTTCTCCTATTTAAGTTCAAATAAACTAATGGATTCCAAATGTCCCGTGTGAGGGAACATATCGATCATTGCGGTTTGTTTTAACACATAACCGAGCTGAAGCAAAATTTCGCAATCACGAACAAGAGTGGCTGGATTGCAAGACACGTACAAAATTTTTTCAGCGTGCAGCGACGCCAAATGCGGCAAGGCAAAGGCAGCGCCGCTACGTGCAGGATCGAGCAAAACTTTGTTGAATTTTTCTTTTGCCCAAGGTTGATCCGCAAAAGGTTGAGTCAAATCTGCAGGATAAAATTGCAGGTTATCACATTGATTTTGTTGTGCATTTTGTTGAGCTTGTCGCACCATATTTTCCACCCCTTCCACACCCACTACGTAACGAGCATTTTGACTTAATGGCAGCGTGAAATTTCCTATTCCACAAAATAAATCCAAAATGCGATCTTCCTTTTGAGGGGCAAGCCATTGCAACGCCGTCGCCACCATTTTTTGATTGACGTCGGCGTTAACTTGAATGAAATCTCGTATATCAAAATCAAGGCGTTTGCCTTCAATGTAATAATGGGGGTGTTCACCAGCCAGTTGAGTCAGGCTGTCTTCTTCCTGTACAAACAAATGTAGTTTTTGCGTTGCGGATAGTGCCTGTAAAAGGCGTTTATCGCCGTCATTCATCTTGCCTATGTGTCGCAAAAAAACGGTGACGCCGTTGTCCGCCTCAACAATCTCAAGGTGCCCGAGCTGTTTTGGTGTTGTCCATTGTTGCAACGCTGCAAGTAGCGACGGTAGCACTTCATTAATGGCTTGTGTAGCGACAGGGCATTGTCTAATCGCAATAATTTCTTGGCTATTTTTTTGCCGAAAACCGATGCGTAGTTGCTGTTGTTTTGGATCAAATTTAATGCTGAGTTTGAGGCGGCGGCGATAATGCAGGCTGTCGTCGCCGATAAGTGGCATTTTTTGAACCTCAGGCTGTAATTTTTTCAGGGATTTGAACAGAGCTTTTTCTTTTGTCGCCCTTTGTTTTTCAAGGGAAATATGCTGCATCTGGCAGCCACCGCACTTGAGATAATGAGGGCAAAAAGGCGACTGTCGCTCTGCACTTGCTTGTTCAATTTTTTCGCTAACGCCGATGCCGTATTGACGTTTTTCTTCCAGTTTTTTGAAGGTAACCTGTTCGCCAGGCAGGGCATTTTCAATAAACCAGGTTTTGCCGTTAATTTTTGCCACGCCGACGCCTTGATAGTCTAAATCCGTAATGTAGGCTTGCCCTTTGCTAGCGGCGGCGGACTGTTTTTTCGGGGAATAAAATAACACCATAATTTATTTCAAATGCAAAATATGTTGACTAAATAATTCTCGACTTTTAAGTGGTTTGTTGCCGAGATAAGGTTTTAGCACCAAGCGAGTAAAGCGTTTAGCGGCACTTAATGTGGCGGCGTCGCTAAATTGTCGATGATGAAATGCGAGCAATTCCCTGCCATAAAAACTGCTGTTGTCTTGTACTAAAGAGGCGATAAAGCCTTTTTCTTCACGATAACGGTAGGTCATATTTTCATCAACTGGCAACCCTGAACCTGCACAATGGCAAAAATCCACGGCGTAGCCGAGGGTGTCTAAAAGCTGCAATTCAAAGCGACGCAAACAAGGCTCTACGTTGTCGGCGGTGGCTAATTGAGTTAAGCAAATAAGATAATCTTGGAACAATTGGGGATAGGGGGATTCAGTTTCAATTAATCGACAAATTAATTCGTTTACATAAAAAGCACTGTATAGCGCCACCTGTTGTAAGGGTAAGCTTTGTGCTGCAGGTTCTGCTTTGGTTAAGACTTTCAGTTCCCCTTTTCCGCTCCAACGTAATAATAAAGGTGTGAACGGTTGTAATAGGCTTTTCCAAGTGGAGCGTTTGGCTCTAGCGCCTTTGGCAAGAACAGTTAAACGCCCTGTTTCTTCAGTAAATAAATCCACGAGTAAACTGGTTTCGCTGTATGGTCTGCGGTGTAACACAAAGCCACGTTGTAGGTTTTCGATAATGGTGGTGTTCTCTTATTATGTGCGTGCGAGTTTAAGTTTATTTTCCCCCTCTCCCTCCGAAAATCCTAGCGGATTTTCTCCACCCTCTCCCATAAATGGGCGAGGGGAAGAATGAGAGTAGGCGATATTGCTTGCGATAAAATCGCTCTAATCAAAAAATAAAAAAATGCTCACACTCAATCAATTATTTTCCCCTCTCCCTCCGAAAATCCTAGCGGATTTTCTCCAGTCTTTCCCGTAAATGTGCGAGGGGAAGAATGAGAGTAGGTGATATTGCTTGCGATAAAATCGCTCTAATCAAAAAAATGAAAAATGCTCATCCTCAATTATTTTCCCCTCTCCTGCGTGCGGGAGAGGGTGGAGAAAAATGCAACGCATTTTTCGGAGGGAGAGGGGAAAACGTTAATGAAAAATAGATAGTTAAATATCCAAATTCGCACGCAGTGCATTGGTTTCAATAAATTCACGACGAGGTTCAACATCATCACCCATTAATGTGGTAAAGAGTTGATCCGCAGCTACTGCATCTTTAATGGAAACTTTCAACATTCGGCGAACATTTGGATCCATTGTGGTTTCCCATAATTGTTCCGCATTCATTTCACCTAACCCTTTATAGCGTTGTACGGTTAAGCCACGGCGGGATTCTTTAACTAACCAATCTACGGCTTGCTCAAAAGAACGAATCGCTAACTTACGTTCGCCACGCATGATATAAGCACTTTCTTCTAATAATCCCACAAGTTGTTTGCCAAGTTTAAGGATTTGCGCATATTCATTACCGTTAACGAATTGGAAATTCAACCCATAATCACGATCGATACCATGAGTACGAACCGTTAACACTACTTCATAAAGTTGTCTTTCGCTATTGAATTGTAAGCGGTAACTATAATGGCCACCTGCTTCTTCTTGCGTGCTTAGTTTTTCTGTTAGGCTATCTGCCCAACTTGCTAGCGCCACTTGATCTTTCATTAACTCCAATGTGAGAGGCGTTTGATAGATAAGGCTTTTTAAAATGTTTTCTGGATAGTGGCGGCTGATTCTTGAGATCATTTTATGTACGTTATTGTATTCCGTAACTAAATTTTCTAAGGCTAAACCACTCATTGCTGGTGCATTTTCGTTGACATACAAGGCTGCATCTTCTAAAGCAATACTCACTTCGTACTGGCTCATCGCTTCATCGTCTTTGATGTATTGTTCTTGCTTGCCTTTTTTCACTTTGTATAACGGAGGCTGTGCAATATAAATATGTCCACGCTCAATCAGTTCTGGCATTTGACGATAGAAGAAAGTTAATAAAAGTGTTCTAATGTGCGCACCGTCCACGTCCGCATCGGTCATAATGATAATGCTGTGGTAACGTAATTTTTCCGGGTTGTATTCATCACGACCAATTCCACAGCCTAACGCCGTAATCAATGTCGCCACTTCTTGCGAGGACAGCATTTTGTCAAAACGGGCTTTTTCTACATTCAGAATTTTACCTTTTAACGGCAAAATCGCTTGGTTTTTACGGTTTCGTCCTTGTTTTGCTGAACCTCCCGCAGAATCTCCCTCCACGAGGTAAAGTTCTGAAAGAGCAGGATCGCGCTCTTGGCAATCAGCGAGTTTACCTGGTAGTCCGCCCAAATCTAGCGCCCCTTTACGGCGAGTCATTTCTCTTGCCTTGCGAGCGGCTTCACGTGCTCTTGCAGCTTCAACAATTTTGCTGGCGATAGATTTTGCGTCATTTGGATTTTCTTCCAAATATTCTTGCAGTTTCTCATTCATTGTAGATTCCACTGCTGGACGCACTTCGGAAGATACCAATTTATCTTTGGTTTGCGACGAGAATTTTGGATCGGGAACTTTAACCGAAATTACCGCCACTAAACCTTCACGAGCATCGTCGCCAGAGGTTTCGATTTTATCTTTTTCGTTTTTGCCTTTTTTGTTCAACCCTTCTTTTTCCATATAGGCGTTGAGGGTGCGTGTTAAGGCGCCACGGAACCCAGCTAAGTGCGTACCGCCGTCTCGCTGCGGAATATTGTTGGTGAAACAATAGACATTTTCATTGAAGCTATCGCTCCATTGCATGGAAATTTCCACGCCGACGCCATCTTTTTCTGCGCTGAAATAAAAAGGTTTGCTATGAATTGGATTTTTATTGCGATTTAAATATTCCACAAAGGCTTGAATACCGCCCTCGTAATGGAAATGATCGTTGCGATCAGTGCGTTCATCAAATAATTTAATGGACACGCCAGAGTTTAAAAAAGAAAGTTCACGCAGGCGTTTAGCTAAAATATCGTATTCAAATTCTGTTTTATTTTTGAAAATATCGCTCGGCCAAAAACGTACGGTTGTCCCTGTTTTATCCGTTTCACCAATGGCAGCGAGCGGTGCTTGCGGTTCGCCCATATGATAAATTTGCTCGTGCACTTTACCTTGACGACGAATAGTTAATTGCAATTTTGAGGACAACGCATTCACCACCGACACGCCCACGCCGTGCAAACCACCTGAAACTTTATAAGAATTATCATCAAACTTACCGCCAGCGTGTAACACGGTCATGATCACTTCTGCTGCGGAGACACCTTCTTCAGGGTGAATATCCACTGGAATACCACGTCCATCATCTTGCACAGAAACAGAATTGTCTGAGTGAATGGTTACAATCACATCTTTACAATAACCTGCTAAGGCTTCATCAATGGCATTATCAACGACTTCAAACACCATATGGTGTAAACCAGTACCGTCGTCGGTATCACCAATATACATACCGGGACGTTTCCGCACCGCATCAAGCCCTTTCAAGACTTTAATACTATTTGCACCGTAGGTTTCAGGGGTATTATTTGACATTGTTTCTCTCTTTTAAATTCGTGACAAAATTAGCAAGATTATAGCAAATTTTTGTGGATTTTCCTAAAGATTGAGGAAAGAGAAGATTTAACAAAAAATCACCGCATTTTTAGAACAATGTGCGGTGATTTAAGGTCTTTTAATATATTACCAGCCTTTTACTACGCCATTATTAAATAGCTTTAATGCTTCTTGGTATACTTCATCAGTTTGAAAAGCTTTTAAAAAGGTTTGCAAACGAGGGTCGTTTTTATTGTCTTCACGACTGACCACTAAATTTACATACGGTGAATCTTTCGATTCCACGATCACGCCATCTTTTTCAGGGCTTAAACCTGCTTGACCAGCGTAGGTATTGTTGATGATAGACAGATCCACATCATCAAGGGAGCGAGTTAGCAGTGCTGTATCTATTTGCTTGATTTGGATATTTTTCGGGTTCTCAATAATATCATTCTCGGTTGCAAACAAGTTAGTTGGATCTTTTAATTTAATCACACCATTTGCTTGTAATAATAACAATGCACGCCCTGTATTGCTTGGATTATTGGGAATTGACACAATTGCCCCATCGCTTAATTCATCTAATGTTTTGATTTTTTTAGAATATCCAGCAATAGGCCAAATGAAGGTGTTGCCGATAATCGCCATTTTGTAGCCACGATCTTTGCTTTCTTGCTCTAAATACGGCACGGTTTGGAACGCATTGGCATCTAAATCTTTAGTATGTAACGCTGCATTTGGCTGTGTGTATTCGGTAAATTGGATTAATTGCACGTCTAAGCCATATTTTTCTTTAGCGATTTTTACTGCTACTTCAGTCATTTGGGCTTCAGGACCTGTCATTACGCCGACTTTAAGCGGTTGTTGTGGTGCGACTTCGGTTTTCTTTTCTTCTTTACAGCCAGTTAAGACAAGAGCAGAAAATGCCACTAACCCAAGTAATTTTTTTAAGTTCATTGAAACTCCTTTATTTGATTGTCAAAAATCCCCCTTCATGTAGTAGAAGGGGATAAAAGATTACCAGCCTTTTGCTACGCCGTCTTTGAAGTGTTTTTTCGCTTCTTCAAATACTGCTTCAGTTTGATATGCTTTAACGAAGTTTTGTACTGCTTCGCTGTCTTTGTTGTCTTTGCGTGCAACGATTAAGTTAACGTAAGGTGAATCTTTATCTTCAACGAATACGCCGTGTTCAGTGGTGTTTAAGCCTACTTGACCTGCATAAGTGTTGTTGATAACTGCTAAATCAACATCGTCTAACGCTTTTGCGGCAACAGAAGTGTCAACTTCTTTGATTTGAAGATTTTTTGGATTTTCAACAATGTCTAATGAAGTCGCGAACAAGTTTGTGTTGTCGTTAAGTTTGATTAAACCTTGTTTTTCCAAAAGAATTAACGCACGTGCTAAGTTGCTTGGGTCGTTTGGCACTGCCACCACAGCGCCGTCGGCTAATTCAGCGGCACTTTTTACTTTTTTAGAGTAACCCGCTAATGGATACACAAAAGTGTTACCTGCAATCACTAAGTTATCCAATCCTTTAGACGCAGAATCTTTGTCTAAATAAGGTTTGTGTTGGAAGGCGTTAGCGTCTAAATCGCCTTTGCTGGTCGCAGTGTTTGGTAATGCGTAATCGTTAAATAAAACGAATTCAACATCTAAGTTGTATTTTTCTTTTGCGATTTGTGCCGCTACTTCTGCCACAGTGTGCTCAGGGCCAGACATTACGCCCACTTTAATTTTTTGTGCTGCAGGTGCTGTCGTCGCTGCTTCTGCTTTTTTGTCTTCTTTGCAACCTGCTAACGCCACTGTTGATACAAGGGCTAAACCGAGTAGTTTTTTAAAGCTCATAAGAAAATCCTCTTAATTTGTGTTTATAAAAATAATGTTTAGAAAAAATGTTAATTAACGATGATCATAGCGTTTGGCAAGTTCATCGCCAATTTTTTGGCTAATCATTACGATTGCTACGATAATGATTGTTGCAATCCACTTCACATAGATCATATTACGGTGTTCGCCGTAACTGATAGCGAGGTTACCTAAACCGCCACCACCTACAGCACCTGCCATTGCAGAGTATCCAATTAACGCCACTAGCGTGAGCGTAATGCCGTTAATCAAAATAGGTAAGGACTCAGGCAAATAGAATTTAGTTACCACTTGCCAGTTTGTTGCCCCCATAGATTTCGCAGCTTCCGTCAAACCGCTAGGAATTTCAAGCAATGCATTAGCCGTTAAGCGTGCGAAAAAAGGAATCGCCGACACACTAAGTGGCACAATCGCCGCCGTCGTGCCTAAGGTTGTACCCACAATTAAACGTGTTACAGGCAATAAAATAATTAACAAAATAATAAATGGAATAGAGCGTCCTACGTTAATAATCACATCAAGCACTTGATTTAAACGTCTATGCTCTAAAATTTCTCCTTTGCCTGTTAAAAACGCCGCAAAGCCGATTGGCAAGCCAATAATGACCGCCATTAGCGTCGCTGCAAAGCCCATATAAAGCGTTTCCCAAGTGGACACAGCCACCAGCTCCCACATTTTTGGCGTTAACTGGTTTACAAAATCATTCCACATAACCTAACACCTCAACTTTGACGTTATGATCCATTAGATAAAATTTCGCTTGTGCAACGGCGTCTTGGTTGCCTTCTACTTCTGCAATCACAAAACCAAATTTTACGCCGCCTGCATAATCAATTTGCGAAATCAAAATACTTAATTCGATGCCAAATTTTTTGGATACCACCGACAACACAGGCGCATCCACCGATTGCCCCGTAAATTCAAATTTAATAATGGGTTTAGCGGTGGCGCTAGCTTTATCCGAGAGCTGGCGCGTATATTCTTCAGGCAATTCGTAATGAAATGTAGATTGAATAAAACGCTGTGCCAATTCTGTTTTCGGATTAGAGAAAATTTCGCTCACAGATCCACTTTCTACAAGTTTACCTTTATCAATAACGGCAACACGATCACAAATGCGTTTCACCACGTCCATCTCGTGCGTGATTAACAAAATGGTTAAACCCAAACGCTGATTAATTTCTTTTAATAGTTGCAAAATAGATTGCGTAGTTGCTGGGTCTAAGGCGCTAGTGGCTTCATCACAAAGTAGCACTTTCGGATCATTAGCAAGGGCACGCGCAATGGCAACCCGTTGTTTTTGTCCGCCAGATAAATTGCTAGGATAAACGTCTTTTTTATCTGCCAGCCCCACCAACTCTAAAAGTGCGGTGGTTTTTTCGTTAATTTTGTCTTTTGGTGTACCACAAAGGGTTAAAGGCAACGCCACATTTTCAAACACAGTGCGAGATGAAAGCAGATTAAAATGCTGGAAAATCATCGCAATATTGCGACGTGCTACGTTCAATTCTTTATCGGACAACGCCGTCAAATCTTGACCATCTACCACAACCTGACCAATAGTGGGACGTTCAAGCAAATTTACGCAGCGAATCAGCGTACTTTTCCCAGCCCCAGAGGCACCGATGACGCCATAAATAGTTCCTTTTGGCACCTCAAGGCTCACATTATCTAACGCCGTGATCGTCTGTCCCTTAACGTTAAATTGCTTGCTGATCTGCTTCAACTCAATCATAAAATTTATCCATATTACTTATAAAATTAGTCGCTCATTTTAGACGTCTAGATTGCTATGTCAATATATAAATAAAATATTTTTAACGGCGAGAAATTTGATTAAACCTAAGAGAAAATTAATGTTGTTGTCATTTAACGTTGAACAATTGTGATAACCTTAGCGCCTGTGATTAGCAAATAAAAGGAAAGCAAATGAACAAAGCCATTTTTCTCGACCGTGATGGCACATTAAATGTGGATCATGGTTATGTGCATGAAATCGATCAATTCCAATTTATTGATGGCAGCATTGAAGCATTACAACAATTAAAAGCAATGGGGTATTTGTTGGTGTTAGTGACGAATCAGTCTGGCATTGCACGAGGTTATTTTAGCGAAGCGCAATTTTTGCAACTCACGGAATGGATGGATTGGTCTTTGGCTGATCGTGGGGTGGATTTAGACGGTATTTATTATTGTCCGCATCACCCTGAGGGCAAAGGCGAATACAAACAAGAATGTGATTGCCGCAAACCAAAATCGGGAATGTTGCTACAAGCCATCAAAGACCTGAGTATTGACCCACAACAATCTTTTATGGTGGGGGATAAAGTGGAAGATATGCTCGCAGGCAAAGGCGCTAACATTAGAATGAATATTTTGGTTAGAACGGGTAAACCCTTGCTTAAGGAAAGTGAAAATCTTGCTGACCATGTATTGGACTCTGTAGCACAATTACCTTTTTTTATCAAATCCGTGCTATTGTAAAGATTTTGTAAATTATTCATATATAAGGAAATTTTTAAATTTTGCTTGTTTTTTGCTTTACTTTTGTTTTTTTTTTTGTGCGAAAATGTCGCCTAACAATGTCCATATTTGGATGATAAAAATAGTTAAAAAAATAGGGGCCGTCCTAAGGACGGCCCCATCAGTTATTACCAAAATGGAAATAGCTCAAATATCGTAGGAAGGGTTTAACCCATCAAAAATATCAATGGGGGTAAAATGATGGATTTTGGGACGTATGCAATACACCTTGTATAAATTTGGAAGGATTAATAATGAATAAAATATTTCGTGTAATTTGGAACCGTACGCTAAATATGTTTGTGGTCGCGTCAGAGTTGGCACACGGTCGGGTGAAGGCGTCTAGTTCTGGTAAGAAAGCCAGTGAGCTTAATTCGTCTTCAAATGTGGGGCGTTTTGCGTTGAAGCCGTTGGTGACAGCGTTGTCAAGTGCGGTGGTTTTTTCGGGGTTGTTGCCAGTAAGTGAGGCGTATGGGGCGAATATTGATACTGTTGAAAAAGTAGACTCGGCTGCTTCTAGAACTAATGATGAGAAAATCGGTCTTGGCGGTCAGGGCTTTCAGGATGCGAATGTTGGGAAGTTCGCTCAAGGTATCTACTCTGTTCACTTGGGTAATCGCCACTCTGCAAACACTGTCGGACAACACTCCGTTGTGATTGGTTTTGATGCAAAATCGAATAGTGGTGTGATGGCTGCCACCGTTATTGGTTATGGAGCAGTTGGAAGTGGGAAGAACTCCACGGCACTAGGTACTAGCGCCAATGCCAGTAGTGAGCTAGCTATTGCTGCAGGGGGATATAGTTTAGCAAAAGGAACACAAAGTGTTGCACTGGGTTCTAAAGTAAAAGCGGTAGCTAAGCAATCTGTTGCTATTGGTAACGACGTGGTGACTTCTGGCGAAGGTGCTATTGTGCTGGGCGGTGATGACCTAGGAGGTCAGGGTAAACCTGCGATTGTGACAAATGATGGTACTGTGGTGGGTTATTATGATGTAAGTTCTGATAAAGAGAGATACACACATCAGATTCAAGTAGAAGCGGATGATGTTACTGCGAATAATACTGACTTATCTGACCCTGATGTATTTGTGGTGGTTAACGGCATTGATGATCCATATTATAAAAAAGTCCGCCGACATAATGGCGAGATCCTTTATAAAAATAATACAACTAAAGAGAGTTTGAATCAGAACTATTATACCTATACTAGATTGATGCCACTCAATGTGTTGAAAAAATACCGTGAGGAAAAGGCTAAAACTGATGGTGCATTTGCCAATGTTTCCGAAAATGACTATGCCGTTCTTAAAGATAGTTCTAAATATGGGGATGCCTATGCGATGAGCTGGTCCTCTGGACGTGGGGCGATTACGATAGGTCCGAAATCCGCTGCTTTAGCAGATGGGGCTGTCGCCATTGGTACGATGTCGTATGCGTTGGGTGAAAATTCGTCCGTATTAGGTTCAGGTTCTTTTGCCTTTGGTGACCGCTCACAAGCTATCGGTACCAATACTTATGTGTATAAAAATAACTCCGTTGCAGTCGGTAGCAACTCGCAAACCATTGAAGATGGCGGTATGGCGTATGGTTATCGTGCAATTTCTGCTGGGTTTGGCTCGATTGCGATTGGTTCGGAAGTCTATGCGGATGCGGATGTAACCTTTGATACTTCAGAAGAAGGGCTTACGGTTGATACATCCGTCACTGACGGTATTTCCTATATAATTGATGTGAATAGATTGGAAAATGCTACTAAACAAGCTAACACTATTCGTGCTAAAACCACGCTAGATACCAATTCAAACATTGTACGTGTGCAAACCAAAGCGGGGGCAAAAAACTCTCTCGTTATCGGTTCTCGTTCGGCGTCTACTGGTGAAAACAATATTGTGCTTGGTCGTGGTGCTTATGCAAAAAACAACAACGGTTTGGCGTTAGGTTCTTATTCTCGTTCTTTGGCGGATAACGCTTTTGCTATGGGTTTAGCAAGCCGTGCAACTGAACGCAACGCAATGGCAGTTGGGGTTGGCTCGAAAGCGTCGGCAAAAAACAGCTTGGCGATTGGTAACTTCTCTCGCTCCACGTTAGAGAACTCTACCGCATTAGGTTATGAGTCTGAAACCGATTACACGCAGCAAGAACTCGCTACGTCAGCTTATATTCCTGTGGGGTCTTATGCGATACCGATTAACTCTCGTGTTGGGGTAATTTCCGTCGGGACGAAAGGGAAAGAGCGTCGTATTGTGAACGTGGCATCGGGGGCGTTGGATTCTGATGCGGTGAACGTGGCACAATTGCGTGCGTTGGAAAGCCGTATTGATAGCTTTACGGAAGAAAGCGATAACATTATGCACTATTTCTCCGTGAACCAAAAATCAGGCGATCCAAAAGATTTGCGTGATTTAGCACAGCGAGAAATTAACTATAAAAACTACGTAAAAGCCTTGTCGCAAAAGCTCGTTGTGGAAGCACGTAAAACCGCAGGTGACAATATCGATGAAAGTAAATTGCGTGGTTTGTATGACAAACTGAAAACGTTGCATACCGACGCGGGCGTGAACTCGAAATCAACAAATGTAAATGCGTTGATTGCCAAAGTTTATTCAAACACATCAGACTTATATAACAACGCTTCAGGTACGAATGTTGGAGTGTTTAATAAGAAAACAGACCCCCAATATTGGGATCTTACAGACCAAAATAATCCAAAACTCAAACTCAAAGAATTTTTATCCGCGTTAGAAGCGGCGAAGCAAAAAGATTTGGAAGATAACGCAATTGCGACGTTATATACAGATGCTGAAAAAGCAACACTTAACAGCTCCAACTTCAAAAACAACTTAGCGGTGGGGAAAAATTCCGTTGCCATTGGTGTGCGTGCCCAAACAGGTAAGGTGTTTTATGACGGAAACGACAGCACCAAAGCCAATCCACAGGTCAATACTCAATTGAACGATGAAAACGGCGAAGGTGCGGTGGCTTTAGGCATTGATTCTAAGGCTTACGGACGCAGTTCTGTGGCTTTAGGTCAAAAAGCTTGGGCTGAAAGAGAAAGTGCGATTGCCATTGGTGCAAGAGCGGTGGCAAATAACGCAGGCAGTGTGGCAATTGGTGGTGGTCAAAGCGATGGTGCACAGGTAAGTGTCGATAACGGTATTGCTCTTGGTCGCTATTCTAACTCTAACCGTGACTTAGCTCACGATCACAGCATAGGTTACGATCCAGTCACGGAGGCAAAATCTACCCTTACTACTACTGCTGCATGGAAAGCCAACACGGGGGCGTTAGCCATTGGTAATGGTGATGCAAGTAAAACTCGCCAAATCACTGGTGTGGCAGCAGGTCATTTAGACACTGACGCTGTCAACGTGGCACAGCTTAAAAAATCATCAGTGAGATACTTCAGCGTCCGCAGTACTGTAACAGGCAACCGTGCGAATAATGGAGCGAGTGAAGCACATTCCATCGCTATTGGTCCAAATGCGAGTGTGGGAACTGGTGCAGAGAGCAGCTTGGCAATTGGTCACGGGGCGAATGTGCGTGCGTCAGGTGGTGGTGTTGCCGAACACAAAAACAGTGTCGCAATCGGTTATAATGCCAAAGCCTATGGTACTCAAGCGGATAATGCAGTGGCGTTGGGTTCAGGGGCTTGGGCGGGTGGACGATCCACCATTGCGATTGGGGAAAAATCCTATTCTAATAGCCACAACGCCATCGCCATCGGTCAACGAGCTAATGCTTATTCCAATGCGTTAGTTATTGGTACAGATGCCATCGCCACTGGTACAAGCAACAATGCAGAAAAAAGCATTGCAGTGGGGCAAGGGGCTCAGGTCTTTGGTGACCACAGTATAGCTGTGGGGGCAGGTGCTAAAATTGGTGCTGGGACGCTTAATAAAACCAACCAAAACTGGACTGCGACCAATATCACACACGTTGTTGGTGGCTCGGCATTTGGTGAAAGCGCTGTTGTGCTTGGTGAGCGTGGTACAGCCGTGGGGAATAATGCGAATGCCACAGGTTCAAAATCTGCCGCATTCGGTTATTACACCAAAGCCAGCGGTCAATATGCGATTGCGATTGGTACGTCTGCTGGCACAAATCGCACCACCGCTTCAGAAGAGGATGCGATTGCGATTGGTCGTGAGGCTTCTGCTTCAGCAAACAAGGCCGTGGCGATTGGTCAGGGTGCCAGTGCGAATCAAGACAACTCTGTCGCACTGGGTTCAAAGGCACAAACCGTGGCTGCTGTGCCCACGCCAAACGCCACGATTGGTACAGGTAATGATCAAGTCTCGTTCAGAAATTTTGCAGGTGGCACGAATGTCGTAGGTTCTGTCAGTGTGGGGTCAGGGACAGGGACGACGGCGTTCCGCCAAATCCACAACGTTGCTGCAGGGCGTATCACATCAGATAGCACCGACGCCATCAACGGTTCGCAATTGTACCAAGTGGCTAACACGCCGATCACCTTTAACGCCGATACCGGTAGCGTACAACGTCGCCTAGGTCACACCTTAACCATTAAAGGCAAAGCCAACAGTGGCTTAAGCGTGACCGCCAATACACAAACCAATACCCTAGAAATCGACTTTGACGCCAACGCTACGGGTGGCTTAACCGCAGGCGAAGGTGTGTCACTTTCTGGCACCACAACTAACCGCTTGCTCGGTTTGGGCAACGTAACTATTGCTCTTGATCCAACATTGAAAGCCAAGTTGGATAGTATGAAGACCTATGAAGTTGTTTTGGGTACTGGTGTAGAGGCACTTACGCTGGATAGCACTACTGGTTCAAGTGCTGGTCATCAAAAATACACATTGGGCTTTAACGCTCAAAAAATGGCAGAGGCGATTAAGCCATTACTAGGCCAACTCGGTGCTGTGACCACATTGCAAACAGGTTCAGGCAACAATGCGGCAACGCACAAAATCGGTGAGAAAAACACCGCACTTACGATTACTGGCAGCAATGGCATAACAGCGGCAGTGAGCACCGACACAGGCAATACAGGCAATGGCACATTGACCATTGGCTTAGACACCGACACGCAAAATGCGATCAATAAAGTCAAAAATAACGGCAATATCACCTTTGCTGCTACAGGCACAGGCTCCAGCGGCTCGCAAGCGGTCAGTTTAGGCAATACCTTTACATTACAGGGTACAGATGACATCACAGCCAACATCGCCGCCGACGGCACTACGGGCAACGCCAAAGTGACCTTTGCGATTAACAAAGACGGCACCATTGGCGGCAACAAAGACAGTGGTTTAGTCAAAGGTGAAACCGTTAAAACCTATGTTGATGGCATTAAAACCCAAATTGAAAATTCTGTCAGTGCCAATGCAAACTTGGGCATTCGTGGCAATACCACCACGAACAATACAAACGCCAAAGTGAACCTCGGCTCACAGCAACTCACTGTAAAAGGCGATGGCACTTTAGTGAAAACCAACGCTGAAGACCAAGCGATCACCATTACGATTGACGACACGCAATTGACCGCCAAAGCCAAAGAGGCGGCTAAAGCCGCTGTTAAGGTGATCGCTGGCACCAACACCACTGTGACTGAAGGCACCGATGGCGACTTCAAGACCTATGCGGTCAACGTGAGCGATACGGCTATTCAAACCGCTGCGGCTGGTGCGAACCTGAAATACAAAGCCACGAATGAGGACGGTACTCAGCTTATTGGTACTCAACAAGAAACTTCATTAAACAGCGGTTTGAACTTTGTTAGCTCAGAGAACATCACTACAAAAGTTGAAGCTGACGGTAAAGTGACCCACAGCTTAGATGCGGTATTAAATAACATCACCTCTATTGCAGGCGGTAATAACAACGGCACGAAAATTGAGCTTAAAGACGGCAAAGTCGTGAGCAGTCAAGATGTGTATGTTGGTGATGAGTTACAAGCTGGCAACAAACTAGTGAAGGCTTCTGAGTTAACCACGCTTAATGACACAAAATTTACTTTCAAAGATGGTGAAACTGGTACTTTTGAACGCAAAAACAGCGAAGCGAAAAACCTTACTATTAAGGCAGGGGATATTCTGGGCACGACTGGCACAGCTAAAACCCACTTAGGCAAAAACCTCAAAGTCGCGTTGACTGGAGCGGGCACTGACGCTGGCACATACACCATCGGCTTGAAAGACGAGGTTGAGTTTAACACTGTAACAGCAACCACTTCTCTCAGCGCCGCTGGCGTCATCATTAACGGCACAGGTATTGCCTTAGGTAACAAAGCGATTACTGGCTTGAATAAAGGTAAAGCTGACAATGATGCTGTGAATGTGGCTCAGTTAAAAGACTTGGCGAGCAAATTGGGTGGTGGCGCTAGCGTGAATACCGCAGACGGCGCAATCACAGGTCCAACTTACACATTGAAAGCAGGGGCAACTCCAACCCTAGGCGGCGCTACACCAGCAACAACAGCCCACGCCGATGTAGGTTCAGCGTTAACCGCTTTAGACAATGCAATTGACAGCTTAAAAACTGGCTTAGGCACAGCGACTATTGCTTATAAAACACAGCAAGGTTCTGCACAGGCAACCGCAGGTAAAAACATTGCATTAACCACAGGTTTCACCTTCAAAACCGATAGCAACTTAACCGTTGCAGCGGCGGATGAACAAGGCAACGTGACCTTTGGCTTGAATAAAGACTTAACTGGTATTGAAAGTATTACCAAAGGCGCTAGCAACGCGAAAATTGAGTTGGGTGATGACAAAGTGACCTTAAGCAACGGCACTGCGAACAGTCCGATTACATTAACTGGCGTAGCCAAAGGTAAAGCTGGCAACGATGCTGTGAACTACGATCAGTTAAGCGCACTGGCCACTTCGTTAGGGGCAACGGTAGGTAACGATGGTACTGTTACAGGTCCGACGTTTAATCTTACTATTAATAAAGACGGTAACACGGTCAACCAAGGTGGCAATACTAATATTACCAACACCAAAGAGGCTATCGAAGGCTTAGATAGAGCGTTGAAAAACGTGAAATTGACCTTTACGGGTAAAGCAGATGCTACAACGAGCAGTGAAGGCTCAGTTAACTTGAGTGGGCAAAAACTAGCGATCGAAGGTGCTGATACTAACTTGATTACAACTACTGCAACAGGTCAAAAATTAACGATTGATCTCGCTCAAGCCGTTAAAGATAAATTGAATAAAATCAGTGATGACAAAGATGTTGCTACCACTGATTTAGACAATATTACTGAAACAGGTAAAACTAACATTAAAAATTTAGTGAAAGTTCGAGCGGCAGAAAATCAATCACTGGTTAAAGTTGAGGAAGATACTGATGGTGATGCGAAACGTTATAACGTCAGCTTAGAACACAGCAAATTCACTGTTAAGAGTGATAACAACTTAACTGTGGATGCAAATGCGAACGGCATCAGCTATGGCTTAAAAGCGGACTTGAAAGGTATTAACTCTATCGCTAAAGATGATAATAGTTCGAAAATTACCCTTACTGATGCAAATACAATTACCTTAAGTGGCACAGGAACAGGCAACACAGCGAAACTTACTGGTTTAACCGCTGGCAATGTGGCAACTGATTCCAAAGACGCTATCAACGGTAGCCAGTTGCACGCTGCGCTAGAAAGCATTAGAGACGCGTTAGGCGCTGGCGCCACCAATGCCGACGGTTCAGTCGGAGCGCCGACCTTCACCCTGAACGGGGTGGACAAAACCAAGCCATCGGCTGGTGGTACAACAACGCCGACTACGGTAAACAGCGTGGGCGAGGCCATCAGCAAGCTAGACGAAGCCATTGGCACGCTAAAAGGTGGCCTGACCGACGCCGAGATTGCCTACTTTGCCCGCAATCAAGACCCAGCGCCTGGCACAGGCACCAGCACCACACCGAAGAAAACGGTGAAACTGTCTGACGGTCTGACCTTTGCTGGCGATAAAAACATCACCACGAACACGCAAGACAATGGTGTGGCCACCTTTGCGTTGAACACCAATTTAATTGGTATCAACAGCATTATGGGTCAAGACGGCACTGCCAAAATCACCTTTGGCCAAGATGCGTTGACGGTTAACAACAAGAAAATCACTGGCTTGGTGGACGCTGATTTATCTACGAATTCAACCGACGCCATTACTGGTCACCAACTCAACAGCCTAGCCACGGCATTGGGCTTAACGCCAGCGAACAACGTCTTTACGGCGCCAACCTTTACCGCCATTAACAAAGGCCATATTGCGGCCGGCGCCACTGGTCTGGCCTCGGGTACGATTAAGGCAGCGGTAGACAACCTCATCAGTACGGTGAATGAAGGTATTCAGTTTGAGGCGACCGCAGTGAAAGCGGGTCACACCAACCCGAACCGCCAAAACTTGGGTACCACCTTGAAGGTAGTGGAAGGCGACCTCACCAGCGCCAACAATACCCACTTCAAAGGCAACAACCTGAAAACGGAATACGCCTATGAAAACGGTGTGGGTACGATCAGCATTGGCCTGACCGAAACGCCTGAATTCAAAGCAGTTGAGCTCAAAGGCACGGACGGCGTCAACGACACCACAACCACCATCGACGCCGGCGGTGTGAAAGTGAAAGACACCAACAATCCAGCTAAAACCCTTGCCGAATTGGGCAAAGACAAGTTGGAAATCGTCACGGGTACCGACGGCAACAATGGCGACAACAAGATCGTCATTGGTAAAGACGGCACCGACGCCAACGCCAAAGGCGTGATCACTGGCTTAAGCAATCGTAACGTGGGCGACTTAGCCGATTTGGGCAACGACACCTACGGTAAAGACGCCAATGCAGGCCGTGCCGCGACCGAAGGGGCGGTGCGCGATTTGGCCGAGAAACTTAACGAGAAATCGGACGCCGGTTTAGACTTTATCGGTAGCAACCCTCAAGCCACAGCCGTTAAACGCAAACTGGGCGAACAGCTCACTGTGACGGGTGAAGGCGCGAACTTGCCAGCCGACGGCGCCACCGCTGCGGACAATATCCGTGTGGATACGGACAATACCAACAAAGCATTGGTGATCAAACTGGCAAAAGCGATTACGAATATTGATTCCATTAAATCGGTTGAGCCTACAAATGGCAAATCTGGCTTCAAGTTAAGCAAAGATGATGGCTTAACCTTAACCCAAAAAGCCGCGGATGGTGCAACCACAGAAAACGTGACCAATGCGGAGGGTTCAAGCATTACCGAAACCAATGCGAATGGTGAAATCAGAACCGCAACTTATGACATCAATGGCGTGAATGTTGCGGATGCGAATGGTAACGAATCGACCTTGAATAAAGACGGTTTAGAAGTGGAAAACGACGAGGGCGAATCCACAACCGTAAGTGCAAAAGAAGTTACCGTGGAAGATGCCAACGGCAACCGCACTTCGCTGGAAAAATCAGGTGTAACCGCTCAAAACGGCACGGATCAATCTAACTTGACGGCGGATAAATTGGTGATTGGACCGCAAGCGCCAGATGCAACGGACAAACACGCAACGGAAATTACCCGTGGTGGTGTAACCCTTAAAGGCAAAGATGGTGCGGATGCCATCACGCTTAATGCAAACGATAAAACGGCGAAGATTGGCAACGTAACCATTAGTGGTGCAAACGATACGCAAGGGGCAAATGCAGCGAGCATTACTGGCTTGGCAGATCGTACAGCGGATAATACACCTGATGCTCAAACATCAGGGCAAGCGGCGACTTCAGGTTATGGTATTGGCGATAACGCAGGGCGTGCGGCAACCGAGGGTGCAGTACGTGAATTGGCGGAGAAATTAAACTTACAGGATAATTCTTCACCATTTACCTATGTGGATGAAAACGATGCTCCAGTTGTTCAAGGCAAAGACGGCAAGTTCTACAAACCAGCAGAGCTGAAAGGGGCAACTTGGATTGCGGATGCAAACATCGAAGGTGGCGGTAAGTATGTGAAAAATAATACGCAAGGCACGCCTGAAGATGTGGCATCGGTTGAATCGAACAAAGTCAATATCAAAGCCAAAGGTGCAGATTTACGTAAAGTAATGAATGTGAGCAGTGGCATTGGCTCTGACTATGTAGCCACTGCACCAGCAGCAGGCACACCAGCGAACACCGCACCGACGTTAGATACCGCCAAAGCAAAAGCGGCGGCAAATAGCTTGTACGGTTTAACAGGTAATGCCTTGAATAATGTGGCGACAGTCGGCGATCTACAAGCTATCGCAGTGGCAGGCTTGACCTTTAAAGGCAACCACGCCACCAACGAAGTACACCGCAAATTAAGCGATACCTTGGTGATCAAGGGCGAAGGTAGCTTGGCCGAC
The DNA here is from genome assembly GCA_002015125.1 of [Haemophilus] felis. Lineage (GTDB taxonomy): Bacteria > Pseudomonadota > Gammaproteobacteria > Enterobacterales > Pasteurellaceae > Pasteurella > Pasteurella felis. The sequence continues at coordinate 59,075 of MUYB01000027.1, forward strand.
ACCGCCACCACTGCCAGTGATAATATCCGTGTGGATGTGTCCAATAATGACCTCATCGTCAAGTTGGCCAAAGCCATTAAGAATCTAGATTCTATCGAGTCTGACCCGTTGGACGACGATGCCGAAGGCAAGTACTTCAAGCTAGGCAAGGAAGACGGTCTGACCCTACGCGATAAAGACGATCAGGGTAGTAAGAAAGTCACGGTAGGTCTAGACGGCACGACCATTAACCACGTGGGCGCTGACGGCAAATCGGCTACGGCGACTTATGGTATCGACGGCACCGAGCTAACTGACAAAGACGGCAAGCAGGCCACGGTGAAAGCCAGCGAAATTAAACTGGCCGACAAAGCCCAAAACCCGACCAAGACCACCACGCTGACCGACGCTGGTTTAGTAGTGAACGAAGGCGGTGACACCACCACGGTGAACAAAGCTGGTGTGACTGCACAAAACGGCGACAACAGCACGGCCTTGAATAAAGACGGTGTAACCGCACAAAATGGCACGGATAAAGCCAGCTTGGCTGCGGACAAGCTCACCTTGACCAACCAAGACTCTAACGCACAGGACAAGTCAACGGCCGAGCTAGACCGCAACAGCCTAACCTTTAAAGGTAACGACGGCACCACCGAGGCCATCAAGCTAGACGCCGATGCGAAAACCGCCAAGATTGGCAATGTGACCATCAGCGGTGCGAACAATACGCAGGGCGAAAACGCCGCCAGCATTATGGGCTTGGCTAATCGTACAGCGGATAATACGCCTGATGCTCAAACCCCAGGCCAAGCGCCTACCAGCGGTTATGGTATTGGCGACAATGCAGGCCGTGCCGCCACCGAAGGGGCAGTGCGTGAATTGTCCGACAAGCTCGATCTACAAAGCGACTCTTCACCATTTGAATATGTGGACGCTAACGGTGCTCCTGTGCTCAAAGGCAAAGACGGCAAGTTCTACACCCCTGCCGACCTGAAAGGCGCAACGTGGATTGCGGACAATAGCTTGCCTGGCGGTGGTAAATATGTGAAAGGTAACCAAGATTTGACACCGACTGCGTCTAATAACGTGAACATCAAATCAAAAGGCGACGATTTACGTAAGTTGCTGAACTTAGGCAGTGGTATTGGTGCGGAATATGCGGCAACTGCCCCAGCACAGGATGCTGCGGCAGGCACGAAACCAACGTTAGACAAAGCAAAAGCAAGAACGGCGGCAACCAGTCTGTATGACTTAAGCGGTAGCAGCTTGAACAATGCAGCAACGGTGGGCGACTTGCAAGCCCTTGCGATCTCAGGTTTTGCGTTGCGTGGCAACCACAACACCAACGAGGTACACCGTAAGTTAGGCGATCACATTGTGGTGCAGGGCGAGCGTGATGACAATGCTCAAACCGCGCCAGCGTCAGCGAAAAATAATATCTATGTGGATATTACCCATGACAAATTGATCGTCAAACTCGCCGAAGCGATTGCCAATATTAGCTCGCTAACTTCCAAAGGCTTCGACAATGGCAATGGCACAGGCTTCAAGTTAGAAGAAGGTGCAGGCAAAGGCTTAACCGTTGCGGAGAAAGCGGCAGACGGCAAGGTAACCAAAAATGAAACCAAAGCCGATGGCGTGAACATCACCGAAAAAGCCGCAGGTGCCGATGCAAATACACCGCCAACGAAGAGTGCAAGCTATGGCTTAGACGGTGCAACCATTAAGGGAGCAGACGGTGCAACCACCAGCGTGAAACCAAAAGAGATTGCGGTAACGGGCGTGAAAGATCCAGCCGATGATCAAAATGCGAAAGCCCCAAGCACCACGATCACACCAGATAAAGTGGCAGTGGAGGATAAAAACGGCAACACGGCATCGGTTGCACCAACGGAAATCGGTGTGGAAAGTGCGGATAAAAAACACAAAACCACTGTGGGTAACGACAAAGTGGCGATTGTGGATGAAACCGATGGTAAGAAAAACAAAGCGGAGTTAGGCGCGGATAAGCTCACTTTGGCTTCAACGGATACAGCGAATAAAGCGAAATCTGAATTGACCAAAGATGACTTAACCTTCACTAACGACAAAGGCGAAGAAACCATTAAGATTGATGGTAAAACAGGCACTATCAGCGGTATTACCAGCAGCACCAAACCGTTCACTGCTCCGCAAGTGGATGGCAAAAACCTCAGACAAGCCAACGATGGCAAATGGTATAACGCCGAAGACGTAAACGAGAAAGGTGAACCGATCGATAACACCAAAAAACCAGTGTTAGCGATGGCAGATGGCAAATACTACAAAGTGAACGACCAAGGTAAGCCTGACACCACAACCACAGCGGTTGAGGTCGGCAAAGGCGGCTTAGTTGACTTTGCTAATTCCGATGCGAAAGCAGTTGCCACTGTGGGCGATTTACAAGGTTTAGGCTTTGTGTTATCCACCACCAACAAAGACGGCGCGGAAACCTACAAAGATCAAGTTCGCCACGGCAACCAGTTAAATGTAACAGGTTCAAAAGACGGCTTAGTGTCCGTGAAAGGCAACACCGACGAAAACGGCAAACGTGAGCTTGTGGTGAATGTGAAACGTGGGGTGATTGTGCCACAAGGCGAAAGATTTGCGGTGGATAAAGAAGGCAAACCGCTTGTGAAAGTGGGCGAAGGCAATACCGCACAATACTATCGCCCTGAAGATCTTGGCAAAGACGGTCAGCCGTTAGCAGGTAAACAACCTGTAGCAGCGGATCAAGTGGCAACCCAAGCTGACGGTAACGGCTTTGTCACGGGTAACCAAGTGGGTGCTGCACTGTCGAAATCAGGCTTTATCGTGGGTAAAGGCGATGCGGAAAGTATGGATAAAGATCCAAGCAAACAAAACCGTGATGAACGCATTAACCCTGAAGATGAAATCCGCTTTGCCGACGGCAAAAACAGCGTCGTCACGATGACTACCAAAGAAGACATCGACGCAACGGGTAATAAGAAAACCGTCACCACCGTGCGTGTGGACGTGGATTTACCGATTAAGGATAAATACACCATTGCTGATCCAACCACAGGTGAACCAAAAGAAGTGGTGAAAGGCAAAGATGGCAAGTTCTATGATCCGAACGATGTCAATCCGTTTGGTAAGCCAAATACAGGTGCTACGCCAGTGGATACCACAACTACGCCAGTAAAACGTGATGTTCAGCTTGAGGGTGAAACATACGCAGGTAAAGATGGTATCAATGGTACGAATGCGAATGCAGGAACAGATCGAACTAAAGATGAGATCAAAAAAGGCAAAGGCGGCGTGAATATCAACAACGTGGCTTGGGCGGAAAACCCTGATCAAGCGGTGAACAAAGATCAATTGGATCAAACCGTGGCGAAGAGCGGTTTCTTGGTGAAACAAAACGGCGATGCCGTGAACACCAAAGGCACAGACAACAGCGACTTAGGGGCAGAAAAAGTTACCCCGAATGACGCAGTGAACTTTGCCAACGGCGGCAACACTATTGTTAACGTAGAAACCAAACGTGATGCAAGCGGTGTGGACACCACCAACATTAGCGTGCATTTAACTGGCTTGCCAATGACTTACACGGCGAAAGTGGGTGGTAAAGATGTACCAATCACTAAAGTAGGCGACAAGTTCTATGCGGTGGGTGCAGACGGCAAACCTGTATTGACCAATGCAGATGGCAGTAGTGCAGAAATTCCAGCAGGTGCTTTAGCTAACGCAGGAATGGCAATGAACAAACCTTCTAATGCACCAAACGAAGTGAGCAAAGATCCTGTTCGTATTAGTAACGTGGCAGCGGCAACACAATCCTTGCCAACTAACACGGACTTTGAAACCAGAGAAATCGGTGGCAAGATTTACGATGCCCGTGATGTGGAACTCACTTATGAAGTGCATAAGCCTGAAGATGTCTTGGTGAAAATCGGTGATAATTTCTACAAACCAGCAGATGTAGAAATCAAACAAGGTAAACTTGCACCGAAAGAGAACGCAACCAAAGTGAACGATGTGGTAACAGTGGACGGCTTAGCTTATGCTAAAGATAACGTGGAAGTCGTAGGCGAGAAACGTAAATCAGGTACTGAAGCTCTCACCAAAATTGGTGATGATTACTACCGCACTTCTGATGTGAAAGATGGTAAAGCGAAGGCGGGTGCTGTGGCTGTGAATAAGATTGCGAAAGACGCGGATAACAAAGCATTCGGTGGCTTGGCAGATCTTAACTCAGCTAACGATCGTGATGTATTAACCGTCAACGACGCCAAACGTATGGGGTTTGTGGTGGCAACTCGCAACGAAGATCCTGAAAGCAAAGCAGGTACCTACGCAGATAAAGTACAAAATGCCAACAAACTTGAAGTGGTGGGCGGTGATAATATTGAAGTTACTGGCTCAACCAAAGGCAATACTCGCGAAATCAAAGTGAGTATGGCGAAAGATCCTAAGTTTGAAAGCATTAAGTTAAGCAACAATGGTAAAGAGGGTACGAGTTTATCGACGACTAAAGACGGTGATTTAGTATTGTCTAAACCAGTGATTGATCCGAAAACAGGCAAACCGGTTGTTGATGCTAAAGGCAACCCGATTAAGGCACCAGTGACCATTTCTGGTGTAGCGCCGGGCCGTGTAGAAGAGGGCAGCACTGATGTGGTGAATGGTGATCAACTCCACCGACTCGCAAAAGGCTTCGACACCCAGTTGCAACAAACAACACAACGTCTAAGCTCTGGTATCGCCGGTGCCTACGCTGTAGCTGGATTAATTTCCTCTAGCCGACCGGGCGAACGCATTGTGTCTGCGGCTGGTGGTTACTACAAAGGCCAAAACGCTGTAGCGCTCGGTATCTCCGCTACAACGGACAACGGACGCATCACTATCCGCGCCGCCGGCTCCAGCAACAGTTCTGGCGAATTCGGCGGCAACGTCGGTATAGGCTACCGCTGGTAACCAACCCAATAAAACAAAAAAGACGCTTCGGCGTCTTTTTTTGCCCGTTTATGAGGCAGGATTAGCCGATTTGCGTGAAGAATTAAATTTTTCGCAAAAACAACTTGCGAAAGCACTGGGCATTTCTCAATCTGCGGTAGCAAAAATTGAGCAGAAAGATAACGACCCACGTCTTTCTACTTTGAAACGCTATGTGGAAGCTATGAGTGGTTCTTTAAGTCTTGCGGTTAAAATGCCTGATGGGCATAGTAGCATTTTTCAAATTTAAGGAATATTCTCCCTTCTGATCTCTTAAGGAAGTGAGCGTACGAACGCGATGTTTGCATCCATTGCGGTTTCCCCAACAAATGTGGAAATTCCCATTTTCCGATGCCAGCGTGGCGTCGCTACAAATATTTCAAATTAATATCGGTGGTGAGAATCAGCCATTTTTCGATCCTCAAACAGCAATTTTGCTGTAAATTTCATCGCTCAAATAAAAAATAAAAAAAATTTACAAAAAGTGCTTGCAGGGAGA
>MUYB01000028.1 GCA_002015125.1 [Haemophilus] felis
TTTGTCCATTACACCTAAAAAATGAAAATACAGAAGGGCCAGTAGGGACAAAACGCAGGTGTCTGCACAAAGACTCCACGCATTGTTCAATAGGATTGAAGGATTTTTTGAAGTTGAAAGCACGTTATAACGTGCTTTCTTAGTTTAACGCTCTTGCAGCGCCTGTTTTAAACGCGTGATTGGTTTCACTAAATATTGGAAGACGGTTTTTTGCCCAGTGCGAATATCCACGGTGGCGGTCATTCCCGGTGTAATTTCCAATTTACGCCCTGTTTTATCGGTGATGTTATTGGTGGTGGTTTCCACTAAAACACGATAATAAGCCTGATCAGGGTTTAATTTTAATGCGCTGGCTCGACGATCATCTTGCAAGGTGTCTGGACTGATTAGCGTTACCACGCCCTCAATTCCACCATAAATCGCGTAATCATAAGCACTCACTTTCACAATAGCTTCTTGCCCAGTGCGAATAAATGCCACGTCTTTCGGGCTGATATAGGCTTGTACAATGAGTTTGTCGTCTAAAGGCACGATTTCTAAAATATCTTGCCCAGCTTGGATTACCCCCCCCACGGTGTTAATGCGAATGTTTTTAACGATGCCACGCAAAGGCGCTCTTAAGCGAGAACGCTCTACGGGATCTGCACGCACAATCATATTTTCACGGGCTTGAGCTAATTCTGATTCCATTTGCACTAATTCACTGTTCGCATCTGCGGTATATTTATTTTTACGCTCAGTGATTTGTTGGGCTAAATCAGAAGATTGGCGTTGCATTCTCAATAGCTCAATTTCCGATACAACTCCTCTTGCAACCATTGGTTTTGTGATAGAAATTTCACGATCCAACAACAGCTTACTTTCTGTTAAACCACGAATGGTATCGTTAATGCTACGTTGACGTGCTTGATAAGCTGCGGTTTCGCGCTCTTTAACCTCATCGGGAATATCTTCAGGAAATTTTAACGGCGTGTCATAAGCCTCGGCTTGTAAACGTGCCACGATAGCTTGCAAGTTGTTTACTTTCACCTGACTTTCACGCAAGAAACCAGCACTTCGGGTATCGTCGAGAAGCAACAGCACTTGTCCTTTCTCCACAATATCCCCTTCTTTCACTTTCATTTCTTGCAAAATACCAGGATCTAAACTTTGCACCACTTGATCACGACTGCTTGGAATAACACTTCCTTGCCCACGAGTCACTTCCTCAAGAGGACTGTTATATGCCCAAATGACAAACACAACACAAAAAATTGCCATTAAAATCACCACAGAAAAAATCCCTGTATGTCTCTCTGCTTGTAATGCTGCGTGTAGATCATTTAACAGTTTCAAATCTTCTTTATTGACGATTTCTTTTTGCGCATTTTCAGCAACTGGCGATTGTTTGTTAGTTAGTTTCATCACCTTAATACGCACAGAATTCCATACCAACAAAGAAATTTCGATGACTTTCGCAACTATTGCATTTTTTGCTAATGTTTTTGTCTCTGTTTGAGTATTGGCTTCTGGGCTTTTTGGTTGACTTTGTTTTTCCTCCACCTGCGGATTAGCTTCAGGTGGAATATTATGTTTTTTTTGATTTTTCATCGGTTTTCTTTCCGCTTAACAATCATGCCTTCTGCTCTGAGGTTGACTGTTAGTTAGGTTGTTGCTTTTCCTCAGGCGCAGTTTGATCTTCGCCATTCAAACGTTTTAACACCGCATCTCTTGGTCCATCCATGACTATTTGACCATTATCGATCACCACAATGCGATCCACTAATTTCAACACTTGTGGACGATGGGTCACCACAATCATAGTGCGGTTTTGACACCAGTTTGCTAAAGCATTTAACACTTGATTTTCAGAGGCTTGGTCTAAGCTTGCGGTTGGCTCATCCAATAACACCACTCTTGGATCTTTCAAGGTCATTCTCGCTAGCGCCACCAATTGTTTTTGACCGCCGGATAAGCCCATTCCGTTTTCACCTAAAGGCATATCTAATCCTCGAGGATGTCCTTGAATAATGCGTTCTAAACCGAAACGTTGTAAGGCCGCGAGCAATTGTTGATCACTAGAAAAACCATCACTGCGAGCCATATCTAAATTTTCACGCAAAGAGCCTAAAAAGAGGCGTGGTGACTGGCTAAATAGCGTTACTTGATTTCTCAAATAATTTGGATCCAACTGACGCAAATCTACATTATCAAGGGTGACATTTCCTTGCGTTGGCTCATATAGCCCCGAAGCAAGATTCAGAAAAGTAGTTTTACCACTACCGATTCGTCCTAAAATTGCCACTTTTTCATTTGGTCGGATCACAAGATTCGCATTGGACAACACTGGCTGACCCTCTTTTCCGTACTGAAAATGCACATTATTAAAGGAAATTTGCCCTTGCACCGTATCCAAAGTGACATAATTGCGATCAGGCAAGCGATCAATAGGGCGATCAACGATAGCATTCACGCCTTGTAAAGCAAGACGAGCCTGCTGAAAACGAGTGGCAAGACCTGCAATTTGCGCCAACGGTGACAACGCTCGCCCTGACAAAATCACACAGGCAATCAACGCCCCCATGGTAATACGATCGCCCTCCACTTGACTGTGAATTAGGTAAGTACCCAACAGCACAAGAAAAACAGTATTAAGTTGTTGCATCGCAACCGAAAAATTCACGATAAAACCACTTAAATCTTTCACTTTAATTTGTGAAGCTGAAGTTTTGGCGGTGTACATATCCCAGCGGTGTTGCGCCCAGTTGGTGGCGTTATTGGCTTTCAGTGTTTCAATCCCTTCAATGGCTTCCACCACCAAACCCTGACGCTGTGAACTTTCACGCATAGATTCGTTCATATAACGAGCAATACGAGGTTGCACAAGGAAACCGACCAAAATCACTAGCGGAATTAAAATCAATGGCACAATGGCCAATTTACCGCCAATCATACTGATCACAAACACGAACAACAGCAAGAAAGGCAAGTCCACCAATACCAACAAGCTGGCACTGGTCATAAATTCACGCACGGATTCAAAATCACGTAAGTTGTTGGCATAAGATCCTGATGACACTGGTTTATCCACTAAACGCAAGGACATTACGCGTCTAAACAAGGCGGAACTGATAATTAAATCTGCTTTTTTCCCTGCGATGTCCGTTAAATGGCTGCGGATGAGTTTCGCTACAAATTCAAAACTAATGGCTAGAACCACACCAATACTCAGCACCCAAAGCGTGTCATAACTCTTGTTTGGGATCACTCGGTCATATACGTTCATCACATACAACGAACTCACCAACGCAAGAAAGTTAATCAAAAAGGTGGCGATAACCACTTGGAAATAATAAGGTTTGAAACGCCAAATCACTTTCCAAAACCAAGCTTTGGGCAAATGATATTCAGGCAATTCTGAACGCACATCTGCGGCAACTTTTTGCTTAATAAACCAGCAAAAGCCGTAATAAATCTGTTCTAATTCATATTCCGTTAAGGCTTTCGTTAAACCATCGGTTTGGCGCAAATAATAAGTACGTTTAGCGCCGACGCCCTCAATTTTGGTCACAACAGCCGCTTGCTCATCATTCAAAAAGAGCACAAGAGGAACAGAAAGTGAGGGAATATCTTTTAGAGGACGTTTGGAAATGCTGTTTTCAAATCCATAAGTGCGGAGAACTTCAACGAGAGATTGGAAATTAATGCGTTGTCGGTTATCCCGCACTGTTTGCGCTGTGAGCGCTTCTTTAGCCACTGGCGACCCTAAAATTTGGGTCGCCAAGGCTAAGTGATCAATGACACTTTCCATAATTATTTGAGATTAAGATTGACTTTGGTTACACCTGCCCAATCCGCAATCTTGGTTTGAGCTACAAGATAATTTAATGCGGCATCGCGGTAATCATTTCTTGCATTAATTTCTGCCACTTGAACTTCGGATAATTCACGATAAGCATTTAACAAATCAAGCAAGGAACTATGCCCAACTTTAAATTGCAAAGCCTTACTTTCCACCACTTTTTTGTGAGTGCCTAATTGTTTTTGCGCCACAGAAATACGTTTTCTATTTTGTTTCATATCAATGGTAGAACTTCGTGCTTGTTCTTCTAACTCAAGTAAAATTTCTTGCAATTTAGCTTGCGAGGCAATTTCTGTTGCTCTGTTTTGATCAACCGTATGAGCACCTGACATATCAAAAACATTCCAGCTCATATTCAGGCCAACATAATAACCACCTTGTTTATAAAGATTTCCCTCTAAATTAACACGAGGTAAGCGATTTGCTTTTGCTACTTTAATATTGGCTTTCGCACTATCCAATTCTTTTTGTTGTGCCAAATAAGTTGGGTTTTGCATTAAGTTCGTATTGTGGTAACGCTTAATAAATGCATCAGTATCTTCTTGAATAAATGGATCTACTAAATCTGCTTCAGTAACAGGTGTTTTGCTATAACGACTTAATTGACTTAAGGTTAACTGTAATAAGCGTTGATGATATTCAAGAGTTGATTCAACTTGGAATAAACGCGACTCTGCTTCAGTAATTTCAAATTGACGACCTTCATCATATTCCGTAATCAACTTAAGATCTTTCAAGGTTCTTTGGTGTCTAGCGATACTTTCTTTATAAATCGCGATATTTTCTTTTGCTCTTAAAGCAACAAGATACAAATTACCAATGGTTTTACCAATTTGATCACGAGTTTCATCACGTTTATGTGAGAAATATCCTTCTTTATGAGTATCGCGTTCTACCGCCGCTTGAATCCCTCCCCAAGCAAATAAATTGACTTGAGCTTGAAGACTTGGGTTTGATTTATTATGTTCGGTAACGCCATCTTTATTATTTTTCTGGGTAAAAACGTGCGTATTATTTAACGAAAGTACAGGATAGTGGCCTGCTTTAGAGATATTTTTTTGCGCTTCCGCCACATTAATATTGGCATTAGCTTCCAAAATACGAGGATCGGAATTTAACGCATAGCGAAGAATGCTTTTTAGATCATTGCTTTGCGCCATACTCAATGGAGAGGCTAAAGTAGTAGCCAACAAGCAGAACGAACTTAGTAATTTAAATTTATTCATACAAAAACCCTTATAAATAGAAAAAATTTAATGATTAAGACACTAACATATTCATGATATGAGAACTCTAGTGTAGAAACAACTAAAATCTTTAGCTTATGTCAATATAAAATGCAGTGAATTTATAACTTTTCACTCCATTTTCCGTCAGTATAATGCACCACCCATTTCGTGGCTTTGCCATTTTTCTCCGAAGTAACATATTGACGTTTTTCTTTACGACTAAAACGAACAATAGCGTCATTTCCTTCAGGATCTTGTTGTGGTGCGTCCGCTAAATAGTGTAATTTTTCAGGTAAACGATCACGATATAACGCCAACTCTGCCACTTTCGGGGCGCGAGTTTCTCGTGATTTCGGGAAGTTGTGCGCGGACATAAACACACCGCTGGCGCCATCGCGTAACACAAAATAGGCGTCGGATTTTTCGCATTTCAATTCTGGGAAATGGGTCGGCTCTTCTTTCGGCGGCGCTACTTCGCCATTTTTCAAAATCTTACGTGTGTTATCACAAGCGGTGCAGCCCATATATTTGCCGAAACGTCCAAGTTTTAAGTGCATATCGGCGCCGCATTTATCGCATTCCACAATCGGACCATCGTAGCCTTTAATTTTAAAACTCCCCTGTTCCAACATATAACCATCGCAATTTGGATTGTTCCCACAAATATGAATTTTACGTTGTGGATCAATCACATAGCTATCCATTGCAGTGGCACATTTTGGACAACGCTTGCGTTCCATCAAGGCTTTGGTTTCAGATTCTTCATCTAAAACATTTAATAATTCCGCTTCAGGAATCAAATTCATCGTAGTTTTGCAGCGTTCTTTCGGTGCTAAAGCATAGCCTGAACAGCCTAAAAATACGCCCGTGCTGGCGGTGCGAATTGCCATCTTGCGTGAACAAGTTGGACAAGCAATATCCGTTTCCACCAAACTATTTGGCTTCATTCCGCCTTCAAGTTCATTTAATTCCGCTTGCGTGAGTTTGTAAGAAAAATCCGCAAAAAATTGGTTTAACTCTTGTTTCCAATTTTTTTCACCCTTGGCGATTTGATCCAGCACATCTTCCATATCCGCAGTGAAATCATAATTCATCAAGTTAGAAAAAGATTGGTTTAAGCGATCCGTAACGATCTCGCCCATTTTCTCTGCATAAAAACGGCGATTTTCAACGCGTACATAACCGCGTTCTTGAATGGTGGAAATAATTGCCGCATAGGTGGACGGACGACCAATGCCGCGTTTTTCCAATTCTTTCACCAAGGCTGCTTCGCTAAAACGCGCAGGTGGTTTGGTGAAATGTTGCTGTGGCGCCACCGTAATCAGTGATAACTTATCGTTAGCAGCCACATTGGGTAACACCTGATCTTCTGCGGTTTTACCCAGTGGCAACACTTTCGTCCAACCGTCAAAACGCAAAATGCGCCCTTTGGTTTTTAATTCGTACTCCCCTGCTCTCACCGTTAAAGTAGTGCTGTCATATTGCGCTGCTGGCATTTGGCACGCGACAAACTGCGCCCAAATCAACTCATACAAACGCACGGCATCTTTTTCCATGCCTGCCAAATCACCACTCAACATATTCACATCAGAAGGACGAATAGCTTCGTGGGCTTCTTGCGCATTTTCTTTACTAGAATAAAAATTCGGTTTTTCGGGCAAATAATCCTTGCCATAACGCTGTTCAATATAACCACGCACCATTTTCAAGGCATCTTGGCTTAAATTGGTGGAATCCGTACGCATATAAGTAATATAACCAGCTTCGTACAATCGCTGTGCCAGCATCATCGTTTTTTTCACGCCAAATCCCAAACGAGTACTAGCAGATTGTTGCAGAGTGGAAGTAATAAACGGTGCTTTCGCACGAGAACTGGTTGGCTTAGTTTCCAATTCAGAGACTACATACTCCGCTTGCTGTAAAAAATCCACCGCTTGCTGTGCTTGTGCAGCGTTATGTGCATTAAATTTTTTGCCCTGATATTGAGTTAACTCAAGCTGAATGCGTTGCTGTGCAGCGTTCGCCGTTGCAACAGCGATTTCCCAATATTCCTCAGGTTGAAATGCTTTGATTTCACGCTCACGCTCCACCAACAATTTCACTGCCACCGACTGCACACGCCCAGCAGACAAGCCACGAGCCACTTTTTTCCACAGCAACGGCGACACCATAAAGCCCACAACACGATCTAAAAAACGGCGCGTTTGTTGTGCATTTACACGATCTAAATTCAATTGTTCTGGTTTTTCAAAGGCTTGCTTAATGGCATTTTTGGTAATTTCATTAAACACCACACGGCTAAAACGGCTATCGCCGCCGCCGATAACCTCACGCAAATGCCACGCAATCGCCTCCCCTTCTCTATCCAAGTCGGTAGCGAGATAAATATGATCTGCTTTTTTCGCTAAGGATTTCAGTTCCGCCACGACTTTTTCTTTGCCTGGCAAAATTTGATAGTTGGCTTGCCAATGATGATAAGGATCTACGCCCATTCGCTTCACTAAAGCACTGCGTTCTTTCTCTTGTTTTAAGGCAGCTTTTTCCTCCGCACTCAACCCTTTTGTCGAAGCAGGCTTTGCCTTTTCTGCGGCGACGGCGCCAGTGGGTAAATCACGGATATGCCCTACACTGGATTTCACCACATAGTTGCTGCCGAGATATTTATTAATCGTTTTCGCTTTGGCAGGGGACTCCACAATAACCAAGGATTTGCTCATTGAATTACCTAAATTTGCTTAAATGAATAGAAAAAATGGCGCTATATTGCGCACTATCAGAGTGCAGGTCAACATTTTTTTCGTAAAGATAGTGTAAATGTGTAAATAAAATACCACTTTTAAAACAACAAAGCGGCATTCATTCGCTTATTTGCCAATATTATATTGACGCAATTTATTGGCGATTGCGGTGTGAGATACGCCTAATCGAGTGGCTAATTTGCGCGTACTTGGATATTTTTCGTAGAACTTGCGTAAAACCGTGGCTTCAAAACGCGACATAATTTGCTCTAGGGTTTCTCCCTCAAATTCGTCCAAGGATTTCGGCATCAGATCCATTTCCGTTAAATTCAAATCATTAATGGATAAACTATTTTTCTCCATTAAGGAACAGGCACGGTATAAGGCGTTATAAAGTTCGCGCACATTTCCACTCCATGGATAATTTTGCAAATACGCCATAAATTCCCCATCAAACGGAGGCGGTTCAATATGTAAAGTGTGGCTAATTTGTTGTAAGAAATGTTGCACAAGATCAGGCAAATCTTCTTTGCGTTCACGCAACGGCGGTAAAGTCAAACTCAACACATTCAAACGATGAAATAGATCACTGCGCATTTTGCCTTGATCCACATAATGTTGCAGCGGAATTTGCGATGTGCAAATTACTCGCACATTGGCGTAATTACCTTGCTCATCACCAACTCGACGAAATGTACCGTCGGTGAGAAAACGCAACAATTTTGCTTGTAGCGCCAAAGAAAGTTCGGCGATGCTGTCCAACAACACAGTGCCACCATCTGCAGACTCAAAAAAACCAATAGCGGTTTTGCCATTTTCGCTACGCCCAAACATTTCACTTTCCGCGTGTTCGCTAGGCAAACCAGCACAGTTAATGGCAATAAATTTATGGGCGCGGCGAGGACTAGAATTATGGCAAGCTTTGGCAATGAGATCTTTACCCGTGCCCGTTTCACCCTGAATGAGCAAAGGCGCATCACTTTGACAAAATTTCAACGCCTGCGTAATTAAATTGCGCATTTTCGGGCTGTGCGCCACAATCTCCGGACTGTCTAAGTTAATCTCTTTTTCTTGCCACATTTTCTCACCTCATTTTGGCTTAAAACCGCAAAATCATAACACCAAAGAAAAGAAAACTGAACAGGAACGGAAAGATTATTTTACACCACTCAAATCAGGCACTTTCTTTTTTAAGGATTGCAAAATGGTCTGTTTTAATGAACTTAATAAATGTTGTTGAATATGGGAAAGTCGCGGTTTTTCATCGGCGCTAAACACAATGGGACGACAAAATTCCATGGCTCTTAAACCTAAACGTGCAGTGAGCAAGCCTGCCCCCATACCTTGTGCCACTCGCGCAGACAATTTCGCCGTAAGATCTTGCGAAAGCCAATCAAAACTCATTTCTTGTACCACCTCGCTGGCGCCAGCGAATGCCAAGTTGATCAACACCATTCTAAATAGGCGTAATCGACTCCAATAACCCAGCTCCACTTGATAAATATGTGCGATCTGATTGAGCAAGCGAATATTCCGCCAAGCTAAAAAAAGCATATCCACCAAGGCTAAAGGACTCACCGCAATCACTACCGCCGCTTGCGCTGCATGTTGGCTGATTAATTTTTGCGCTTGTTTATCTCTTGATTGCAACACATACTGACTAAACAAATAGGTGATTTCCTGCGCGCTATAGCCCGAATCTAAACGCTGTTTCCATTGTTGGTAATTCGGATCATCCTCTGACAACTTCATAATTTGTGCGACTTTTTGACAAAAATCTTTGGCTTCTTGTTGATGTAATGCGCTACCTGCCACATCAAATCCGGTGGTTTTTGCGGATAAAAATAATTGGCTATGTTGTTGTAGATCTTGGCGATTTTTCAGTTTGCGTAAATAAATCAACTCTTTGCATAGCGCCACCGCGCCCACCAGCACAAACACGCAAGCAGCAAGGGCAAAACTTAACGCAATCCATTGATTTTGCTGCCAACTTTGAATGAGCCAATGCACCGTCTGCGCCACGCAAGCACACAAAAATAGCCCTAGCGCCAGCACTATGCCTTTTTTAAACCAACTCAATTTAGGTTGTAACACAGGTTCTAACGCTGGCGCCTCTTCTGTTTTAGTTGCCGCTAAATCAACTTCAATATCTTCTATCTCTTGTGCGGAAAAAACACGCTTAGGTTGTAACTTCTGTTCCTCATTTTGCGTGGTTTCCCCCTCAAAAAATTGTTTTTCTTTCATTGTATCTTTCCCCACTTAAACTAATTTATCACCCAATAAAAACTGCAATACGGCATCAAGACGTAAATGCGGTAACACATCGCCGCGCGCTATTTGCGGCGGTGCAAACTGCTCAAAGGCAAAGCCATGTTGTTGCCAAAAGGCGCTGCTTGGTAACTTACTTGGCACTTCCCCCGGAAATAAGGTCGTCTTTTCCCCGTTTTTCGCCAATACGCCTTGCACAGCGTTAAATCGCTTACCCTGCTGGGTAACCACCACAGGTTGCGTAGCGCAAATAGAGGCGATAGCGCCATATTCTGTTTGAATCCCCTCATAAGCGAGATGACGACTGCCTTCTTGCACCATTAAACGCAATAACTGAACCACATTGCTCATTTGATCGCGCGTAATATGATCCGCTTTGGTCGCCACAAACATTAATTTATCAATGCAGGGGGAAAATAAACGGTTAAGTAAAGAGCGCTTCCCATAATGGAAATTATGGAACAGTTGCTGCAAAGCATATTGCATATTATGAAATGCCGATTCCCCTTGATTGAGCGCCGTTAAGCAATCCACTAACACAATTTGTCGATCAAAGGTGCTGAAATGCTCTTTATAAAAACGCTTCACAATATGTTCACGATAATGTTCATAACGGCGCTTCAAAAGAGCAAAATAGCTGCCCGATTTGCTTTTTTTCTCTAACTTTTTCCATTCTTCTTCATTCAAATGCAATAAAGGGAAAAACTGCAACACTGGTGCGTCCGCCAGTTCCGCAGGCAACACAAAACGCCCCGGTTGAATAAAAGAAAGTCCTGCTTCTTTACAACGCAATAAATAATGGGTGTAGTCTTTGGCGATATTTGCCAGCACTTGCTCATCCGCCGTTGCAGTCAAATCCAACTGCATCGCTGGCGCCAGCCATACTTCACGCCAACTCAAAGGCTGGGACTGAACCAGCGCTCGCATTTGCTGACACCATTGTTGATAATCCATGTCCAACAGCGGTAAATCCAACAGCCATTCGCCCGGATAATCAAAAATATCCACATATAAGGTACTGGTTTGTTGCAAATGGCGCACTAACCCCTCTTGTCGCTGATAGCGAATTGCCAACCGCGTTTCACTCACTCCGCGAGTAGAATCAGGCCAACGGGGAATATCCCTTTGCAAAGCTTGCATATTTTTCTCGTAATCAAAACGAGGAATGCTCAAATTGCCTTGTGGCAAGCGCTTCACCGCCAAAATATACCCAAGACGAGCGGCGTTAAACAAAGGTAAATGCCCATAAGGACGATGCGAATTTATATACAATAATTGATCCACCAAACTCGTAATAAACGCCGTTTTACCACAGCGACTTAATCCTGTAACCGCAATGCGCAAGCGACGATCTAAACCACGATCAACCAATTCATTTAACTCTTGTTGTAGATAATTCAGCATATGGCTTCTACCTTTGTTCCATCTGAAATTTTTACCAGTATAACGAAAAAAACTGAATAACATCTTAAAAAATGATGCTATCAATTAAATTTCTCTCCAGTTTCTCTAAACATAAAAAATCCTAAAATCTAAAGGAACATTTACACATTTTTTTTGTCTTAGTAGATGCCCAAATTTCTTTGAAGTTTGGGATTTATTATTTTGTTTTTGGAGAAGAAAATGAGAAAAAAACATTTTTTATTAACAAGTATTGCACTCGGATTAAGTA
The DNA here is from genome assembly GCA_002015125.1 of [Haemophilus] felis. Classification (GTDB taxonomy): domain Bacteria; phylum Pseudomonadota; class Gammaproteobacteria; order Enterobacterales; family Pasteurellaceae; genus Pasteurella; species Pasteurella felis. Next base: position 11,749 of record MUYB01000028.1, read on the forward strand.
TTTTAGCAACCCCAACGATTAGCCAAGCGGTTTTACCTAGTGCCGTTGAAGGTCAACAATTACCAAGCCTTGCACCGATGTTAGAAAAAGTACTGCCAGCGGTAGTTTCTATTTCTGTGGAAGGCAAACAAAAAGGAAAAAATTTCTCTCCTTTTAATGATTTACCAGAAGAATTTAAATTCTTCTTTGGACCTGATATGTTTCGTGATCAATTCCAAGGACGTGATCGTGCTTTTAAAGGCATTGGCTCTGGAGTCATCATTAACGCAGAAAAAGGTTATGTACTCACCAATAATCACGTTATTGATGGCGCAGATAAAATCACCGTGCAATTACAAGACGGCAGAGAATTAAAAGCCAAGGTGATTGGCTCAGATGAAATGTCTGATGTAGCTCTTATTCAAATCGAAAAACCGAAAAACTTAACGGCGTTAACCATTGCTGATTCAGATAAATTAAAAGTGGGCGATTTCACCGTCGCTATTGGTAATCCATTTGGTTTAGGTCAAACTGTTACTTCTGGTATTGTTTCTGCATTAGGTCGCTCTACGGGTTCTGACAGCGGTACTTATGAAAACTATATTCAAACCGATGCTGCGGTTAACCGCGGTAATTCAGGTGGCCCATTAATTAATCTAAGAGGTGAGCTTATCGGTATTAATACGGCGATTATTTCCCCTAGCGGCGGTAACGCTGGCATTGCTTTCGCCATTCCAAGCAATATGGCAAACAATTTAGTTCAACAAATTTTGGAATTTGGTGAAGTTCGTCGTGGTATGTTAGGAATCAAAGGCGGCGAATTGAACGCAGATTTAGCCAAAGCTTTTGATGTAGAAGCCCAGCAAGGTGCATTTGTCAGCGAAGTCTTGCCAAATTCAGCAGCAGAAAAAGCAGGTTTGAAAGCTGGCGACGTTATTACCGCCTTAGACGGACAAAAAATTTCGAGTTTCGCAGAAATGCGAGCCAAAATTGCCACTTCTGGTGCAGGCAAAGAAATTGAAATCACTTATTTAAGAGAAGGTAAAACGAAAACCACAAAAGTTACGTTACAGTCTGATGAGCAAAACCAAGCGGATGCAAGTAGTTTATTACCTGCTCTCACAGGTGCAGAAATGACAAATTACAATGAGAAAGGTAAAAAAGGCGTTTCTATTACGAAAGTTGCACCGAAATCCATTGCGGCACAACGTGGTTTAAAACAAGGCGATATTATTATTGGCGTGAATCGTCAAAAAATTGAAAATATCGCTCAACTGCGTAAAGCTCTAGATGAAAAACCTTCTGCAATTGCCTTAAACATCGTGCGCGATAAAAGCAATTTCTATTTGATTATTCAATAATCACCGAATTATAAATAAAATGAGGGCTTACATTCAAAATGTAGGCCCTTTTTGTTAATTTATCATAGGTTATGATTTGCTCAATCATTCACTTTATAGTGGAAATCCAATTCTTTTTCTACCAGCTGTAATCGGCCTTCATTCCAATTAAAAATCTTAACCTCTAATTCACAAGTTTGATTGACGAAAAAAGCCAAATAAAAAGGAAATTGATCACTAAAAATAAGCTGGCCTTGAGGGCAATAGCTAGACTGAATAGTCAAGTGATTTGGTTGGTGTTGAACTTCCGCTAACTTCACAATCCCAACGCCTTGGGATTTCAAAATAGCTTCGCGTAAACACCAAGTGCGATAAAAAGCAGCGTCTTTATCTGCCTGCTGTGTAAACCATTGTTGTTCTGCTGGAGAAGCAAAATAATCCAATAATGAAGGATAATCTCTCGCTTTATGCGCACATTCAATATCTATACCGACGATACTAGGCTGGGCGTTATTTTCACTCAGATGTAACAAAACAGCGACCCAATCGCCAGAATGACTAATATTAAAATCCAAATGAGCTGGCGCTAATTGCGGTCGTTGATTGGTGCTGTAATAAATTTGTTGCAACAAGGTACTGGACAGATTTGCTTGCTTGAATAATTGCCATAATAAAAAATGAGCAACCCAACGGCAACGATGACGTTGTTTAACTTTGTTATTCATTTGAACGGCGGGAAAGCGAAGTTTATCAGTTAAACATTCGGAAGGAATTTGGTCTAATGGGTAAGATTGATGAATATTGCCGTAAGCGAGTAATGTGGTCATAAATAAAATGGTGGACAATGATGTCCACCTAATCTTGTTATTTTAATAAATAAGCTTTTAAGGTATCAAAGTTGTTTTCCATTATATCGGATAATAAAGGAAGTTTGTTATGTTTATCCAATGCTTCAGGCAACGGCAACTCAATATTTAAAATCCGCTCAACGCTTTCCTTAAATTTGGCTGGATGCGCGGTGCATAAAAATAAGCCATTTTCCTCTGCTTGTAAATCCGATTTCAGAATACCGTAAGCAATAGCACCATGAGGCTCGCATAAATACCCTTTTTCATACATTGCTTGTAAAGTTTGTTCCGTTTCGGCATCAGTCATCGCCGCTGAATGTAATTCAGATAAAGCCCAACCGTTACGTTTGAATAGCTCTTCCACACGGGGCCAGTTGTTTGGGCGACTCACGTCCATAGCGTTAGACAAAGTTGCGACCGTATCTTTAGGTAGCCATTCGCCGCTACGCAAATATCGCGGAACAGTATCATTTGCATTGGTTGAGGCAACAAAACGTTTAATCGGTAAACCAAGAGATTTCGCAATTAAACCTGCCGTTAAGTTACCAAAGTTACCGCTTGGAACAGAAACCACTAAATTCTGACGAGCTTGTTGTGGCAACTGTGCAACAGCTTCAAAATAATAACAAACCTGTGCAAGTAAACGGCTAATATTGATGGAGTTTGCGGAATTTAAACCAATTGTTTGACGCAGTGCTTCATCGTCAAAAGCTTGTTTTACCAAGGCTTGGCAATCATCAAAGTCCCCTTTGATCGCAACGGTACGGATATTACCGCCGAGAGTACAGAATAATTTTTCCTGTAATGGGCTGATTTTCCCTTGCGGATATAAAATCACTACATCAATATTTTCTAATCCATAAAATGCGTGAGCAACCGCTGCGCCTGTATCACCTGAAGTGGCGGTTAAAATTGTGATTTTCCCTTCACCTCGAACAGCCGCTAGCGCCTGTGCCATAAAACGCCCACCAAAATCTTTAAAAGCTAAAGTTGGGCCATGGAACAATTCTAAGGCATACACTCCATCTTCTACTTTGACTACAGGTGCATTAAAGGTAAAGGCATTACGCACCATATTAGCTAAAACAGCTTCTGGAATTTCTTCGCCAATTAATGCACCCAAAATTTTCTGACTACGCTCCACCAAAGGTAGAGCTAAAAGTGCATCAATATCATCAAAACGCGGTAAATTTTCTGGGAAGAATAAACCTTGATTTTTACCCAATCCCTGACGTACTGCTTGAGCAAAATTTACCTGTTGTTCTGGATGTTTAATATTATATAAATTCATTATTCTATCCGTTAATCCGAAAAATTTAATCTAAAACTCGAGCACCTTGGTTATCCACTTTGCAGATATGGATAAAACCTTCGTTATTTTGTAAATAATGTTTTTCTAAATAACTCGTCAATCGAAGCGCACCAGAAAGATCCGCTGCAATGGTAAATAAAGTTGGGCCAGAACCTGAAATTCCCGTTGCTAGCGCCCCTAAATCATGAGTGGCCTGCTTAACCTCTGCGAAATTAGGTAATAAAGCTTCACGATAAGGTTCTGCAATCATATCTTTCATCATTAGCGCCGCTAGTTGTGCTTGTTTAGTATGACAAGCATGAACAAAACTACCTAAATGACGTGCCTGTGCAATCATATCTTGACGAGTATAGCTTTTTGGTAAAATAGCTCGCGCCTCTGCAGTGGAAACTTCAATTCCTGGGTAAGTCAGCACCCAATACCATTCATCAAAAAACGGAAGGTTTTGACAAATATTTCCCAATGACTGCACCATTAACTGCACACCACCCAAATAACAAGGCGCCACGTTATCATAATGAATAGAGCCAGAAATTCGCCCTTCTAATTCCCCCATCATTTCCAATAACTCCATTTTAGAAAAGGGCTCATTGTTATCATTGTCATGGAATTTATTCAACGCAACTAAAGCCGCCACAATTGAACAGGCGCTAGAACCTAGTCCTGAACCAATAGGCATATTTTTTTCTAAAGTAAGACGTAATGGACGCACAGGTAAATTGCGTAATTTCAAACGTTCACTAAATAAAACATAAGCTTGGTAAACAATATTTTTTTGCGGCTCTTTCGGTAATTTACGCACAAAATACCCTGCACTTTCTAATTCAAAGCCTTGTGCAATGCTTTCTACTTGTATTACATCACCTAATAAAGAGCCATCAATTGGGGACAAAGCTGCCCCCAAACTGTCAAAACCAACACTTAAATTTGCACTCGTCGCTGGTGCATAAACTCTCAACATACTTTTCTCCATCTTCATTGAGGATTAATGTTGTAAAGTGCGTAAAATATCAGCAAAAATGCCCGCAGCCGTTACCGCATTTCCTGCGCCATATCCTCGTAATAACAATGGAATAGGATTGTAATAACGAGTATAGAATGCTAAAGCATTTTCGCCATTTTTCACTTTATAAAGTGGATCATCACCGTCCACCTCAACAATAGCTACACGGCATTTACCGTTTTCAATTTGTCCCACATAACGTAACACTTTGCCTTCCGCTTTTGCTTTTTCAACGCGTTTGGCAAATTCTTCGTCTAGCTTGGGTAACTCCTCTTGCATAAACTCTACCACAGACTTACCTTCTGCAAAATTAGCAGGAAGTACACCTTCAACGTCAATATCTTCAAGTTCTAACGGCAGGCCGGTTTCACGCGCCAAAATTAATAGTTTTCTTGCCACATCTTGACCAAAAAGATCATCTCTAGGATCAGGCTCGGTAAAGCCTTTTTCTGCGGCAGATTTGGTCGCTTGAGATAAAGTTACGCCATTCTCTAATTCACCCAAAATATAAGATAAAGAGCCAGATAAGATGCCACTAAAGCGTTCGACTTCATCACCTGCTGCCAATAAATTTTGTAGATTCTCAATTACAGGCAAGCCAGCACCTACATTGGTTTCATATAAGAATTTATGTTGACTTTGACGAGCATTTTCACGCATTTCACGATAATACTCATAATTTGAGGTATTAGCCTTTTTATTCGGCGTTACCACATGGAATCCTTCTTTCAAGGCTCTTGCATAGAGATTTGCCACAGAATTTGCTGTTGTACAATCTACAAAAACAGGATTAACCACATGATTTAATTTGATAAAAGAAAGTAACACATCAAAATCTGAAGGTTGGGTTGCATTTTCTAAATCTGCACGCCAGTTGTCTAAACTTAAACCATCTGCTTTCAATAGCATTTTATTGGAATTCGCAATCGCACAAATACGAATTTCAATGTCTTTTTTCGCCAAATATTCTTTTTGATGTTTAATTTGTTCAATTAATTCGCTACCGACACCACCAACGCCAACGAGGAATACATCCACAACTTTTTTGTTGTTGAATAAAGCTTGGTGAGTTGATTTAACGGCTTCGATGGCTTTATTTAGCGGCACTACTGCAGAAATAGAACGCTCTGATGAACCTTGAGCAATAGCCACGATGTTAATATTCGCTTGAGCAAGTGCAGAGAAGAAACGCGCCGCCAAGCCTTTCGCTTGTCTCATTCCGTCGCCAACCACAGAAATGACAGAAAGTTCTTCAATTACGTCAATTTGTTCTAAACTTTGATTTGCTAATTCTTTGGCAAATTCTGTTTCCAGCGCTTGTTTTGCCACTTTCACTGATTTCGCTGGCACGCAGAAGCTAATGCTATATTCAGAAGAAGATTGTGTGATCAAAATTACAGATACATTAGCTTTAGACATCGCTGAGAATACGCGAGATGCCATTCCCACCATACCTTGCATACCAGGGCCAGAAACGTTAAACATCGCAACATTATCTAAGTTAGTGATGCCTTTAACTTGTAATTCACTTGATTCAACATCACCTGAAATAATAGAACCAGGATGGGCAGGATTACCTGTATTTTTAATTAAGCACGGAATATTGAGCGGCACTAATGGACCAATGGTGCGAGGGTGAATCACTTTTGCGCCAAAATAGGAAAGCTCCATAGCTTCACGATAAGAAAGACTTGGTAATAGACGAGCATCAGGCACTAAACGTGGATCGCAAGTAAATACGCCGTCCACGTCAGTCCAAATTTCACACACTCGTGCTTTTAAACAGGCCGCTAAACAAGCCGCAGAATAGTCAGAACCGTTACGACCCAACAACACTAATTCGCCTTTGTCATTACCCGCGGTAAATCCTGCCATTAACACCACATTTTTGGTTGGAATCGATTGTGCATCCACCCGTTTGGTAGATTCTTCAATATCCACAGAGGATTCCAAATAACCACCGTGCGCTAATAATTTCTGCACAGGATCCACCACAGTTACTTCGTAACCGCGCGCTTCAAACCATGCTTTCATCATGGCAATAGATAATTTTTCACCACGGCAATCAATTGTGGCTTTTACCGCATCAGACACCGCACCAGCCTGACGAATTTCCTCAACCAGTTGACGGATTTGAGCAAATTCAGCATCGATAAGCTGTTTTGTTCCTGCAAGATCAAATTTGTTATTTTCTGCGTGTAATCCATTAATGATGTTATAAAAAATTTCTAATGCTTCATCAAAATGGCTATCGGTAGGTTGGTTTAAAGCGGCTTTTTCAGAAAGGGCAACAAGGTGATTCGTGATTTTTGCGGGAGCGGACAAAACGCCAGCTGCTTGTTCTTCGAAATGCGCTTGTTCGATCAACTGGGCTGCTTGTGAAAAACGCTCGGGGTTTGCTAAGGAAGTTCCTCCAAATTTTAGTACACGCATAATAATCTCCTAAGATGTTGTGATTTTTCTAAATGTTGTGAATATTAAATGTCATAAATTTCTCATAAAAAAACCCGCACTTTTTATTGAGTACGGGTTTCGTTATTCTTTCTTCTTTCGCACACTAACCCGCATTATTAATCATAATAATGGCGGTCTTAATGGTTTTGATGTTTGCTGTAAATTGATTCATTTGACTTAATTTAAGATGCGAAAAAATATGCCCTAAGAAATACAGAAATTTATTTTGCTTGTCAAATAGAAAATGAAAAATTATTAATAAATTTACTAATTTCATTCACATCTTGTAAAATACGGTACGATTTTTCCCATAATTGCTAATTTCAGGAAAGAAAAATGAGTATTTGCCAAAATTTACAACAGATCAAACACCGCATCCAAACCATTGAAAATCAGCTACCTAACAAGCAAACCCACGTGAAATTATTAGCGGTATCCAAAACCAAACCCGTTTCCGCTATTTTAGAGGCACACCAAGCAGGACAACTGGCGTTTGGGGAAAATTACGTGCAAGAGGGTGTGGAAAAAATCCAGCATTTTCAACAACAAGGTATAACACTGGAATGGCATTTTATCGGCGCCCTGCAATCCAACAAAACCCGTTTAGTGGCAGAACATTTTGATTGGGTACAAACGGTGGAAAGAACCAAAATTGCGGATCGTTTAAATGAACAACGTCCCTACTATCAATCCCCGTTAAATGTGTTAATTCAAATTAATGTGAGCGATGAACAAAGTAAATCAGGCATTCAAGCAAAAGATATGCTAGCCCTAGCCGAACACATCACCCACTTACCTAATTTAAAACTGCGCGGTCTAATGGCAATTCCAGCCCCCACAAAAAACCCTGAAGAACAAAAACAGGCTTTCCAAACCATGCAAAATTTATTTATTCAATTGCAACAAGCGCTACCGAGCCAGCAAATTGACACCCTTTCAATGGGTATGACAGATGATATGCAAATGGCAATTGAATGTGGTTCCACAATGGTACGCATTGGCACGGCGATTTTTGGTGCAAGAGAATATGTCTAGTTCAATGATGAAAAAAGCTTTTTTAACTCAGGTTTTACTATTCCTTAATCTTCCTATATTTGCACAGGAGAATAGCATAACGCCTGTAATACAATCACAGAGCGTTAATCAAGAAAAATCAATTACTTTAGAGCCAAACTGGCATGATCAACGCCAACTATTTCTTAAAATTCAACAATTGCTTCCCTATTCTGAGCAAACAAACGTCGCTTTGCTTATTTCGCAATTGCTAGAAAAAATCAAAGATTATCCGCTTTACCCTGAAGCTAAATTTCAGTTTTTAATCAAAAACAAGGCATTAGCTTTTGAAAACATTGAAGCCTTTGCACAGCAATATCCGCACATGACGGAGCAAATTAATCAGCTTACGCAACATTGGTTATCACTGGCACAACAAACGCAAGATTGGCAAGCAATTCTACAACACCAAGGACAACTCCCAACCAATCTCCAAACGCAATGTGTTTTGTTACAGGCAAACGGCGCTAAGCAGATCCGCAATAAGCAAGAACAAACCAACTGGACGCAACAAGTACAACAAATTTGGCTAACAGGCGATAATTTACCCACTAGTTGCAACGAAGTGGTGGAAAGCTGGCAAAAAGAAAATCTGAATGCAGCGCTCATTCAACAACGCGCGTTGTTGGCTTTCAGCAAAAATAACATCAAATTACTCAATCAATTACGCACGTTAACCGTGCAATCCGATCTCATTCAATGGCTGGAAGAATTAATCAAAATACAGCAGCGACCAACACATTTGCTCTCTGAGCAATCTTGGTTTAACCCCGAAAACGCCCATTACCAAGCAGAAATCGCCCAAGCTATTTTTATTCAGCAAATGCCACAGATTATAAAAAAATCTGAGAAACCTAATCCGCAAGCACCTTTTGAATTTTATGCCAATCTTGCTAAATCGTTACAACTGGAAGAAAAACAAATTAGCGCGTGGAAAAAATTACTGATTAGTCAGCTTTTTGATAATGAAGATCCACAGATTCAGCAATGGCGAGATGAAACTGTAATTCAGTTAAAAGAAGATTCGCTCACCGAGCGTCGCATTCGTCTTGCAATTCGCAATAAAGAAGATTATGCCCGTTGGATAACCTTATTATCAGAAATAACCAAACAAAAAGATGAATGGCAATTTTGGCAAGCCAAACTTTGGCAAAAGCAAGGGGCGCTGGCGCCAGCGACAGTAATCTTTCAGCAGCTCAAATCGGGACGTGGATTTTATCCAATGCTAGCAAGCATGGAATTAAACCTCCCTTATCAACCGAAAATGCAAAACGCGATTCCAAATAGCGAAAATCATCTAGCACAGAATTTCGCACGCCCCTTAGCACGCGTGTCGGAATTTCGTTGGCTTGGTGATTATGCCAAAATGAATAAAGAATGGAAAAAGTTGCTGGAACAAGGTGATTTCAATCATAAATTGCAATTAGCGCACTACGCACAGCAACACCAATGGTTTGATTTAGCGGTGGATGCCACTATTCAAGCCAAAGCTTGGGATTATCTTGCCTTGCGCCTGCCTAATGCTTATTTAGATTTTTTTGATATTCACTTAGCAGGCAAACCTATCAGTCGAACCTTTGCTATGGCGCTAGCAAGACAAGAAAGTGCATGGAAAACCTATGTGTCTTCCTCTGCTAATGCCAAAGGGCTAATGCAATTATTGCCAAGCACCGCTAAACAGACCGCACAGCAAGCAAAACTACCCTACCGACAAGAAGCACAACTGCTTGATCCTTTTGATAATATTATGCTCGGCACAACACACCTCAGCCAGCTTTACCAAAAATATGGCAATAACCGCGTATTAATCGCTGCCGCCTATAACGCAGGTTCTCATCGTGTGGATCAATGGTTAACAGGTTCTAATGGAAAATTAAGTTTAGCGGAATTTGTGGCTTCAATTCCTTTTTTTGAAACCCGTGGCTATGTGCAAAATGTATTGACTTATGATGCCTATTATCAAATATTACAACAGCAACCGCAGATGCTGTTAAATCCGCAAGAATCACAACGTTTATATTAAGTTCAATAGGAAGGTAAATCATGTATATCAGTCGTAATCCCGAACAATGGAATGCTTTTGTTGAAATCTTACGCACTGCTTTTGAGCAAGGCAAAGAACAAGAACTCCTAACTTTGTTATTAACCGCTGATGAAAGAGATGCCCTCGGTCTGCGTTTGCAAATCGTTAAACAGCTTCTTGAGAAAAATATCCCACAACGAGAAATTCAACAAAACCTCAACACCAGTGCAGCAACTATTACTCGCGGTTCAAATATGATCAAAATGATGCCTCCCGATTTTATGCAGTGGATACAAGAAAAACTCAAACAAGAACAATCAAATCAAGAGCAGTAAAAAAGAAAATCCATTGACTCAAAATCAATGGATTTTTACTCTATGAAACAGCATACAACTACTGTTTTAATTAATTAATTTTCTTCCCTTGACATCCTCCCCACCCTAAAGGATGGAGATTCCTACCAGCTCCCACGTTTTGCGTGGGCTACTCTCGGTGGGTTCTTGTTGCTGACCGCTATTGCGGTTCACTTCACAAGCTCTGCGGACGTGTCCCGCCCTGATTTTGCCGTCATTGAGAAAGCCTAAGCATATCTCTGTTGGCAAAAAGATTGTACCTGATCTTGTGCCTTATATCCACACCCTAAAGGACGTGGTTTTACGGCACAGCTGATAAATTTTTTCATTTTATTTTATATTTCTTCTTTTCTTCTCCATTTATAGTTTATATTCCATAAATAACCAAAAAAAGATTTTTTATATCAAAAAACCAGAGAAATTTAGTGAATAACACTAAATCGGCTATTTTTTAGCAACTTGACCGATATTTTTAAATAAGAGATAGTGCAAAAATCTTATGTTTTAAAACAGACTCATCAGAATAAAAATAAAGGAAAAGTATTATGAATGAACAGAATCAACAAATTGAATCTTCTAAGTGGAAATCAAAATTTTCTGCCTTAGGTCCTGGTATCTTAATGGCCTCTGCCGCTGTTGGCGGTTCGCACATTATCGCCTCCACACAAGCAGGCGCTATTTATGGTTGGCAATTAGCTATTATCATTATTTTGGTTAATTTATTTAAATACCCATTCTTCCGTTTTGGCTCGCAATACACTTTAGACTATGGCGAGACCTTACTACAAGGCTATCTCAAAAAAGGCAAAATCTATTTATGGATTTTCTTTTTATTAAATGTTTTCGCAACGGTGATAAATACCGCAGCTGTGGGGTTATTAAGTGCAGCAATTTTAACTTTTGTACTACCAATTCAAGTGCCTGTACCTACGCTGAGTTTTGTCATCATCACTGTAAGCACTGCTATTTTGTTATTTGGTAAATACCGCCTATTAGACAGTTTATCGAAGATCATTATGATTGCATTAACGGTAACAACCGTTAGCGCCGTAATCGTTGCTTTGAGTAGAAATGGCATACAGGGTGTAGCACCAACAGATTATATTAGCGCTTCACCATGGAATTTGAGTGCTTTAGCCTTCCTTGTTGCTTTAATGGGTTGGATGCCAGCACCAATTGAAATATCGGCCATCAACTCTATGTGGGTTATTGCTAAACGCCGTTTAACAAAAGTGAGCTATAGCGACGGTATCTGGGATTTTAATGTGGGCTACATTGGCACAGCTATATTAGCTCTTGTGTTCCTTGCTTTAGGCGCATTAGTTCAATATGGCTCAGGGGAAACTGTGCAAATGGTCGGCGGTAAATACATCGCACAATTAATTAATATGTATGCTTCAACTATTGGTGATTGGGCAAGAGGTTTAATTGCGTTCATTGCATTTATGTGTATGTTTGGCACAACCATTACGGTAATCGACGGCTACTCTCGTAGCAATGTAGAAAGTTTGCGTTTAATTTTAGGTAAAAAAGAAAGCTCACCAACAACCTTAAATATTGCAATGTTATTTGCTGCGCTCTCAGGTTTAGCCATTATTTTCTACTTTAATAACGCCGTTGGCCCGATGTTAAAATTTGCCATGATCGCATCTTTTGTTTCTACGCCAATATTTGCCTACTTAAATTTAGCTTTGGTATTAAAAGGCGAACATAAAGTGAAAGGCGGATTATTATGGTTATCTTTAATTGGATTAATGTATTTATCAGGATTTGCTATTTTGTTCATCTTACAGCAAGCAGGTTTATTAAATTAATCCGATACAAATAAAAGTCTAAGCCTTAAAATTTAAACTGAGCATATATAACCGAACAAAAAAACCGAATTATTTTTTCTAATTCGGTTTTTTATATCTATTTTTGATATACCTTTTCTTGATCTTGCGGTAGCACTAAATTAAGAATTAACGCAAGTAATGAACCGACGGTGATACCTGAACCAAAAATCTCCTTAAAGAAACTTGGTAATTTATCGAGTAATTCAGGTCGAGTGGTTACCGCTAATCCACAACCAATAGAAACAGCAATAATTAAACCATTACGTTTGCTACGTTCCACTTTATCCAACATTTGAATCCCCGCAGCGATAATCATCGCAAACATAACTAATCCAGCACCACCTAATACTGGCATTGGAATAGATACGATTAGCGCGCCGAATATAGGAAATACGCCAGCCAATACTAACAATACGCCCATAATAGTTACCACATAGCGACTAGCAACGCCTGTAAGTGAAATAACACCGATGTTTTGTGAGAAAGAAGAGAAAGGAGTAGTGGACATTATCGCGGCTAAAGCTGAGCCTAAACCGTCGCATAGCACGCCACCACGCAGATGCTTGCCTGTAATTTCCGTTTGAGTAGCATTACCAAGCGCAAGGAAGTTACCGCTAGACTCTACAATAGTAACTAAATAAGCAATACTCATACCGATAATTCCTGAAATTGGAAAAGCAAAACCAAAATGTAGCGGTTGAGGTAAAGCAAATAATTCAGCATTTTGAATATTATCAAAATTAATCCAACCCAAGAATAAGGCAGCCATATAACCCACTAGCATACCAATCACAATCGCAGCGGAAGAAAATATGCCTTTCCCCCATTGCACTAATACAACCACGATCACAAGTACAAAACTTGCCATAGCAAGATTAGCAGGATCTGCATAATGAGGATCTGTTTTTTGCCCACCAGCGAACCAGTCCACCGCCACAGGAATCAAGCTTAGCCCGATCATCATGACCACAACTCCCGTTACCACAGGTGGAAATAATTTCCGCACATGTGGCATAAAGAAGCTACCAATAATCATCACTAAAGAGCCAACGAGAGAAGAACCTAAAATACCCGCAACGCCATGCTCGCTAAAACCAATAGCTAACGCCGCTGCCACAAAAGTAAAACTAGTCCCCATAACACTTGGTAAACGTAAACCAATTGGACCGATTCCTTGGCATTGAATAATAGTTACAATGCCTGAAACTAATAACGCCGCGTTCACTAGAATAATGGTATCGCTAGTAGGAAGCTGTAATACATTCCCCAATACAAGTGGTACAGCAATGATGCCCCCAAGAGCAGCGAGAAGATGTTGAGCAGCAAGAAGAAGAGTTAAGCCAAATGGAGGTTTTGAATCTACTGGATAAAGTAATTTTTGCATAACAAATTTACAAGGAAGTTAAAAAAGAAGGCGGAATTATATTCTTTTTCCAAATCAAGGGAAACGTTTGCGTTAAATATTTTACAGAATAAAAACCTAAATCGCCTTGCTTAATGAAGGCAACGAGTCAATGGAGAAGAGCATAATATTGATGAAAAAGCTATAAGATTGCTCCCCCTTCACCTTAAGAAGAAGGAGGAGAAAATAAAGGAAGTTAGTTTTCTATTTAAAATCCGCAGGCAAACAAGGTTGGATTTTATTCAGCATTTCTTTAATTGCTCGAGCAGAACCCGCTACGATATGACCAGCTGTTAAATAACTATGACCAGCATAGAAATCACAGACTAAACCACCCGCTTCACGCACGATTAAATCACCTGCAGCAACATCCCAAGCTTTTACCGCCATTTCAAAATAACCATCTACTCGATTTGCCGCCACATAGCATAAATCTAGTGCTGCCGATCCTAAACGACGGAAATCCGCACAATCTGCAGATAAGCTACTCATTATGGCAAATTGAACTGGCATAAGTTGTACTTGTTTAAATGGGAAACCTGTTGTAAGAATCGTGCCTTTCAGATCACGAAGGGATTCAACGCGTAAGCGCGTGTCATTCAATTTAGCGCCTTCACCACGCACCGCGGTAAATAGTTCATTACGGATAGGATCGTAAACCACACCAACTTCTGTACGACCTTTGACACGAATGGCAATGGACACTGAGAAATGCGGTAAACCTTTGATGAAATTTGTCGTACCATCTAGTGGATCAATCACCCATTGAACATCATTTTCTTTTCCTACTAACGCACCACTTTCCTCCGTGATAATCGTATGTTCAGGATAAGATTTCCTGATCACCTCGACTATTGCATCTTCCGAAGCTTTATCTACGTTAGTTACATAATCATTCACACTTTTTAATGTAGTTTGGATTTCATCGCGGCGTTCATAACCTTTAATAATTATATTGCCCGCTTTTCGTGCCGCACGAATTGCGATATTTAACATTGGATTCATTTTTCCACCAGATTTTAAAGAACAAAAGAAGCTCGCATTATAGGCAACTCATTTCAAAATAGCGAGCAGAATTTTGTATAAGTTTAATTTTCAAAATTAAAAAAATCCCCTACAATACCGCCAATTTTTTTCACAAATAAAAGAGCCAATCCTCAAATATGATTAATGCTGTTACTCAAAATTTACTCACTCCAAGCAATCTCAGCTTAAAGGATCTCCAAAATACATTTAACTTGCTAGAACATCGTCAAATTGATTATGCCGATTTGTATTTCCAATTAAGCCAGGATGAAAACTGGGTTTTAGAAGACGGTATTATCAAAGAAGGTGGCTTTCATATTGACCAGGGTGTCGGTGTGCGCGCGGTCAGTGGCGAGAAAACAGGTTTTGCTTATGCGGACCAAATCAATCTTCTTAATCTGCAACAATGCGCAGCGGCGGTAAAAGGCATTGCACAAGTCAGCCAGAATAGTTTTTCCCAAGCAAATGTGCTTAGCGCCGTTAATGCTATTCAGCGTTACCCAAGTATTAACCCCTTAGAAAGTTTAAGCAAAGAGAAAAAAATCGCCTTATTACATTTGGTGGATAAAGTTGCTCGTAACGCCGATCCTCGTGTTATTCAGGTATCCGCAAGTTTGAGTTCGGTGTATGAAGAAATGCTTATCGTCGCTACTGATGGTACACTTGCTGCGGATATTCGTCCATTGGTGCGATTATCTATTTCTGTTTTAGTAGAGAAAGACGGAAAGCGTGAACGTGGTAGCGCCGGTGCAGGCGGTCGTTTCGGTTTGGATTGGTTCTTTGAATCAGAAAATGGTGAAATTCGCGCTGCTCATTTTGCGCAAGAGGCGGTCCGTCAAGCTATAGTAAATCTTGGTGCTATCGCCGCCCCCGCAGGATTAATGCCGGTTGTTCTTGCTGCTGGTTGGCCGGGCGTGCTGCTACATGAGGCTGTAGGACATGGTTTAGAAGGTGATTTTAATCGTAAAGGCAGCTCAATTTTTAGCGGTAAAATTGGAGAGCAAGTAACTTCCCCACTTTGCACTATCGTCGATGACGGTACGTTACCAAATCGACGAGGATCCATTACCGTCGATGATGAAGGGGTTCCAAGTCAATGTAATGTATTAATTCAAGAGGGTATTTTGCAAGGCTATATGCAAGATAAAATGAATGCGCGATTAATGGGAATGAAACCCACAGGAAATGGTCGTCGAGAGTCTTATGCTCACTTACCAATGCCAAGAATGACAAATACCTATATGCTTGCAGGTAAAAGTCAATTTGAAGATCTCATCGCTTCTGTGGAACAGGGCATTTATGCACCTCATTTTGGAGGCGGCCAAGTAGATATTACTTCAGGTAAATTTGTGTTTGCTATGTCAGAAGCCTATTTAATCGAAAAAGGGAAAATTACCAAACCAGTTAAAGGCGCGACATTAATTGGTAGCGGTATTGAAGTTATGCAAAATATTTCTATGGTTGCCGATAAAATGGAATTAGACCATGGTGTTGGTACTTGTGGCAAGGAAGGCCAAAGTATGCCTGTAGGTATCGGTCAACCCGCATTGAAAATCGATCAAATTACCGTCGGCGGTACGAACTAAGAAATAAAAAACAAGGGGGCTTTAGCTACCATTAAAAAAGCCCTCTGCTCCCTTGATTTAATAGCGTGCCATAAAACAAACTAACAGCAAAAAACATAAGTATAGCGCCCGCTGCAAATCTTGCTAACACACCTGCATACTGTTTCCAATCCTTTGAAGAATCATACCAATGACCTAAATGAATAGCAGAATTTCTTGCATAACGGACCAATAAACCAAATGCGCTTAAAGTTATCCCTGTTCCCAAGGACATCGCTAAAGTTGCCACAATGCCCCACCAATACAAATCTAGCATATAAGCAAGAAATAAAATGAAAATCGCACCTGAACAAGGACGCATACCAATGGTTAAAATTAAGAAAAATTGATCTTTAACGCTTGCTGCGCGATCAAGTTGCTGTTGATTTGGTAAATGCTGATGCCCACATTCACATTGCTGTTCTCCTTGAAATGTGGAAGCGCTCTTTCCTACTCTAAAAGCGCTCTGAGGCTGCAAACTCAGCCCTTTGATTTGAATTTTAGGTTTACTTAAACCTTTATAAAATTTTCTTATACTTTGATAACACCACAATAAACCAAGTATAAACAACATTAAAAAAGCAACCCGCTCCAACCAAAGCTGGCTTAATTTGAAATAGTTCGAAGAGACATTAAGTAACACCACTAAAATAGAGGTAGCGCCGATAGCCACTATTCCCTGCATAAGAGAAGATAGCAAAGTGAGACGAATACAATTATTAAATTGGCTGGAATGGGTTGATAAATAAGTTCCAATCACAAATTTTCCATGTCCTGGACCTATGGCGTGTAATACGCCGTAAGCAAAACTTAACAGAATAAGAAGCAGGCCTGCACGAAAAGAATCTTGCTGAATTTCACGCAAATAAAAAGATAATAATTGGTTGAAATCTCGTTGCCATAATGCCGTTTTTACAAATAAATAAGGGAATAAAAAATAACCAGTAAAAACACATAGAAGCAAGATAATGAAAAGGACAAGAGGAGATTTTAATCGCATATTAACTTCACTTTTTGTGCAAAAATGACACCAAGGGAATCATCTTCATTACGTTGAGATTGGTCTAATTTACTTGCATACAGACGAATTTTTTCATCGACATTAGGTTCTAAAATTTCACCACGGCAATTTTTTGGCAATGAAGAAAAATCCACTGACGTTTTATTCTTTTGTTCTTGATCATAATACATTGCCACATAGTAAGTAGGATCATAGGTAGATAAAGTAAACTCTTGATAGGAAAGCTCACGAGGTTTGGAAAGCATAAAATCAAAATAGTAACTCACTGAATTTCCCTCAGCCTTCATTCCATAGTTCTTAGGTTTAGCACTATATTTGACAGGTTTACCATCCCTATCAAACAAAGAACTGAAATAATGCTCACTTACAATATTTCCCATAGCTTCGCCTGCAAGTTGTTGTAAACGTTGGGGATTTCTTTTTGCTTGTTGCATATCATACAAAATAGGCGCGGAACTCATCTCATCTAAAGTCCACAACATAGAAAAACCCACTAATTTATTTTCTTCAACTAGAGGTTTAGCTTTCATTTCAATGAAGGCATGAGGATGAGCAAATAGATTATTAGATACACTAATTAGCACAAAAATTATCAATTTTATATATTTACACACTGATATCACCTTTACACTATCTTTACATAAATTTACAAAACTCAATGAAAATATCCAATCCAATCCAATTCTAAAATTGATTAAAAAACAAACAAATAAAAATTAAATTTGTATGATTTTTAACCTAAAAAAGCTTTTTTGCATTAAAAA
The DNA here is from genome assembly GCA_002015125.1 of [Haemophilus] felis. Classification (GTDB taxonomy): domain Bacteria; phylum Pseudomonadota; class Gammaproteobacteria; order Enterobacterales; family Pasteurellaceae; genus Pasteurella; species Pasteurella felis. Next base: position 29,766 of record MUYB01000028.1, read on the forward strand.
AGTAAAAATCACTTCCTTTAAATGTAAATTTATGTAAACTATCCGCCGTCAAGTCATTGCTTGATATTCATAAAGTTCCTAAATATATTATCATAAATAGCTAAACTACTTTCCTACCCTCCTAATCCGGAGGGTTTTTTTTATGTTTTAAATTCATTATGAAAATCATTTTACCAAATTGCTTCTGATTCCATCCTCAGCCAATAAAAATACATAAATGACTCATAACAGAATAGACCAGTCTTGGCTTAGGAAGTTAGCTAATCTACCAAATTTCTAGTAAAATAACTGCACTTTTTTCACTATATAATTCAACTTAAATTTAAGGACTAGTATGTCATCACAATTTGTTTATACGATGCACCGAGTTGGCAAAGTCGTGCCGCCGAAGCGTCATATTTTAAAAGATATTTCTTTGAGCTTTTTCCCGGGCGCGAAAATCGGGGTGCTTGGCTTAAACGGGGCAGGTAAATCCACCTTACTTCGCATTATGGCGGGCATCGATAAAGAGATCGAAGGGGAAGCGCGTCCGCAACCGGGGATCAAAATCGGCTACCTTCCCCAAGAGCCAAAACTTGAACCGCAACAAACCGTGCGTGAAGCCATTGAAGAAGCGGTGGGCGAAGTGAAAAAAGCACTCACTCGCTTAGATGAAGTGTATGCGTTATATGCCGATGAAAATGCGGATTTCGACAAATTAGCCGCTGAGCAAGCGGAGCTTGAAGCCATTATCCAAGCACACGATGGGCACAATTTAGACAATCAATTAGAGCGTGCTGCTGATGCCTTGCGTTTGCCAGACTGGGACGCCAAAATCGAGCATTTATCAGGGGGCGAACGCCGCCGTGTGGCACTTTGTCGCTTGTTACTCGAAAAACCTGATATGTTGCTGTTAGACGAACCGACCAACCACTTAGATGCAGAATCCGTGGCGTGGTTAGAGCGTTTCCTACACGACTACGAAGGCACGGTGGTGGCAATTACCCACGACCGTTACTTCTTGGATAACGTAGCTGGCTGGATTTTAGAACTTGACCGTGGTGAAGGCATTCCGTGGGAAGGCAACTATTCCTCTTGGTTGGAGCAGAAAGAAAAACGCTTAGCCCAAGAACAAGCGGCAGAATCCGCTCGCCAAAAATCCATTGAGAAAGAGTTGGAATGGGTTCGCCAAAATCCAAAAGGTCGCCAAGCGAAAAGCAAAGCCCGTATGGCACGTTTTGAAGAGCTTAACAGCGGCGAATACCAAAAACGGAATGAAACCAATGAATTATTTATTCCACCTGGCCCACGCTTAGGCGATAAAGTGATCGAAGTTCAGAACTTGACTAAATCGTACGGCGACCGTACCTTGATTGATAACCTTTCGTTCAGCATTCCAAAAGGGGCGATTGTGGGGATTATCGGGGCGAACGGGGCGGGTAAATCCACCTTATTCCGTATGCTTTCAGGGCAAGAGCAGCCAGATTCAGGCTCAATTACCTTGGGCGAAACCGTAGTAATGGCATCGGTGGATCAATTCCGTGATGCAATGGACGACAAGAAAACCGTGTGGGAAGAAGTCTCTGGCGGCTTAGACATTATGCGAATCGGCAACTTTGAAATCCCAAGCCGTGCCTACGTTGGGCGTTTCAACTTCAAAGGCGTGGATCAACAAAAACGTGTCGGCGAATTGTCGGGCGGTGAACGTGGTCGTTTACACTTGGCAAAATTATTGCAAGTAGGCGGCAACGTGTTACTACTGGACGAACCAACCAACGATTTAGACGTGGAAACCTTGCGTGCGTTGGAAAATGCGATCTTAGAATTCCCTGGCTGTGCGATGGTGATTTCCCACGACCGCTGGTTCTTAGACCGTATCGCCACCCACATTCTCGACTACGGCGATGAAGGCAAAGTCACCTTCTACGAAGGCAACTTTACCGACTACGAAGAGTGGAAAAAGAAAACGTTTGGTGCAGATGCGGTGCAACCACATCGTATTAAGTACAAACGGATTGCGAAGTAATTTTCTTAAAATAACGGTTAGTTTATAACTAACCGTTATTTCCATTTAGCACTAGAGGATTTTAATGATGTTTAATAAAATAATAACTTCTTCAAAAAAGAATTATTTATTCTTTATCCTATTATTTATTTATGCAATTTTATCTAATTATGCTTTAGGGTATCCTCCTAATTTATATGCGATAATCGCTATCTATCTATCTATCTATCTATCTATCTATCTATCTATCTATCTATCTATCTATCTATCTATCTATCTATCTATCTATCTATCCAGAATAATATTCCAACTCTTATTTTTAATACATAGTTTAGTTTGCACAATTTATATTCCTGAGGCTATTTTCTATGGAAAACCCTCTATTGGACTTATATCATCTCTATTTGAAACAAATCGAAATGAAGCATTAGAATATCTCCAATCACTCCCTATATATTCTTATATCATAGCACTATTATTTTTCATATTTTCATTAATTATTATATTCCTATCTAACCAAATACAACTAAAAAGAATAAAAAAATCTACATTCTTTATATATTTCACATTATTTATTACCGCAGTTCTATACAAACCCATTTCAAATGTATATAAATATAATGAGCCTTTTGATTTACAAAACACTAGAGTTTCTATTGTAGGGTTCTATGTATTAAATTACCAATTAATTAAAAATTATCACCTAGAAAAAGAAAAATTAGAACAAGCAAAACAAATTCCTAGTACTTGGAAAATAAAGCATTCTTTACCCAAATATAAAAACTACGTTTTGATTATTGGAGAAAGTATGCGAGCTGACTATCTGTCTTTATATGGCTACCCTTTAGAAACTACTCCATTTTTAAATACAACCAACGGAATTATTATTGATGGCTATATTTCTGCAGCACCTAACACACAAACATCATTGCTCAGAACTTTATATCAATTTCAAGGGGATAAAACACAATACGAAAATAATATTATTACCTTAGCCAAGCAAGCAGGTTTTGCTACATTTTGGATATCTAATCAAGGACAAACGAGTAAATTTGATACTGCTGCATCAAGAGTGGGTTATAACGCTAATGAATATTACTTTACACAAGAAGCAGATAGTAATTTAACGATTAACGATACAAAATTACTTCCTATTTTCCAAGAAAAAATAAATAAGCTATCCGATAAACCTCGATTATTTGTTTTACACTTAATGGGTTCTCACCCAAGGTTTTGTAAACGTATATTAAATAAGCCAATATTTGAATTAAAAAATAAGGAAATGTCCTGCTATCTACAATCAATTTTAGAAACAGATAAATTAATTAAAGAGGTAAACGATATACTGTCAAGCAAAGGCAATTATTCTTTAATTTATTTTTCTGATCACGGTTTATCTCATCAAGGAAAAGATAGTTCATTAACATTATTAGTCGGAAATAAATATAAACAAAACTACCAAATTCCATTTATAAAAATTTCTAGCGATGATGAAACAAGAGAAGTTATAAAAACACAAAGATCAGCCTTTAATTTTATATATGGTTTTGCAGAGTGGTTAGGAATTAGTGAAGAAAACTTAGATACTGGCTATCGCTTTTTTTCTCATTCGCCAGATAAGGTAAAAGTATTTGATTGGGAAAATATTGTCGATTTTGAGCAATTAACCGAAGATCCAGCAGTTCGCCCTTAAAAAATGGCCCTGTTTAAAACAGGGCTAATTTTTAACTTATTGACTTATGTTTTTCACTTTTCAAGCGCCAAAGCTGGTAAATATGTACTAAAACTAAAAATGCATTTAAACCAGCGACTGGGTAGGCTTGAATGCAAATCGCATAAATCACAAATAAAATTGCCCCCACTCCATTAATCATTCGAATCAACACAATGTCTTTAAATAAGAAGGACACTGCCACCAACACACCAGCTAAATAGCCTAAAATTTCAACGGTATCAAACGCCATATATTCTCCTTTAATTGAACTAATTAAGTGTGATGCTGATCATAAAATATTTTGTTTGGTAGCGAAAGATGGTCTATTTTAAGCAAACGGTTGCTAAAAAAATTTATTTTTCAAGCGGTGATTCCAATAGCAATAAATCAGGTAGAGTGGAAAAACTTTGATTTTTCACAATTCGATAAAAATCCTGTACAAAGGCCAAATCTTCATCTGTTTTTCGGAAAGCCGCATATAAATTACTATAAAGTCGTTGATTGGTGATCCTTTTAGCGACGATATAACCTCTATCCAAATAAGGTTTCGCCGCCCAATAAGGTAACGCCGCCACGCCTCGTTTACTAGCTACCAACTGTATAATAGCAATGGTTAATTCACTAGTTCGTCGAGTAGGATTGATTCCCTTAGGTTGCAAGACTTTGCGTAACAAATCTAACATTTCATCAGGTACAGGATAAGTGATTAAGGTTTGCTCAATAAAATCTTCCGCTTGCCAAATCTCTTTTTTGGCTAAAGGGTGGTCTTTTGCACATAAGCCAATCATTTCGTAAGAAAACAAAGGCTTATGAATAATGCCCGTAGTTTCTTCCACTTCAGAAACAACCGCCCAATCTGCCTTATGACTCAATAACAATCCAACAGGATCCGTATGAAAACCTGACACAATATCCAATTCAACTAATGGCCAATTTTCCCGAAAGAAATCCATTGCAGGCATTAGCCAATCAAAACAAGTATGACATTCCACCGCAATCCGCAGTTCCCCCGCATCACCTTGCTTAACACGGTAAAGATCCCGTTCTGCATCAATGACTTTTGGTAAAATCTCATTGGCTAAATTAATTAAACGCTCACCAGCTGGAGTAAAACGTAGAGGCTGGCTTTTACGTTCAAATAAAGCCAAACCATATTGTTCTTCTAACAACTTGATTTGATGAGAAAGTGCGGACTGTGTGAGATAAACCTGCTTAGCGGCAAGAGAAACGCTGCCAGTATTTTTCAGTGCTAATAAAGTTTTTAAATGGCGTAATTCAAGGAAAGTTGGTTTCATAACTAGGTGAATAAATTAAACGGAAAACAGCCTCATCATATATTAAATATGCTTAGAAAAAAATTGTTACAGTTGATGTAAATAAGCTTCAATTTGTTTTAGGCCATTTAAACGAGTGGCGCTTAGGCGTTGTGTGATGCCTAGTTGGCTAAAAAATGCTGTCAATTGAAATTGCTTCAATTGCTCTGCATTTTTGCTTTCTAATTCTTGCAACAAAATCCAAAGCAAACCATTCATAATTCGTGCCTCACTGTAAGCACGGAAATGGTAAGTATCATTGCAAGGAGTTGCGCTAAACCAAAGCTGAGCTTCGCAGCCCTCGATTAAAGACATCGTCGCTAGCTCTTGTTCACTTGGACGCTCAAGCTGTTTTCCCAATTGAATAATTAAGCGATAGCGCGCTTCCCAACTTTGACAATCCATTAACTGCTGTTTCATTTAGGCAAGTAACTCCAATGCTTTATCAAGGGCGGTAAAAAATAATTCAATATCCTGTTGCTGATTATAAGGCGCAAAAGACAAACGTAATGTACTATGTTGTCCAAGACGAACCAAATAAGGTTGCGCACAATGTTGCCCAACCCGTAAGGCAATGTTCTGCTCTGCCAACAAAGTGGAGAGATCTGAACTATCTACATGCTCAAAAACAAAACTCACTACGGAACTTGCATGAGGCGGGTTAAATAATCGACAGTCTTGATATTGCATAAGACGATGACGACATAATTCCGCAAGTTTGAGGCTATGTTGTTCAAGGGCATTAAAATCCCATTGCTGCAACCAATCCAATACCGCACCAAAACCGATAACCGCAGCTATATTTGGCGTACCAGCTTCAAGGCGATATGGCAACTGGGCAAAACTAGTCATAGCTTTAGTTACTTTATCCACCATTTTTCCACCATATTGTAGCGGCTGTAACTGTTCCAATGCTTGAGGTTTGCCCGTTAGCACGCCCAGTCCCGTAGGTCCATATAATTTATGTGCGGAGAAAGCTAAAAAATCTACATCTAATTGAGCGAGATCTAACCTAAGGTGGCTTGCCGCCTGAGCTGCATCAAGCAAAATAAGTGCATCGCTATGTTGGCGAATTAATTTAACCAAATCAGGTATAGGTTGTTGAGTGCCTGTTACATTTGATACAAAATTTAACGCAACAACTTTAGTATGGGAACTTAACACCGATAGCAACTGTTTTTCATCAATCAGCCAATTATCTTGCAAAGGAATAATATGCAATTTCGCCCCTGTTTTTTGTGCAACTTGTTGCCAACAGACGAAATTCGCATGATGCTCTGCTTCGCTAATCACAATCTCATCTTCGGCACCCAATTGAGGCAATAAACCATTCGCCACCAAATTAATGCTTTGTGTCGTGCCTGATGTCCAAATCACCGAATCAGCACTTTCTGCATTCACCCACTTGCGCACCAATTCACGCGCTGACTCATATTGTTCAGTTTGTTGAGCATCATATTGGCTACGATGAACCGAACCTGCAGAGGTATAAAATTCTAATGTACTATCAAGTAGAATTTGCGGCTTTAAACTTGTAGCAGCGCTATCTAAATACACCACGTCATCGCTTTTTTGCAAAAATGGAAATTGCTCACGAAAACGAATTAAATCAGCGTTCATAGTCATTTTTATTTGTGGGATTTACGCCATTCTTCTGGTTTTATAGGTTGAGGATCTCGCCACAAGCCAATTCTTTTTCGTTCAGCTTGTCGCTGTGCTGCTAAATAACGTGGATCTTTGGCATATCTCTCATACGCCCACGCCATACCTTCTTGCACCATAATCAAATTAATGTTGCGATTTTGTCCATCATATACCGTCGCCACAGTACGCTGATAACGATCATAGCCCGACACCACTAACAACACCTCACGTTTATGTACTAAACGCCCTAGCAGTTGACGAGATTTCTTACCAAAGGGTTGTGCTTTTTCTGGAGCATCAATTTCAGCCAAACGAACTTTAATTTTTTTGTTATTTTTCAATGAACAGGTAAGTGTATCGCCGTCAGCCACACTCACCACTCGACAAGTGAGATTTCTTTGTTTGGGTGCAGCATAAGAAAACATCGTTATACAGCACATCAACAGCGTAAATATCAATTTATACATAAACAAACCATTGTGGGAATTTAAAGAAGATTTATTTTATACGTAACTGCGACGAAACACCTATCTAATTTTTATCTAATTTCTGTTGAAAATTCCCCAAAGCACAAAAATAGGCGTAAAATAGCGAGTTTTTCATAGAAACCCCTCACAAACATAAGCAGCAAAGGTAAGATGTTACACAAAGTATTTGAATTGTTACGCTCTTTTTTGATTTTATATGGATTTTTATTTCTCGGAGAAATCTGTGCAAAGTTTATTCCTATCAGCATACCGCCTAGCATTTTAGGATTGCTTATTCTTTTTCTTTGTTTAGTGCTGCGAATTGTTCAAATACGTTGGGTATTTTCTTCAGCAAATTTATTAGTTCGTTATATGGCTGTGTTATTTGTGCCAGTTAGCGTCGGCGTAATGCAATATACCGACTTACTTCTAGAGCAATTTAGCATTTTGTTATTACCCAATATTTTAAGCACGATGCTAGGTTTGATCAGTATTGCCTTTTTAGCCGATTATTTTTTTACCGCCGTTCATTCGCAGGATTACGCCAAAAAGCCCTGAAAAAACGTCAATTGCACACCAAACCATAAGGAATCAATAATGGATTATGTGATTTATCTTTATAGTTTTTTAACCCTAGCCGCCTTTTGGCTGGCTTTACAATTTAATAAACGCTGGAAGTCCGTTGTTTTAAATACATTTGTCCTTACGGTGTTAATTTTAATTGTCGTACTGCTCATTACAAAAATTCCCTACGATGATTATTGGCAAGGAAATTCACCGCTCAATCATCTATTAAGTGTAAGTATCGTCGCACTTGCCGTGCCTTTATACGAACAATTACCGCAAATTCGCAAACATTGGAAAGTGCTATTATTTCTCACTGTTTTTGCCTCTTTGTTAACTATGTTATCTGGCGCATTACTCGCCATAATATTAGGCGCACAACCACAAATTGTTGCAACCTTGCTGCCTAAATCCGTCACAACACCAATTGCAATGGCAATTGCAGAAAACTTAGGCGGAATCCCTTCTGTAGCGGCGGTAGGCGTTATCATTGCAGGATTACAAGGATCTATTTTTGGTTACTTATTATTAAAAATACTACGAGTTCGCCATTCAGAAGCCATAGGGCTTGCCATTGGTGCAGTATCCCACGTGTTAGGCACAGTAACTTGTATGGACACCGATAAAAAAGTAGGCAACTATAGCTCTATCGCCTTGGTGCTATGTGGCGTAATTAGTGCGGTCTTAGCACCGTTCATCTTCAAATTGATTTATGCAATGGTAGCAATATGAACAATCACAACTTTCAAATAAATGCTTATTGGCAAGATCGTATTCTTGCGGATCAACCAAGAGAAAAAGATCACCGCCCTCCCTATCGCAGAGATCGAGGACGCATTTTGCATTCTGCTGCCTTTCGTTGCCTACAAGCGAAAACCCAAATCCACGCCATTGGCGAAAATGACTTTTATCGCACTCGACTCACTCATTCTCTTGAAGTGGCACAAATCGGTAGCAGTTTAGTTGCACAAATGAAATTTACAGAAGCCTTTACCCAACTGGCAAAGCAAACTCAAAGCGATAAAGCAGAATTACAGAAACAGTTAAAAGGCTTATTACCGAGCAATGACTTAATTGAAAGTCTGTGTTTTGCTCACGATATAGGACACCCACCTTTTGGACACGGCGGCGAAGTGGCACTTAATTATATGATGCGGGATCACGGCGGCTTTGAAGGAAATGCGCAGACCTTCCGTTTGCTCACAAAACTTGAACCCTATACTCAGCAAGCAGGAATGAATTTAACGCGCCGAACTATTCTGGGCATTGTGAAATACCCTACTTTTTTAGATATTTCTTCACCTCAATACCAACAAATGGATCTTAATCCAAATGTGGATATTCGCAATTTAAAAATTAATCAATGGCGACCAGGCAAAGGCTTATTCCACGATGATAAAGATATTTTTGATTGGTTATTAGCGCCCTTAAGTGAAGAAGATCGTCAGCTATTCCAACAATTTAAGCAAAATAGAACTTCGCCAACAGAAACCTTGAAAACAAAATTCAAATCTCTTGATTGCAGTATTATGGAACTGGCAGATGATATCGCCTATGGCGTACACGATTTAGAAGATGCCATTGTCGTCGGCGTAGTTAACCGTCATCAGTGGCAACAAGCCATAGAAGCACTCAAAAAAACGCCTTCCGAATGGATACACAAACACATTGATAGCATCACAGAGAAATTATTTTCCGATCAACATTACTTGCGTAAAAATGCCATCGGTGCGTTAGTTAATTATTTGATTACCAGCGTACGCTGGAAGCTCACCGATGATTTCTCTGAACCATTATTACGATACAACGCAGAACTCCCCCCTGAAGTAGAAGCAGTTTTGCAAGAGTTAAAAATCTTCGTGAATAACTACGTCATTCGGAATGTGGACAATCAACGCATTGAATATAAAGGGCAACGAATGCTCACAGAAATGTTCCAAATCTTTGAAACAAATCCAGAACGCTTGCTTCCTCGCAATACAGCAATGCGCTGGAAAAATGCAGAAGATAGTGCAAAAAAACGGATTATTTGCGACTACATTGCTGGAATGTCCGATGCACATGCTATGCGTGTTTACCAACAACTCTAATAAATACTTCACTAATATCAATGAGGCAATATGGCATTAATTTCTCTTACCAATGGTTACCTTTCTTTTAGCGATCACCCTTTGTTAGATCACACAGATCTACATATTGAAGCAGAAGAACGCGTTTATTTAGTAGGGAGAAATGGCGCAGGTAGATCCACCAAGACATGCTAGTGGTAATGTTTTCGATTATGTGGCGGAAGGAATCGGACATTTATCGGCTCTCCTTAAAGAATATCATCGAATTTCAGTAGAATTAGAACAACAATATAGCGAAACAGCATTAAATCAATTAGCCCAGCTGCAAAGCCAATTAGATCACGCAGGTGGCTGGCGTTTTGAAAATAAAATCAAAGAAGTGCTAGTCAAGCTTGATTTAAACCCTGAGACGCCGTTAAAGGAACTATCTGGAGGCTGGCTACGCAAAGCAGCCCTTGCAAGAGCCTTAGTTTGTCAACCCAATGTTTTGTTACTTGATGAGCCAACAAACCACCTTAAATAAATTAAATAAAAACTTGATTTTTAGCTGGGGGGGGTAACATAGTCGACCGATATTTTCAACTACTTTTATAAAAATTGAGGATAAAGAATGAAAAAATTTACTCTAACTACATTAACTCTCTGCTTAGCTTCTAGCTCAATTGTTTTTGCGAATGAAGAAGCAGCGATGAAACCAAGTCTTTCTGAATTAAGCGAGAAGGTAAAAACAGCAACAGAAGCATTAAAAAATGAAAATGGCGGCACGTTAATCACAAGTGGTTTAAGTTCTGAGGAACTTAAAAAAGAGAAACAGCATTTAGACAGCGAAGCCGAAAACAAAAAAGCAGAAAAAACTAAAGTGGATGGCGAAATAGAAAAAAATAAAAAACATCAAAAAGGGGCTGAAGATTTAATTAAACATAATCCTGATTTTAACCTCATTTTGGGAAGCGGATCTGTTAGTGGCAAACCCAAAGATATTGTTAAAAAATTAAAAGATCAAATTCAAGTAGACACTAAAAAAACAGAAGATCTTGCCACAGAAATTAAGCAATTAGAAAAAGAATCCAAAATTACAGACAAATTGAGTGTTTTAGCGGAAGCGAAAGAAAAACTTGTTGAAGCTATTAGCGAAGTATTGACAGAAACAGTTTCAGCTACAGGTTTACAAAATGATATATTAACCTCGCTAAAAAAACTTCAAAGCAATGAAGAAGTTAATAAAATTTTCAACGCTGGTAGTGATGAAATTATTAATTTCTTGAACCAAAATGAAAAAAGTTTGTATGCGTTGGGGCAAACCTATCAAAATTTAAGTACAAACTTTAATTTTAATACCAATAGCGTCGCCGCTGCTCGTCTAAATAGCCTTTCAGCATTAAACACAGTATTATCTGCATCTAATTCACCAATGAATGCTCTGCAAGGTTTAACTGCGAATAAAAAGAATGCATCAGTTTGGGTAAGCTATGCGTTGAATGAATCAAAATTAACCGACGCTACATTCCGTACTAAAAACATTAATTTAGGTGTTGATAAACAATTTGATTCCATTCTAGTCGGTGGTTTTTTGAGCTATATGGATAAACGAGGTGGAGGGGCTGGTACGAAAGGAAATTTATACGGCTACGCCTTATCAATTTATGCACAAAAATATCATAACAACCATGCAATAACAGGTATGGTAAGTGCAGGTAAGACTAAAAATCATATTCAACGTGATGTAGTGGGCTATAGCAGTTTTGAACATCAAGCTGATACACAAGGACGATATTTTAGTTCCAAAGGTGAGTATAGTTATATTTTTGATTTAGCGGCATCCAATTTACAACTTAATCCTGTATTAGGATTAAATTATCAATATGCTACACAAGATGCCTTTACAGAAAGTGGTCTATTGCCTTTAGCAGTGGGTGCATTAAAAACTCAGCAACTAACCACAAATCTAGGCGTGGAGTTAAAAAAATTTAGTGATAAAGCCTATTTTTATGCTAAACCAAGTGTGTTAATCGATGTATTTAACAAAACGAATGCTGTTTCTATTCAATATCTTGGTCAGGAGCACAAATTTAGTCTACCTGCCAACTCAAAACGAAAAACCTATTTTGCTTTGGAGCTAGGAACAAAAATAATGCTTCGCCCGAATGTCGTCGCAGAATTTAATTTAGATGGAAAAATCAGAAAAGGAGAAAAACATAGCAACGTAAATGCCAAATTAACTTATTCCTTCTAATATGAAAAACACGTAAAAAATTCTCTGCACCTTAAAAATTGGTAAGGTATCAACATAAGGTGCAGATTTTTTTATACTTTTTTCAAAAAAGATGCGAATTTTATCTTTAAAATACAAGATATTACTTAAAATAACGAAACAATAGAAAATTTTTAAGTCTATAAAAACGCCATCACCAGCAAGCCAAACTAAACAAAATCTATGCTAAAATCACCGTCCGTTTTTTATTGAATCCCTGCAAACTCCAAGCAAATAAACGAGGCAATATGGCATTAATTTCTCTTACCAATGGTTACCTTTCTTTTAGCGATCACCCTTTGTTAGATCACACAGAACTGCATATCGAGGCTGGCGAGCGAGTTTGCTTAGTGGGACGGAATGGTGCTGGTAAATCCACCTTGATGAAAATTTTATCGGGTGATGTGGTTATGGACGATGGTCGATTGCAATTTGAGAAAGACTTGGTGATTTCTCGTTTAGAGCAAGATCCTCCAAGACACGCCGACGGTAATGTGTTTGATTATGTGGCGGAAGGAATCGGACATTTATCGGCTCTCCTTAAAGAATATCATCGAATTTCAGTAGAATTAGAACAACAATATAGCGAAACAGCATTAAATCAATTAGCCCAACTGCAAAGCCAATTAGATCACGCAGGTGGCTGGCGTTTTGAAAATAAAATCAAAGAAGTGCTAGTCAAGCTTGATTTAAACCCTGAGACGCCGTTAAAAGAACTGTCTGGTGGCTGGCTACGCAAAGCAGCCCTTGCAAGAGCGCTAGTTTGTCAACCCAATGTTTTGTTACTTGATGAGCCAACAAACCACCTTGATGTGGAAGCTATTGAATGGCTAGAAGAATTTTTACTGAGTTTTGACGGTAGTATTGTGTTTATTTCCCACGACCGTTCTTTTATTCGCAAAATGGCAACACGCATTGTGGATTTAGATCGCGGAAAATTAGTGTCTTATCCAGGTAATTACGATCTTTACCTCACCACCAAAGAAGAAAATTTACGGGTGGAAGCCTTACAAAATGAGCTATTTGATAAAAAACTGGCTCAAGAAGAAATTTGGATTCGACAAGGCATTAAAGCCCGTCGCACTCGCAATGAAGGAAGAGTAAGAGCGCTAAAAGCGCTAAGGGAAGAACGCCGTCAACGCCGTGATGTGCTAGGCACTGCCAAATTACAAATTGATACCTCAAGCCGCTCAGGCAAAATCGTGTTTGAGTTAGACAATGTCAGTTATGAAGTGGCTGGCAAAACCTTGCTTAAGAACTTCAGCTCCACCATTTTACGAGGCGATAAAATAGCCTTAGTAGGTCCTAATGGTTGCGGCAAAACCACTTTCATCAAACTTTTACTCGGTGAGATTCAACCCACTTCAGGGACGGTACGTTGCGGCACTAAATTAGACATTGCCCACTTTGATCAATATCGTGCGGATTTAGATCCTGAAAAAACCGTGATGGATAACGTCGCCGACGGTAAGCAAGATGTGGAAGTTAACGGCGTTAAACGACATGTTCTCGGTTATTTACAGGATTTCCTCTTCCCACCAAAGCGAGCGATGGTACCAGTAAAAGCGCTATCTGGTGGAGAACGTAATCGACTATTGCTAGCCAAATTATTACTAAAACCCAATAATTTATTAATTCTCGACGAACCAACCAATGATCTTGATGTGGAAACCTTAGAATTATTGGAAGAGATTTTAACGGATTATCAAGGCACTTTATTAATTGTCAGCCACGACCGCCAGTTTATTGATAACACCGCCACCGAATGTTTTATGTTTGAAGGCAACGGCGTCGTCAATGAATATGTGGGTGGCTTCCACGATGCTAAACAACAGCAGGCTAACTATTTTGCACAAAAAGCAGCACAAGAAAGTCAAAAACAGAAAAAAGAGAATATCGCCGAACCAGTAAAAGCAGAAACAACTCAATCGCGCAATAACAATAAAACCGCAAAACTTTCCTATAAAGAACAGCGTGAGTTAGAGCAATTACCACAGCGCTTAGAGCAGTTAGAAGAAAAAATAAATGATTTACAAGAAGAAATCGCCAGTCCTGAGTTTTTTCAACAGCCTCATGATTACACCAGCAAAAAATTGCAAGAATTAGCAGATACTGAGCAATCACTCGAAGAAGCTTTCTTACGCTGGGAAGAATTAGAAGAAAAGAAAAACCTTGCAGGTTAAAAAAACAAATAGGGAAGAATCGCTTCCCTATTTTTTCTATAAAATCATTTCATTTGGCAGCACTTTTCAAAACAATCAAAAAAGGTTGGGAAGGTTTTGGCGGTGCATTTTGGGTCTAAAATAGTTACTGGCGTATTCGACAAAGCAATCAACGCAAAGCACATTGCCATGCGGTGGTCGTTATAGGTTTCAATTTCCGCGTGCTGGAATTTGTCTAAGACAAGGGGTTGAATTCGGATAAAATCTTCTCCTTCTTCAACTTCTGCACCTATTTTACGAAGCTCCGTCGCCATAGCAGTTAGGCGATCCGTTTCCTTAACTCGCCAATTATAGATATTGCGAATTACCGTTTCTCCCTGCGCAAATAATGCGGTGGTGGCGACGGTCATTGCCGCATCGGGAATATGATTCATATCCATATCAATCCCCAGCAACTCCCCTTTCTCTGCTTGAATAAAATCCTCTCCCCAAGTGATTTTTGCTCCCATTTGAGCCAAAACATCTGCAAATAAACGATCACCTTGAATAGAATTTTTACCAATCCCCGTTACTTTGACTTTTCCTTTAATTGCACCCGCCGCTAAGAAATAAGAAGCGGAAGAAGCATCTCCCTCAACTAAATACTGCTGCGGTGAAACATAACGTTGATTACCCTTCACATTGAAATACTGATAATGCTGATTTTCTACTTCAACACCAAAAGTCTTCATCATCGCTAGGGTAATGTCGATATAAGGTTTGGATACCAGCTCACCTAGAATCTCAATTTGCATATCTTGCTCTGCTAATGGCGCAGTCATTAATAAAGCAGTTAAAAATTGTGATGAAATAGAGCCATCAATTTGTACTTTAGCGCCTTTTAAACCAGAATTACGAATAGCAATGGGTGGGTAACCTTCATTTTCTAAGTAACAAATATCTGCATTTAATTGGCGCAACGCATCTACCAAGTGCTGAATGGGACGCTCTTTCATTCTTGGTTCGCCTGTCAAAATAACCTCGGCTTCTTGCTTTCCTTTCAAACATAAAGCCGCGGCTAATGGACGCATCGCAGTGCCCGCATTACCAAGAAACAAAGCCAAACCATCTTGTATATGAAATGCCCCACCCACACCCTGAATTTCACATTGTGTTTTGTCATCAGAAAGTTGATAGGAAACACCTAATTGCTTTAAAGCATTGAGCATATGACGGACATCATCGCTGTCTAGTAAATTCTTAACAATGGTTGTACCATCTGCTAGCGCCGCTAACAATAAGGAGCGATTAGACAAGCTTTTTGAGCCGGGTAAATTAATTTCACCTTCCACTCGTTCAACTGGATTTAATGTAATTTTCTGCATATTGTTCATTAAAAATTTCGCGATTTAAAATTATGTTCAATGAGATTAGCTTTGGCTTAACACTTTGCTTAAAGCTTCAAAAAAACGATCATTTTCCTCAGGCAATCCAATACTAATGCGTAAGTGATTTGGCATTCCATACACACCAATTGGGCGAACGATCACCCCTTGTTCAAGCAATTTTTGATAAATCGGTCCTGCAGGTTGATTTAAGTCCAATGTAATAAAATTTCCTTTGGACTTAATATATTGCAACCCTTGCTGCTCAAAGAATTTTTCATAACGAAGCATTTCTTGACGATTATTTTCCGCTACGTTCTGAATAAAATCATCATCTTGCAACACGGCTACCGCCGCCGCTAAAGCAAGACTGTTACAATTAAAAGGTTGACGAACACGATTAAATAAATCCGCAATTTCTGAATTTGAAACTGCATAACCAATGCGCAATCCCGCCAAACCATAGGCTTTAGATAGAGTTCGACAAATCACTAAATTAGAAAATTGTTTGAGCAATGCAAAAGAATCCACTCGCTCAGAAGGCAAAGTAAATTCGGTATAGGCTTCATCTAACACCACAATCACATTTTTTGGCACTTTTGCGAGGAAATCAGCAATTTGTTGATGAGTTAAAAATGTCCCTGTGGGATTATTTGGATTCGCAATATAAATTAATTTCGTTTTTGGCGTTATCGCCGCGAGAAAGCCCTCTAAATCATGCCCATAATTTTGTGCAGGAATCACAACAGCTTTTGCATTAATCGCTTGTGTAACCAAAGGGTAAACAATGAAGGCATACTGAGAAAAAATCACCTCATCTTGTTCGCTTGCAAAGGTATGGGCGATTAACTCAAGTAAGTCATTAGATCCGTTACCAAGAGTGATTTGGTTCAGTTCAACGGCAAATTTTTGCGCAATTATTTGTTTGAAATAAAAGCCATTTGCATCAGGATAGCGAGTAAGATCATTAAGTGCTTTTTCAATAGCTTTCTTCGCACTTTCAGGAAAACCAAAGGGATTTTCATTAGAGGCTAATTTCACAATATTTGAAATGCCTAATTCACGCTCTAATTCTTCAATGGGTTTTCCCGCCTGATAAGGGGAAAGATGTTGTACGCCTTGGTTGGCAAGAGTTGTGTATTGCATAGTTATCCTTATTTTTAATGATTATTTACTTTTTTGAATAAAAGACACGATAGGTAATAAAAGAAAATCTGGGCTAAACCGCGCACTAAGAACAAGTAATTTGTTTAACCAATTTGGAATAATTACAGATTTTCCGAATTTTTCAACTGCTCTTTTAGCAACAACCTCCGCGGGTTGCGCTTTTAAACGTTCAAACAAGGTTGAGTTTTCTAAATTTGCCGATTTCACAAATCCAGTATCTGTTGTGCCCGGCGCTAAAATGGAAATTTGAATGTTGGTTTTACTTAATTCATAGCGTAGTGCTTTACTAAAGGAGGTTACAAAAGCTTTTGTGGCGTAATATACCGCCATTTGTGGTCCGGGCATAAATCCTGCTACCGAGGATACATTTAAAATTTGTCCTTGATTACGTTGTTTCATGGGTTGTAAATAAAGTTTAGTTAAGATCATTAATGACTGAATATTCAAATTCACCATGGCAATTTCTTGCTCTAAATCTGTTTCAGAAAACTCACCAAACACGCCCACACCGGCGTTATTAATCAAACGTTCAACAAACCAACCTTGTTGTTCTGTGATTTCAAATACTTTCTTGGCATTTTCTGGCAAAGAAAGATCCATTTCAATAATTTCGACATTACTATATTGTTGCTGAAATTGCTCTAATAACGCTTTTCTGCGAGCAACTAAAATTAAAGCATCGCCTCTTTGAGCATAAATTTTTGCTAGCTCACAACCAATTCCAGAACTTGCACCAGTGATTAAAGTATAATTTTTCATCATCGAACCTATTAATTCAGTTTATCTAAAATACACACAAGGTATGATTTTTATTGATAGTTTAGCTTTTATCCTATCAAATTTTAATTTTGCGATACAGCTCGAAAAAATCCAGCATATTCATTTACCCTTCATATTTATTTATCCATAGTATTGACAACAAAAACAAAAACTATAACACTATGGATTACATTTATGAGGATTTTTAAAACTAAAGTTTTTGAACAATTTACTAAACAAAAAGCAATTAGCGACGAAGAATTATCTAAAGCGATAGAAAATGCTGAAAAAGGATTAATAGATGCCTACTTGGGTGGCAATTTAATCAAACAACGAATTCCTCGTTTAAATAAAGGAAAATCTTCAGGATATCGCTCAATTATTTTATATCGGAATAATAATCACAGCTTCTTCATCTATGGCTTCGCTAAAAACGATCAAGGGAATATTTCTTTGCAAGACTTAGATAAATTAAAAATGCTCGCTAAACAGTTAGCTGTCTATTCAGAAGAAGAACTAAATGCAATGGTTAAGCAAAAACTTTTAATCGAAATATTAGGAGAACAAGATGAAAAAATATCAGAGTGAAATATCTCAAGCCGTTCATCAAACCATTTCGGATCTATATGAAGCTGGTTTTGTTGACAAACAAACCATGCGTGAATTTGATAAAGCCTGCTTAACGCCGATAGCGCCTCTCTCTCCTGAAGAAATTCGTCAAGTTCGTGAAAAAGCACAAATCTCTCAAACGGTGTTTGCACATTATTTGAATGTGAGTAAAAATTTGCTTTCAGATTGGGAACGAGGTGTAAAGAAACCTAGCGGTGCTGCACTCAAATTGCTGACCTTAGTAAAAAATAAAGGCATTGAAATTATTGCTTAATGCAAGAAAAAAATGGCAGATTAAATTTCTGCCATTTTTCATTTCACATTAATTATTTTAGGTTTTCCTGTTCAAATTTCTGCATAAATTCAATTAGCGCTTGTACGCCCTCCATTGGCATAGCGTTATAAATTGAAGCTCGCATTCCACCCAGCACTTTATGCCCTTTCAACGCTTGCAAACCATTGGCTGTTGCTTCTAATACAAACTTAGCATTTAATTCATCATTATCGGTGGTAAAGGTAACATTCATCAAAGAACGATTTTCTTTTGCAACCTTATTACAATAAAACTTACTTTGATCCAAATAATCATAAAGCAGTTTTGCTTTTTCCTGATTACGCTTAGCGATTTCCTTCACACCACCAAGCCACAATAAATGTTTAAAGACCAAAGAACAAAGATACCAAGCAAATGTTGGAGGCGTATTAATCATAGAATCATTCTTAGCTTGAATGTCATAATTCCAAATTGAAGGGGTATCTTTACGCGCTTTACCAATTAAATCTTCACGCACAATCACAATCGTAATCCCCGCAGGGCCAAGATTTTTCTGCGCGCCCGCATAAATAAGCCCAAATTTTGAAATATCCACTTGGCGCGACAAAATATTTGAGGACATATCGGCAACCAGTACCGCATCCCCCACTTTCGGTAAATCAAAAATTTCCACTCCACTAATGGTTTCATTTGGACAATAATGCACATAATCATAGTTATCGGCGATAGCACTAAAATCTAACTCTCCAACTGTCAATTCCGCTTTATCCTGTAATATATTGATCTCGTCAATTTCACAAAAATTGCGAGCTTCTTTAGCGGCGGTAGCAGACCAATGACCACTTGTTAAATAAAGAGCTTTTCCTTTTTCACCAATTAAATTCATAGGTATTGCTGCAAACTGCCCTCTCGCGCCGCCTTGCAAAAACAGGATTTTATAATTTTCTGGAATATGATAAAGCTGACGAAAATCTTGTTCAGCTTGAGTGATTAGCTCCATAAAAGCCTTACCACGGTGGCTTACTTCCATCACTGAAGTGTCCAATCCTTGCCAATTTAATAACTCTTTTTGAGCCTGTTCTAAAACCGCTGACGGCATCATTGCTGGCCCCGCGCTAAAATTAAACACTTTTGACATTTTTGTTTTCCTTTAATAAAAGTTTGCACTGAAAATAATCGCTAGTTTTATCACCACATTCTCAGCTAAGCAATGAAATTTTAGGGATTTTCCAAATAGATTATTTTAATGCCTAAAATAAATAGGAAGACTTTGACCTAACCAATAAAAATAGATACATTAAGCAGGTTTTATTTTTCATTAAAATTCAAGAGAGTCATCACATGGAAACTGTCAATAAACAATCATTTCAAGAAGTATTAGAGTATGTCCGTATGCACCGTCTAAAAAATAAACTTGCCCGAGATCGAGAAGATAATAATCGCAAAATTCGTGATAACCAAAAACGTGTGCTGTTATTAGATAACCTCAACCAATATATTCTTGCGGGAATGTCGATTGAGGATGTGCGCGCGATTATTGAAAATATGCGCGAAGACTACGAAAAACGCATTGATGATTACATGATCCGCAATGCTGAAATCTCTAAACAACGTAGTGAAATTCGCGAAAAAATGAAAGAACAAAAACGCCAACACGCCGAGCTATTGAAAAAAGCCTAAAGGCGGTTGCCACTAGTAGAACATTCATTTTCATGATTCCCTCATCTACAAATTCAGTTGAGGGAATTTTGTTTGCGCTTTACAAAGCCAATGATCGTTATTTCATCCTAATTTATTGAGGCAAATTTTGACATCTATTTCTTCCCAAAGCATTACCCTTGAACCTCAAGATAACGCTCGCTTACAAGCACTTTGCGGTGCCTATGAAGGCAATCTACAACTGATCGAAAAATCCTTACAAGTTTCTATCTCTCGCCACGATTTCAATTTTTCCATCCAAGTTTCATCACAGCTTACGCCAGAGCAAGCTCAAGCCAAGCAACAACATATTGCTACGCTCATTCAAAATCTGTATGACGAAACCCTGGATTCTCAAGGAAAAATAAAAGAATTGGATTTAGAGGAAGTGCATATTGCAATACAAGAATCACAAATTGCACAACAGTATCCAGAGCGCGAAGAAAGCAAGGTTTATGCCTCGTCAATTAAAACCAAAAGAGGATTAATCAAACCGCGCGGTGCAAATCAAATTCAATATTTACATAATATTTTCTGCCACGATATTTGTTTTGGTATAGGCCCCGCGGGCACAGGGAAAACCTTTTTGGCGGTGGCAGCGGCGGTAGAAGCCTTAGAAAAACAAGAAGTACGCAAATTACTACTCACTCGCCCTGCTGTGGAAGCGGGAGAAAAATTAGGCTTCTTACCCGGTGATTTAGGACAAAAAATCGAGCCTTATTTACGCCCTCTTTATGATGCTTTATTTGAAATGCTTGGATTTGAGAAAGTACAAAAACTAATGGAAAGAAATGTAATAGAAATTGCCCCTCTTGCCTATATGCGCGGACGAACTCTCAATGACAGCTTCATTATTTTGGACGAAAGTCAAAATACCACTATTGAGCAAATGAAAATGTTCTTAACGCGCATTGGTTTCAACTCTAAAGCGGTGATAACTGGGGATATTACACAAATTGATTTACCGCGTAACCAAAAATCAGGATTACGCCACGCTATGGAAGTGCTAGAAAATATTCCCGAACTCAGTTTTAACTATTTTGCAAGCCAAGATATCGTGCGCCACCCTGTAGTGGCCAAAGTGGTACAAGCTTACGATAAATGGGAAGCCGAAGATGAAATTCGTCGAGCAGAACGAGAAGCCATACGCAAACAAGAACGTGAAGCAAAACTCGCAGAAGAACAACAAATTCAAGAGAATAAATAAATGAAAGATGTGATTATTGATTTACAAATCGCTTGTGAACAAGTAGATAATTTACCCACTGAGCAACAAATTCAAACTTGGGCCAATTTAGCCGTTCAACCAGAATTGGCAGATGTGGAAATCACGGTGCGCATTGTTGATGAAGTGGAAAGCCACGAATTAAATTTAGCCTATCGAGGTAAAGATAAGCCAACCAATGTTCTTTCTTTTCCTTTTGAATGTCCTGAGGAAGTGCAAATCAATTTATTAGGCGATTTAGTGATTTGTCGCCAAGTAGTTGAAAAAGAGGCTGAAGAACAAAATAAACTGCTTATGGCGCATTGGGCACATATGGTTGTGCATGGCTGCTTACATTTACTAGGCTATGATCATATTGAAGAGAGTGAAGCAGAAGAAATGGAAAATTTAGAAACCCAAATTATGCAATCCTTGGGATTTGAAGATCCTTATGCAAGCGAGAAATAATGCCATCTCGTCAACTTGCATTATTTTCAGGACTCAAACAAGAGTTAATTCCTTTTCTACAACAATATCCTGATCATCTATGGTTAGGTGATATTCCTACTAGCTTGCAAAAGTCCGTTAAAAATTCAATTCCCTATATACAAGCTAAAAATCTACTTGGACAGGAATTTAATCTGATTATTTATAATGCTTTGCAAGGTATCAATTTAGAAGCATTAGCCATTGCAAGTGGCACACTAAAACAATCTGGCTTATTGCTACTCTTATTGCCTGATGCGCAACAGCGCACAAATATTGAAGATCAAGATAGTTTACGTTGGAGCGGTATAAATACACCAATTTCCACGCCCAACTTTTCCCAACATTTTCAAGGATTAATTGAGAAATTTGCTTTCCCACAATATGAAAAACTACCAACTTTTCACCTTGTGGAAGAAAGTGAACCTGCAAAATCAATTACATCACCCACCATAGCACAACAAAAGTTACTGAATAAAATTCAAAATAGCGCTGCTGAATTAATTATTCTCACAGCAAAACGAGGACGTGGAAAATCAACGCTACTCGGTTTTTTAGCCTCACAATGGCAACAAAAACAACAACCGTTTTATCTTACCGCGCCCAATCGAAATGCGACAAAATCCATTCAAGCTGCAACGGCGCTAGCGCTCCCATTTATCGCACCAGATGAACTCTCTGCACAGCTTACACAAAATCCTGAGGCATTTAAGCAGCAGATTCTTGTAATTGATGAAGCCGCTGTGCTCCCCCTCAGTAAGCTAAAACAGTTTAGCCAACATTTTAAACAAGTGATTTTTAGCACCACGGTACAAAGTTATGAAGGCACTGGCCGAGGATTTATATTGAGATTTGTCGCGAATTTATCTCGCCCCTTTCAACATTTTAGTTTGCACCAGCCACTGCGTTGGAAAGAAAATGATGGGCTAGAACAATTTATTG
The DNA here is from genome assembly GCA_002015125.1 of [Haemophilus] felis. Lineage (GTDB taxonomy): Bacteria > Pseudomonadota > Gammaproteobacteria > Enterobacterales > Pasteurellaceae > Pasteurella > Pasteurella felis. Next base: position 52,437 of record MUYB01000028.1, read on the forward strand.
ATGAATTGCTATTACTGAATGCGGAAGATAAAGCGCTAATGCCGCTAGCGCCGATGGAGAATCAATTAGCGACGGTACAATATATTTCCTGCAATCAACAAGAATTAATTCAACAAGCAAAACTACAGGATTTCTATGGTTTGCTTTGCTTAGCTCATTATCGAACATCGCCCATTGACTTGCGGCGTTTATTTGATGCGCCTTCACAACAATTCTATTTAGTTCAACAACAAAATCAGCTTCTGGCTGGAATATGGTCCATAAAAGAAGGCGATATACAAGATTCGCAGTTGATCCAACAAATCGCTCAAGGTTTACGCCGCCCTCGAGGCAACTTAGTGCCACAAGCCTTATGTTTTCATTATGATTTAACTTCAGCTTGCCAATTACGTTCCTTACGAATCTCTCGTATCGCCGTTCACCCACAATGGCAAAGGCAAGGCATTGGGCGGCAATTAGTGATAGAACTCTGCACTCAAGCACAACAAAATAATATGGACTTTGTCTCTGTTAGCTTTGGTTATAACCAAGAATTGCTCAACTTCTGGAAAAACTGCGGATTTTCTTTGCTATATTTGGGAGAACATTTAGAAGCAAGTAGCGGCTGTTATTCTTTGATTATGGGAAAGGCACTTTCTTCCGTGGGTCAACAGCTCATCGCGCAGGGAGAAAAACTATTCAAACGGAATTTCGCATTGCAATCACATTCTTTAAGTTCAATTTTTGCACCAACAGAAGAAATTGATTGGAGATTGCAAGATCAGGATTTCGCAATGTTAGAAAAATTTGCTAACCAGCACGGCTGCTTATACAGTTGCACACCGGCGCTACGCCGTTTGTCTTATCATAAGACTGATGCACCATTAAGTTTCATCGAAGAATTAGATTCTCGACAAATACAAAATATAGGGAAAAAAGCACGATTAAAAATTTATCGCGCAGAAGTAAAGAATATATTGCAAAAACTCGGCAAAATTTTATGATGTAGCGTCGCTATGTTGGTTAGAAAGGAGATGATGATGCTTGAGAAAATCAAAAACCAAATAAAATATCTTTGGTCTGAATACAATAAATTCTGTCATGAATTAGGGTTTGATAAAGGTCGAACTTGTCGTTGTGCCCCAATCGTCAAATTTGATGATGACCTAGAGCTAAAAGAAAAACCAAAATCCAAGCAACAACAAAAAGAGTTCTAATATGCATAAGGTGGTATCTTCCACCTTATGCCTAGCGTCGCTACGCCCCTTCCGTTTCTTCTTTCAATAACAAATAGCCTTCTAAATTTTCAATGGCAAGCTCACAGCGGTTGACCCTTTCTTTCTGATAGCTAATCTGTTCAGCTAACAATCTCGAAGGCGCTAAACGATATTTATCTTCTAACAACAACACTTTTTCATTCAGAATTTTCAAAAACTCATAATATTGCTCTAAGCGCTCTCTCGGCGGTAATTGATGAACCGCATTCTTATCCGCTTTTACCGCACCTTTTAATTTCGCTTTCGGCGCTAAACACTCCGATAAACATACATATTGAGAAAGTAATTTCTCCGTTAACATATTTAACAACACTTCATCTTGCTCTGATGCTTGGGCAATTTTCTGCAAAGTACTTTGCATTTCTTTTTCATAAAAAGAAAAGGACTGAAAATTTTCGCTAAATACAGCAGGGTTAAAATTTGGTAACACCAATTTCACTTGATTACGATTTTCAGGAATAGAAAGGGCGCTAATTTGCTGGTTTAATTTTTCGAGCAATTGATCTTTTGTCATTGTTGATAAGTGTTGAGTTTAGAGAAAAGAAAAAGGGATTCTATTCGATCCCTGAAGATTTGCCACTAAATTCCCTCAAAAATACGCGTTAAAAAACGCGTATTAATGAGACAAATTAATTGGTTTTATAGATACATAGCTACTAACCAACCAAACACAATCAACGGAATATTGTAGTGGATGAAAGTTGGCACAACAGAATCCCAAATGTGATCATGTTTACCATCGGCATTTAAACCTGATGTTGGCCCTAAGGTTGAATCAGATGCTGGAGAGCCTGCATCACCTAACGCCGCCGCAACACCGACGATAGATACGGTAGCAAGAGGCGAAAAGCCAAGACTCAAACAAAGTGGTACATAGATTGAAGCAATAATTGGCACAGTAGAGAAAGAAGAGCCAATCCCCATAGTGATAAATAAGCCCACGAGTAACATTAATAACGCCGCTAAACCTTTATTATCAGCACCTAGACCTTGGCTAAAAGTATCCACTAGCACAGTTACACCGCCGGTAGCATTAATCACATTAGCAAAACCAGAAGCTGCGATCATCACAAAACCGATCATCGCCATTAAGCGTAGGCCTTGTTGGAAAATATCGTTGCTTTCTTTTAGTTTAAAAATGCCACAAAGCGCAAAAATAACTAAACCAGCCAAGCCACCAATAATTGTTGAGCTTGTAAATAGTTGTAGCGCAAAGGTTACAACAATCGCAATCAAGCTGGCGGTTACGTGGAAAGGTTTAATATTTGCGATGTGCTGTTCAATGTCCGTTGTGGTTGGCGCTTGTTCAACCGCGACATATTCTCTTGGTTTACGATAACTAAAGAAAATCGCGGTCAGTAAGCCTAAAATCATACCTGCCACTGGCACTGCCATCGCTAAAGACACTTCTGCAACAGAAGTTTGTAAACCAAAGCTAGCGCCCACTTGGTTGATATTTTTAACTAAAACGCTTTCAATAAAAATTTTACCGAAGCCAACTGGTAGCAACATATAGGTCGCAGTTAAACCAAAGGTGAGCACACAAGCCACAGCACGGCGGTCTAATTTCAATTTATTGAAAATACTTAGTAACGGCGGTATCACAATAGGAATAAAGGCAATGTGAACTGGCAGTAAGTTCTGAGAGGAAATGGAAAATAGCACCAAAATGCCAAGAATAAAGTATTTAAAACCAGCCATAGAACGGCTATTTGGTTCAGAACCAAGACGTTTAATTACTTTATACGCCAATAAATCCGTTATGCCTGATTTAGAAATGGCAACTGCAAAAGCACCTAAAATGGCATAATTCATTGCAACTTCAGCGCCGCCGCCCAAGCCCCCAGTAAAAGTTTTAATAGTTTCGCTGATTCCTAAGTTACCCGTTAAGCCCGCAACCAATGCAGAAATGACTAAAGCAATCACCACATTGATACGCAATAAGCTAAGAACAAGTAATACAATAATAGAAATCACTACAGGATTCGCTAATAACATATTTTGTCCTCAATTGAATTATGGAAAATGAGAGAAAGTTCACAATTTTAAAAAATTGTCCAAATTAAATTTACTGAAAAAAATTTTTTTGTCTAGCTAATTTTTAAACAATTTTTCAGATTGCACTTTCTTTTTTGTCAGAAAACCGCTGGCGCAAGGATGAATAGACCAAATATTTATTGGGATAATTTGTGCTCCATTTGAGTTTTTGCATCAATGCCTATATGCAAAATTCGCAAACAGGGATTGTGGATTAAACTGGGGAATGAGGAAAACCACCTAATTTTTTTAAGTGATTGATCATATAACAGAACAGTTCAGCGGTACGTTCTGTATCATACAACGCGGAATGCGCTTGTTTGCCATCAAAGGGAATTTGTGCGCTTTGGCAAGCTTTCACTAGGACAGTTTGGCCAAACATTAGCCCTGCTAAACTAGCGGTGTCAAAGGCGCTAAAAGGGTGGAAAGGATTGCGTTTAACGCCGGTGCGCTCTGCAGCCGCCATAACAAAGCCTTGATCGAAAGCGGCGTTATGCGCAACGATAATAGAACGATGACAATCAGCTGCTTTTTGTGCTTTACGCACCATTTTAAATAATTCGCTTATGGCTTCTGTTTCACTCACCGCCATAGATTGGCGTTCTGCACATTCCAAATCAATGCCATTAAATTTCAAAGATTCAGGATTAATATTCGCGCCCTCAAAAGGTTGAATATGGAAATGGCATTTTTGATCAGGATATAGCCAACCATTTTCGTCCATTTTTACCGTAATCGCCGCTAACTCTAGCAAGGCATCGGTTTGCGCATTTAACCCTGCAGTTTCCACATCAATAATCACAGGAAAATACCCACGAAAACGATGTTTCAGTAAATTATAGTTCAGGGGTTGTTGAATCTCGTCACTCATTACGGCACTCTTTTTTAAGCTGAAAGAAAAAGACCGAGCATAACTCGGTCTTTATTAATTGCGATTTATTTACACTAAATTAGAAGTGTACGCGTAAACCAACTTGTACGATGTTATTAGACGTTGCCTTATTCATATCAGCTTTCGTTGTTTTACGTTTAGCACCTTCTAAGAAAGTTTCTACATTTTTGTGTAAATTATAACCTGCACCTAAAGCAAACTCACGTGTTTTCTCAGCAAATTTACCCATTTTGTCAGTTCTTTGCACTTCATAGTTAGTATAAACTTTAACCATATCTGTTACTTGGTATTTCACACCTACTAACAATGCTTTTTCTTTTTGAGTTTTTTCTGCTTTTGCGCCTTTCGCTGTAGAATAATCCACGCCTAACGCTACAGGACCAAATGATACTTCTGAAGCCACGGTATATGCTTTACGACTAAATGCTTTGTCAACTTTTTCATTGCTTAAACCCGTTCCAAATTTAACGCCCACATCGCCAAATTTACGATCGAAGAACGCTGCTAAAACAACTGCGCGGTCATTTAATGCTTTAGAACCGTCTGTCTCATACTTCTTAGCGTCCTTAGCGAATACATAGTCAACACCGAATTTGAAGCCACCGAAATCAGCAGAAGTGAAATGAACTACTTTATCACCTTTATTAACAACTTTGTTTACACCACCCAAGTCATAAGTGTAGTTAGCAACGCCTAAGTCGTCACCGTTAGTTGCTTGTTTACCGAAAGTTAATTGACCAATACCGTCAAAACCAAAACCAGCATAAGCTTTGTCTAATGCGACTTCAACTTTTTTCGTTGTTTTATCTTCTTGAGCTAAATTAAGACGAGCATACCCTAAAGCAGATAAACCATTACCTAAATCGTGAGATGCTTTGAATTCTAAACGAGAACCGTTTTCTACTAAATCAGTACGTTTGTTAGTTTCTTTTTTCAAAAGGAAACGAACAGAACCTTTAACTTCTACTTTTGTACCATCTTGATTGTAAACTACTGCTGCGTTTGCAGAAGCTGCTGCTAATGCAGCTACTGCTAATGCTACGATTGTCTTTTTCATAAAATCACTACCTTATGTTGGAGTTTTATATTTGATTGGAAGAAATATTCACCCAATCGACCAGAGTTACTAACGCTCAATATTGAGCAGCTAATTTAGCGAGTGGAAAGATAGCAGAAGAAAAATTAGTTGTCAAAAAATTTACAAAACTTTTTCAAGATAACTTTTCATATAAAAATCAACAAGTTACAAAAATCAAAAGAATTTTTTTAGCAAAAAAATAAATTTTATAAGCAAATTTTTGCAATTAAATTGAACTTTATAGATTTTTCGTAACACATTGATTTATAATGATTTAAGCAATTTTTATTGAAATTTTAGATTCCTGATATTCTCGTCAATCAATCCTTTGAAAAAAGTTCAATATTTTTTGTGATCTGTATCACAATTTCAATAAAAACGTGAAAACTCCCGTTTTTTCCAACGCCAGCGTGGCGTCGCTACTATAATGATTTACATCCCTAAAACACAAAAAAAAGACGCCAAAGCGTCTTTTTTAGTTTGGTAGGGCTGATTACCAGTGGTAAGAAGCACCGACGCCAGCACCGAAATCACCTGAGCTGTTTTGTGTACCTGAAACTCGAATGGTGATCTTGCCATTGTCGCTGGTGGCTGAGAAGCCAAGCGCTACCGCACTTTGACCTTTGTAGTAACCACCTGCCACAGACACATTGCGTTCGCCTGGTAAACGAGTGTGAATTAAGTTTGCCATTGCATAAGCGCCAGCGACACCCGCACTCAAGCTTTTTGTGGTTTTTTGCAATTTAGCGTCGATGCCTCGTTCTAAACGATACACTTGAGAACCGTTCACTGCATCAGTACTATCCTCAGCAATACGTCCATCTGCGACGCCAGAGATGCGTACTGGTTGTCCACCTTCTTTAGACAACACCAAATCACCTTGGTTGTTAGTTGCCAAAGTAGGACCATTTTGACCTAACTTAACGTGTAGAAGATCAGACTTGA
>MUYB01000029.1:0-14966 GCA_002015125.1 [Haemophilus] felis
ACTATTTTGTCCATTACACCAAATACTCACCTTTAAAAGCGAATCCATGCTTAATAGAAATGAAGTCAGATAATTTGGATTTATTACTCATACCCCAACCCCGCTAAATTCATTTTAATCTCGGCATTTAAGCGTTCGCCTTCTGCCATTTGTTGGTTTAAAAGTGCGGTGAGTTTTTGCATTTTTTCGGCAAAAGGTTCGCTGTCTTTTTCTTGTGCCACAGCCCCCACATAACGCCCTGGGGTTAAGATGTAGTTCTGTTTTTGAATGTCGGCAAGGGTGGCGGAATAGCAAAAGCCTGCTTCATTTTGGTAATCTTCACCATATTGCCAATTGTGGAAGGTTTGCACGATTTTTTGGCTGTCGGCTTCAGTGAAATCACGCAACACACGATCTTTCATATAGCCCAATTGACGGGCGTCGATAAATAACACTTCGCCACTGCGATTGCGTTTTTTCTTATCAAAGGACACGCCGTTCTTTTTGTCTTTGCTCAGAAACCAAATGCAGGCTGGGATTTGAGTATTGGTAAACAATTGCCCCGGTAAGGCGACCATACATTCCACCACATCTTCCTCAATCAGGCGTTTGCGAATTTCCCCTTCACCGCCTGTGTTGCTACTCATACTGCCGTTTGCCAATAACAATGCTATGGAACCCATTGGGGCAAGGTGGTAGAGCATGTGCTGCATCCAAGCAAAGTTGGCATTGCCCTCAGGCGGTGTGCCATATTGCCAGCGAGCATCATTTTCTAAACTTTTATGCCACCATTCTTTTAAGTTGAAAGGCGGGTTTGCCATCACAAAATCCGCACGTAAATCAGGATGTTGATCTTCCGTGAAACTGTCGGCGTGTTTTTTGCCTTGATATTCAGGGTTGGCAAAAGAGGTGTCTGAAAATAAGCTAATCAGATCAATTAAGCGGTGATCTTCTACTTGATATTGACTAATGCGAGAGAGGATATTTTTGAGTTTTGGGTTGCTTTTTTCAATGGTCTCTAAGGCAAGATCCACCAACCAAGAGACGTTACGCATTTTCACCTCTTCGCCTTTTTCATTTTGCCATAACACAGTACCTACGGGCGTGGTGGCTTTGGCTTTTAACTCATCCCAACGGGCGGTTTTTGGCACCCAAAATACGTTTTCTTCGGTGTAATAATCTAATTGCTCAAGCTCGTTTGCTAGGGCTTGTTGGTATTCGTCCTCACTGTCGTAAAAACTGGGGTCAAGATAATAGAGATGGTCAGGATCGGTTAATTGTTGTTGAATACTTTGTTGGCGAGCTAAAAAGGCGTCAGAGACATATTTGAGGAAAATTAAACTTAAAATAACGTGCTTATAATTGGCGGCGTCCATATTGGATCGGAGTTTATCGGCAGATTTCCATAATTTAGCGTCAAGCTCATTTAAATATTGTTGTTCAAGATTGTTCATTTTTGTGCCTTGTTATTAATGAATGAAATTAACTTAACAACACCCAACCATCGTCGAGCCAGTTGCAGATGCTGTCTAGCAGCAGATCTAAGGTGGTATCAGGATCTTCTGTTTCTTCGGCGAGGGTGGTGAGTAGATCGAGGTCGATGGCGCCACCGTCGGCGAGGCGTTTGAGCAGTTCGGCTTCTAACAAGTTGAGTTCGTCAAGCCATTCGCCGTTGGCGTAAATGCGCAGTGGGTTTTCGAGGTAAAGCAGTTTGCAGTTGTTATCTTGCACAAGCTGCGCCCCTTGTTCGAGTGCCTCTTGAATTTCCTCTAGATCGCAATATTCTTCTGTTTCTAATAAGTCGTAGCGGCGCGTGCTAGCGGCGCTCGCCACGGCGTGTTGAAACAATTTGTCGAATTGGTTTGAGTTGGCGATAAGATCGAGTAATTGTTGTTTCATATTGTCAATCATCGCTGGTGCCAGTTTGCCTGTGGCTTGTGGCGTCGGCGATAAACGGAACGGTAAATTAAAGGTCGCTAAATCGAACTCGGGCAAGGTTTGGCAAAGGGCTTTGTTCACATTGTCGAGCAAATCCGCCGCGTTGGGGAAACGCAAACCAAAGGAAAAGGTTAAGCAATCATCTTGTGCCACGCCGTAGTGGGCGAGACGAGAGGGTACATACAGAATATCCCCTGACGCCAGTACTTCATCCAATATCAGTTCGCCCATATCGTCAAAAATGCGAATAGGCTGGTTAGGTTTAAATTCTGTGCTAGGGTCGCACCATTTACCCAATTGCCAACGGCGGTGTCCGTAGCCTTGCACTAAAAACACATCGTATTCGTCATAATGTTTGCCAACGGAACCGCCAGCAGGGGCGTAAGAAACCATAATGTCATCCCGTTGCCATTGGGGAATAAAGCCAAATGCCTGCCAAAGTTGCCCTAATTCTGGCGACCATTGTTCTAAATTTTGTACCAACACCGACCATTGCTCAGGCAATTGTTGAAAATCTTGGGCGCTCAAAGGGCTGCGTTTTAACTGCCATTTTTCCGCTGAAAATTGCTTGACAAGGCGTGCGGTAACGCCTTCTTGTTGGGCAAGTTCGATAATATCTTTAGGTTCAAACATATCCACAATTTGTGGTAAGCCGTTGCGAATAAGTAGTGGTTTTTTCTGCCAATAATCACGCAGGAAAATTTCAGGGCTGATGTGTTCAGGAAGACAATAGGTCATTTGAGGTTCCTCCGTTGGGTTATTTTTTGTTTTTTGCTTGAGCAGCTTGTTGCTCTGCACGCTGGCGCCTAATTTCTTTTGGATCTGCCAGTAAAGGACGGTAGATCTCAATGCGGTCGCCATCGTTTAGTTGATCGGTGAGTTTTGCTGGGCGACTAAAAATACCCACTTTATTTTCACGCAAATCAATTTCGGTGAATTGCTGCAAAATGCCTGATTGCAAAATGGCACTTTGGATCATGGTGCCTTCGTCCACTTGCATTTTTTTCAGGAAATAGCGTTGTGGCAGTGCGTAGGCGATTTCAATATTAATTTTTGCCACGATACACCTCTTTGGCGCGTTGTTTGAATGCGTCGATCATTTTGCTGGTTAAATGGGTGAAAATTTTGCCAAATGCCATGGCAATCAATGGGTTAGAAAACTCAAATTGCAGCTGCAACTGAATTTCACAAGATTGTTCATCCAACGCTTCAAAACGCCATTCCCCCTGCAAAAATTTAAAAGGACCTTCCACCAATTGCATTTTGATAGAACAATTTTCAATCATTTGATTGTGTGTGGTGAAGCGTTGGCTAATGCCAGCTTTGGCGATAACTAATTCGGCGGTTAATTCTTGCGCTTGACGACTCAGCGTGCGCCCTGCAACGCAACCCGGCACAAACTCAGGATAGCGTTCATAATCATTAACTAATTGATACATTTGGCTGGCGCTATAAGGCACGAGCGCCCGTTGATTGACTGTTGGCATATTGTTGAATGAGGTTAACAAAAATTGGGGGCATTATAGCGGAAAAGTCCAGTTGAAATAAGGCAAAAATTGAGAATACGCCGCTTTTCCGCTACAATGGCGCGTTTATTTTGACCATAGGAAAAAAGATGTCTGAAATAAAATTAATTGTTGGGCTTGCCAATCCGGGGGAAAAATACGTCGACACGCGTCATAACGCTGGCGAATGGTTAATGGAACGTTTGGCACGTCAATTTGGTTTTAGCTTAACGCTGGAAAATAAGTTTTTTGGTAAAACTGCGCGAGTGGTGATTGGTGGCAAGGAAATGCGTTTTTTGGTGCCAACCACTTTTATGAATTTAAGCGGCAAAGCGGTGGCGGCGCTAGCGAATTTTTATCGTATTCAACCTGAAGAAATTTTAGTCATTCACGATGAGCTGGATTTGCCTGCTGGCGTAGCAAAAATTAAGCAAGGCGGTGGACACGGCGGACACAACGGCTTGCGTGATACCATTGCGCAACTAGGTAATAACAAAAATTTCTACCGCTTGCGTGTGGGCATTGGTCATCCAGGCGATAAGAATTTGGTGTCCGCTTATGTGTTAAGCAAGCCATCTCCCACAGATTGGGCATTGATTGAGAAAGCCTTAGATGAGGCTGCAAGCTGTGTGGACGTACTGATTAAAGACGGCGTGAGCAAAGCAACAAATCGTTTAAATAGTTTTAAAGCATAACAGTAATATTGAACAAATAAGGAAAAATTATGGGATTTAAATGTGGTATCGTGGGTTTGCCGAATGTAGGTAAATCGACATTATTTAACGCCTTAACCAAGGCGGGCATTGAAGCGGCGAACTATCCGTTTTGTACCATCGAACCAAATACAGGCGTAGTGCCGATGCCAGATCCGCGTTTAGACGCTTTGGCGGAAATTGTGAAACCAGAGCGCGTGTTACCAACCACAATGGAATTTGTGGACATCGCTGGATTGGTCGCTGGCGCCAGCAAAGGCGAAGGCTTAGGCAATAAATTCTTAGCGAACATTCGTGAAACCGACGCCATCGGGCACGTGGTGCGTTGTTTTGAGAACGACGACATTGTGCACGTGGCAGGCAAAATCGATCCACTTGATGATATTGAAACCATCAACACCGAACTGGCGTTAGCGGATTTAGACAGCTGTGAGCGTGCAATCCAACGCTTGCAAAAACGAGCCAAAGGCGGCGATAAAGAGGCAAAATTTGAGCTTTCCATTATGGAAAAAATCCTGCCAGTCCTTGAAAATGCTGGAATGATCCGCTCAGTGGCGTTAGACAAAGACGAGTTGCACGCCATCAAAGGCTACAATTTCTTAACGCTCAAGCCGACAATGTACATCGCTAACGTGAACGAAGACGGTTTTGAAAACAATCCGTATTTAGACAAGGTGCGTGAATTTGCAGCGAAAGAAGGTTCGGTGGTTGTGCCTGTGTGTGCGGCAATTGAAGCAGAAATCGCCGAGCTAGAAGATGACGAAAAAACCGAATTTTTGCAAGATTTGGGCATTGAAGAGCCAGGCTTAAACCGTGTGATCCGTGCAGGCTACGCATTGCTTAATTTACAAACTTATTTTACCGCAGGTGTGAAAGAAGTGCGTGCGTGGACAATTCCCGTTGGCGCCACCGCACCGAAATCCGCCGCTGTGATCCATACAGATTTTGAAAAAGGCTTCATTCGTGCGGAAGTGATCGCTTACGATGATTTTATTCAATACAAAGGCGAAAACGGGGCGAAAGAAGCAGGAAAATGGCGTTTGGAAGGTAAAGAGTACATCGTGCAAGATGGCGATGTAATGCACTTCCGTTTTAATGTGTAATGTAATAAGTGAAAAGAAAAGTTGCTGAAGGAACGGCAACTTTTTTGCTTTTATCGCCACCGCTTTTCATTGATGGATATTTTTTCATCGCTTTTCACTTAATTTCCCTTTATACTGCACGCCACTTGTCGGAGTGCTTTCGAGCTGAGACCATATTGGGATCCGTCGAACCTGTTGGGTTAACACCTGCGTAGGGAAACAAGTTAAAATTCAGTCAATATTCATCTTGTCTTTTAAGATAAATCTATTCTGAGAATTTATCCCTCACTTCAACAAGCAATTTACTTTCTTCCATTAAAAAGGTATTTGCTTATGTCAAAAGTTACAACTCGCCGTGAACGCCGTGAAGCGGCACAAGACTTTATCCATAATTTAAAAGGGCATCAACATCCCAATTCTTCTCGCTTTTATCTGCAAGGTTCTCGGGCGGATATTCAAGTGCCGATGCGAGAAATTCATTTAAGCCCAACCCTTGTGGGCGGTGATAAAAATAATCCGCAATATGAACCGAACGAATCCATTCCTATTTATGATACCGCTGGCGTCTATGGTGATGAGCAAAAAGAGATTGATGTTACCAAAGGCATTCCTGCTTGCCGTGAAAATTGGATTATTGAACGTGATGACACGGAGCAATTGTCGGCGTTGAGTTCCGATTATGCGAATTTACGCCAAAATGACCGCACTTTGGACGAGCTGCGTTTTCAACTTAAACATCAAGTGCGACGAGCCAAAGCAGGCAAGCGAGTGACACAAATGCATTATGCCAAACAAGGCATTATCACCCCTGAAATGGAGTTTATTGCAATCCGTGAAAATATGGGGCGAGATCGTATTAAAAGTGAATTGCTGCGTAAGCAACATTTTGGGCAGGCTTTTGGTGCAAACATTCCTGACAACATCACACCTGAATTTGTGCGACAAGAAGTGGCGGCAGGGCGTGCGATTATTCCTTGTAATATCAACCATCCTGAATTAGAGCCGATGATCATTGGGCGTAATTTCTTGGTGAAAGTTAATGCGAATATTGGTAATTCCGCCGTTACCTCTTCCATTGAAGAAGAAGTGGAAAAATTGGTGTGGGCAACCCGTTGGGGGGCGGATACGGTGATGGACTTGTCCACTGGGCGAAATATTCACGAAACAAGGGAATGGATTATTCGCAATAGCCCAGTGCCCATTGGTACCGTACCGCTTTATCAAGCCTTGGAAAAAGTTAACGGCGTAGCAGAAAATCTCACTTGGGAAATTTTCAAAGACACCATTATTGAACAGGCGGAGCAAGGGGTGGATTATTTTACCATTCACGCAGGTACCTTGTTACGTTATGTGCCGATGACTGCCAAACGCTTAACGGGCATTGTCTCTCGTGGTGGCTCCATTATGGCGAAATGGTGTTTGTCGCATCATAAAGAAAATTTCTTGTATCAGCATTTCCGTGAAATTTGTGAAATTTGTGCCAGTTACGATGTTGCACTTTCTTTAGGCGATGGCTTACGCCCGGGTTCTATTCAAGATGCCAACGATGAAGCCCAATTTTCCGAGCTTTACACCTTGGGCGAACTCACCAAAATTGCTTGGGAATATGATGTGCAAGTGATGATCGAAGGACCGGGGCATATTCCGATGCATATGATCCAACGCAATATGACCGAAGAACTTGAACATTGCCACGAAGCCCCTTTCTATACCTTAGGGCCACTGACTACTGATATAGCCCCAGGCTATGACCATTTCACCTCAGGTATTGGGGCGGCGATGATTGGCTGGTTTGGTTGTGCGATGCTTTGTTATGTAACGCCGAAAGAGCATTTAGGATTGCCAGACAAAGAGGACGTTAAACAAGGATTAATTGCTTATAAAATCGCCGCTCACGCTGCGGATTTAGCCAAAGGACATCCAGGGGCACAAATTCGTGATAATGCAATGTCGAAAGCCCGTTTTGAATTTCGCTGGGAAGATCAATTTAACCTTTCTCTTGATCCTGAAACCGCACGTGCCTACCACGATGAAACCTTGCCGCAAGAATCAGGCAAAGTGGCACATTTCTGTTCAATGTGCGGACCAAAATTTTGTTCAATGAAAATCACTCAAGAAGTGCGTGATTATGCGAAAAGCTTGGAAAGCATCGAGGTGGTGAATGTGGCAGAGGATAGCGAAACCCAAGCGGCTGGATTGCGTGAAATGGCGGAAAAATTCCGCGAAAAAGGCGGTGAGATTTATCATCAAGCGCGGAATTTAAGCTAGCTAAAGAAAAAAGGGATTGATGATGCCACATCAATCCCTCTATTCCACGAACGCCTTATCTCATAAATTGCTATGCTGTGGTTCTATTTCCCAAGGTACCATCATCGGCGATTTCTTTTGCTTCGCCGAGTTGTTCAAAGAGTTTTTCGCCGTCTTTGAACATCACTAATCCATCAGGAAGCATTTTTTGCCATTGCTCATCTTTGGTAAGAGGGAAGGTGGTAACGACGGTAACGAGATCCCCTTCTTTTGTGTGTTCACGAAAATCGATCACATAATCGTCATCAACTCGATGTGCCAAGCCAAAGGGAGCTTTGCGAGTGAGATAATGTAAATTGGTGGAGCAGTGGGCGATAAGCCATTGTCCATTAGACAGCAAGAAATTGAATGTGCCGCCGTTGCTTAATTGTTTGCTGAGCTGTTGTATGCTGCTGAACAACTCTTGCTCTGAAGGCTTGGTGGGGAAGCGATATTTTAATTCGTTCAACAAATGGCAAAAAGCCTGTTCGGAGTCTGTGTCGCCGATAGGTTGGTAGCAGCGATATTCCGACGTCGGCAGACTATTTAGATTGCCGTTGTGGGCAAAAACCCAGTTTTCGCCCCAAAGTTCTCGAATGAAGGGGTGAGTGTTTTCGATATTGACTTCGCCTTGTGTGGCTTTGCGAATGTGGGCGATCACGTTAAAAGATTTTATGTGATATTGCTTTACGCAGTCGGCAATGGGGGAGAAATGGGCAGCTTGGTTATCACGAAAAACGCGCACACCTTTGCCCTCAAAAAAGGTAATTCCAAATCCATCTGAATGGCAATCCGTTAATCCTGCACGACGCCGAAAACCCTCGAAAGAAAACACAATATCCGTTGGGGTATTACAGTTCATTCCTAATAATTGGCACATAGTTTCTTGGTTAAGTGATGTGAAAAATTGCTGTTCAATTTAGCAAATGAGAACGATAAAATTCAATTGTTTAGCAATAAGTTTTTAGAGTAAAAATGAATAAGTTATAAAAATAGCTACAGTTTTGTTATATGTGGCTATTTTAGTGATTAACTTATTTCTTTAATCCGCAATTCTTTCGGCACTTCAAAAACGGTGTTTTCTTCACATCCTTGTAGCTCTTCCACGCACGTTACACCTAATTCTTGCAAGCGTTTTACCACAGATTGCACCAGCACTTCAGGGGCTGATGCACCCGCGGTAATGCCGATAGTTTGCACATTTTCTAGCCATTGGGCATCGATGTCGTCGGCGTCGTCAATTAATTTTGCGGGCACGCCCATTCGGGAAGCGAGTTCGGCAAGGCGATTGGAATTAGAGGAATTTTTCGATCCTACTACGATGACTAAATCCGATTGTTCCGCCAATTCACGCACTGCTTGCTGGCGGTTGGTGGTGGCGTAGCAAATATCGTTTTTGCGCGGACCTTGAATCGCTGGGTATTTCTCTTTCAGGGCGTCGATCATTTCAGCGGTGTCGTCGATAGAAAGGGTGGTTTGGGTCATAAAGGTTAAATCTTCTTCTTTATGTAAGCCCAATCTTGCAATGTCCTCCACGCTTTCAATAAGGAAAATGCCGCCCTCGGGATTGTCATACTGCCCCATTGTACCTTCTACTTCAGGGTGTCCCTGATGTCCGATTAAAATGGCTTTCGTACCTTTGCGACTAGCTCTTGCTACTTGCATATGCACTTTGGTTACTAACGGACAAGTCGCGTCAAACACTTTGAGTTTACGTTTTTGTGCTTCTTGACGCACCGCTTGAGAAACGCCGTGTGCGGAAAAAATGACGATGGCACCATCAGGCACTTCGTCCAGCTCTTCCACAAAAATCGCACCTCGTTCACGCAAGCCGTTAACCACAAAACGATTATGAACCACTTCGTGGCGTACATAAATAGGTGAGCCGTGAATTTCTAGCGCCGATTCCACAATGCTAATGGCGCGATCTACACCTGCACAAAATCCTCTTGGATTCGCTAAGATAATTTTCACTGCTTGTTTTCCTTATTTTTGAATGCGTCTAATAGCAATAATCCTGCTCCAAGAGAAATCGCAATATCTGCCACATTGAACACGGGATAATGATAAGTGTCCCAATAGAAATCGAAGAAATCCACCACAAAGCCGTGATAAAGGCGATCCAGCATATTGCCTAGCGCACCACCAATAATCAGGGCGTAGGCGCTGTTTTGCAGTTTTTGTTCCGCTTTATTTTTAAATAGAAAGTAAATTAATGTGATAGAAACCGCTAAGGCTAAGCCCACAAAGAAATATTTTTGCCAGCCACTATGTTCCGCTAAGAAACTAAAGGCGGCACCATAATTGCGCACATAAGTGAGGTTAAAAATCGGTAAAATATTGACGCTTTCGTATAAGTCAAAATTTTTTACGACTAAATATTTTGTACCAATATCGAGTAAAAACGCCACCGCACTCAGCCATAAAAAGGATAGTCCAGTCTTCTTCATCAATATCAACCCAAACCACGAGTCATATTAGATCCAATCTGCAATCTTCTAAAAGATTTAGACTTTCTCAATGATTGAATATCTGTATTAACAGCCCAAGTTTCCATATCCATATTTTCATATTTTGAAAATAGTGAATCACCACAAGATTCTATTAAATGGTCAACAGCATTACAGCCCATACCGCCAATACCTATAACTTTAATATTGATTTCTTTTGTTTCATCAAATTCTTCAGGAATAAACATATCCTATCCTCTCTTACCCTCTTGATCACAACAAAAGTGCGGCTAATTTCACCGCACTTTTAACTTGTCAAACAAATTATGCAAATTGGCGTTTTTCGCCTTCGCCTGCCACATTTTCCACACAACGTCCGCAAATATGCGGATGTTCTGCATGTGAGCCAATGTCAGTTGCATAGTGCCAGCAACGTGGGCATTTTTCGCCGTCTGCACGTTCCACTTTCACTGCGAGTCCAGCCAGTTCACCTTCTGCTACATCTGCATTTTCTAAAGGTTTAACCACCGCTTGTGAGGTGATCAACACAAAACGCAATTCGTTGCCAAGCTGTTCTAACAACGGACGAAGTTGGTCGTTGGCGTAAACAGTGACTTTCGCTTCTAACGCCGCACCGATCAATTTATCGTTACGGGCTTGCTCTAACACACGGTTCACTTCCGCACGCACTTTGAGCAGTTGTTGCCAGTAGCTGTCGTCTAATGTTTCGTTTTCGCCTAAGCCGAATAAGTCGGTGTAGAACTCTTCAGTGAACACAAATTCCGCACGGTTTTCCACACTCGGCAAGTGTCCCCAAATTTCATCTGCAGTGAAAGATAAAATCGGAGCAATCCAACGCACTAAGGCTTCGCTAATGTGCCATAACGCAGTTTGGCAGCTACGGCGAGCCAAGCTGTCCGCTTTGGTGGTGTATTGACGGTCTTTGATGATGTCTAAATAGAATGACCCCATTTCGATTGAGCAGAAACGCATTAAACGTTGTACGACAGCGTGGAATTGGTAGTTGTCGTAAGCGTGCTTGATTTCTTTTTGTGCATCTAAGGCACAGCTAACCGCCCAGCGATCAAGGCTGATCATCTCTTCAGGTTTCACTAAATCCCGTTTTGGATCAAAACCGTTTAAGTTCGCTAACAAGAAACGTGCGGTGTTACGAATACGGCGGTAAGCGTCGGCGGCACGTTTTAAGATTTCGTCAGACACGGAAATTTCGCCCGTGTAGTCGGTGGAAGCCACCCATAAACGTAAAATGTCGCCGCCGAATTTGTCCATCACTTCTTGCGGAGTAACGATATTGCCGATGGATTTCGACATTTTGCGACCTTGTCCGTCCACGGTAAAGCCGTGGGTCAACACTTCTTTATACGGTGCTTTGTTGTCCGTTGCTGTTGAAAGCATTAAGGATGACATAAACCAGCCACGGTGTTGGTCAGAACCTTCCAAATACATATCTGCCGCATAGCCGTTAAATTCAGGGCGATCTTTGACTACTGAGTAGTAAGTCGATCCTGAATCGAACCACACATCAAGGGTGTCTGGCACTTTGCGATATTGATCCGCTTCTGCCCCTAGCACTTCAGCAATGTCTAAATCCCACCAAGCTTGAATGCCTTTTTCTTCCACACGTTTTGCCACTTCTTCGATAAGCTCAACTGTGCGTGGGTGCAATTCTTCGGTGTCTTTGTGGATAAATAACGCCACAGGCACGCCCCAAGTCCGCTGACGAGAGATACACCAGTCTGGGCGGTTTTCCACCATTTTTTCAATACGAGCTTGACCCCAATCTGGAATCCAACGCACTTTTTTGATTTCGCTTAGTGCTTGGGTGCGTAAGCCTTCTTTGTCCATACCGATAAACCATTGTGGGGTAGCACGGAAAATGATCGGTGTTTTATGACGCCAGCAGTGTGGGTAGCTGTGTTTGATTTTTTCTAACTTAAGCAACGCCCCCACTTCTTTGAGTTTTTCCACCACAAGATCGTTGGATTCAAACACGCCTTTGCCAGCAAAGAATGGCACGTCCGCTTTGAATAAGCCATCGTTGCCGATAAGCCCAGCCATTTCCACGCCGTTTTTCATTGAAATCACATAGTCGTCTTGACCGTGGTCTGGTGCGGTGTGAACTAAACCTGTACCGCCGTCGGTGGTAACGTGATCGCCCAATAAGAACGGCACACTGAAATCATAGAACGGATGGTTGAAGCGTAAACCTTCTAACGCCGCCCCTTTCGCCTCGCCAAGTACGCTCACTTGCTCAACGCCAGCGGCTTTTGCCACTTCTTCCACCAATTCTTTGGCTAAGATCACCAATTCATCACCAAATTGCAGCAACTGATAATCCACATTTTCATTCAACGCAATGGCACGGTTCGACGGCAATGTCCAAGGGGTGGTTGTCCAAATGACTGCCGAAATCTGACCGCTTGTTTGCGTACCAAATTTCGCCGCCACTTCTGCTGGATTTACCGCCGAGAAACGCACATAAATTGATGGCGACACTTTGTCTTCATATTCCACTTCCGCTTCTGCGAGTGAAGACGCACAGTCTAAACACCAATGAACGGGTTTTGAACCTTTGTATAAATGCCCGTTTTCTACCGCTTTACCGAAGGCACGAATGATGTTGGCTTCCGTGTGGAAATTCATCGTTAAATACGGATTGTCCCAATCGCCCAACACGCCTAAACGGATAAAGTCTTTTTTCTGACCTTCCACTTGTTCTGCGGCGTATTTACGGCATTCTTCACGGAACGCTGCCGCCGAAATTTTTTCATTCGGTTTGCCCACTAAGCCTTCCACTTTTAATTCGATCGGCAAGCCGTGGCAGTCCCAGCCAGGGATATAAGGCGAGTCAAAGCCTAGTGCGGTTTTGGATTTAATAATAATATCTTTCAGAATTTTGTTTACGGCGTGACCAATGTGGATCGAGCCATTGGCATACGGCGGGCCATCGTGCAATACGAAGGGTTTTTTACCTTGCGAAGATTGGCGGATTTTCTGGTAAAGATCTCTGTCATACCAATTTTTGAGCATCGCAGGCTCACGTTTTGCCAAATCCCCACGCATCGGAAAGCCTGTTTCAGGCAAATTAAGAGTGTTTTTGTAGTCTGTCATTTTTTGTTTTCCAATCAAATGTAAAAAAATCTGTCTATCCAAACTGAATAAAAGAAGTGTCGATTTTCTGTCGGCGGTGATTATACGCAAAGTTGGACAAAATTGCGGTGTTTTTTTGGAAAAAATGAGAATTTTTTTGAACAATCAAATGTGGCTATTAAACGCAAAATAAACGCCCTCTAGCCTCACTTGAATAGAGGGCGTAGTTATCTATTTTCGTTTATCAGGAAAACCTAGCTTCTTTTTCATTGCGTAATATTTTTCTTCGCCAAATAGTCTCTTTAATATTTCTTTGGGATAAAAATATCGCATTAACATTTTGTAGCTATAGCTATTGAACGGCAATTCATAGAAATGTTTACATATATCCAATAAAGTTGTTTTTTTATAAAGTATATCTGACAACCCTTGAGGATAATATTGAATCACTTTTACTGTTTTAGGCACAATGTTGATTTTAAAAGGTAATTTAAAATAGAAAATATGTTCATATCCGTTTTTATATAAAGTAGTATATCGAAAGTTTTCTATTGCTTTTAAGTTAAATACATGATGTTTATCGCCTCGATAGTCTTCACGATATTGTTTATAGGTGTATTCTAAATATTCTGCATAATTTGAATTTTTTAGTCTATCAATATCTAGAGTTTTAGATTCGCAGTTAAAACAAAGCCAAGCACTAAATCTACTTTTATGTATTTCTTGGCTAATTAACGCTAATACGTCTTCATTAATAAGATAATCATCATTATCAAGGATAAAAAGATAATCTTTTGTTTTTACATTAAAATTCTCAAAACAAAAGTCTAGTAGTCTATTAATGGTTTTATTTAAACCTAAATTTTCTTGATTTATTAAATAGGTAACTTGACAATTTCCTTTGACTAAATTCGCTATTTCCCCATAATCTTCTGAGGAACCATCATTACAAATAAGTAAATGATAGTTCTCATATTTTTGTTTGAGAACAGAATTAATCGCTCTTTGTGTCAGTTTAGCTCTTTCGTAACATGGAATAACAATATAAAAAAAGATATTCTCGTTATTTTCGTGTGCTAAACTATTTGACTGACTGACTGACTGCATTGTATCTACCTAATTTCATTTTTATCCTCTAAATAAATCAAAAAAGAATTTATTGATGTGATCCAATATGCGGAAATATTCTCGTCTTAATTTATGAGTGAAAGCAATTTTTTCCTTATGGTTATAAGGAGAAATGTCACTTTCTTTTGATAAATCTTGTTCAATACAGAAAGGGAAAATAGCTAAATAAGGAATATTGGTTTCCCAATATCTTTCCATTTGTGTATCTACTTCATAAATCCATTCTTGACAGTGATTGAGTAATTTTTTGGCTGCTTGAGGGGTAATGAAGTAAGATACTGTATTTGCCCATTTATCATAAAATTTCGTAACCCTATTTTTTGAATTTGGAATTTGATAAATTACTTTGTTTTTTTGTGTTAATTTAAAGTTACTTGGTTTTCCTAACCATAAAAATTCAAAATCATTTTGGTTTGACGAAAGAAAATTATAAGCGTCTAAGAAATTTGGGTTAATAATTGCATCATCTTCGATAATAATTATGGGCTTATTTAACGCAACACATTTCTCCCATAATAAATAATGACTTGCCCAACAACCCAGTTGAGGCAAACTTAACTTATTTGCTCTTATTTTTAATCTTTTGTGTTCATTGTATTTCTGAAACAAGAAGAAATCAGGATTTTCTTTTCCATTAATGGCATTGAAAAATTGATAAGGAAGTCGTTGGTTTGTAGCTTCGCTAAGCATTCTGAATTGTTCACTAATAAAGTATTTTCTTTCAGTTGACTTAGCTAAATTGATAACAAAAATATCTGTGCTGTGCTGTGCTGT
>MUYB01000029.1:15011-54757 GCA_002015125.1 [Haemophilus] felis
TGCTGTGCTGTGCTGTGCTGTGTCATCCATTTTATTTTTTCTAGATATTTTAGTGGTTTAGTAGCAGAAAAACCCCAATAAATGGGGTTTGATTAAAATGGCGAAATTATCTATTTTGTGCTTGGAATGCTGAAACGTTTGTTGAAACGCTCTACACGACCACCAGTGTCAACTACACGTTGTTTACCTGTGTAGAATGGATGGCAGTTACCACATACGTCTAGGTTCAACTCTTTACCTAAAGTTGAGCGAGTTTTGATCACATTACCGCAAGAACAAGTTGCAGTAATTTCTGTATAATTAGGGTGAATACCTTGTTTCATAGAAAACCTCAATTTGAAGCCATACCGCAATTAGCATATTTTTCAGCTAACACCGTATGTATTTTGTTAAAATTACGCCATTAGGCAGTTGTATGTAAGGTGGCGAATTTTACAGAAAAAATGATAAACTTGCAAGGCTGAAATGGATTTAAATAGACAAAATTTTACATAAAATGTTATACTCCAAACCTATTTCAAATTCATTTAATATTTTCAAATTATGCACCGCACTTTTAATTATGTTATTAGCTTAACCTCTGCTACTCAACGGCGAGAACACATTACAAATGAATTCTCTCGTCAAAATATTCCTTTTGTGTTTTTCGATGCTGTTAACTGGAAAGAAAACCCTTCTCATCCTTATTTATCCCAAAAACTTAACAAATTATTATCTCAAACTGATAAGCTTTCCGAAGGCGAAAAAGGCTGTTTAGCAAGTCATTTAGCATTATGGCAAAAATGTATTGATTTAAATTTACCTTATATTTGTATTTTTGAAGATGACGTTATATTAAGTCAAAGAGCTAATCAATTTTTAATTAATAATAATTGGTTAAAAGAACGGTTTGATTTGAATGAGCCTTTTATTTTACGTTTTGAAACTTTTTTATTTCCTGTTGAAATTCATAATACAAAAATAGTGGATTATCTCAATTATGCTTTTAAAGAGCTAAATTCCAATGATTATGGTACAGCAGGTTATTTAATTTCAAAAAATGCAGCAAAAGAATTATTATTCTATATCAGTAGTTTTATTGCAGAGGAACTGGACCCAGTTGATGAACTTATATTTAATTATTTTATAAACAAACAAACAAACAATCTCTGTATATCAATTATCTCCAGCCATTTGTATTCAAGAATTACAAATTAACGCTGAAAATGCAATCTTACCTAGTCAACTCAATGAAATGAGAGAGCAGCGTTGGAAAGCAGAAAAATCCTCAAGAAAGATAAAATTAAAACAAAAGAGTGTAAAAGAATTGATCTATCATCTACTAACCAAACCCCAACGAATGTTGAAAAAAAGACAACTTAAAATTGAACAGCGTAAAGCCGAAGAAAAACGAGTGGTAGTCAGGTTTGAGTAATGGAGGCAATTATGAAGAAAAATCCTTTAGTTTCAGTTTTGATTTGTGCATATAATGTAGAAAAATATATTGATGAATGTCTTAATGCAATTGTAAATCAGAGTTATAAAAATTTAGAAATTATCATTGTTAATGACGGTTCAATAGATTCTACTTTAAGTAGAATAAAATATTATGCCAATAAAGATAACAGGATAAAAATAATAGATAATAAAACTAATTTTGGCTTTATTGATTCTCTCAATT
This sequence comes from [Haemophilus] felis, assembly GCA_002015125.1. Lineage (GTDB taxonomy): Bacteria > Pseudomonadota > Gammaproteobacteria > Enterobacterales > Pasteurellaceae > Pasteurella > Pasteurella felis. Next base: position 16,672 of record MUYB01000029.1, read on the forward strand.
TAGGTATTGAGCATGTAAAAGGAGATTTTTTGGCAAGAACAGATGCTGATGATGTTGTTAAGCTAGATTGGATTGAAAAAATTATAACTTATTTATTATCTCATTCAGAAGTTGTTGCTATGGGATCTTATTTAACAGTGCTTTCTGAAGAAGGGAATGGAAGTAAGCTTGTTAATTATTATGAAAATGGGCAAGAATGGAAAAACCCTTTGCAACATAATGAGATTGTCGAGGCAATGTTATTCCGTAATCCTATTCATAATAATTCTATGATTATGAGAACGAGCGTTTTAAAGGAATTTAATTTGAAATTTGACCGCTCTTATAAATATGCAGAAGACTATAAATTTTGGTTAGATGTAAGTCGAGTTGGGAAAATGGCAAATTACCCTGAAACTTTAGTGTATTATCGTTTTCATTCTAATCAAACTTCATCACGTTATAATCAGGAACAAAACTTAGCTGCTCAAAAAATTAGAAAAATAGCGATTAACTATCATTTTGATGATTTAGGGATAAAAAATAGAATTGGGGAAGAGATCTTGTTTGGAGACGTTGTTAAGATACAAGAGGAATTAGTAAATTTATCTTTGTTGAATAAAGCGTATATTCAAACAATAATTTATGAATTATATTTGTCTTTACGTGTGAATAAGTTTTGTTATATATGGTATTTTCTTAAAAATAAGAATAATAATTTTCTATCTAAAAAACAGAAATTAAAAGTGATAAAGAGAATGATTAGACCCTGGAAATACAAGGAGATATTATAATGAATATATTATTTGTTTCAGATGATTGTTATGCAAAACATTTGCTTGTTTGTATTAAGAGTATTTTACATTATAATTGTGTCAGTCAGTCAGTCAGTCATATTTTATGTTCTAGATTTTGGAATTTCTTATCAAAATAAAGATCGTATTAATGATCTTGTGTCAAAATATAATTCTACTTGTCATTTTATTTATGTAGATCAAGCTGATTTCTCTCAATTCCCTATCACAATTGATTATATTTCACTGGCGACTTATGCTCGTTTAAAGATGGCTGATTATTTGCCTCCCCTTGAAAGAATTTTATATTTAGATGTTGATGTGCTTGTTTTGGGATCTTTGCAAGAATTATGGAATATTGATTTAGGTGATAAATATATTGCGGCTTGTCGAGATAGCTATATAGAATATGAAACAAATAATCATAAGTTCTTACTTGGTTTATCAGAAAGCGATTCTTATTTTAATGCAGGCGTTTTACTTATTAACTTGGAAAAGTGGAGGAGTGTTGATGTCTTTAATTTATCTATAAAATGGTTATCTGATTATAAAAATAAGATAAAATATCAAGATCAGGATATACTTAATGGAATATTTAAAAATAAAGTATTTTTCCTGGATTATAGATTTAATTTTATGCCTCATTTTTTTGAGAGGGTGAAAAACTTCTCTTTGAGAAGAATTAATAAATTACACGCTTTAGAAAAGGTAACAAAGCCGATAGTCATTTCTCATTTTTGTGGTCAAGAAAAATCTTGGGATAAATCTTGTAAGCATTTTAAATCATATTATTATTTTTTATTTTCTAAATTGGAAAATTTCGATAGTGATAACGCTTTTTTAGTCAAGATAATTTACTTTTTAAAGAGTTTTATAAGGCATATTAAGTTCAGATTTAAATTTAATATTTATTAAGTTTGGATACTTTCAAAAAATCATTTTTTCCTTTTAAACGTGCAGGATTGTTGTTTGCTCAACGATGATTCCCCTTGTGAACTTATGAAAAAAAGCCCAAAATACGCCAATTGCTCTTTATGTGAGGCCTTATGCAACTTGTCCGTGTGGCACTGGCGGTGCCGTTATTTCGTGTTTTTGATTATGTGTTACCTGCTGATCTGAATGTGGCGATCGGGGGGCGGGTGGTGGTGCCTTTTGGGACGCAAAAACGGGTTGCGCTGGTGGTCGGTATGCCGAGTGAAACGGAGGTGAATCCTGCTCAACTCAAAGCTGTCATTGAGGTATTGGATCAACAGAATTTATTTCATCCTGACATGTGGACGCTTTTGCATTGGGCTGCGAGTTATTATCAAACTGCATTGGGAGAGGTGTTGTTTCAAGCTCTACCAGTTAAACTTCGAGAGGGAAATTCTGTTCCTCAACAGAATAAAATATTGTGGTGTTTAACGGAGGCGGGTCAGCAAGCACTATCTTTGCACAGCTCATCTCAAGAATTTAATCGAGCAAAAAAACAGCTTGAGGCGTTACAAGCGTTATCTATTGCTCAATTAGAAAAAGGCAATAATCCCTTTAGCTCTGCAATTTGGTCAAAATTAGTTCAAAAAAAGTATGTGCAAGAAAAGATGGTTAATTTGCCTAGTCTATCTTGGCAAGATAAGTTAGCGTCCCAACTTATGACAAATTATTCTGATCGCCTTGTGCTAAATAAACAACAAGCACTAGCTTTTAGTCAATTGACCTTTAGCGAGGGATTTAATGCTTGGCTATTGGATGGTATTACTGGTTCAGGTAAAACAGAAATCTATTTACAATTTATTGAAGAGATTCTTAAAAAATCTCAGCAAGTTTTGGTACTTGTACCAGAAATTGGTTTGACACCGCAAACCATACAACGTTTTCGAGCACGTTTTAATGTAGAAATTGATGTTTTGCATTCGAATTTGAACGATACTCAGCGTTTGAATGTGTGGCAGCGTGCAAAAACGGCGCAAAGTGCCATTGTGATTGGCACGCGTTCGGCGCTGTTCACGCCTTTTGCTCAGCTGGGTTTGATTGTGATTGATGAAGAGCATGATGTTTCCTTCAAACAGCAGGATAGCTTTCGTTATCACGCGCGAGATTTGGCGGTGGTCTTGGCAAAACAATTGAATATTCCTGTGTTAATGGGATCGGCAACACCAAGTTTAGAAAGTTTGAACAATGTTAAAAATGGGAAGTATCGCCATTTAGTACTGTCAATGCGAGCTGGAAATGCGCAGTTGGTACGTCATAGTTTGATTGATCTAAAAAAACAGATTATGCATAACGGTTTATCAGAGGCACTATTAAGCAAAATGGAGACTCATTTGCAAAAGGGGAATCAGGTTTTGCTTTTCCTGAATAGACGTGGCTTTGCGCCAGCGATGTTGTGTCACGAATGTGGTTGGCTGGCAGAATGCGTGTATTGTGAACGAGCCTATACTTATCATCAACATCACAATGTATTGCGTTGTCATCATTGTGCAACGCAAAAAATAGTTCCTCGCCAATGTGCAAACTGTGGTTCTACTCATTTAGTTACCACAGGATTGGGAACCGAACAATTAGAACAAACCCTTGGGAAATTTTTTCCTCAATATCATATTACGCGCATTGATCGTGATAGCACGGCGCGCAAAGGCAAATTGGAAAATTATTTGGCGGATATTCAACAGGGCAAAAGCCAAATTTTAATTGGTACGCAAATGTTGGCGAAAGGGCATCATTTCCCTAATGTCACTTTAGTGGCGTTGGTGAATGTGGATAGCGCCTTATTTTCGGTGGATTTTCGCGCGGAAGAACGCTTGGCGCAATTGTATATACAGGTGGCAGGGCGCGCAGGGCGGCAGGAACAACAGGGGGAAGTGCTGCTGCAAACCCATTATCCTGATCATCCGCTTTTACAACATTTGCTCAATCAAGGCTATGCCAGTTTTGCACAACAGGCGTTGCAGTTACGCCAATCGATGGCGCTACCGCCCTTTAGTGCGCAGGCATTATTTAGCGCGCGCAGTCGCCATAGTCAGGACGCGGAGCAGTTGTTGCAACAAATCGCGGATTATTTTTATGCCTTTGAACAGCAACATGCCGCTGGATTGCAAATTTTAGGACCTTTAGCGGCGCCTTTTAGCAAAAAAGCAGGGCAGTATCGTTGGCAATTATTGCTGCAACATGCCTCACGAGCGCGGCTGCAACAAATCTTAAAGGATTTTCAACAAGCCAATGTGCTTTCTTCCTATCACAACGCCCATTGGAGCTTGGATGTGGATCCGTTGGATTTGAGTTGATAGGGCTTTTTCAGTAGAATTGCGCGAATATTTAGGGTAGATAAATAGGTTTAGCAGGTGGCAAAACGACATCACACCGCGAGAAGCGGCAAACAAAAGCAAAAAAATAAAGGGTTATTGATTTCCATTGCATTATTCTTGGTGGCAATGTTTGCCATTGGGTTGTATTTTTTGATGCAAAAGGCGCCAGCGCCAGTGGTGGTAGAAAAAGTAGCGGAAACGCCAAAACCGAAAAGTGTGCTACCAAGTCGTCCTGAAGAAGTGTGGAGCTATATTCAAGCGTTGGAAACGCGCACCATTCCTGTGGACGATAAAACCGCAAGTTCGGATAAAAGTTTAGGTTTGACGGAAGAACAGCGTAAAATTTTACAAGCCATGGCGGAAGAACAAAAACAAGCAGAACAAGCCGCCAAACAATCTTCCGCAGCGCAAGCAGTGGTAAGCACCAGCGCGGTAGCGCCAGCGCCTACTGAAACAAAAGAAAGCAAAGCAGTGGTGAAAAATACGCCGAAGCCTGTGGAGAGCAACGGCAAAAAATACGGCTTACAATGCGGCGCTTTTAAAAATCAAACACAGGCTGAAAGTCTAAAATCGCGTTTATCGGCGCTAGGATTAAATGTGAAAGTCAATTCTAATTCAGATTGGCACAGAGTGGTGGTGGGATCCGTCGGAGATCGGGCAAGTACGTTGAAAGTGCAAGAGCGTGCGAAGTCAATCACAAATTGTGTTGTTATAGGAATGTAATTCCTTCTTATTTAAACTGCTAGTGGTTATTCTGCTAGCAGTTTTTTATTTTTCATATTGCTTAAATTTTTAAATTCTTTAAAATGAATAAACGTTTATTCAGGCTTCCTTTCTGTTTGAAATCTTCCTTTTTTATACTTACTTTTGATTAATTATTATGCGTCAATCTGATTTAGATATGGCGGAGCATATTTTTGCTACGGTGGAGCAATTAATGGCAAAAGAGGGATTGCATAATCTTTCCATGCATAAAATTGCTAAGGCAGCGAATATCTCTGCTGGCACAATTTATATTTATTTTGCCAATAAAGAGCAGTTGTTAAGACAATTTGTTCATCGCGTTTTTATGCGTTTTTTTCATGCGTTAGAAAAAGATCACGATGAAACTTTGGACTTTTTTCAACAGTATCATCAAATGTGGTGGAATATTTGGCATTTTTTACAAAAAAATCCAGATACGCTACTGAATATGCAGCAATATCAATCCTTACCGGGCTTTACACAAATTATTGAGGAAGAACGCCAACAAGGTTTTTGGCGCTTATTTTGTGAAAAAGGGCAGCAGGCAGGTGTGTTAGCACCATTACCTTCTAGTTTATTGTTTGCAATGGGTTTAGATAGTGCAATTAGACTTGCGATGAATCAGGTATATCTTAATGATCGCTATTCAACGGAGATGTTAGAAGCGGTTATTTCTCGTACTTGGTTAAGTATTACTAATTATTAATATTGTTTTTCGGAGTGTGAAATGAATCAACCTCAAATCATCAAACAAAAACCTTCTCACGTTTTTTTAATGAAGCTTGTATTAGGGGTCATCGTACTGCTTTTTGTAGGCGTGATGATTTTTAATGTGGTTAAAACCAAAATGATTGAAAAATATATTGCGAATATGGGTGAAAAAGCTTTTCCTGTAACGGCGATGTTAATTGAGCCTCAAGACTGGACACCTGTTATTGAAGCCACAGGTTTGGTGCGAGCTAATCAAGGGGCGATGTTAAGTGCGCAAATTCCCGGTGTGGTTTCGGAAATTTTGGTGAAATCTGGGCAAGAGGTAAAGAAAGGTGATGTGTTAGTTAGCCTTGATAGTCGTGTGGAAATGGCGAATTTAAAAGCATCGCAAGCCCAATTAGCTTCAGTAGAAGCCACATATAAACGTTATGTTGCTTTATTTAAAACTAAAAGTGTTTCTCAGCAGGAATTAGACAATGCGAAATCTGCTTATCAATCCTTAGTCTCTAATATTGAAGCGGCGAAATCTGCTATTGAACGCCGACAAATTGTTGCTCCGTTTGACGGAAAAACAGGGATTGTAAAAGTGAATGTGGGGCAGTTTGTGGGCGTTGGTACTGAAATGGTGCGTTTGGAAGATACTAGCTCAATGAAAATAGATTTTGGTTTATCACAAAATCTATTAGAGCAATTGCATCTTGGTCAGAAGATTACAGCCATTGCAGATGCAAGAGCAGGAGAAATCTTTAACGCGGAAATTACTACTATTGAACCTGCGGTTAATAATCTGACTGGACTTATTGATGTACAAGCTGTTTTTGATCCGAAAGACAGCAGCAAATTATTATCAGGTATGTTTACTCGTTTGCGTATTGCCTTGCCAACAGAGACTGATCAAATTGTGGTTCCTCAAGTGGCGGTAAATTACAACATGTATGGCGAAATTGCTTATGTGTTAACGCCGCTGTCTGAGGAAGAACGGGAGGCAATGGCTTCTCGACCAGAAGCAGACAAGCTTTACCGCGTGAAACAAATTATGGTGAATACCAAAGATCGCCAAGGAATTTATGCACAACTTCAGGCGGATGGCATCAAAATGGGCGATATGCTTGTTACCAGCGGTCAACAAAATTTAGCTAACGGCAGTTTGGTGAAATTAGTGGATAAACAAGCGGTAGGCACAGAAGCGCCAGCGAAGAAAAGCAAGTTATAAAATCATTTTATGAACAATCAAAGAATATTAACGATGAATTACGATTTATTATTGAAGCAATTAGAGCAAATTCTTGCGCCTGAAACTTACCTGATTTCTAGAATGGCGAATGCGTCGGCGTTTTTATATGAAAATATGTCTGATCTCAATTGGGTGGGATTTTATATTGTCCACGATGGAGTGTTAAAAGTTGGACCCTTTCAAGGCAAGGTCGCTTGTTCTGATATTGGCTTGGGTAAAGGCGTTTGTGGCTACACTTGGCAAACAGGCACAACAACGGTGGTGGATGATGTGCATCAATTTGCCGGGCATATCGCCTGCGATAGCGCCTCTCAGTCCGAAGTGGTTATCCCCATTTTCCGTGATGGCAAAATGATTGCGGAACTTGATGTGGATTCCCCTCGTTTAGCCCGATTTTCAAAGGAAGATGTGGCATTTTTAGAACAATGCGCTTCACTTATTTGAATTAAAAAATAGGAATAGAAAATGCGATTTACCGATATTTTTATTCGTCGCCCTGTTTTGGCAGTGTCCATTAGCTTGCTGATTATTATTTTAGGTTTGCAAGCCATTTCAAAATTGGCGGTGCGCGAATACCCGAAAATGACCACAACTGTCATTAATGTGTCAACCGTATATCCGGGCGCCGACGCTAATTTGATTCAGGCCTTCGTTACCTCAAAATTGGAGGAAGCAGTAGCACAAGCGGATAATATTGATTACTTATCCTCAAAAAGTAGTCCAAATAGCTCATTAATTACGGTCAAAATGAAATTAAACACTGATCCGAATGCGGCGTTAGCAGATGTTTTGGCGAAAGTAAATTCTGTGCGTTCCCAGCTACCAAGAGGGATTGATGATCCTGTGATCACTTCTTCTTCCGGTGGTGTTGCTATGATGTATATCCAATTTAGTTCTACTAAGCTAGATGCAAGTCAAGTAACGGATTATATTGAGCGAGTGATTAAGCCGAAGTTCTTTACAGTTGAAGGCGTAGCGGACGTACAGATTTTTGGTGCTTCTGATTATGCGCTGCGTATTTGGTTAGATCCTGCCAAAATGGCGGCACAAAATTTATCTGCTATCGCCGTGCGCAATGCACTAGCAGCGAATAATCTACAAACTGCCGCTGGTAACGACAACGGATTTTATGTGACCTATAAGAATAAAGTAGAGACCACCACAAAATCCGTTACAGAATTGGAAAATTTAGTCATCTACGCTAAAGATTCTAAGCTTGTGCGTTTGCGTGATATTGCAGAGGTGGAATTAAATAAATCTAATGACAGCTCTAGAGCGGTGGCGAATGGATTTGAATCCGTGGTATTGGCTATTAGCCCGACTTCTTCTGCTAACCCATTAGTGGTGGCTAAAAATGTTCGTCCATTGTATGAGCAAATTAAGACTTCTTTGCCTGAAAGTATGAGCGCGGAGATTTTATATGATACCACTATTGCTATTAATAGTTCTATTAATGAAGTGATTAAAACTATCGCCGAAGCGACTGTGATTGTTTTGGTGGTGATTACCTTATTTATCGGCTCTTTCCGTGCCATTATCATTCCAGTGGTAACCATTCCAATTTCTTTAATTGGCGTGATTATGCTGCTTCAAGCCTTTGATTTCTCAATTAATTTGATGACTCTGTTAGCTTTGATCTTGGCTATTGGATTGGTAGTCGATGACGCCATTGTGGTGTTAGAAAACGTGGATCGTCATATTAAAGAGGGTGAAACGCCATTTCGCGCGGCGATTATTGGTACGCGAGAAATTGCCGTGCCAGTAATTTCTATGACTATTGCACTTATGGCTGTTTATTCCCCAATGGCATTAATGAGTGGTATTACTGGCTCGTTGTTTAAAGAGTTTGCTTTAACCTTAGCTGGCGCGGTGTTTATTTCAGGCGTGGTGGCGCTAACCCTATCGCCGATGATGAGTAGCCAGTTGTTAAAACCACATACTCAGCCAAGTCGATTAGAGCAAAAAATTGAGACAATGCTGGATAAATTGAATCAAGGTTATGACAAAGCGCTCACGCTCGTAATGCAGCAACGTAAATGTATTCTTGCTTTTGCTGCGATTATTTTTTCCACCTTACCATTCCTATTTAACTCTCTTTCTAGTGAGTTAACGCCGGCGGAAGATAAAGGGGCATTTATGGTAATTGGACGTTCTCCGTCCAATACGAATGTGGATTATGTACAAAAATCCATGCAAAACTATGAAAAACTTCTCAAAGAAACACCAGAAGTGGACTTTTCTATGGTGATTTCAGGTATTCCAGCCGCGAATCAATCATTGAGTATTGTTACCTTGAAAGACTGGAAAGAAAGACAGCGTAGCCAAGCGAGTGTTATCGCCGATTTAAACCAACGGGCTAGCGATATTTCAGAGATCTCCTTAACGGCAATTACTTTGCCTGAAATTAATACAGGGGAATCAGGTGCGCCAATTGGTTTTGTGATTAGTACCGCGGACAGCTATCAAAATCTAGCTCAAGTGGCGCAAAATTTTCTTGAGAAAATGAAAAAGTCAGGCAATTTTGTGTATAGCGCTTTGGATTTAAAATTTGATACGGCACAAATGCGCATCAAAATAGACAAAGAAAAAGCAGGTACTTACGGCGTTACCATGCAACAAATTAGCGCCACTTTAGGTAGCTTCTTATCTGCTGCAACTATTGAGCGCGTGGATATTGACGGTCGTGCTTATCGCATCATTATGCAGACCAAAAGAGAGGATCGTTTGTCGCCAGAAAGCTTATCCAACTTTTATGTGACTACTAGCAGCGGAAAATCTGTGCCATTGAGTAGCTTTATTTCCATGACCTTAGAGCCTCAGCCAGCAACATTACCTCGTTTTAGCCAGTTAAATTCAGCGGTGATAAGCGCGGTTGCTTTACCGGGTAAAAGTATTGGTGACGCGATCTCATGGTTAAAAGAAACGGCAAAAACCGATTTGCCACAAGGCTATAACTATGACTTTACTAGCCAAGCACGCCAGTTAGAACAAGAGGGTAATGCCCTTGCATTAACCTTTGTTTTGGCAGTTATCATTATTTTCCTTGTGTTAGCGATTCAGTTTGAATCTATTCGCGATCCAATGGTGATTATGATTTCAGTACCGCTTGCGGTGAGTGGTGCATTACTGATGTTGAACTTCTTAAGTTTCTTCAGAATACCGGGGACAACATTGAATATTTATTCACAGGTAGGATTAATTACCCTAGTGGGATTGATCACCAAGCATGGTATTTTGATGTGTGAGGTAGCAAAAGAAGAACAATTAAACCATGGAAAAAGTCGTATTGAGGCTATTATGTACGCAGCAAAAATACGTTTACGCCCAATCTTAATGACGACCGCCGCGATGATCGCAGGTTTGATTCCATTGCTTTATGCCTCAGGCGCAGGCGCAGTTTCACGCTTTAGTATTGGAATTGTGATTGTGGCAGGACTATCTATTGGTACGTTGTTTACTCTCTTTGTGTTACCCGTGATTTATAGTTACATGGCAACGCAGCACAAACCGCTGCCAGTATTTGAAGAAAAACAATAGTCGCTAAAATTCAGCTGATAAGCACCGTATTTCTTATTGAGGTACGGTGTTTTTTTATGGGATTTTTTCAGGCGCTTTAAATGTGATTATTACTAAATAAAGTACAACTATTTCGCCAAATTGTTTCCTCAATAGAAGCTGGCGCCTCTTGCCTGAGTTCACATAGAGCTTGAAAACTGACGAGCAAACGCTCTGGACGATTGGGTTGTCCTTGAAAACCAAACACAGGCATATCAGGGCTATCGGTTTCTAACAGCAAGGCATCGAGAGGTAATTTACTGATGGCTTGGCGTGTTTTATTGGCTCGTTGGTAAGTAATAGTGCCGCCTACGCCAATTTTATAGCCAAGATCCACAAAATGCTTGGCTTGCGCATAACTGCCTGCAAAGCCATGTATGACGCCTGTTTTGTTTAAATCTGCACGCTTTAAAAATGGCACAAGTTGGTCATGGGATTTGCGTGAATGGATATTCACAGGCAAGGAAAATTGTTTCGCTAAATGAAGTTGTGCCTCCAAAAATGCACATTGTTTTTGCCATAATTCTGGAGTATTGAGTTCCGCTACCGCGCGCTCTAAACCAATTTCCGCAAGGGCAACACAGTTTATTGGACGTTGTGCTAGCGCCAGCGCCAATGTGTCGAGATCTTCTTGTTGATGTTGCTGAATATAAAGGGGATGCAAGCCCAAGCCGTAATATAACTGTTGCGGATAGTCTGCGCTCATTTTTTCGATACGCGCAAAATCTTGTTGTTGCACCGCCACAATAAGGATTTTTTTCACTTGCGCAGCGAGGGCGTTTTCAACCAATTGGGCAAGCGGCTCTTGGGTCTCTTGCTGCAAATAATCCAAATGAGTGTGCGTATCGAAAAAAGCCATAAAATTCAGCCTGTTATGCCTGATTTTCTTGCTGTTCAAACAAGCGAATTTTGTTGAAGGTTTCCGTTAAATCGGGCGCAAAATTAATTTTTTGGATTTCTGCAACCCCATTAGACTTCACGATCATTCGTAAAGGTTGGAACTGCATATTGCACATATAAAGCTGTTGGTGCGGTAGCATATGTTGCACAAAGCGAGTTAAAGCGTGAATTCCGCCGGTATCAAGCACGGTAACTGCATCGCATTGCAACACAATATGCTTGATTTCATGATCAGTATGCACAGTTTTGTCGTGCAAATCCGCGAAGAGATTGTCCGCCGCGGCGAAAAATAAAGGACCGCTGATGCGGTAGACTAATACGTCATCAAGATCTTCTGGTGCTGGTAAAGCGATGGATTTGGTCATTTCCGCAATGGTGCGAATGAACAGCAAGCTTGCCAACAACACACCCACGGTAATGGCAATCACCATATCAAAAATCACCGTCAAAATTAAACAAGTTAGCAACACGGCAATTTCATTGCGTCCAGAACGGCGAACCAGTTGAATAATTTGTCCCACATTTGCCATATTCCATGCCACCAACAGCAGTAGCGCCGCCATAGAAGACAGTGGCAAATAAGAAAGTGCTTTGGCAAAAAACATCAAGGCGAATAGCACTAAGAGGGCGTGCACGATACTTGCAATGGGCGATACCGCACCTGCTTTTACATTGGTAACAGAACGTGCAATGGCTGCGGTGGCGGTAATGCCACCAAAGAAAGGTGCGGCAATATTGCCTAATCCTTGGGCTAATAATTCATTATTGGAATGATGTTTGGTGTCCGTCATATTGTCGAGGATTACCGCGCACAACAGAGACTCGATGGCGCCTAACACTGCCATAGAAAAGGCGGCAGGCAGCAAAGATTGAATAGTTTCAAAGTTCCAAAGCACTTTTTCCCCCTGTGCGTTTGGAATTTCCCAAGGCAGCATAAATTCAGGCAGACTATTTGGAATACCGTAGCCTGTGCTACCGTCGGCGAGGGTATATTGGAACGCAGAGCCAATGGTTGCTACCTCAAAATCAAATGCCATTAATCCTAAGGTGCATAAAGTGGCAATAATCACCGCAGGTAAATGTCCGGGAATAGGCAAGCGTAATCTATGCCATTGCGTTAAGATGACTAAAGTTAATACGCCAATGGCAGCATCCGCCCAATGAATAGAGGGCAAGGCGCCAGCGATAATCTGCACTTTCTCTATGTAATGGCTGGGCATTTTTTCAATGGTTAAGCCGAGAAAGTCTTTGATTTGCAACGTTGCAATCACAATGCCGATACCGCAGGTAAAGCCTAAGGTAACGGGCAAAGGAATATATTCGATTAAACGTCCTAAACGAAATAACGCCATAAGCACTAAAATTACCCCAGATAATAAGGTTGCCATTAATAAACCACTTAAACCGAATTGTTGGGTAACGGGATACAAAATCACCACGAATGCGGCGGTAGGGCCTGAAATATTAAAGCGAGAACCCCCTGTCAACGCAATTAATATGCCCGCTACAATGGCGGTATATAAACCATATTGAGGCGCCACTCCACTAGCAATGGCGAGGGCCATAGAAAGAGGAATGGCGATAACGCCGACGGTTAGCCCTGCAATAATATCTTTGATTAAATGATGGCGAGAATATCCAGCTCGAAAGCTATCTTTTAAGGCACTAAAAGGTTTAACGGATAAGAAAACATTTTTGTTGAGAAACCATTTATTCAACATAAATCAACTCGATGAGAAAAGGAAAGAAATAAACGCGCTTATTTTAACGTAAAATTTCACGCTATTTTATGTGTTAACGCAAAAAAAACTTGACTAAATGAGGCGAAGTTTTTATATTTCGCACCCTGTTTCGAATGGTGAGGTGTCCGAGTGGTTGAAGGAGCACGCCTGGAAAGCGTGTATGTAGGAAACTGCATCAAGGGTTCGAATCCCTTCCTCACCGCCATGATTTATCCTATGTGATTACTCCCCTATAAGAATAACTGCACTTTTCCTTCAGTAAACATAAATACGATAATGCTTAATTAGATCTCCAAGGATTATCATCGCAATTTTATACACGAATCCAATCTTTACAGGGAATACCTTGAGATTGTTGTTCTAATTTGGGATCGGCAAACCATTGTTTTGGTGCAATCACAATTTTCTGTGCATTTTCGCACAACCATGCTCCCCACCAACTAAAACTACTGTTAGCGATAATATGATGCTGACAAAGACTCATTAAATAAATATCTTCCTGTGGATTACTAAATGTTGGACTATTCACATATACTACATTCTCGAAATTTAATTCTTCTCGACACCAATCAATATCATTAGAAAACACAAAATATGTCAAAGGTTCATTGAGTTTTTGTTCTAATAAGGCTTGTGCTTTTTGGTAATAATCTAAACCACAAAAACCATGAATGTTGATATTTTCTGCACTAATATAATCCCCTCGGCGAATATGCACTGCAACGGAATTCTTCTGTTGAGAAATTAAATTTGCGATTTCTTGGCTATATTCAGACAAAGGTACTTGCAACTTAAACTCTTGCAATAAAGTTGCTCGAATATGGGAGAAATAACGTTCATTTTGAAAATAGCCAGTGATATAACTGTGATTTGGAAGATTTGCTAATTCAGGTTGGTATGCTAAATTTTTTTCTTGATGCTGCGTCAATATTTTTCGTGCGTTTTTTAAATATCTCAAATAAATTTTATGTAAAATACCATGCAAATTTTTGAAATAATAAAAATCTTTCAGGGTTATGGCATATTTGTCTAGCTCGAATCCCGTGTGATGCTTATTTTTTAAAAAATCCAAGGTTTCAATTTTTACTTGAATACCCCGTTCGGCTAAAGCCCTAGCATAGGCGTATTGAAACATTTGGTTTCCCAATCCGCCATGAATTTTAACGATGATCATATTGTTTTTCTGTAAAAAATAATGGGTGTAATGGAGAGGGGAATGGACAAAATATGGGATTTTTGTCCATTTTCTTATTTTGATTATGTACGTTGCAGATTATTCCTCTTCCTCAAAATCCTCTAATTCTAAAGGTTCTTGCGAGAGGATAATGCCTGTTAAATCCGCATAAACATAATCTTCTGGGAAAAAGGTAACGCCACCGAAATTCACTGGCACATCCACTTCACCTTGGTTAGTGTCATCTGCGCGTACGGGAATAGGCGCCAGCGCTTGAATACCGATGTCGAGATTTTCCAATTGCTGAATTTGGCGAACGGCGCCATTCACGATGATGCCTTCCCAGCCATTATCGACGGCAAGTTGTGCTAGTGAAGCATCTAATAAGGCGCGACGTACAGCGCCACCGCCGTCGATTAATAACACTCGGCCTTCGCCATTTTCTTCTAGAATTTCAGCAATTAAGCCATTGTTTTCAAAGCATTTCACTGTGGTAACTTTTCCAAAGAAACTGCTTACGCCACCAAAACTCGAAAAAATGGGTTCTACCACGTCCACTTGATCGAGGTAAATATCACACAACTCAGAAGTATCAATGTACATAAAATCACCTTTTTTTGAGATAAAAATCCTAAGTAGTATATGCCTATAAGTTATTGCTAAGCAAGCCTAAACTAAATAAACCTAAGCTAAACAAGCCGTTTGTGAGCAGGGCTATCATTGACATTTGCGCTAGCATTGGGCGCAGCATAAGAGGATCTTGCTGACGATACACAAATAGACTGTGTTTTATTAATAATGGCAAGGCAAAAATAAAAAGAAATCCAACAGGGTGGCGCACGATGATAATAGAAAAAATGGTGTAACAAAGCATTGCTGAGGCCAATAATAAACAATGGTAGATGCGTCCTTTTTTAGCGCCGAGGCGAACTGCTAATGTATATTTTCCAACGGCACGATCTTGTTCAAGATCTCTTAAATTGTTGATATTGAGAACAGCACTAGCTAATAAACCTGCTGCAATTGCAGGTAATAAAATCCAGCCGTTAAGTTGATGGGTTTGCAAATAATAGCTTCCCATCACACCTAAAATCCCAAAAAATAGCAGTACGGAGACATCGCCTAATCCCATATAACCGTATGGTTTATTTCCTACGGTGTAAGTGATAGCGGCGATGATTGCGAGTAAACCAAGTAGAGCAAAGACGATCAGATCCATTAAGGAGTGGTAAGATAAAAAAAGCAAAATAGCGCCTGAAAATAAGCTTGCGAAGGCAACTAAAATTAAACCCAATTTAAGCGCCTTTGCACTGATTGCTCCTTGTTGAATTCCGCGCAAAGGTCCAATACGTTCTTTAGTGTCTGAACCTTTTTGATGATCGCCATAATCGTTGGCAAAGTTAGATAAAATTTGTAATAAAACCGTTGTTAGTAGGCAGAACAGAAATACTAGCCAATTAATATGATGTTGCCAAAAAGCAAGAGCGGTACCAGTTAAAATTGAAGCAAGAGCTAGAGGTAAAGTTTTAGGGCGGGCGGTGGCTATCCACATTCTAAACTGCCCAGTTGATGAATTTTTTTGCATAATATTTGTAGAGAAAAGAAAAAGCACGATTTCTAGTACAGTTTTGCGTAGAATACGCGGAACTGTGCCGTATTCTACACGAAATCTTGTGGTGAAGGAAAATATGTCTTTAACGCCTCTTTGTATTTCTCCTATCGGAGTGATTTCTAGTCCTTATAAGGAAAAATTTTCTGTGCCTCGTCAGGCGAATTTGGTGCAAGACGGTACGGCGATTTTGGAATTGCTACCGCCTTACAATCAAGCGGACGCCGTGCGTGGTTTAGATCAGTTCAGCCATTTGTGGCTGATTTTTCAGTTTGACAAAATTCCCACGGGGAAATGGTCGCCGACGGTGCGTCCGCCTCGTTTGGGGGGCAATGAACGCATCGGCGTTTTCGCCTCTCGTGCTACGCATCGTCCAAATCCGCTGGGATTGTCGAAAGTGGCATTGCGAAACGTGGAATGCGATAAGGGGCGTGTGCGTTTGCATTTGGGGTCGGTGGATTTAGTGGACGGCACGCCGATTTTTGACATTAAACCCTACATTGCTTACGCCGACAGTGAACCGCACGCCATTTCGGGCTTTGCACAGGAAAAGCCTTTAGCGTCGTTACAAGTGGAATTTTCGCCGCTGGCACTGCAGCAGATGGAAAACATTGAGAGAATTTATCCTCATTTTCAACGCTTTGTGCGAGAGATAATTGCTCAAGATCCTCGTCCTGCCTATCAAAAGCAGCAGGAACGTCTCTATGGTATGCATTTGTATGATTATAATATTCGCTGGAAAATTCATCACAATCACGCCGACATCGCCGTTGTGATAAGCATTGAACAGATTTAACCCATTGAAAAAACTGAATAATTTTTAATTAACCCTGAAGGATAAATATGACAAACGTCGCCACCCCTGAAATGATTTCTCTTTGCGAAACCCTGCGTGAACAACTTCGTTATCACGAATATCAATATCACATTTTGGATGAGCCAAAAATTCCGGATAGCGAGTACGACCGCTTATTTCACCAATTAAAATCCCTTGAGCAGCAATATCCTGCTTTGATTCAGGCGGATTCGCCGACGCAGCGAGTAGGGGCGAAACCGCTGTCGGCGTTTGCACAAATTCAGCACGAAATCCCGATGTTGTCTTTGGATAACGCCTTTTCCGATGAAGAGTTTTATGCTTTTGTTAAACGCATTGAAGATCGTTTAGTGCTAAAACCAACGCCGCTGACATTTTGTTGCGAGCCGAAATTAGACGGTTTGGCAGTGAGCATTTTGTATGTGAACGGTAAACTCACGCAAGCGGCGACAAGGGGCGACGGCACGACTGGCGAAGACATTACTCAAAACGTTCGCACCATTCGCAATGTGCCGTTACAGCTGCGCACCGATAATCCCCCTGCGCGTTTAGAAGTGCGCGGCGAAGTATTTATGTCGCAAGCCGGTTTTGATGCCTTGAATGAAGCTGCCTTAGCGAAAGGGGAAAAAACCTTTGCCAATCCGCGTAACGCCGCCGCAGGATCCTTGCGTCAACTGGATCCAAAAATCACACGTCAGCGTCCGCTGATGTTAAATGCTTATAGCATCGGCATTGCCGAGGGCGTTAACTTGCCTGATACCCATTTTGAACGTTTACAATGGCTAAAATCCATTGGTATTCCGGTGAATAAGGAAATTCGTCTGTGTGAAGACAGCGAACAAGTGCTGGATTTTTATCGTTCGATTATGCAAAAACGCCGTGAGCTAGGTTATGACATCGACGGTACCGTGTTAAAAATCAATGACATAGCCTTGCAACAAGAACTTGGTTTTATTTCCAAAGCCCCTCGTTGGGCAATTGCTTACAAATTCCCTGCACAAGAAGAAATGACGGTGTTAAAAGATGTGGAATTTCAAGTGGGCAGAACGGGTGCCATTACGCCAGTGGCGAAGTTAGAACCTGTTTTTGTGGCAGGCGTTACCGTGAGCAACGCGACGCTGCACAACGGCGACGAAATTGCTCGCTTGAACATCGCCATTGGCGACACCGTGATTGTGCGACGTGCTGGCGATGTGATTCCACAAATTGTGGGCGTCGTCGCTGATCGCCGCCCAGCCAATGCCACGCCGATTATTTTTCCAACTCACTGCCCTGTGTGCGACTCGCATATTGTGCGAGTGGAAGGCGAAGCAGTGGCTCGTTGCACAGGCGGTTTATTTTGTGCAGCACAACGTAAAGAAGCGTTGAAACATTTTGTTGCACGCAAAGCAATGGATATTGAGGGCGTCGGTGCGAAATTAATCGAACAATTAGTGGATCGTGAAAAAATTCACACCCCAGCAGATCTGTTCAAATTGGATTTATTCACCCTAACCAGCCTTGAGCGTATGGGCGTAAAATCTGCGCAAAATGCGTTAGATAGCCTAGAAAAAGCGAAACAAACCACTTTGCCTCGTTTTATTTTCGCTTTAGGTATTCGTGAGGTGGGCGAAGCCACCGCCTTAAATTTAGCTAATCATTTCAAAACCTTAGTGGCGCTACAACAGGCGGATTTGGAACAGTTAAAACAAGTGCCTGATGTGGGGGATGTGGTGGCAAATCATATTTATCTGTTTTGGCGTGAAGCGCATAACGTGGAAGTGGTGGAAGATTTGCTGGCGCAAGGTATTCATTGGGAAACCGTTGAAGTGAAAGAAGTGAGCGATAATCCTTTTAAAAATAAAACGGTGGTGCTAACAGGGACGCTAACCCAAATGGATCGCAACCAAGCAAAAGCCTTGTTGCAACAACTTGGCGCAAAAGTGAGTGGCAGCGTATCAAGCAAAACAGATTTTGTGGTCGCTGGCGATAGCGCTGGTTCAAAATTAGCTAAGGCGCAAGAATTAAATATCGCGATACTTGATGAGGCACAGTTTATGGCGTTACTTCAGGATTATATTTAGGTTTTTATCGCCGACCTGCGTAACAGATTATCAGTTGAGAAAAAACGCATAATATGAAACAATCCGCAAATTATTTTGGGCTAAAATTAACAATAATTTTAAGGTGAATTGAGTGATCGACTTCGGTGGCTATCGTCCTAATGTGGGTATTGTGATTTGTAACCGCAAAGGGCAAGTGCTTTGGGCGAAACGATATGGACAAAATTCTTGGCAATTCCCTCAAGGCGGGATCAATGATAATGAAAGCCCTGAGCAAGCCATGTATCGAGAGCTATTTGAAGAAGTGGGATTGTCGCCAAAAGATGTAAAAATTCTTTATGCGTCTAAACAATGGCTACGTTACAAATTGCCTAAACGCTTACTCCGCCACGATAGCAAACCAATGTGTATTGGACAAAAACAACGTTGGTTTTTACTGCAACTTATTTCAGATGAAAGAAATATCAACTTAGCTGCTAACAAATCTCCTGAATTTGATGGTTGGCGTTGGGTGAGTTTTTGGTATCCAGTACGCCAAGTGATTTCTTTTAAACGTGATGTATACCGTAAAGCAATGAAAGAGTTTGCTACCTTTTTATTTGAAGAAAATAAGGATAGCCTAACTCAGCAATCCGTAGAAACTAAGCCACATTCACATTCTGCTCATCATTCAAATAAACGGTTTTCCTCATCAAAATATCCAAAACGTTCGTCCTATAAATCAAGGGGGTAACAATGGTTAGTTTTATTCTGATTTGTTTAGTTTTAGGCGCTATAGTTGGTTTTTTAGCAGGTTTATTTGGTATCGGCGGTGGGCTTGTGATTGTGCCTGCTTTAGTTTATTTACTGCCAATGGTTGGCGTGCCTGAGCCTTTATTGATGTCAACGGCCTTAGGTACTTCATTTGCAACCATTGTCATCACAGGGTTTTCTTCCGCTCAACGTCATCATAAACATGGCAACATTGTGTGGTCGGCAGTGAAAGTGTTAGCACCAACGGTAATGCTCAGCACTTTCGTCGGTGGGTTATTTATTGGCAATTTAGATAAAGCCCTTGCAAGCAAAATTTTTGCCTGCTTAGTGGTTTATATGGCACTCAAAATGGCACTTTCCCTCAAGCCTAAAGAAGTTGCCAAAACTTTAACAACAAAAGCTTCCCTTGTAGGCGGCGTGCTGATTGGTTTAGCTTCAAGTGCAGCAGGCATTGGCGGCGGTGGCTTTATCGTCCCTTTCCTTAATTCTCGTGGAATAGAAATGAAAAAAGCCATTGGTTCTTCTGCTTTTTGCGGAATGTTTCTAGGTTTGTCAGGAATGCTGAGTTTTATGGTAGGTGGTTGGCAGGTAGAAAATATGCCTGACTACTCTCTCGGCTATGTTTATTTTCCAGCTGTCCTCGGTATCACTGCTGCTTCATTTTTTACCTCTAAACTCGGTGCAACAACAACGACTAAACTGCCTGTTCCTGTGTTAAAACGTTATTTTGCGTTGTTACTGCTGGGGATTGCAGTAAATATGTTTTTAAAATAAGGAAAATTTATGTCTTCAGAATTTTTAGCATTTCCGAACTTTGATCCTGTCATTTTTGAAATCGGACCAATTGGTTTACGCTGGTATGGCTTAATGTATCTAATCGGGTTTATTTTTGCACGCTGGCTAGCGGTTCGCCGTGCAAATCGCCCAAATTCAGGTTGGACAGTGGAGCAAATCGACAGCTTGCTTTTCAACGGCTTTCTCGGCGTATTTTTAGGCGGTCGCATTGGCTATGTGATGTTCTATCAATTTGACGCATTTTTGCAAGATCCAGCCTACATTTTCCGTGTGTGGGAAGGCGGAATGTCTTTTCACGGTGGCTTAATTGGTGTGATTTTATCTATGTTAATCACCTCCAAATTACAAAAGCGAAATTTTTGGTCAACGGCAGATTTTGTTGCACCGTTGATTCCCTTCGGCTTAGGAATGGGACGCATTGGTAACTTTATTAACGATGAACTTTGGGGGCGCGTAACCGATGTATCTTGGGCTGTATTGTTTCCTTCTGGTGGCTACTTACCGCGTCATCCCTCTCAATTATATGAAGCGTTTTTAGAAGGCTTGGCGTTATTTTTTATCTTAAATTCTTTCATTAAAAAGCCACGTCCAACAGGATCCATCGCTGGCTTATTCCTTGTAGGTTATGGAACATTCCGCTTTATTGTAGAGTTTTTCCGTGAGCCTGATCCACAACTTGGGCTTTATTTTGGTCAACATATTTCTATGGGGCAGATTTTATCGTTGCCAATGATTATTTTAGGACTGTTGATCATGACAATCGCCTATAAAAAGGCAGCGAAAAAAGGATAAACGCCATGAAACAATATTTAGATCTTTGCCAACGCATTATTAATGAAGGCACTTGGGTAGCCAATGAACGCACAGGAAAACGTTGTTTAACAGTGGTTAACGCCGATTTAACCTATGATGTAGCAAACAATCAATTTCCACTCATCACCACTCGCAAAAGTTTTTGGAAAGCGGCAATTGCGGAGCTTTTAGGTTATATTCGAGGCTACGACAACGCCGCCGATTTTCGCAAACTTGGCACAAAAACTTGGGATGCTAACGCCAACGAAAATACAGCTTGGCTCAACAATCCGCACCGCAAAGGCGTTGACGATATGGGGCGTGTTTACGGCGTGCAAGGACGTGCATGGCGCAAGCCCAACGGCGACAGCGTGGATCAATTACGCAAAATCGTACATAACTTAAGCAATGGCATCGATGATCGTGGTGAAATTTTAACTTTTTTTAATCCTGGCGAAATTGAGCTTGGCTGCTTGCGTCCTTGTATGCACACCCACACCTTCTCGTTGCTCGGCGATCAACTTTATTTAACTAGCTATCAACGCTCTTGCGACGTTCCTCTAGGATTAAATTTCAATCAAATTCAAGTATTTACGTTCTTAGCATTAATGGCACAAATTACCGGCAATAAACCAGCGACGGCGTATCATAAAATTATCAACGCACATATTTATGAGGATCAACTGGATTTAATGCAAAACGTACAGTTAAAACGTGAGCCATTTCCTTTGCCGCAACTTGAAATTAACCCTGATATTAAAACCCTCAAAGATTTAGAAACTTGGGTCACTATGGATGATTTTAAGGTGGTGGCCTATCAATGCCACGAACCGATTAAATATCCTTTCTCGGTGTAATTAGGCGCCACCATGCAATCAGAATGGGATCTCAAATGGATGAATTATGCCTTGCAACTTGCAGATAAAGCAGAACAGCTTGGTGAAATTCCTGTCGGTGCTGTGTTGGTGGATGAACAAGGCAATATTTTGGGAGAAGGCTGGAATCTATCTATTAGCCAGAATGATCCTACTGCTCATGCAGAAATTGTTGCACTACGTCAAGCAGGACAGCGATTGCAAAATTATCGACTGCTAAATACCACCCTTTATGTTACTTTAGAACCTTGCACCATGTGCGCTGGCGCCATTCTACACAGTCGAATCAAACGTTTAGTTTTTGGTGCTTCTGATTATAAAACAGGTGCTGTTGGCTCTCGTTTTCACTTCTTTGATGAATACAAAATGAATCATTATTTGGAAATTACAGGTGGGGTATTGCAACAGCAATGTAGTGAGAAATTAAGCCATTTTTTTCAGAAGCGCCGTGAGCAGAAAAAAATTGAGAAGCGAAATAAAGCAGAAATTGATTTAGTAGAAAACAAAAAAGGCGAGTGATTAACTCACCTTATGTTTTGTTTGGGTATTATTCATCAAGCTCACGGATTTTTTTGATAATGTTTGATGTGGAATTACCATTTTCAAAATTAAGTACTTGCACATCGCCACCATTTGCCCAAACTTCTTTGCTTCCCGCGATATCCTCAGCGCGGTAATCTCCACCTTTCACCAATAAATCAGGTAAAATTTCACTGATTAAACGTTGTGGTGTATCTTCTTCAAAGGGGACGAGCCAGTCCACCGACGCTAACCCTGCCAAAACGTCCATTCTTGCTTGCAAACCATTAATTGGGCGTTGTTCGCCTTTTAAGCGTTTTACTGAGGCATCGCTATTTACGGCTACGATTAGACGATCTCCCAATTTTCTTGCATTTGCTAAATAGGAAACATGTCCTGGGTGGATAATGTCAAAACAGCCATTCGTCATAACTATCTTTTCTCCACGCTGTTTGGCAAGTGCGACAGCTTGTTTTAATTCTGCTTCCGTCATAATACCAAAGCCATTACTTGCTCGTTGATGAATGGCATTTTCCAACTCCACATTAGATACCGTCGATGTACCTAATTTACCCACCACAATACCAGCGGCGACATTAGATAAATAACAAGCTTCTTCAAAACTACGCCCATCAGCAAGTGCCGTCGCTAAAACACTAATCACCGTATCGCCAGCGCCGGTTACATCAAAAACCTCTTTGGCTTCTGTGGCTAAATGGAAAGCTTCACAATTTGGACGGAGTAGTGTCATTCCTTTTTCCGAGCGAGTCACTAATAAGGCACTTAATTCATATTCTTCGATAAGTTTTAACCCTTTGTTAATAATATCTTCTTCGCTGTTACATTTACCGACGACAGCTTCAAATTCAGACATATTCGGCGTTAGCAAGGTTGCACCACGATAACGTGAAAAATCTGTTCCTTTGGGATCGATTAGTACTGGTACGTTGGCTGCACAAGCAATTTGAATCATTTGTTGAACTTGGTTTAATGTGCCTTTGCCATAATCGGAGAGAATTAACGCGCCATAACCCTTAATACAAGCCTGCAGTTTTGCAAGTAAACTTTCACTACTGACTTGTTGAAAATCTTCTTCAAAATCAAGACGTAATAATTGTTGATGACGAGAAAGAATGCGTAATTTAGTGATGGTAGGGTGGGTGTCTAATTTTACGAAATCACAGTGGATTTGTTGTTTTTCCAAGAGCTTGGTTAAAGAATCGCCAGCTTCATCTTGCCCAATTAAACCTAATAATTGAACTGGAACGTTGAGCGCCGAAATATTCATTGCTACGTTAGCTGCACCGCCAGCACGTTCCTC
Source organism: [Haemophilus] felis (assembly GCA_002015125.1). Classification (GTDB taxonomy): domain Bacteria; phylum Pseudomonadota; class Gammaproteobacteria; order Enterobacterales; family Pasteurellaceae; genus Pasteurella; species Pasteurella felis. The sequence continues at coordinate 40,309 of MUYB01000029.1, forward strand.
ATTCTGTTGAACTTTAACGACGGGAACTGGTGCTTCGGGAGAGATCCGACTAGTTGCACCAAACCAATAACGATCTAGCATAATATCGCCTAAAACAAGGACTTTTGCTTGTGGAAATTTTGCGGAATATTGGAACATATTGAGACTCTCTTATTAAAATTTTGCTAATTCTAGCATAGGGCAACTGCTATTTGGCGAAAATTCCGTTAAACTAGCTCGATTCTGTATTTATAAAGGTGAATTATGATGCCAAATGAAAAATTACCAAGTTTTCAGACTGCTTTTTTAAAACCTAAATATTGGTTATCTTGGATTGTATTGGGCATATTCCGTTTAATTTTATTATTTCCCTATCCCGTATTGCGTCAAATTGGTTTGTCATTAGGGAATATTTTAGCCAAAACTTCCTTTGGTAAACGTCGAGCTAAAATTGCACAACGTAATTTAGAGCTATGTTTTCCAGAATATTCCGCAGAAAAACGAGATGCATTATTACAAGCGCATTTACGTTCAGCCGGTATGGCATTTATTGAAACTGGTATCGCATGGTTTTGGTCGGATGCTCGTATTAAAAAATGGTCAAAAGTAGAAGGCGTTGAACATTTAAAGGAAAATCAGGAAAAAGGAATTATCCTTGTGGGTGTGCATTTCTTAACTTTGGAATTAGGTGCTCGAATTATTGGATTACATCACCCAGGAATTGGTGTTTATCGCCCTCACGATAATCCTTTTATGGACTGGTTACAAACTCAGGGCCGTCTGCGTTCTAACAAAGATATGTTAGATCGCAAAGATTTGCGAGGAATGATTAAGGCTTTGCGTAAAGGAGAAATGATTTGGTATGCGCCAGATCATGATTACGGACGTAAAAATGCAGTTTTTGTTCCTTTTTTTGCGGTAAAAGAAGCAGCGACTACTACAGGCAGTTACTATTTACTTAAATCAAGTCCTCAAAGTGCGGTGATTCCTTTTTCCCCTTTAAGAAATGTAGACGGTTCAGGCTATACATTAAAGATCTCTCCACCTGTGGATTTTTCTGATTTAAGTGATGAAGTTAGTATTGCAACTCGAATGAATGAGGTTGTAGAGCAAGAAATTTTGCGAGGTACAGAACAATATATGTGGCTACATCGCCGCTTTAAAACACGTTCAAATGAAAATGATCCAAGTTTGTATTAAATTTGCTAAAGATGAGTATAAAAAATGCCCCTGTATTGGGGCATTTTTTATCCTGCTTGATTATTTGCTTAAATCTATACGATATACTGCGAAGCCAAGTTCATCGGTGGTCACAAATTCCATTGGATATTGTGCTTTTTCTTTGATGAATTGTTTCGCTTTTTCACTTGGTGAAGTTTCAAAGCGAATATCTAACTTCACTTTGCTAGCAATCGGTGCGATACGATAATTTTTGTCTGCACTTGGACTCACTTGTCCATGTAGCTTACTTTCTTGGCTGATGTAATTTGCCAAAATTTGACGACTTTCATCTGGGGAAGCAAAGACAATATGTTTATCGCCAGTACCTGGGAATTTGGCACTGTAAGCTCGATAGTTATTGGTTGCAATCAAAAATTCCGCCTTAGGATCAACAGGTTTACCTTGATAGGTTAAGTTGATTACTCGATGAGAATCAGGATTGATCAATTTGCAATTACCGTCGTAGCGAGGTGCTTGAGTAATGTCAAATTCATAAGACACGCCATCGATCACATCGTAATTGTAAGTACGGAAATCTGTCCAGTTGAGCAACGATTGTGGTGCAGCATTGTTTGGATCGATTTTATTGAACATTCCCGCACTGCATTCCAACCATTCTTTTAGCTCTTCGCCAGTGACTTTAACCACAACAAGTGTATTTGGATACAGATACAAGTCGGCGGCGTTGCGGAAGGTGAGATCGCCTTTATCGACTTCAGTGTAGCCTGTTGGGTCATTTTTGCGTCCACCTGCTTTAAATGGAGCACCAGCACTTAAGATCGGTAAATTTGCTAAAGCTGGTTCGCTTTTCGCCATATTTTCCACATAAGCACGTTGTGCTTGGTTAACAATTTGAATCGTTGGATCATCTTGCACTAACGCTAAATAGCTGTACATATTATCCGTTGCACGTCCGATAGGTTGTGACACAAATTCACGAGTGGCACGATGAACAGGTTCCAAAAGTGCCGCAATTTCAGGGTGATTTTCAGCAAGCGGTTTTTTATTGACGCCGTCATAAATTGGACGTAATTCGGCGGCACCATCAACGACCAGCCATTTGCCATTATGCAATGCAAGGGATAAATCAACGACGCTGATGTTGTTTGCCCAGTAGCCCGCCATACTTTCAGGGACGCCTTTTACAGTACCTTTCTTGATGTCCACATTCGGCGATTTTTCAAATTCTTTGTTTGGGAAGAGGCGGTGAGAGTGACCAAAAATAACGGCGTCAATGCCTTTCACATCCGCAAGATAGAACGCCTGATTTTCAGCACCTTCCATATAAGGCTCATCGGAAGGACCAGTGTGGGCTAGGGCGACAATGACGTCGGCACCAGCCTGTTTTAAAATTGGTACATATTTTTCAGCGGTTTTTTTGATGTCTAGTGCTTTTACTTTGCCCTCAAGATTCGCTTTATCCCAGATCATCACTTGTGGTGGCACGAAACCGATGTAACCAATCTTCACTTGATGGCGGTTACCTTGTTCATCAACAAGGGTTTTCGTTTGAATAAAATAAGGCTTGAAGCGAGGTTCGCCGTTGTCCGCACGGACAATGTTGGCATTCACAATAGGAAATTTGGCTTGCTCGATGCTGTTATCTAAATAAGGGAGACCGTAGTTAAATTCGTGGTTCCCCAAGGTTCCGACGTCGTAATGCATTGCATTTAGCACATCAATTGCAGGGTTAGATTTGCCTTCTTTGTGTCCTTTAGCCGCTTGATAATCCGCAATAGGATTACCCTGAATTAAATCACCATTATCCACCAACACAGAATTTTTCACTTCATTGCGTGCTTGTTTAATTAATGAGGCAGCACGTGTGAAACCAAATTTGTCTGTTTTTGCATCTTTGTAATAGTCAAAATCTGTTAAAAATCCGTGTACGTCTGTGGTAGCGATAATACGCAAATTGACCACATTTTGTGCAGCGGCGGCAACATATTTTGAGGCGCTTAAAGTTAAAATACTGCAAGCGCCAAATTTTAGAAAACCACGTCTATCCATAATCAACTCCTGTTGTTAGTAAAAAGAAAGTAAAAATAAGGGCGGATATTGTAGAGAAAACGAAAATTTCTCTCTATGAGTTTTCCACTAAAAAATGTGATCTTTCTCATAAAATGGAAAAATAACGAGAAAAATTCAATTATTTATGTTCATCTTTTCATCATCAAAGGTGCTTCTCTTTCCCTGAATTAAATTTTGTGCTATTTTTTACCGTCGATTTTTTTGCAAAATCGGTAAATTATGGTTCAATTTAATTTATAAGGAAAACAACAATGGAAGCTCAACAAGGCAGTCCTTTATCAATGATTTTTATTTTTGTGCTATTTGGTTTGATTTTCTATTTTATGATTTATCGCCCACAAGCGAAGCGTAACAAAGAGCACAAAAAATTAATGTCTGAGTTAGCTAAAGGCACAGAAGTATTAACTGCTGGTGGATTAATCGGTCGCATTACAAAAGTAACTGCGGATAGCGATAGCATCGTGATTGCGTTAAACGACACTACTGAAGTAACAATCAACCGTAACTATGTAGCAGCGGTGTTACCAAAAGGCTCAGTTAAATCTTAATTTTTTATTTTCAAAGGGAAAACTATGTTAAATCGTTACCCTCTTTGGAAGAACATAATGGTGATCCTCGTGGTCGCCATTGGTGTTTTATATGCCCTTCCAAATCTTTATGGTGAAGATCCAGCAGTGCAAATTTCAGGTACAAGAGGTCAACAAGCCAGCACAGAAGTGTTAGCGGATGTGCAAACCTTATTAACTCAAAATCAACTTAATACCAAATCTATTATCCTTGAAAATGGCTCTATTCTTGCTCGCTTCAGCAACACAGAAGATCAATTATTAGCAAAAGATAAGTTAGTTGAGAAATTGGGTAATTCTTATACTGTCGCACTGAATCTTGCGCCTGCAACACCAAGTTGGCTCACCTCTATTGGCGCTTATCCGATGAAGTGGGGCTTAGATCTTCGTGGTGGCGTTCGCTTCTTAATGGAAGTGGATATGAACTCCGCATTAAGCAAGCGCCAAGAGCAACTGCAAGACAGTTTGCGTACGGAATTACGTAAAGAAAAATTTCAATATACAGGCATTAAAGCAGGCGAAAATTTTTCCACGCTCATCAGTTTATTGAAACCTCAGCAACTGGATACGGTACAACGTTTTTTACGCAAACAACATCAAGATCTCAATATTCAAGCTATTTCAGAAAACACCCTTTCTTTAACGCTGTCTGAACAGGCGTTAAATGAAGCCCGTGAAAGTGCTATTGAACAGAACTTAACCATTTTGCGTAAACGTGTGTCTGAACTTGGGGTATCTGAAGCGGTAATTCAACGACAGGGAGCAGAACGTATCGTTGTGGAATTACCAGGAGTACAAGACACTGCACGCGCGAAGGAAATTTTAGGTGCGACGGCGACGTTAGAATTTCGCCTCGTCAATGAAAATGTGAATTTAGATGCCGCAGAGAAAGGGTTTGTTCCTGCCGACTCAGAAGTTAAATTGGATCGCAATGGTCGCCCTGTTGCATTATATAAAAGAGCGGTACTTGGCGGTGAACATATTACGAATGCGAGTTCAGGTTTAGATCAACAAACTTCCCGCCCACAAGTCAGCGTAACCTTAGATAGCGAAGGCGGCGAAATTATGTCGCAAACCACTCGTTTAAATCTTAAAAAGCCAATGGCGACGCTATACGTAGAATACAAAGACAGCGGTAAAAAAGATCAAAATGGCAAAGCGATTTTAGAAAAACACGAGGAAGTAATTAACGTCGCTACTATCCAAGGTCGTTTTGGTAGCCAATTCCAAATTACAGGTATTGATAGTCCTGCCGAAGCATTGAATTTAGCGGTGTTATTACGTTCAGGTGCATTAATCGCACCAATTCAAATTGTAGAAGAACGTACAATCGGCCCTTCACTTGGTGCAGAAAATGTTCGCCAAGGTTTGGAAGCAAGCTTCTGGGGATTAGTTGCCGTTATCGTCTTTGTAGTTTTCTACTATCGTAAATTTGGCATGATTGCGAATTTAGCCTTAGTGGCAAATATTATTCTCGTTATTGGTTTAATGTCCTTATTGCCAGGTGCAACATTATCCATGCCTGGGATTGCTGGTATCGTGCTATCCGTTGGTATGTCTATCGACGCTAACGTCTTGATTTTTGAGCGAATAAAAGAAGAAATTCGCAACGGACGCCCAGTGCAACAAGCTATCAACGAAGGTTACTCTGGTGCTTTCACCAGTATTTTTGATGCCAACTTAACCACTATTTTAACCTCCATAATCCTGTATTCCGTAGGCAGTGGACCCGTAAAAGGTTTTGCCATCACCCTTGCTTTAGGCGTCGGCATCTCAATGTTTACCGCCATCGTCGGAACACGAGCCATCGTGAATTTCCTTTACGGCGGCAAACGCATTAAAAAATTATCCATTTAAGCAGAGGTTGTTGTGAGTTTATTAAAAAAACAAACTGTAACGGCGGAAAATGAGCCACAAATTAAATTGCCTTATCGCCTCATTCCTTTTATGAATGGACGAAAATGGGGGTATTTATTTTCCGTCTTGGTCATCAGCTTGTCCTTATTTTGTGTGATTACAAAAGGATTTAACTGGGGCTTAGATTTCACAGGTGGCACGGTGTTGGATATGAGTTTTTCTCAAGCGGCGAACGTGGGTGAAATTCGTAGCACATTAGAGAAAAACAACATTGACGGTGCACTTGTGCAAAATTCAGGTAGCGTACGAGATGTGATTATCCGCCTGCCAGCCACTCTTGATAGTGCCAGCGTCGGTACCGACGTTAAGCAACTTTTGCAAAATTTAGACAAAAATCTTGTGGTACACAGCATCGAATACGTGGGACCTAACGTTGGTGAAGAATTAACGCAATCCGCAATTTACGCCACCTTAGCCACATTATTAATGTTGTTAGTTTATATCGGTATGCGGTTTGAGTGGCGTTTGGCGTTAGGTGCGATTGCTTCTTTAGCACACGATGTTATCGTTACTTTGGGATTTTTCTCTTTGCTTCAAATTGAAATGGATCTCACCTTCGTCGCCGCTATATTAACGGTAGTTGGTTATTCTTTAAACGATAGTATCGTGGTTTTTGACCGTGTGCGTGAGAATATCCGCAAAATAAGACGCACAGAAACTTTTGATATTATTAATATTTCTCTGTCTCAAACCCTATCCCGAACCCTAATGACGTCGGCGACAACCCTTGTGGTGGTGCTATCGCTTTTAATTTTCGGCGGACCAAGTATTCACAGCTTCTCCGTTGCATTGTTGATCGGCATTGGATTTGGTACTTATTCTTCTATCTTTGTTGCGATTGCCCTTGCTTACGATTTAGGATTAAAACGAGAGCATATGTTACCGCCGAAGGTAGATAAAGACGATTTAGATGAAATTCCTTAATAAGTAAGAGAAATTCTATCTGAGATTTAACGCCGATGGCGCTCGTGTTCACACGAGTGCCTTTTTAATATCTAACTTAGTTAAAAGCACTCGTGCTATCTTTCGTTTTAAAATCCGAGTAATAAAAGTGGTTTAATTTTATCAAAAAAGTTGTTTCATTTTCTTGATTTGCTCAGCATCACAAACCCAAATATGGCTATCGTCCTCAGCTCTACTTCCCATTACCGCATTATTTTTACTGATCATTTGGCTTGAGCGATAGGTTTTGGCTGACAAATGCAATTCATCGACTTTGGTTACTTCAGCTAATTCTTTCGCATTATCAGGATTAACGCCTGCACCAGCCATAATCTTTATTCGTCCTTCCGCTTGTTTTACCAATTGAGCGAGAAGAGTTTTTCCTTCAACGGCGTTAGATTGTTGCCCAGAACTTAATAACCGTTCACAGCCAAGTTCGATAAGTTGTTCTAGTCCTTTATAAGGATCTGCACAAAGGTCAAAAGCTCGATGAAATGTAATGCCTATACCGTCTGCCGCTTTAACGAGACGCTGGCAATTAACAACATCAATTTCCGCATAAGGGGTTAACACCCCAATTACCACACCTTGTGCACCCAATTCTTTGGCAACGTATATATCTTGCTCCATCATTTCTATTTCATGTGCATTAAATAAAAAGTCGCCAGCTCGAGGGCGAATCATCACATAGCAAGGAATATGGCATAGATTAACGGCAGATTTAATTAAACTATAAGATGGAGTAAGTCCTCCAACGGAAAGGCTACTGCATAATTCCAAACGATCAGCACCTGCTTTTTGAGCAATTAAAGCAGATTCGATATTATCAATACAAATTTCGATTTTCATTTTCCTTCGCAGAATAAAGAGATTGGCAGTTAAATATTTTTGTTAAAACTATAAAAAAATACCGCACATTTTCGTGCGGTATTCTTTCTGCAAATGTCAGTTAATTACGCTTGGCCTTTAACTGCTTTTAATCCTAAGAACGGTGCTTTGTCGCCTAAGGCTTCTTCGATACGGATGAGTTGGTTATATTTCGCAATACGGTCTGAACGGCTCATAGAACCCGTTTTGATTTGACCTGCTGCCGTACCTACTGCTAAATCTGCGATAGTCGCATCTTCAGTTTCGCCAGAACGGTGTGAAATCACCGCAGTGTAACCAGCGTCTTTAGCCATTTTGATTGCGGCTAAGGTTTCAGTGAGGGAACCGATTTGGTTGAACTTGATTAAGATTGAGTTTGCGATTCCTTTTTCGATACCTTCTTTCAAGATTTTGGTGTTGGTTACGAATAAGTCGTCGCCCACTAATTGAACGTTGCCACCTAACACTTTAGTTTGGTATGCAAAACCTTCCCAGTCAGATTCATCTTGACCATCTTCGATAGATACGATTGGATATTCTTTACATAAACCTTCTAAGTAGTGAGTGAACTCTTGAGAAGTGAATGATTTACCTTCACCTTTCATTTCGTACATACCGTTTTCTTTGTTGTAGAACTCAGAAGACGCACAGTCCATCGCAAGTGTTACATCTTTACCTAACACATAGCCTGCTTTTTCTACCGCTTCTTTGATACAAGCAAGTGCCGCAGCGTTAGATTCTAAGTTAGGGGCGAAACCACCTTCATCACCCACTGCTGTGCTTAAGCCTTTCGCTTTTAATACTTTCGCTAAATTGTGGAACACTTCAGCCCCGATGCGGAGTGCTTCTTTTAAGGTTTTTGCACCCACTGGTTGAATCATAAATTCTTGAATGTCCACGTTGTTGTCCGCGTGCTCACCACCGTTGATGATGTTCATCATTGGTAATGGCATTGAGTATTGACCTTCTGTACCGTTAAGAATTGAGATCCACTCATAAAGTGCTTTGCCTTTTGATGCTGCAGCAGCTTTGGCGTTCGCTAAAGACACGGCTAAGATTGCGTTTGCACCGAATTTAGATTTGTTATCTGTACCGTCTAAATCGATCATAATTTGGTCGATTTCTGCTTGGTTAGTGGCATCTTTACCTACAACAGCTTGTGCAATTTCGGTGTTTACTGCAGAAACTGCTTTTAAAACACCTTTACCTAAGAAACGTGCTTTATCGCCATCGCGTAATTCTAATGCTTCGCGTGAACCTGTTGATGCACCAGATGGCGCAGCAGCTAAACCAACAAAGCCACCTTCAAGATGAACTTCAGCTTCAACAGTTGGATTACCACGAGAGTCAATGATTTCACGACCAATTACTTTAACGATTTTTGCCATTTGATTTTCCTCTATTAGTATCAAAATTAAAGTTAAAAAGAATGGTGCGTATCTTAATAGAATTGGTCAATTTTGTCTTGCTAAAAATGCGAATTAATTGATTTGGATCCATAAATATAATATTTGCAAAATATCCATATCTTTGTAATTTAAAAAAATTACAAAAAATTATTGCCTTTGTAATTTGTACGATTAAAATACAAACTAAAGGTAATTTATAGAAGGCACAATTGATCATGTATTTGACTGAGCTTGTGACAATAAACAGTGGTCAACCGCAGTTTCGCATCTCTGAAACAAGTGATTTAGAAGCACCAAGTTATACCTACTATACGCAAGCAAATCTTGAGCTTGACATTCAATTAGCTGATACACCTATTTTGCCTGAGAAAGTCATAAGAACATTTGATCCCATTACCAGTCTATTATCTGCAGGAGATGTTATTTTTAGTTTAATTTCAGGTAAAAGTGCTCGCGTTAGCAATATGCATCAAGGTTTTTTATATACGCAGAATTATGCCAAATTGGTCTCAACATCAAGAATTGATGCTAATTACTTGATTTATTTATTAAATGAATCTCCCCTGATTCAGAAACAGTTAACCAACGGGTTACAAGGCACCCAAGTTTTAAAATACACAATGAAACAGCTGAAATCCCTCAAATTGCCAAAACTTCCCACTTTATCAAAGCAACGGTTGATAGGAGATGTTTATTGTAAGCAACAGAAATTAGCTTATTTAAAACAACGTGCTGCACAGTTAGAAAAATTCCTTGTATTACATCAATTACAAAAAGCGAGCTCAAAATGACCAATAAAATGCCTGAATTAGTCTTTGAAAAGAACTTAATTGAATATCTTTGTACTGGTACTATCACATCAGAAAATAGTATCAATGAATCAAGCCCTGATTACATTGTACGCACAAAGTTATGGCGTTATGAGCCAACCATTAAAACAACAGAAGATTTATGGGCGAATTTTAAACAGATTTTAGAAAGGCTAAATCAGAAAACTCTAGAACGCCCCTTAAGTACGGTGGAATTTGAACAAGTCAAACGCATTATTTCTAACCTTTCTACACCTTACGCCGCTGGTCAATTCCTTTATGGTACCAATGGCATTTCACAAATTGAAATTGATTTAGACGATGATCGTCATGTCTTTTTAACGGTCTTTGATCAAAAACAAATTGGTGCAGGGGATACTACCTACCAAATTGTTAATCAAATTCGACGTCCAGCTGTCATTGCGGGAAAAGAGAACCGCTGTTTTGATACCACCTTATTGATCAATGGTTTACCCATTGTTCAAATTGAAGAAAAAAAAGAAACAAGGGATATTAACGAAGCGTTGAATCAAATGCATCAATATATTGCAGAGCATCAATATAGCGACATTTATTCCACCCTACAGATCTTGGTTGCTATTACGCCGAATAATGTGAAATACATGGCGAATACCACAGCGGATCGTTTTAACAAAGATTTTGCCTTTAACTGGCAACGTCAGTCCGACAACAAACCTATCTATAAATGGAAAGAATTTGCGGATTCTATGTTAAGTATTCCAATGGCACATCAAATGGCAACCAATTATATGATTTTAGACGGCACACCCAACAAACAAGCCTTAAAAGTGATGCGTCCTTATCAAGTGTATGCCACAAGAAATGTCATGAACAAGCTAAAAAAAGCTGATTTTTCGCAAGCAATCAATAAGCTTGGTTATATTTGGCACACAACAGGATCTGGAAAAACCATTACGAGTTTTAAAACCGCTTGGTTAGCAAGTCGTGCTGCTAATGTGGATAAAGTGGTTTTCTTGGTGGATCGTATTGCCTTAACGAATCAAACCAATGATAACTATCGTGCCTATGATCCAGATGCAACGAAAGATGATGTTGGTACCGTACGGGACACTAAAAATACAACCGATCTTAATCGCAAACTACATAGTAAAGGCAGTCAAATCATTATTACTTCCGTGCAAAAACTAGACACATTAGTAAAACGATCCTCCTTTAAAGCGCCGAATAAAAATATCCTGTTTATTGTTGACGAAGCGCATCGCTCTACGGGCAGTGAAAATTTCCAAGCTATTCAAAAAGCCTTTAAACATTCTGCTTGGATTGGCTACACAGGCACGCCAATGTTTGATGAAACCACCAATGGTTTACGTACTGAAGATATTTTTGGCGAACTTTTACATGCTTATACCATTCGCGAAGCTATTGCAGATCGAAATGTATTGGGCTTTAAAGTGGATTTTGAAACCACGATTAGTGAAGAAAGCATGAAAAAGGATTACTTACCCAAATTTTATCGCCAAAAATATCCTACTTGGACAGAACAACAAATCACACAAAAAATTGAAAATCTGACCCAACAAGATATGGATGATAGCATTGAACCCAGTTTCTACGATGAAAATCCAGAACATGTTGAATTGGTGGTAAAAGATATTTTCAAGCATTGGAAAAATCGCTCGAATTGGGATAATAAATTGAATCGAGGTAAATACAACGCCATGTTAACCACACACATTGGTGGCGGAAAAGCCAGCACACCCATGGCGATGATGTACTTTCGTGAGTTCCAACGAGTGAATAAAGAGCGGTCGGAAAACGGCGAATTTTGTTTAAAAGTTGCGGTGACTTTTAGCCAAAATAACACGAATAACGATGCAATGCTTGAGAATAATCAAGGGCTATTTGAAGCGATCCAACATTACAATGCGGAATTTGGAACCAATTTTAGTATGTCAGATGTTTCGGCTTACACAGAAGATGTCGCTAGTCGGTTAAATCGAACGGCAACGGACAAACAATTTTTAGATCTCGTTATTGTGGTGGATCAACTGCTTACTGGTTTCGATGCTCCAGAATTAAACACTCTGTATGTTGACCGCACTTTAAAAGGTGCTGGATTAATTCAAGCGTATTCACGCACTAATCGAGTAGCCGATATGCGTGAAAAACCTTGGGGACGAGTGATTAATTACCGCTGGCCTGCACATAATGAAAATTTAATGAATGAAGCCTTGTCCATTTACGCCAATAAAGATTCCGCACAGTTATCTTCTGAAGAACGTAAAGCGAAAAATACGCAAGATAATATCACTGCACCGAAATATCAGGTTTTACTCACTGAAACCAAAGAAATCGTGAAAAATTTACGTGAAATTACCGATGATTTTTCTCAACTTCCCCCTTCTGAAGCTAAAAAATGGGAAATGTTTGAACAGCTTAAAACCTACACCACCAATATTGCCAAGCTAAAACAATATTCAGGCGAAGACGAAAATGGCGAGCCTGTTGGGTTTGATTATGACAACCCAGACAAGCTCATTGAGCAACTTGGAATGAGTGCAGAAGAAGAAAGTATGCTGACTAATACGCTAACAAATGAGCTTAAAAATCATTTAGCGAAAAGTAAGAATATTCCACTGGCGCAAATTGAACTGAAGATGACTCACGTAAAAGATGTGGAAATTAATTACGATTATTTAACGGAATTAATTGAAACCTTGATCAAACAAGTAGAAGCAGGCGAAACTGAAAAAGCCATTGAAACCGAAAAAGAGTTACAAAAATTTGCCAACGGTTTGGAAGATCGCAGTTTTGCTAGCCGAATTTTCAGTGCAACTCAAGCCATTATGAAAGGCTTGTTCGGATTAAAAGATCTGTTTAATAAACCCAAAGACGGTGCTGCCATTGTTGAGCAGGCAAATCTGGCTTCACAAAATCAACAATTGTTAGCTTTCCGTCTACATTGGGGATTAACTGAGATCATAACAAACGCAGAATTAACCGCACTTTTCAGCCGCCACCAATATCAAGAAAAAGATCTTGATGACAACGACCAGCTCACAGAATTAATTAAAAAGGCTGGCGTAACTTACACAGAAATGGCACAAGATAACGAGATCAAAGCGTTGTCAAAAATGAAATACCGTAATCAATTGCGTAATGCGATTTATCAATTGGCGGATGAGTTTACAGGAGAATAATATGAGTTTTAATATTTATTGTGATGAATCTTGCCATTTACCAAATGATGAAAGTTCAGTAATGGTACTTGGTGCTATTCGTTGTCCTGTAGAGAAAACGAAAGAGATTTCAAAAAGAATCAGAGAAATCAAAGTGGAACACGGTTTTCATCCGAATTTTGAAATTAAATGGAATAAAGTTTCACAAGCTAAAGCCAATTTCTATTTAGATATCATTGACTATTTTTTTGATGACAATGATTTAAATTTTAGAGCAGTTATTATTAATAAATCAAATTTAAAACATCGTCAATTTAATCAAACGCACGATGAGTGGTATTATAAAATGTTATTTCTTTTATTGAATAATTTGATTGTTCCCAAAATAAGTTCATTCATTTACTTAGATAAAAAAGATACCAGAAGTGCAATTAAAGTTAAAAAACTGCATGATGTGCTATGTCATAATGCCTATGATTTTGAGCAAAAATATATTAAACGTGTACAAGTTGTTGAATCACATCATGTAGAGCAACTACAGTTATCCGATCTTTTGTTAGGTGCATTAGGATATTATCATCGTAAACTATCGACAAATAATGGGAAGAATCAGGTTATCGCCCGTATAAAAGAACGTTCGGGTTATCAGCTAGAAAAGAATACATTACCTACAGAACGTAAATTTAATTTATTTCATTGGGAAGGAAATTATTATGGATGAAAATAATTGGCTTCCTGAACTTATATTATTAGAAGATTTTTCTGGTAACTGGGAAAATTATTTCCAAACAATATATCAAATCTTTGAGCGAGATTTTGAAAATGCAAAACCTAGATTTGGAAAATACCAAGTTAATCTGAAGCGTCATCCAACCTATAATGGTAAAAGTGCAACATTTTGGCATATGATTTCTGAAGGAAAAGATGAAACAGAAAGAACGCTAGATATTCGCCGTTGTGAACGTATTGCTTGGATAAAACCTATGCTTGAAAATTTTTGTGAAGTTAAACCTGAAAATTCATCTCCAATTCTTTGGTGGATTGAGAAAAGGGGTAATGAAGAACGTTATCATCTTGTCTTGCCTGATTTTAGCTATTTGGTCGTTGTAGCAAAACGTCGAGATTTTGTGCTGCCTTGGACTGCATTTTATGTAGAGTATAAGCATCAACGAAGAAAATATAAGAAGAAATATGAAATGTTTTGGGAAGAAATGGAGTCTCAGAAAAGCTGAAACCGCCTCGAAAGACGGTCTCGTAACTCCTTCAGTCATAGGCTGATGAGATGTAACTATTATGATTGAATCAACGATCTTTTGTCAAGATTTTTTGTGGTAGTTATAATTAACTTAAGTTATTTTGAAAATGAGAACTGACGCGTGCAAAAGCAGAGGCGTCAGTCATATTGGCGTGGATTCTAACATAAATTTTTTATTTTCAATGTGAAATTTTGCCAAAATCCACCGCACTTTTTAGAAATGTAGAGAAAAACAACAATGAATAACAAAAAATCGTCCGTACCTAAACTTCGTTTTCCTGAATTTACTGAC
>MUYB01000030.1 GCA_002015125.1 [Haemophilus] felis
CGTGGCGTCGGATTTCACGTTGTCTAATCAGGGAGAACGTTCAGCGGCGTTTGCTTTAAAAGCAAAAGATCTCACGGATATTATCGGGCAACAACACGCCAAACGGGCGTTAACTATCGCCGCGGCAGGTCAGCATAATTTGTTATTTTTAGGTCCGCCTGGCACAGGAAAAACTATGCTTGCCAGTCGTTTAACGGGGTTGTTGCCAGAAATGAGCGATCAAGAAGCCATTGAAACAGCATCGGTAACCAGTTTGGTACAAAATGAACTGAATTTTCACAATTGGAAACAGCGTCCATTTCGTTCGCCACACCACAGCGCTTCCACGCCAGCGCTTGTAGGAGGGGGTTCCATTCCTAAACCGGGGGAAATTTCTTTGGCGCATAATGGGGTGCTTTTTTTAGACGAACTGCCTGAGTTTGAACGAAAAGTGCTTGATGCTTTGCGTCAGCCCTTGGAAAGCGGCGAAATTGTGATTTCCCGAGCCAATGCCAAAATTGAATTTCCTGCACGTTTTCAATTAATTGCGGCAATGAATCCCAGCCCGACAGGGCATTATCAAGGCACGCACAATCGTACGTCGCCGCAACAAATAATGCGTTATTTAAGTCGCTTATCTGGTCCGTTTTTAGATCGCTTTGATCTTTCCATTGAAGTGCCTTTATTGCCACAAGGCGCGTTGCAAAATACGGGGGATCGTGGGGAAACTTCTGCGCAGGTGCGTGAAAAAGTGTTGGCAGCACGGCAAATTCAGTTGGCACGAGCAGGTAAAATTAATGCGTATTTAACCAGCAAAGAAATTGAGCGTGATTGTAAATTAAGCGAAAAAGATGCACTCTTTTTGGAAAACGCCCTGACAAAATTGGGTTTGTCTGTGCGTGCTTATCACCGCATTTTGAAAGTGGCACGCACCATTGCAGATTTGCAAGATGAACAGCAAATCACTCAGGTTCATTTAGCAGAAGCCTTAGGGTATCGTGCGATGGACCGCTTATTGCAGAAACTGGCTAATTTGTGATTGTTCTGATGAATATCAATGTTGTTAATTTAACTTTGCATTTATTCCCTACTCAGGTATGCCTCTTAGCGTCGGTACTGATAAATAAGGTGCAATAGATGTTGGTGCGGGTACATTGTTAAACAAATAAATAAAGGGTAGCGGCGCTGTGGCTTTGTTTTGTTGCCACAACTGACTAATGGGAACGAGCTCCACATCTTTAGGTAAATTTTTTAATCCTGTTTGTAAAACGGCGATAGTATTTTTCCTAGGGTGTCCAATAACTATCGCGACACCATGTTTCTGAGCATAATTAATTGCTTTTTGGAATTGATGTTGTACATCTGTAAAGGCATCGCTGTCATCTAAGAAAATATGACGTTCGAGAGAATGAATACCAAATTGTTTGGCTGTTTGACTTGCTATGCTTCTACCGCTTGTTCGGCTATCCAAAAAGGAAAGCTGTTTTTGTTTTAAGCTTTTCATCAAATAACTCATTAATGTGCGATCTGCGGTAGCCGCGCTTCCCATATGATTATTCATTCCTATTGCATGACTGACGATATGATGTGCCGTTTCAACACGGCGTTTAACTTCTTCTTCAGTGAGGCCTAATTTTAATCCGCCAGTTTCAATTTTTTGTCCGCCAACAGGTTGCATTGGCATATGGATTAAAATATCTCGATCTTGTTGTTTAGCTAGTTCATTACGTTGTTTTGCATAAGGTGCGGCAGGAATAATTGCTACCGAAATTTCCTTCGGCATCGCATAAATCTGATCATCATCTTTATTTCGATATCCTATATCGTCTATAACAATCGCTAATTTAGCGGCCCACAAATTTGACGTAGCTCCGCAAGAGAGTAATGTTAAGGTAATTACAATAAATTTTATGGCTTTACCACAAAGTTGTTTCATCATTTCAGCCACCCTGCAGGATTCACTGCAATTCCTTTACGGCGAATAGCAAAATAGAGAGAAGGTTGTGGTTGGCCTCCGCTATTACCTACTTCTGCTAACTTATCGCCTGCTTTGACCCATTGTCCTTCTTTAACATCAATGGATTGATTGTAGCCATATAAACTTAAATCACTATCACCATGTTTTACCATAACCATTAAGCCATGGCCGCTAAACCATTGA
Organism: [Haemophilus] felis; assembly: GCA_002015125.1. GTDB lineage: Bacteria > Pseudomonadota > Gammaproteobacteria > Enterobacterales > Pasteurellaceae > Pasteurella > Pasteurella felis. The sequence continues at coordinate 2,141 of MUYB01000030.1, forward strand.
GCTAGAATGACCCTACCACTTGCTATGGCGCGTACATGTGTGCCCGCAGGCGCAGAAAATACCATACCTTTCCACGTGATTTCTCCCATTTGTACACTTCCAAAAGGGTGTATAACTTTGCCATTTACAGGACGAATATATTGTTTGTTTGGTTTACCCAACCCCTTACTATTTGCCATAAGTTGTTTTTCTTGGGCTGTTGGTTTGTAAGGTTTATGGGTTTGTTTTTCTTGAAGTTGTTTCTTCTGCGTATAAGCTTCTTTCTCTTTTTGTTCTTGTGCTTTTGCCTTTTGTTCTGCGCGATGAATTTCTTGACGTAAAGTATTTTCATTGGCGCGTAAATTTTCTAGTTGCGCTTGTTCTGTTGAAAGTGTTTGGTTTAATTTATTTAAAGTTGATAAGCGCTCTTGTTGTGCTTTTTGTAAACTTTGTTGTTGACTTTTTTGGATTGCTAACTGATTTTTCTGGGTTTGAATTTGTTGTTGTAGCGTCTCACGTTCGGCGCTAAGTTCCCTTTGGATATTTTGTAATTTCGCTATTTGTTTTAATCTTGCCTGATTAATATGCCCATAATATTGTTTCATTCGTTCAGCTTGTTTAGCTTGTTCATCAAGCAATCGTCTTAAATCAGAATGGCTTAATTCTGAGCGATAAGCAGAATTTAATTGTTTAGCTAAAATTTGTTTTTGATGTTGTTCTTGTTTTTCTAGCTGTTTAATTTGGCGATCCGTCGCTTCAATTAGTTTACGGTTTGAGGATAATTCGACTTCTGTTTCTTTGAGTAAGCCTAATACCGAGCTAATGTGGTTCTCTTGTTTTTTTAGATCGGATTGTAGCTGTTGCTGTGCTTTTTTTTGTTCTGCAATTTTATTTTCCTGTTGGCGGATTTTTTCTTGGATTTTAGATAAATCGTTGCCATATAAGGCGCTAGAAAGGCCGAATAGTAACATCACAATAAAAGGAATTTTGATTTGCATAGCAATAATATGTTATTTGGAGATTGTTCAGGAAAATGCGGGAGCTAACTATATCATTATTTACTCACAGGCTCTAAATCTAATTTTTCTTTTAATCTTTGCGACAGATCAGAAAAGCACAGTTTTTTGCTTTTAAAGCTAATGGTTTTTTGCTATAAAAACGCCCATTATTTTTAATTAACATCGAGGAGGTTTTGTATGGAATTAGTATTTATTCGCCATGGTTTTAGTGAGTGGAATGCTAAAAATTTATTCACTGGTTGGCGTGATGTCAACTTAACAGAGCGCGGTATTGAAGAAGCAAAATCAGCAGGTAAAAAATTACTTGAAGCTGGTTTTGAATTTGACATCGCATTTACTTCTGTTTTAACTCGCGCAATTAAAACTTGTAACATCGTATTAGAAGAATCTAATCAACTTTGGATTCCGCAAGTGAAAAACTGGCGTTTAAATGAACGTCATTATGGTGCTTTACAAGGATTAGATAAAAAAGCAACCGCAGAACAATATGGCGATGAACAAGTACATATTTGGCGCCGTTCTTATGATATTTCTCCTCCTGATTTAGATCCACAAGATCCGCATTCAGCTCACAACGACCGTCGTTATGCGCTTTTACCAAGCGATGTTGTGCCAGATGCAGAAAACCTAAAAATCACTCTTGAACGTGTTTTACCATTCTGGGAAGATCAAATCGCACCTGCATTACTTTCAGGTAAACGTGTTTTAGTAACTGCACACGGAAATTCACTTCGTGCTTTAGCTAAACACATTGAAGGTATTTCTGATGCAGATATTATGGATTTAGAAATTCCAACAGGTCAGCCACTTATTTACAAACTAGATGAAAACTTAAAAGTAGTGAAAAAATACTACTTATAAGCTAACAAGCAATCAAAAACCCATTTACATCATTTGTTGAGTAAATGGGTTTTTTATTATGTTTAGCATGGAATAGTAATTAGTATCTTTTTTTATCCATTTTTTTGAATTTTCTTTAACAAAGCATTACAACATTGATCCAGTAATTCATAGGTTTGTTGGAAATTTTTGGTGTACCAAGGATCAGGAATATGATCAAAAGCTAAGTCTGGGCAAAGAGAAGTGATTTGAAATAATTTCTCTGGGTGTTGACCGAATAACTCTTCTAAATCTGTGAGATTACTATTATCCATTGCGATTATGTAATCGAAATTTTGCCAATCTGAAGGTTGAACTTTTCTGCTTTGAAAACCTGCGGTGTCAATTTTATGAAGCTCTAGCATATCTAATGTGCCACAATGCATATTTTCGCCATCGTGCCAGCCAGAAGTCCCTGCACTAGCAGTTTTAATTTTATCGGATAAACCTGCTTGTTTGATTTTTTCTCGCATTAAATATTCAGCCATTGGCGAGCGACAAATATTGCCTAAACAAACAAATAAAATATTGATGGTTTTCACTAGCAAGTTCCCCATAAATCATATTCATCAGCTTGCGTGATTTTCACTTCAATAATTTGTCCAATTTTCACCGCACTTTGACTCAAGTTTTCAAGATAAACGACACCGTCAATTTCTGGTGCATCCGCTTTTGAGCGTCCAATAATGCCTTCTTCATCAATTTCATCAATGATCACATCAAGGGTTTTACCCACTTTTTGTTGTAAGCGTTGTGCTGAAATTTGCTGTTGTAACTGCATAAAACGATGGTATCGTTCTTCCTTAATTTCTTCAGGTACTTGATCTGGCATATCTGTGGCAACCGCCCCCTCAACAGGACTAAATTTAAAACAGCCAACACGATCAAGTTGTGCTTCTTGTAGGAAGTCCAGCAACAACTGGAAATCTTCCTCTGTTTCACCTGGGAAACCGACAATAAAGGTTGAGCGTAAAGTTAAATCAGGGCAAATTTCACGCCATTTCTTGATCCGTTCTAAAGTGCGGTCAATAGATCCGGGTCTTTTCATTGCTTTAAGGATTTTAGGGCTGGCGTGTTGTAGAGGAATATCCAAATAAGGCAACAACGCTCCTTTTGCCATTAATGGAATAAGATCATCAACGTGTGGGTAAGGGTAAACATAATGTAGACGAACCCAAATCCCCAGTTTTCCAAGCTGTTCACATAGGCTCATCAGATTATTTTTGATCGGCATTCCATTCCAAAATACCGTTTTGTTTTGGTTTTCTTTACTTTGATCGAGAGCATAAGCTGAGGTATCTTGCGAAACAATAAGCAATTCCTTTACACCAGCCTCAACTAAACGTTTCGCTTCATCAAGAATTTGTGTAATAGCACGGCTATCTAAATCACCTCGCATTGAAGGAATAATACAGAATGTGCAACGGTGATCACAGCCTTCCGAGATTTTCAGATAGGCATAATGTTTTGGCGTAAGTTTAACGCCTTGTTTTGGTACAAGAGCAGTGTATGGATTATATTTAGGTTTTGGCACATATTTATGCACCTGTTGCATCACAGCTTCGTAGCTATGCGGACCAGTTACCTCAAGTACTTTAGGGTGAACTTCACGAATACGATCTTCTTTTGCCCCTAAGCAGCCTGTTACAATCACCTTGCCATTTTCTTCTAAAGCTTCTCCTATCGCTTCCAAGGATTCTTGCACCGCACTATCAATAAACCCACAAGTATTTACGATCACTAAATCTGCATTTTCATAGCTTGGAATAATGTTATAACCATCGCTACGCAACTCCGTTAAAATACGTTCTGAATCCACTAAATTTTTAGGACAACCTAAACTAATAAAACCAATATTTGGCGTGGTCAATGACATAAAAAAATCTCAAATAGTTAATCACTCAAAAGAAAGCATTGTACAGAAATTGAATCAGAAAGGCGATAAAGTGCGGTGTAAAGTGGAAAAATTCTAGATTTGACATCCTCCCCTGCCTAAAGGCAAGGGATTCCTACTAGCTCCCACGCTTTGCGTGGGCTACTCTCGGTGGGTTCTTGTTGCTGACCGCTACTGCGGTTCACTTCACAAGCTCTGCGGCGATGTCCTCGCCTGATTTTCTTTACGCTTGGACGACGACCCGTCCACGTGCTAACACATTGATTGCACCAACCACATCAGCGTTTTCCGTGTAGCCACATTCTACGCATTCAAAATTCGCCTGCGTTTGGCGATTTTCCTTTGCACTATGTCCGCAACAAGGGCAAGTTCGGCTCGTGTTTTGCGGAGGAACGGCTATCAAAAAGCCTCCTCGCCATTGTGTTTTGTAGTCTAGCTGACGGCGGAACTCAAACCAAGACAGGTCGAGTATCGCTCGGTTTAGCCCTGATTTCTGTTTCACGTTTTTTCCGTGTGCCTCTAGCGTACCTTTCGCCGATTTGGACATATTCGCAATTTGTAAATCTTCAACGTAGATCATGGCGTGGTTTTTGCTGATTTTGCATAAAAAACGCTCACCAAAGTGAGCGTTAATTGGATTTTCGAAAAGTTTATTTAAGCAATAACTCTGCGGCTTTCACCACGATTTCTACTGCATTCTTTTCTACATTTTGCATCAATGCTTCATTTGGAATTTCTTGTTGTGTGCGATTAACAATAGCACCAGCTACCATACCTGCACGCAAGCCAAGAGCTGAACACATTGTAAATAATGTGGCGGACTCCATTTCAAAGTTCATTACATTTAACTCTTGCCATTGTTTTAATGAACCTTGGAAATGACGGTAAATTTTGCCTGTGAACGTATCATAACGTTCTTGCCCAGGGTAGAAGGTATCTGATGATGCGGTAATACCCACATAAACTTCTTGATCTGCAAGTTCTTTAGCGGCTTGGTATAGTGCGGTTGTGCATTCAAAGTTTGCTACTGCAGGATATTCCATTGGAGCAAAATGCAAACTTGCACCGTCCAAGCGTACCGCACCAGTGGTAACCAAAATATCACCAACATTAATATGTGGTTGAATCGCCCCTGTGGTGCCGATACGCAAGAAAGTGCGAACGCCAAGTTGTGCCAACTCCTCAACGGCGATAGACACCGACGGACCGCCGATACCTGTAGAACACACCACAACCGCTTTATCATTAATGTAGCCCAACCAAGAGGTAAACTCACGAGTAGAGGCTAAAAATTTTGGACGATCCAACAGTTTCGCAATTTTTTCAACACGCTCAGGGGCCCCAGGTGTAATCGCAAGGGTGGCTCCCTCTAACATTGCTTTGGTTAAGCCAAGGTGAAATACTTCAGACATATGAACTCCTTATATGGTTATGGTTTAATATCGCGCAAAATCGGATTTTGCATAGAAATCAGGGTTTCTGTGGATTGAATTTCATCAATCAACTGAATTTTTGTTGCGAGGACAGCGTGAAGTTCAGCGATGGTATGTGTCATGACTTTAATGAAAATCGAGTAATTGCCCGTGGTGTAATAGGCTTCCACCACTTCATCAAAGCCTTCTAACTTTTTGATAACGCTATCATAATCTTTGGCGGATTTGAGAATGATGCCGATAAAACAGCAGACGTCGTAACCTAATTTACGCTCGTTGATGCGTGCTTTTGTGCCTTCAATAATGCCAGCTTGACGCATTTTTTCTACACGCACATGGATTGTACCAGGGCTTACGCCAAAACTTTTCGCCATTTCTGCATAAGGTGTTCGTGCGTCTTTGGTCAACACACGTAAAATTTGTTGATCTAATGTATCAATAATGTGCATAAATCACCCATCACCACGCCAAAATTAGATTTAATTTAAAATTAACATAAATTAATTTGAAAAAATTTATTCTAAAATATTTTTTATAGAAAGTGAATTGAGTTTTTAATTTATAAATTAAATAATATTTAAAAATCAAAACCAAAAACAACTATAGGACATCCTTATGCAAAAATCCTTTATTCTACAACAACAAGAAATTAGCTTTGCCAAAAACACCTTCACAGACAAACTCGCTGAGGCACTCGGTATTATTGAGGTTCAAGGACCTATCCTAAGTCAAGTGGGCAATGGTATTCAAGATAATCTTTCAGGAACAGAGAAAGCTGTTCAAGTAAATGTGAAGCAGATCACAGATGCAACCTTTGAAGTTGTGCATTCTTTAGCCAAATGGAAACGCCACACCCTCGCACGCTTTGGTTTTGCTGAAAGCGAGGGATTATTTGTGCATATGAAAGCCTTGCGTCCAGACGAAGATTCTCTTGATCAAACTCACTCTATTTATGTGGATCAATGGGATTGGGAAAAAGTGATTCCAGCAGGTCGCCGCAATTTAGCGTATTTGAAAGAAACCGTTCAATCCATTTATCAAGCCATTCTCGAAACCGAAGCGGCGGTGAGTGAAAAATTTAGTCTTGCTCGTTTTTTACCAAAAGAAATTACGTTCGTGCATAGTGAAGATTTAGTTCAACGTTTTCCAAATATGAATGATAAAGCGCGTGAAAATGCAATCTGTAAAGAGTATGGTGCGGTGTTCCTTATTGGTATCGGTGGAGCCTTATCCGATGGAAAACCTCACGATAAACGTGCTCCTGATTATGATGACTGGACTACGGTTTCAGAAGGTGATTACAAAGGATTAAATGGCGATATTTTGGTATGGAACCCAGTTTTAGGACGTGCTTTTGAGCTTTCTTCAATGGGAATTCGTGTTGATGAAACCGCACTTCGTAAACAGCTTGCCATAACAGGCGATGAAGACCGCTTAAAATTTGATTGGCACCAAGATCTTGTTAATGGTCGTTTACCGCTGTCTATTGGTGGGGGAATTGGTCAATCTCGTTTAGTCATGCTGTTATTACAGAAAAAGCATATTGGCGAAGTGCAATCCAGTGTGTGGCCAAAATCCGTTATGGAAGAGTTTGAACACATTCTTTAATTTCATCCTTAAACTTAGTCTAGTACATTAAAAAATGTCATCCTAGAAAAAATAAAAGCACCAAACACGGTGCTTTTGTCTTTTTTAAACTAAAAACTAAGATTACCTACAGATCTTTGAAAAATCCTTATGTTTTAATAGACCAATGTGTAGCATCAAATTTGATTGCTACACAAAACTTACTTAAACATCAATAGAACTAGAAAATTCTGCATAACAGGCGAGTGGTGAGTGTAATTAACTAATTACCTTTGTTTTTTTATTCTGTCAATATAAAAATTAATATCCTCATCTTTATAACCAAGAATTTTACCAATAATTCTTTCTTTCTCTATTGTTGGATTTTTAAATGATGATATAAGTGTTTTCTCTAATTTTTTTGCATCAATTGAAAAGCTAGGTTTATATATGATGTAATATGAAAAATTTTTTTTATTTTTATCCTTTAAGTTAATTGTTTTTAATTTGAATATTTTTTTATTTAAAAAGGGAATAAAATCATCAGGTATTTCTGAGTCGCTATAAAACAAAGAGATATTTTTCTTATTTTTTAGCATTAATTCTAATTCCATTCCCTCATGTGGACCTAATTTACCCATATTAAATATTATCGGCGTCTAACTCTATGAACTCTATAGCCTTTGTTGTAGCAGTTATGACATACCTGTGGTGAATATACTCCACCATGTTTAGCTCCACATACACTACATGTATATGAAGGTGATCTAACTCCTCCTTTTATGTCAGATAATTCTTTTTTAGACAAGATGGTTATGTTGCCATTAGTGGGGGTTGAGTCAAATAATGAGGAAATTTTTCCGTTATCATTTGCCGCCAAAACTGAAGAGGAAAGGACTAACATTGCTAACATAGTGAGTATTTTTCTCATAAAAGAATCCTTTTTTTGTTAAAAATTTATAATGCTTTTAAGATACTCTTGGGACTCGTCTAACATAAGTTCCCTATACATATAATATATGTTTGTGTCTTTAAAAGATATGTTTTTTATACCTTTTTTTGTTATCTCTATTAGGTGGATACCAGGTATCTGCATAATGATAGGTGAGTGAGATGCTATGATGAATTGACTTCCCTTTCTGCTTAAGTTAACTATCTTTTCTATAAACTCTAGTTGATTATTTATAGATAAAGATACCTCTGGCTCGTCTAGTAGATATAATCCATTCTCTTTAAACTTATTTAGATATAAAGCTCTCATTGCCTCACCATGTGATAGTTTATGAAGCTCTTTACCCCCATAAAAATAATTTATTTTACCTCCACCTATTTCAGGTTTATCTAATTTTTTCATTTCTGACATAAATGTATAGAATGTTTCAGATCTATAGAAAAAAATATCTTTTGGATAACGGTAATTTCTCTCAAAAATCAAGTCTGGAATTTTAATGTGTGTATCTTCTGTACTAAATGAAAAATTCTTAGAACCACCTTCTGCAGGGCAACCTAAGAAAACTGCCAATGATTCTAGTATAGCTGATTTACCTACACCGTTTTCTCCTGTAAGAACAGTTATTGGTTTTTTAAATTCTATTGGAAATAAATAATTTAAGAAAAAATTATTTTCCTTTTTTATCCTTATTTTTTTTAAAAAAATTCTATCTTCCAAAATTTATCCTATGACTATTCTTTGCGGTAATTATTCTATCTGAATTATTCTTTTCTAGAAATAAAAAAGGGCTTTTGCCCTTTTTTACCGAAAGGGCAAAAAGCCCTTCAAGGTGCAAAGTCGAGCAAGGGCAAGCCTTGCTCGACTTTGCGGTTTCATTGCAGTTCCTAAATAACAATGATCCCTTCTTCAATCCAAACACTGTTGTAGCTATCGCCGCCGAAGTAGAACACGTTGTAAGTCACGCCGTCAGCATTGCTGTCAGCATTCACAGTATGATCGAATTTCCACGTTTTGTTTTGAGTATTTCCTTTCGCTGGCGACACGCTCGAATCTTCCGATGTTGGATAATCTCCGCTGCTTCCTCCATTAGCACCATTTTTCGTGGTCAAATCCTTCGAGAAATCATTATTCGAATTATTCGCCCCCAAATCCACTACCATTCGTTGGCTTTTATTTGCAGTACCAGCCGATCCCGAGCCAGCTTGACCCATCGCACGAATTTTAATATGCCCATTTACGTTATCGGCGAGCAAATCATCATAGCGGATATCCACGCTAGCGCCGTTGTCGAGCCAAATTTCCTCGATGCCACGAATATTGGCGGTGGAAAGGTTGGTCACGTTGCCGCTGCGGATAGTGGTTTCATCGTGTTTATAGAGCTTCACAATATCATAGCCGTCGCCGCCGTCGAGGAAGCCCTCAAAGCGTCCGTAGCTCTCGCCGCCGCCGAACAACACCACGCCGAAATGGTCTCTTTCGGTATTCTGTCCGAAGATAAACACATCATCGCCGTCGCCGAGGTTGATTTTCGCACCGTCACGCACTTCGCCGTGCACGTGCACCACGTCTGCCCCTGCGCCTGCAGAAAGTTCCGTATTGCTATCTATCATTCTAGCAATGCTCACGCTATCGTTGCCGTTGCCAAGCATAATTTTCGCATTGCCACCGAAGCCTACGCTTTCAATATGGTCACGTCCGTCCCCCATATTGATCACGCTGTTATTGCCGATCATACCTGTAACGGCGTCGTGGAAATAATCCAAATTTTGGCGACTCATTAACAACAAGTCATCGCCTGCCCCCATCTCCACAGTAGCGTTTGCCACGGCGTATTGCCCTGCGTGCCAATCACGGAATGAACCATCGATAAACAAGGCGTCATCGCCCTTGCCGAATTTCAAATCGGAGTTATACAAGCGTCCGCCCGAAGCTCCGCCAAATTTTCCGCCAAATAAATTCGCAAGGTGATAGCTTTCAAAGCTGGCTAAGTGCTTACCGAATTGCGTTGCTTCCGCCGTTTCCCAATCACCGAAATATTTATAACGGTCTTTCAAATGACCTTTTTTCTCTTGTTTTTGGTAAATATGCCAACGGAAATTCCCGACACCCACACCAATCACGTTATTGCCATCGCCCATATCCACAAACATTCTGCCGTCGTTGATATCATATTGATCTGAGCCCAAGTTATTGCGGAACACCAAGGCGTCGTTGGTTTCGTCAGATTGTCCGTCCGCAGATTGTGGTTGCGAGCTGCCATTTTGAGCGTCGATACGTTTTTTGCTATCACGCATTCTTTGGGAATCCGCCGCAAACCACGAGTGATGGAACATTTTCACCTCGTGCGGACGGTTTGGATAGCCGCGGCTCCAGTCGCCCATATCACCGTCTACTAACAATTCCAACGCCTTCGTCAATTCCACGGTGTTGTGATAATCCGTTTTTTGGCGATCGCTACCGTTTTTTTCTAGTACGCTCCAGAACATCCGTCCGCCATTGTTCGCCGTGATTTTCTCCAAGAACAACCCTGGTGCACCGCCGTCCCAATAATAATTCACTTTCGGATCCCAATGTTTCCAATAACGCACTTCAAAGTCGTTGTTTAGGATAATGGTGTTCTGATCACCTTTAGCTTTGTTACCCCAGCCACCATCACTCACTTTATCCAGTGCGTTTTCTTTCACAGGTGGCTGATTGTTGTTCGTAGGGTTAACAGGGTCAGTTCCTGGTGTTTCTTGCACCCAATGCGATGGACGTTTACCATCTTCAAAGGCTTGCACCTTCACACCGTTACGTTCGTTGTCTTTCAACGCCCACCAGTTTAGCTTGATATTATTCATATCATCTAAATTGAAGTCCTCTTTAGTCGCATGAGAAATGTTATGGAATTCCCATTTTGTTTTATCTGTCGATTTCTTCAGCAAGGCTTTCGCTATGCTACCGTCTTCTTTCACATAACTTACATTCAGCTTGTTATGATCCGCGCGTGGCTTAATCAACATATCCCCTTGGGAAGTGGCGTTATCCAAATCTACGCTATTTGTGCGAGGTTTGGTAGAATTTTGTCCTTGTGGGTGTGCCTCTTTGTTAATCAAATAATCCGTTTGATCAACACCTGATGTACTTGCCATATTGTTTTTCAAGGTGGTAAAACTTGAACTCGAAGTATTTTTCTTAAACTCGATTTTTAGTTTCTCTGAGGTAACATCCGTTAATTTCGGCTCTTCACTAGAGTCGGCATAGAGTTTGTACCGAGTACCAGATTTAACTACAAGCGTTCCTTTACCGTCATCTTTAAGCTCAATGTAAATATCACCTTCGGTTTTTGCAAAGATTGAAAGAGCGTCATTACCATAAGCACCATTCAATATTGGGTTATTCCAACCGCCAGTAAAACCAGTACTTCCTTGTCCTCTTTTTGCATCCGCTTTGATATATACATCACGTTCTTGGTGTGTATCCGTATCCAAAACCTTGAACTTCGCCATATAGCCATTGACATTGCTTGGATTCTTCAAATGCACTGTAAATTCATTGTCTTTCGTCGAGGTTAAGACAAATTCTGCGTCGGTGTTTTGGGCTGGTTTAGTTGGCGGAGCCACATTCACCGTGGTAACCGTTGGCGTACCGCCATTAGTATTAGGCATCACAACCGTGCCTGTTACGCCTGTGCCTGGTTTAATGGCATCAGGTTTCACGGTTACTTTGCCGCTGTCGTCGATAGTGGCGACGCTGTCATCCACTGGGAAGCCATTTTGATCCACTAACTCTTTCGAACCGTCAGGTTTTGGTTTCACCGTAATGATTACTTTGCCACCATCAGGATCTTCAAATTCCACCGTGCCGTTACCCTTGCCAAAGTTAATATCCGCCCCATTTTCGGTGATGGTGTTGTTATTGTTTGTCGGAGTAGTTACGCTACCACTGTCATATCCTGCATTCACGCTAAACGGCTCTGCTTCAATGTCTTGAGAGGTGCTGGTGCCTGCGGTAGCGTTGATAGTCGTTATTCCCACCACTTTCACCGCTGAACCATCAGCCACTTTATCCGCTTTGAGTTTGATTGTGCCGTTGCTTAAATCAAAATGCTGATCGTCGCCTGTATTAGTATTCACGGAAGTGTCTTTCTCCCAACCACTACCATTTTGTTTTTTCTTCAGGGTAATCACTTTTGCTTGGTTGGTGCCTGTATTGGCTCCATTGGTTTGCTGTTCGTAATATTCGATCCGCACTTTGGTGTTATCCGCCCCAGGGTTGATGGTTACAGAGCCGTCATTATTCGCCGTGGCGGTGGCTTGATCCGCCGCATTCGGCGTTAAATCACGCCCTTCAAAGGTTGCTGAGACTTCCTTAGATTTCACCTCGCTGCTTGAGCTTGAACCACCACTCGAAGTAGTTTGGGTATTCACAGTTTTCTTCGCCACCGCAATCACTTTATGCCCTTCAGTGCCGCTTAACACCAAGTTTCCGTTTTTCGGATCAAAACTTTCAATTGTTACAGTTTGCGATTTGCCGTTATTGCCTGTGCCGTTCACAGTAACTTTATCACCAACTTTTAACTCGTTGCCAGTTGTCGTCGTTGTTGGACCGCTTGTTGTGCCATCTGCTCCGTTATTTACGGTGACGCCATTTCCTTTCTTCAATACATATTTTGGTTCGGTATAGCCCGTTTGTCCTAATGTGCCAGTGGCAGGCTGATACTCAATAATCAACTCAGGCGTGTTGTCGAAATTCGCACCGCCACTTAAATCAATTTCTGTTTTGAAATTGCTACCGTCGAGGGTATCTGTTGGCGTATCGTCTATCTCGCCTGTGTTACCTGGTTGTGTTGAAGTTGGTTTCTTCTCGGTGATATAAGGCAATGCCCCAGGCACCACAGAAATTTTGTTCAGCCCCAAACTTTGCACTTTTGGTTCAGGCACATTCGGCGAAAAGGTTGGCGATGTGTTACTGATACTGTCTTTTTTACCTTCAGCCATATTGCCATAAGCATCAATGGCTTGTGTATTCACCGTGCTACCATTTTTCACCACATCTTTTTTCAAGGTGATTTTTCCTGTGGCGGCGTCAATTGTTGCTACCTCAGAAGGCACTTCCACTAAATTGGCGTCTTTGCCATTTACCTTGCTGAAATCAGGTTTACCGCTGGTTGATGGTGCCGTTGCGGTATTGCCGTTGCCTGTTGACACTGGATTTGGACGATACATAAACAACTTCCACTGCACATCTTGATTGCTTTGAGCCTCTTGCTGTGTCGTTGCACCCTCTGTGCCATTTTTCGCCACGAGGGTATCCGTAGTGGTTTTCATCGCCACCAAATAATTTTTGCTATCACCTGCTGGCACCGCTGTGCCAGCTTGTTGTGGATTTGTGCCAGTGCTTGAACCTGCCAAGCCTAAACGGTTACGTATAACATCCGTGAGTTTGCTATCGCTCACTGTTTCAAACTCTACAATCACCGCCGTTGCATCGTCTGCTTTCGGCGTAATGGTGATGTTGTCGCTGTTGTTTTGAACAGGATCGATTTTCTCCACCGCTGTGTCCGTCGCATCGTCGAAATCCGCCACCATATCTTCCCCACGCAAACTCGGCTGATTGTCCGCTGGACTTGGGCTGCTTGTCGTCGGTGCTGGAGCGGGTGCAGGAGCTGGAGCTGCCGCTGCTGGCGTTGAAGCCGCTGGTGTCGTCGCTGCTGGCTCATCTTTCACCTCAGGCACGCCAAATAAGGTTGCTTCTTTGGTGTTGCCGTCGACATCATAAGCAATGGCACGCACCGCACTGCCGTCTTTCACGGCGTCGGCGTTCAATTTGATGTACCAACCCGTTTTGTCAAATTCCGTATCCTTCGCACCGCTTGCCGCTGGAGCTGTGGCTGGTGCAGTGGCTGGAGCCGCCGCTGCGTTGGCATCTGTGGCTTTGTGTTCAAAGGCTTTGCCGATGGTGCTTGCATCTGCTAATTGCGTATCCGCTGGCTTACCGTTGTTGTTATCACGCAACTCCCAAGTGCCATCATCTTTTTTCACCGCCCAAATCACTTTGCTCTCAAAACCGCTGGCGGTTGCTGTGCCTGTTGAAGGCGTTGGTGAACCTGCTGTCGTTGCCTCAGTCTCCGCAGGAAGAGTGTTAACCCACTTCGGCGTGGTGTATTCAATGCGAATTGCAGTGTGATCTACCCCGACCTTAAACACCACATCGCCCGAGTTATAACCGCTGGCACCGTTCTGTGTCGTGGTTGTTGTGGTGTCAGTCGTGCTTTTTGCTTCCTCAACGCCCACTAAACGATGTGCCTTAAACGGATCTTTTTCGTTTGCTGTCGCCGCCGTTCCTTTAAAGAACAACAATTTGTCAATCTTCGTTGGATCCAACACCACGCCCTCAACTTCACTGCTCACATTGCCAGCGTAATCCTCCACTGTGACTTTCACTTTATCGCCTGTTTTCAAGCCAGTGATGCGTTTGCGTTCTGCCAGCGTTTTGATATAAGCATCATCTTTCGCCGTGGTTTTGTGGGTGGCGGCTGTTGTAGGCTCTCCTGTTGCGCCAGTTGGATTAGCCCCCTCTGTCTCCGTAGGACGATCTGCTTGAGGATTAGTCGTCTCCACAGGTTTGTCAGCACGCAAGGTAAATTTCCAGTATTGCTTACCGTCTTTTTCCGTGACTTTTTCAATTTCAATATTGTCTTTAGTCGCCGTTACGCCATTTTGACCTGGCGCTGGAGCAGCGCCTGCGGTTGCTGTTGGTTGAACAACTTCCCAAGCATCTTTTGCCTCTGTTGCATTTGGATTTTTCAACTCCAACTCAAGCAACTTGCTTGCTGTAGTGGCGTTTGGTTGTGCTGTTGGTTGACCTGTACCACCAACCGTATTCCCATTGGCGGCTTGAGGTTCAAGCATAAATTTAATGCGATCCCCTTCACGAGCCACTTTATCCGCCGCATTCGTTGATGAGCCTGTGCCAGCCCCTGCACCGCCTGCTGTGGCGTTCCCATTGTTCACAGCACTTTCTGAAATTGGCAACATAAACACCACTTCGCCCATATGTTCATTCACTGAACTGTCTTTTTGCACTTCTGGTGCGGTGTTGTCGTTCGGGTGCGTTTGGGCTTTATTCACAGTCGTTCCACGAGCTACCTCTGTCACTGCAATATTCTGGCTATCAGGGCTTGTGGAATGATCAGGTTTCAACGCTGAAATTTTATAGCCACTTTCAATGGTAGTAACCTTTTTCGGCGTATCCGCCCCACTCGCTCCAGCTGCTGGTGCAGTTGGCGTTGTTGCAGCAGCACCGTTTTCCGCCTCTTTTTCCAACACAAAGCTATAGTTACCGTTATTGTCTGCAGTTGTCGTAATTGGAGTGCCGTCTTTATCGGTCACAGGTGTACCATCGGCTTTTTTCAGCGTCAAGGTTGCTCCAGCAATCGCACTGTTCTGTCCTGAAATGGTGATTTTCTCCGCCGTTTTATCCGCAGACGTGCTTAAATCCACCGCCGTTAAGGTTGGGGCTTTGTAAGTGTTTGAGGTGCCAGTTGCACCATTATTTGGATCAACATCCACTGCAGGTGTAGGGGCTTTATCCTTCACGCTTGAATTAGTATGTTCCACAGCAGGGTTACCTGCAATGTCCGCCGCACTCACTTTAATTGGGTGGTTTGCTGTAGTGTCGTTAGCACGGCTGCCATCTAACACATCCGCTGGAATGGTGACTTCATTGTTGGCATAGGTTGTGCCATGCGCCTCTGTGCCGTCTTTGACTTTCCAGCCATTGTTGTTATCGCGAACATAGGTTACGCTAACCTCTGTGCTTGGACCTGTGGTATTTTGTTTGTGGAAGGTAATGCTAAATTCTTCCACATCGGTCACTGTTGGCGTTTTGATTTTCGCTTCAACTTCGCCTTTGTCGTTAAAGTTGCCTTGCGAAATTGGATTAGTGGTTACGCCATTCTCAGACCAACCAATGCTATCGTTATCGCCTTCGTGTCCTGCTTTGCCATTCGGCACAGCGCCCAGTTGGTCTTGTTTCGCCACACCGTCTGCACTATTGGCTTTTTTCGCCACAACGTCCACTTTAGATTCAGGTTTCAGCGTAAAGCCTGCGTTTGAGCCTGTGGCGTCTTTGCTTTCCACATCCACCACAAGGGTGTAAATGGTTTCGTTATCGCCGTTGCTATTGGCTTCGGTTTTTGGATTGCCCACATTGCCAGTCATTTGTTTCAAGGCAACACCTGTGCTGCCTGTGATGGTATTTCCACTTTCAGGTACAGTGAATGTTTTGGTTAAGGTTTTGCCATCACTTGTGATAGTAATGGTAACGCTTGAGCCAGCTTCCGCTTCCAACTCAATTTTCGCTTTTTCCGCTTGTTTATCCGAAATGTTGTTGCCTGTACCCACATCCACAGCAGTTGCACTAATGAGTTTCAAATGGGTTTTTTGATCCGCAGGCACTTGGCTTTCCAATTTTTTCGTATTCCCTGCTTCATCAAGAAGGGTTAAGGACAATTTTCCACGCTCGTCTGCCGTGCCTGTGCCTTTTAATGCAGTTGCTGGCACATTCACCGTTGGGAAATCGCCATTTTGTCCTTCTGTTAAGGTTAAGCCGTTGGTTGTGCCAGCCTCACTCATTGCCCATTTTTTCGGGTTGTTCGTGTCATTCGGATCACGATAAAAAGAAACAATTAAATCAATACCATTTTCCTTTTTAAACACCAACACCGCATTGCGTACTTCGCTGCTGACTTTTGGCAATTTCACTACCGCACTTTGCGTACCGTCTGAGCCTGCCGTGAAAGTGGCAAAACTGCCGTCTTGCAATTCTGTCTCAAGGCTTGTGTCATTCGGGTGAGCTTTTGACAATGCCTCTTTGTTGGTCGGGGTGAGATCTTTTGGATCGCTGCCCTGTTCAGGCGTTGGCAATGCCACGACCACTGCCGTGGTGGCCGTTGGGCTATCGCCTTTATCGCCCGATTTTGCCGTGAAACTAAACTGATCGCCTGCCTCGAGCGTATCCACAAAGCCGTGGTTAATATTTTGATCAGTATTGTCTTTATCGAGATTTTTTTGATCTTTTTTGTACACAATAAAGCTAAAGGTGCTTTCGCCTTGGGCGTTTGGTGCCGTTGTCGTTGCCGTGCCAATGACTTTTCCTGTTTTATCTGCAATGGAAATGGTTGTCCCTGCTGGTTCGCCAATGACTTTCCCTTCGATTTTCACTTTCTCGATGCTGCTATTGGCTTTGCTGTCTAAGTCAACGGAGGTCATCACGATGTTGCTTGGTGCGTGTGTAGTGCGGTCTGTGCCTGCCGTTGCCGTGCTTTCTGCCGAGCTGTTGCCTGCAAGATCGGTTACCTGCGTTTTCACTTCTGTGTTATCTTTCACTTTGCCTTCAGGGATATTGATGGTGTTTTCGCCATCTCGTAAATCAGGAATGACATTCGGCTTATCGGAACTCCAACTGCCGTCAGGGTTGCGTGTAAGGGTTACCGTAGTGGTTTGATCCTTGCCATCTTGGGTTTTGCCTGCCCCTGTTTCCACTAAGGTGATAGTGATTTTATCCCCCGTGGCTGCATTGGTTGGCACCGTAATACTCACGCTACCGTCAATGGTATTCGCTGTTGGCTTGGCCGCCTCTGGACTTTGTTTGTCCGCATATTCTTTAGTTAAGCTATTGTTGTTGCCGTTGTTCGTCTCTTGCAATACAAAGGTGGTTTCTTTGGTCGGCTTGCCGTTTTCCATCACTTTAATGGTCAAGGTATTCTCCGCCCCACCTTTTGGTTCAAGATCCACACCTTCGTTTTCTGTGGCAGTAATTTCAAATTTGCCACTGGCATCGAGATTCCCCGAACCTAATAAATTACCTTTGTGGTCGTAAATAGACACGGATGCCCCACTTGTGGCGCCTGAAACCGTTCCACCAATCACAAACTGATCAAAATCGCCGTTTGCGGGTTGATCGGTGTCCACCACTTTTTTCAAGGCAAGGTCATTGATCGTTGCTGTTGGTAATGTTGGCTCGGCTGGCGGTGGTGTGTAAGTGCTGTGGGTCACACTGGTGTTGTTGTCACCATCAGCGTTTGAACCATTGTTAGTGCCCTGTGCTGTGCCAGTGCCTCCACCTGTGGTTGGAGGTGTTGAACCGCCCGTACTTGTGCCACCTGTACCAGTTGAACCTGCATTGCCTGATGTTGAACCTGAGCCGTTGTCAGCCGAACCACCAGCGTTATTGCCAGCGTTGCCATCTGTGGTACCGCTACCTGAAGCATTACCACCATTTGTGCCTGTGCTTGGCGTTGAACCTGTGCCAGCATCCGCACCATTTTCACCAGTTTCTCCTGCATTATTTGGCATTGGAGTGAGTTTTGCGATGGTCAGTTTGGTCTCTTCACTTGGGTTTTTGCCCTCGGCTTTCGCCGTGATCTTAACTTCCGCCCCTTCTTTGATGAAATCCTCAGGCGAGTTTCCTGTGCCGTGTCCTTCCGTGAAGCTGACGGTAAATTTGCCGTCTGTCCCCACATTGACGGTTTGGCTGTGGTTGCCAATGGTGACGGTTACCGTCTGTGCGTTTGGCTTGCCTTGAGCATCTAAGCCTACTTCACCTGTTAAGGTAAATTCATCAGGGTTGCCATCGCCGTTGGTGTCTAACGCCACCAAGGTCATATTTTTCGGTTTTTCTGTGGTTTCCACTGTTTTGCCATCACCATCAATGCCTGTGGTAATGCTCACCGTTGGGCTACGTTCTGTACCGTCTTTGTTTTCTGTTTCAGCGGTCACGATACTTTCATCTTTCACGTTTGTGCCGTTGATGGTCGCCGTGTTTTTATTTTTATCCACCACCACATTTGGATCATTACTTTCCCAACTGCCGTCTTCTTTTTTGCTAACAGTAGCTTCTTTACGTGGCGGATTTGGCTCGTTTTCTGTGGCTGGCGGTTGATAGGTCACCTTCACCTTATCGCCTGTTTGGGCATTGGTCGGTAATTGGATGACCACACCACCTACATTAGGTTGTGAACCTGCACCACCTGTATTATTGCCAGCACTTCCACCACCTTGGTTAGTTGTATCTGTTGGGCTGCCTGCCGTTGCACCGCCTTGCGTTCCACCTTGAACACCACCAGTTGTACCAGCACCTTGATTATTGCCTGCATTTGGTGTGGCTGGAGTTGTGCTACCTGAATTTCCAGTATTTGGTGTCACTGGCGTTGCTCCGCCTGCGCTACCTGTTACGCCCGTGGCTGTTCCTTCGGTGTTGGTTAAGGTTGGAGGCGTAAGCGTTGGGGTGCTAGGTTGGCTACCATTGCCAGCCCCTACATTGGCGTTGCCGTTTTGGTTTGAACCTGTGCCGTTGTTATTCGTATTGCTATCCGTTGGCTGTACTTGCGCTGTGTTGCCGTGGGTAATCACTGTTGTGGTTGTCCCTTGGTTACCTGCCAAGTCTGTAGAGGTGACGTTGACTTCTGTATTCGGCTTGGTGGCTTCCGCTGGTACCGTAATCACATCATGGCCGTTTTCATCACGGCTTACTTTCACATTAGAATCATCGCTTTTTAATGTGCCATCATCTTGACGTGTGACCGTGGCAGTATGCTTGTTACCGCTTGCATCCGTGTATTCCACCTTAGTTTTGTCCGCATCAGGGGCGATGACCACATCCACGTTATTATCATTGGTGTTGGTTTCTGTCGCTTTCGCAGGCGGTGTGGTTTCAATATGGGTAATCGGATTTTTATCTTTTGGTGCCACCACAGGATCGCTGGCTCGCATTCCCTCTTGATCTTGGCTTACACTAATGTCGCTACCGCCGTTGACTTCACCATTTGGTAAATCTTTGGTGTGAATGGTAAACGTGCCGTCTTGATTAACCGTGCCACGTCCAATTTCTTCGCCTGTTTTGTTGTTAGTGGCAATCACTGTCGCCCCTGGCGTGCCTCCCTCACCTTTGATGATATGACGATTCGGGAATGGATCAGCCACAGGATCCGTGTCGATAGACGTGGTTTCTGTAAGTTTCACTGGCGGTAATTGTGGTTTAATTGCTTCAAGCGTAATTTCATTGCTTGGTGTGCTGTTGCCTGCTAAGTCGGAAGCATTCACGCTCACTTTACCACTCTCAGGCAATTTGCCACGTGGAATATGAATATCGCCTTTATTAGCTGGAATATCAGGGAAGCCTTCTTTATCCGCTTTCATCACGCCTGTGATCGGATCTTTGCTGTAGGTCACCACAGGTTTTCCATCCACGCTAATGGTGATTTTATCTGTGGTCGATGGATTGAATTTAATGTTTACCCCTTCTTCCGTTTGCGACAATTCAGGTTTCACTGGTGCATCTTTGTCGTTTGGATGCCCTTCTGTTCCTTCAGCAATCGCAGGTACATTGGTTGAAACAGGGTTAGTTGGAGCTTTGCCTTCATCTTGCAACTGCACACTAACGCTACTTGGATTTGGGTTATTGTGGTTGACTTGGACATTCACGGTAATGTTGCCGTTATTGTCTTTGCTAAACACTTTAATTGGCTGACCGTCTGTCCCTAATACATCTTGCCCGTTAGCATCTTTTAAATTCGCATTGAGATCAATTTTGCCGTTATAAAGCACATTGCCTTTGTTATCGGTGATGATCACATTGGTATTTTCTTGTGCTTTGCCTTCGCCCCCTGCCAAGGTGATACTGATGAGATCAGGATTTGCGTTGGCGATTTTATCTGTATCGACCGCCTTAATGCTTAAAATCTCTGCCGTGCGTTCAGTCGGTTCGTCATAACCTGTTATTTTCGTGATCACAGGGGAGGCATTACTTGCCAAATCTTCAATAGACACATCAATTGGGCTGTTGTCTTTTAAGCTGTTTTCAGCAATAACAAGGGTTTTTCCGTTGATATTGAGATCAATCACTGAAGTATTTGTTCCATTGCCGCGGCTTGCTACATCTGCTCCATTCACTTTAAGTTGAATATTTGGCAGATTGGCATCGTCAATTTTGGTTTTATACTCGTAGGAATTGGTTACATTTTCCTGCACACCTTGCTCGTTTGTCTTGAGGATTTTTGCCGCTTCCCATTCATTACTGCCTTTATTTTTACGCAAGGTAATTTCAACGGTTTTGTTTTCTTTGTCGGTAACAGTTTTGGTGACCAAGAAATTCACCACCTCTAAACGGCTACCATCTGCACTTGGTTGAAGGAGTAATTCAATTTTGTTGCCTTGTTCATCTTCAAATTTGCTGATCAAGGTTTCAAATGGTTTGATGTTGTTTGCCACAATACGTACACCGCCATCGCCTAAAGTTTCATTAGTGTACACTTCAGGAGAAGCAGGCGTGATGCTGTCGTATGGATGCCCAGCTTTACCATTTGGCACATCAGGAATGACAACTTCTGAGGAAAAATCACTTGGTTGTTTATTGGGTTCAAAGGCTTGCAATACGAGTTTGTCACCGACTTTGAAATCCACATCTTTGCGAACAAGATCCGTAGCTTTAATGGTGGCTTTACCGCTTTGATCTGCTTTAACGGTAGCGATTAAAATTGGATCGCTACCCTCTTTTTTTACATATAAACCAATGGTTGCACCTGGTGTAGCATCTTCTACATGAGCAGTGAAACTTTCAGGGTTGTTGTCTGCATCAATACTTTCGTCTTTCACCTCAGTAATCGGGGAAAGCGTATCAGTTTTTTCTCTGAATTTTGGTGTTTTGGATTTTTCTGTTGGGGTGCTGGTTGTGATTGTGGTTGTGCCGTTAGCGGTATTTAGGCTAACAGGCTCGCTTGGGCGACTGGCGTTTTCTGTGTTGTTATCCACATCTTTATCGTGGCTAATCACTACCACTTTTGAACCATTTGGTGCTTTTGTATCGTCTAACACAGCGATAAAGCCATTTTCCGTTGGGATAATGGCTTTAATCACACCATTGGCATCCGCCGTATTATCTGGTTTGGTGAAATTGCCGTTTTGATCTTTGCTGATAGTAACTTTAACCGTGGAGTTATCGGATTTAATTATCTCAAGGGTGACGCTATCGACCTTGTTCTTTTCATTTTTGGCATTGTTTCCTGTTGGGAAAGTTACGTTAAGCACATGATCGGTATCGTCTATATTATTTGTTCCAGCACTGTCTTTTTGGGCTTGGGTCAATTTTCCAGCTGAAACCACTGGCGTTTCTAACACGCTATTGTTCACAGCCTTCGCTTCAACGCTAATGTTCTCTTTTGGCACATTGCTTAATGGAAGCGAACTTGGGTTGTGATGAGGCTCGGTTACCACTAAGGTTAAATCTTCAAGACTATCACGTGCTGGATTGTTGCTGTCTAAGGCCACTTTTAGCGTCCAATCTTTCAAATCGCCAGCAGCCCCTGTGTTATCAGCGATAAATTCCGCAATTTTGTTGCCGTTTTTATCATAGACGCTAACGGTCGCCCCTTTGGTGACCTTACCTGATAAAGTAAGTGCATCAGAGATGCCATCGCCATTGCGATCTTTTTCGATTACAGAATTTAAGGTGATTTGAGCGGTTTGATCAAAAGGTGCTGCAAGGGTTTTCTCATTGGTTAGCCCTGCTGCATCAATGGCCTTAATCGACACATTGGCATTATCTTTAAACAGATTTGGCGCAAATTCTACAATGCCTTTGTTGAGGAAAAACTTTGGCGGTTGTTCAGTTAAACCTAAATGGGAAATATCGGTAACTAGGGTAAAAATGCCGTCTTTTTGTTTATAAACAAGGGTAATAGGATCGGTTTTGCCTTCAGGCGTAAAGGTGATTTCATAGGTATCCACTTTTGGATTAACTTTTAAGGTTAAACCACCTGTAAGTTCCCCTTTGGCGTTTTTACTTGGGAAAATGTCCAATTCAAGAACAGGTTTTCCTTTGCCATCACGTGGGAACACATAAGCTAAATACATGCCAAGGCTTGAACCTAAAAAGCCTAATAGGGATTTCCAACTGAAAAATGAGGTATTTTGTGCACCTTCAAGGGTAAGCACTTGTTCTGCCAATACATCTTCCCCTAGAGTTGGAATGCTCTCAATCAAATTGCCATTTTCGGCAAAATAAGGGTGGAACAAACCATCTTCACGCACACCAACGATAGAGCTTAGTGGTTCGTAGCTGTAGTATTCTTGAATAATTAAATCAACTTGATTGTCTTCATCAATAAAAATATGCAGATCGTTGCCAACGCGTTTTGCACGGATTTTTTCAGGCCCAAGTTGGGTTTCTGTGTCTATTAGTTCAAACATCACTTCTGTCTTTGGGTGCGTAACCACGGTAGCCGAATGCGGATTAATATCAATGTTAACAATAGAAAGGTTGCCATCTTTGGTGTGCATTTTAAGTTGAATTGCCATGAGAGATCCTTTTAGTTTAATTATCAAAATTATGCGGATATCTTCTAAATCCTTTTTTATCGCAAACCCCGATCATCAATGACATTAACCTTGCTTAAAACAGCGTTAACAACTGTTTTAAAATCAACAAGTTAAGTAATTTCTAGCGGGGGGGGGGGGGTAAATTAAAAAAGAGAAAAAATCAATAAAAAAATGAAAAACCTCTTAAATTAATTCCACAAGCCTAGCTAAACAAAAAATGAGATATAAAGATGAAATCCTAAATCAGTTTAAAAATTCGGCGCAATTCTACACAAATTCTCGAGCAAAAATCATCTCATTTTATGTAAAGTTATGTAAATTATGCTCAAAAAATAAGCAATTAAACTGCATTTAATTGAATAGAAAAATGGTTTTGTCCATTTTTTAAGCCAAGTTGCATGATGATAGCAGAGGTACAACCAATTAAATGATTTTTTGTGCTAAAATTTCCCCTCAATAATTATATGGAGATTGTATGAAAAACTGTCTGATGCTGAGATCCTTGCCGCTATTTTTAAGTTGCTCAGCCACTTTCCTGTTAACTTATCCTAATTCAACTTTTTCAGCCAACCAAACAAATCCTCCAACTCAAGAAGACGCTACCCTTGCTCGAGAGTTGTTGCATTTGAAAAATAAACAACAATTTGATGAAGTGGACAAAAACTTTAAGAAGGCAAACAAATTCTTAGCCCCCTCTAAAGAAAATCATCAACAGCAAATAAAGCCTACCGATAATACGATCAGTACACGTAAAATCACTAGTGTTAGCGTGGATATAGGATCAGAAAAAGTAACGTTAGATTTTTCTCGCGTGATTAATGATTATCAAGGCAAAGCCCTTTCCACCCAAGTGGTGTTTCAGTTGGTCAAAGATCTAACGGATGTATTGTATCGTGCAGGCTATGTAACCAGTGCTATCGGATTGAAAAATCACAAAATCCAAAATGGAGATTTGCAGTTTGTGGTGCTTTGGGGAAGAGTTAGTGATGTGTTAGTTGAAGGCAAAGTGCCTGAAAAGTTAAAAGACAAAGCAATGATTTCTGTTTTACCACCGTTAAAAGACAAATTGTTAAACATTTACGATATTGATCAGTTGGTTGAAATCTTAAACACCACCAATAAAAATGCTAAGGTGAATGTCGTAGCGGCAGATACTCAGGGCAGTTCTCATCTCAATATTGAAAGAAAAAGAACCTATTTCCCAGAGGTAGGCTTTGGTCTGAATAATTCTGGCACAGAAAGTAATGCCAATGGTCGCAATCAAGCCACCTTAAATATAAGTTTAAGTGATGTGCTTGGCACGAATGACCAATGGCATTTTTCTACAGGTTATCGCCTGTATAAACAAAACAAGGCTAATCAACAGCAAAATTATGCATTGTCCTATAGCCAACCTTTCTCTTTTTCAACGCTCGATGTCAAACTCTCCCAATCGCAATATGAAAAGGCGGTGAAAGGAGTGAACGGCACTTATGCCTCTTCAGGAAAAACCCAAACCTTGGGGCTGAAATTAACCAATGTGTTATCACGTAATCAAAACAGCATTTTATCCGCTTACGGTGAATTAGAATTTAAAAAACGTGTGAGCTATTTTGCCGATATTCAAACGGGCAATTATCGCAATAATAAGGCCAATATTGGCTTATCTTATGTGACCAATTTCGCACAGGGTAAATTGTATGCGGATATTTCTTATACCAATGGTTTAAGATGGTTCGGTGCAAATTATTCCGCTTATGATGATAAACGTGAAAAAACCTTAAAATTGTTGTCAGGAAGTGTTAACTGGCAACGTCTAATATCTTTGTTTAAGCGTTCAATGAATTATCAATTGCGTGTTGGCGGGCAATATGGATTTGATAGTTTGTATTCCGAAAATCAATTTTCAATCGGCGATGAATATACAGTGCGAGGCTTTAAAGGCGGAGCTGCCTCTGGCGATAGCGGTGTGTATTTATCACAAACGATCACGGTCCCATTTTATCCGCAAAAACCTTATTTATCTCAAATCTCTTTGCTTGCTGGATTAGATGTGGGTCAAGTTTATGTGAGAAAAACACATAAAAGCGACACCCTTGCTGGTATTGCATTGGGTGTAAAAGCACAAGTGAAATCCTTGTCATTATCCTTTACTTATGGTCAACCATTGAAGGGCGCTAACGATGTCGAGAACAATCGCCAGCCCGTGTATTACTTCAATGGATCAATTTCTTTTTAACAATGTTGAGTTTAGGAGTTAATTAATATGAATAAAAATCGTTATAAACTCATTTTTAGCCAAATTAAAGGCTGTTTAGTACCAGTTTCAGAATGCATTAATTCTGCTATGAGCAACGGTTCAACCGATAACCGCCCTCGCCTTCAAGTTGAAGAAAAACCGAATTTATCAACACAATATGCACTCTCTTCTCTTTCGTTATTGGTCAAAAGCACATTCAATCCGCTCACTTCTGCCATGCACCTCAAGTTAGGAGGCATTTCTATTTTATGCTTGAGCCTGATTTCAACCCCATTGGCAATCGCTAACGCAGAGAGGGAAAACGCAGTTGAAGAAAGACAACCACAATTGTTAGACATCAATAATAACGATGAACACATTAAACTCTCCAATGTCAATAACACTAACACACATAACACCAAACTACATAAAACGGAAAACAACGTTATTGTTATTGACATTGCCACGCCCACCACAGAAAAACAGATTTCAGATAATCGATTTGAAAAATTGAATATTCCGAAAGGAGCGGTGTTTAACAACAGCAAAAAACAAGATCGCTCCCAATTAGTCGGGTATTTACCTGCCAACCCTAATCTGACCGCTGAGGAAGCGAAAGTGATTTTAAATCAGGTGACAGGCGCAAATCAGAGCCAAATTGAAGGAGCGTTAGAGGTCTTGGGCAAACGAGCGGATATTGTGATCGCCAACCAAAATGGAATTACTCTTAACGGCGTTAAAACCATTAACGCTAGTCGTTTTGTGGCAACCACCAGTGGCACTATTAATCCAAACGATATGATGCTGAATGTTACTCAAGGACAGGTAACTATTGGCGTTAATGGCTTTGCGACGGATGGCTTGCCTTATCTCGACATTATTGCGAAAAAAATTGAACAAAAGCACGTTATTCGCAACCAAGACGCCGACAAAATTGAAACAGAAATTACTTTAGTCGCAGGTAGCAGCAAATATGATTTAGGCAACCACAAAATTACTGAGCAGGGCAAAACATCAAGCTCGGAAATTGCGATTACAGGTTCTGCCACGGGTGCGATGCACGGTAAAAATATTAAATTAATCGTTACCGACAAAGGCGCAGGGGTAAAACACGACGGAATGATTTTATCGGAGTCCGACATTGAAATTGCCTTGCAAAATGGTGATGCGGATCTCGGCAACACGGCATATTTCGATCACGAGAAAAAAATCAAAGCGAAACAAAATGTTAAGGTAACTAATGCTAAGCGTACGGTGATTGGTAATGATGTTGAAGCAAAACAAATCAGTATCAATGCGCAAGATTTGAAAATCAGAGCAAACACTGAGCTGAACGCCCATAACAAAGCGACGCTTGAATCCCAAAACACCATATCCTTTGAAGAGCAATCAAAACTCCTCTCACCAGAAATTACCGCAAAAGCCACCGCACTTTTAGACAACAAAGGGCGCATTTACGGTAAGACTGTGAAATTAGAAGCGGAAAGTTTGGTGAATGAAAAGGAAATTATCGCTGAAAAAGAGTTAACCATTGATACACAAGGTAAAGAAATCTCTTTTGCTAAAGATGAACATAATGTGGCGACCTTGCGCAAAACCAGCCCTAAAATTACCGCTGGCTTTGTCAATAAAGGCATTATCGAAAGTAAAGGCGATGTAACGCTTAATTTTAAAGAAACAGCCAGTTTCACCGACAAAAACACTAAGTTCGTCAAAGCTGGAAAACACCTGAAAATCAACGCTAAAAACGTTGAATTGCGTGATCAAGATATTCAATCAGGTGCCAATATTACCATTGACGCAAAAGAAAGCGTGGTGCAACAAGGCGGCGTGTTAGCCTCAGGTCAAGCCTTATCCATTACAGCTCAAAATGGTTCTATTTATAATTTAGGCGGTATTTTCGGCGCAGGAAAATCTTTGCAATTAACGGCGAACTCTAACGGTGAAATGGGCGATATTGTGAACCAAGAAAATGGGCTATTACATACGCTTGGCACAATGAACCTTAACGCCGATAATCAGCTTTACAACATCGGTAGCATTTACGCAAAAAATAAATTATCGGTAACGGCTAACCAGTTGCTTAACGATGTGCGCTTATCAGGCAAAATCAGTTACAACGGTCTTGGCGTTAGCCCTCGCTACGACATTAGCCGCAATGCGCAGCACGGCTGGCACGTGAATGTGTATCAACTCAATGTCACGCTACAAGAACAGCATAAAGCGGATATTAAAGTAGAAAAAATGGGCGAAATTCGCAGCGATAGCGATTTTGATTTCCAAGGCAAAAAGAAAAATAATGCAAAAACGCAGTTAATCAATCACGGCTTAATTAATGTGAAAGGCACATTAAAGGTTAACGCCGATGAAGTGATCAACCAGATGAAAGGGTTTGAACAAGAGGCTGCTGTGATACTTCACAAGCAAGCTAACATTGTTCTTCGCTATCAACCTCGTGCACGTTATATTTGGACACCTCTTGCTGGCAATGCAGAACGCCGTTTTAGCTCGTTAAATGCTTTTTTTGACGCATTATTTGGCTCTTCTACCATTTTAAAATCTAGTTTCTATTCGGCGGAAAACTTTAGCGCCTACGAGCTGTTAAGACAGGTTAAAAATTCGCCCCTCTTTTCGCAAGCGATGAACAGGGTATTTGGCGCTGAATGGCATTCTTTATCCTATGAGGATATGAAATCCAAATGGAAAAACTTTAAAGAGCAGCCAGCCAATTTCATTTATTACCCGCAAGAAAAAGCAAAAATTTTAGCGGGAAGTTTCACGGGCAGTATCAAAAACCTACAAAATGGTGAACATACGGAGTACGGATCTTTCAATGGCAATATCAATATTGGCAAACATCAGTTGTCCTTGCCAAGCGTTGAGTTTAAGCCTGAATTTAGCGATGTTGAAAGTCTAAAAGACGAAGCCATTGAGTTAGAAGATATCCTTGCGTTATTGGACACGCCAAATCTCTTTATTGACAACAGCGTGCAATTTGAAAAAGAACACAAAAATCTTGATAAAGAAGATCTAAACAAGGATTCAGAAAGACCTACACCGCCAGCCGCTACTGAAAATCAAGGCGGCAACACCTCAGGTAACACCAATAACGAAGAAGGTGAAGAGGAAGACACCAGAGATCCTGATGAAACGCAACCTGAAGATTACGTTCGCACGGATAAAAATGTGGATTATCTCAACCCTGACGAGTACTTTGAAAATGGCTATCTACTCAACGAATTGCTACAAGAGTTAGGTGAGCAATCGATACCCCTTGAAAAACCCCTTGATCGTGCTTCCAACTTGGTCACCTTGTCCAATTGGGAAAGAAGTAATGGTAAAGAGCAAGGTGAAATGAGTAAAAAACTCAAAAAACGCTTTAGGGAAAAACAAAAACAATACAAAGAGGAATTAAAATCCAAGGCAGAGGCGTTAGCGCTAGCAAAAGCCCAGCAACAAGAAAACCGTCTTGTAGAAAGCAAAAAAGAGGCGCAACGCCAAATGGAAGATAAAGTAGCGAAGCAACAAGAAATTCGCCGTGAAGAAGAACAAGCGGCGGCTGTTCGTGAAAAAGAAAAACAACTTGAAATCCAAATTCAAGCGGAGGAACGCAAACAACAGGAAGAAAAACGAGTTGCACAAGAAAAACAGCAACAAGAAGAAAAACGCAAAGCGGAAGAAAAAGTAGCTCAAGCACAATCCGAGCTTGAGCAACAACAAGTTTACGAAGAAGATGTTAAACAAGAGGAAAGCATTGCAAAAAATAGCTTCTTTAAAGCCCTTGATGCTACACGGCCGAAAGTGGAAACCGATCCGCTCTATCGCACAAAATTAAACTACATTAATCAAGATGAATACGTTGGGGCGAATTACTTCTTCAACAATGTGAGTGAGCAAAATCCGAACCAAAAAGTAAAAGTGTTGGGAGACAACTATTTTGATCATCAATTGATTACTCGTGCGATTGAGAAAAAAGCCGATAACCACTTACAACAAAAATATAATTTGACAGATGTGGATTTGGTGAAAAAATTAATGGATAACGCCACGACACAAGCAAAAACCTTGCACTTGCAATTAGGCGAACGCTTAACCAAAACACAACAAGCACAACTCACGGAAGATATTGTGTGGTATGTGAAAACTAGAGTGAACAATCAGGATGTTTTCGTGCCACAGGTATATTTCGCCAGCGAAACCCTTGCACAAAACCCAAAAGCACAAGGAACAGGGTTAATTAGTGCAACTGAAATCAAGGTGAAAAGCGAAAATGTGAACAATACAGGCACGCTCTCGGCGAATAAACTTGATGTGGAGGCAAGCAACAAAATTCGTAACCAAGGCAGCATTGTCAGCACTGAAGAAACTCGTTTAGTTGGGAAAAAAGGCATTGAGAATTTATCACGCTCTTTTGCCAACAATGAATTGGGTGTGACGGTACAACGTGCTGAAATCAAAACCGCAGGAAAATTACATCTTGAAACAGATAAGGATTCCAGTATTAATGTGCAAGCCTCTGATATTCAAGCGAAATCTGCTCAAATCAGAACGAAAGAGTTGAATCTCAAAAATACTCATAACACTAAACATTCTTACAAAGAATCTTTCACACCAGCTGGATTGGCTTTATATGAATTGGATATCGCAGGACTTAAAGTGCCATTTGTTGGGCTTTCTTCTGCTTCCAGTTCTTCTGAACAAAGTAGTGAAGCAATTTCTGTTGGTTCAAAATTAGCTGTGGGTGATCTTCATCTTGAGGTAGAAAAAGATATTAACCAAATCGGTAGCGAGCTAACAGCCAAACAGATCAGCGGTGTGGTAAAAGGCAACTACAACACACAGGCTGGACAAAATCTTAAAAATGTTCAAAAAGAAGAATATTCTACTCAAATCTTCGCTTCTGCACATGCAAGTGGAGGTGGCACTTCCGTGCGTGTGGATTACAACAGTAAAGATGGCGGTAAGACTTCTGTTGGTGTGCCGACCAACCAAACGGGAGTAGGAGCAGAGGCAGGCATTTCCTTTGAACACAGCAAAGAAAATGAAAGCCTATTAACCCATACCAACAGCGAATTGCAGGTGGAAAGCGGCAAGTTGACGGTACTTGGAAGTGCCGATATTGGTGGTGTTGACATCAACACGAAAACCAGTAGCGATAAAGGATTTGAATTATCGGCAAATGACATTAAATCCACCAAACAAAAAGATCAATATTCTAAAGAGTCTGAACGCACTTCGTTTAAGATTGGTCCAGAAGTGGAAGCCCATTCTGCTATTGCCGATCTCGTTAGCCATTTAGCCAAAGAGTATCGCGATGCACAAAATGGTATCAAACAAGATGAAACCGTTGTATTACAACACGCTAGCGATATGTTAAATATCATCACTGGTGACTTGGCAGGTTCCTCAGCAAAATTAGCCGTAGAAAGAAATCGAGAAACACAAAGCACCATTGAACGTAGCGATATCCTAACCCAAATTGGTGGGAATGTGACGCTTTCTGCGACCAACGGTAGCTTAGCGCTCAAAAATGTACGTAGTGATGAAAAAACGAACTTAACGCTCAAAGCCAAAGAAGATGTAAATATCTTGGCTGGTGAAAAAACCAAAGAAAGCGTTGAGACCGTTTCAAGACAAAAGTTAGCACATGGCGTGCATGCTGGTTGTGGTTTAATGTCTGGCACCTGTACCGCTGGCGTTTCTACCTCATTTGAGGGCAACGAAAGTTACACGCATGAAAGAACAACCACGCACAGCAACAGTCTATTGCAGGGTAGCAATATTAAGATCGAAGCAGGAGGTGATCTCAATTTAGAAAGCTCTAACATTGACGCTGACAAGGTGGATTTAAATGTGAAAGGCACAACCAATGTCGTGTCGAAACAAGATATACGAAACAAAACCACACAAGGCTTTGATTATAACGTTTCAGCAGGCGTGGCCCTTTCTAGTGCGACCATCGCAACACCAACAGGCACGATTGGTGGGGGATATACCAACGAAACAGAAACCGCTCGCACCGTAAACCAACAAGCAGGGATTAAAGCAAAAACGCTCACAGGACAAGTTCAGGATCTGAATTTGCAAGGTGGTTATGTGGTCAGCACGGATGAAAGCAATCAACTCAAGGTTAAGGGCAATATTACTAGTCAAGCGTTGAGCGATCAACATGATAAAGACGGCGGTTCTTTCGGCTTATCAGTGGGGATTAGCGAACGAGGTACCAGCTCTTTCAATATTCGTGGCGGTCGTTCAGATCAAAAACATTATCAGGCTACACAAAAATCCACTCTTTCGGGTGTAGATATCTCCCAAGCGGAAATTGCAGGTAGCGTCAACACAGATTTATCCAAAGCGAAAAACGTCACTCGTGATGATACTTACGCAAGTACGCAATTTGGCTTTGAAGTAGGCGACCTTGTGGAACTTGGTCAAAAAGCGAAAAATAAACTTCGCCCTTCATCTGAAGTCGATATGCCAAGCACCTCTTCTTTTAGATCTCGATCGCAGAGTGGTGAAGTAGATAGTGCGGATTCTGCTTCGGTGAGAAATCCGATCTATGAAAGTGTGGAAACTTTAACGACACCACGCCGTAACGCAAGTGACGTAGAGTTGGTGGATAACCCAATTTATCACACTACCCCTCGCAATAGACAACCGACTGATGCATTGCCTGAATTGCCAAATGCGACACTATCGAAACCAAATGCAAATGCGGATGGGGTTTACGCAGAAATTTCAAATGGCGATTACAGCACCGTAGGAGATCGTAACGCTGATACCAATAGAAGCCGTACAAGACGTGCAACGGACGCCCTACCTGAATTGCCAAATGTGGCACAGCCGAAAGCAAATGCAAGTGCGGAGGGTGTTTACGCAGAAATTTCAAATGGCGATTACAGCACAGTAGGGGATCGTAACGCAGATACCAACAGAAACCGTGCTAGACGTGCAACGGACGCCCTACCTGAATTGCCAAATTCGGTACAGCCGAAAGCAAATGCAAGTGCGGAGGGTGTTTACGCAGAAATTTCAAATGGCGATTACAGCACCGTAGGAGATCGTAACGCTGATACCAATAGAAGCCGTACAAGACGTGCAACGGACGCATTGCCTGAGTTGCCAAATGTGGCACAGCCGAAAGTAACGAATGATGGCGTTGATTCAGTGTCTGTGAAAAATCCAATCTATGAAAGTACGGAAACTTTAGCGACACCACGCCGTAACACAAGTGACGTAGAGTTAGTGGATAATCTACTTTATGGCACAACCTCTCACAGTAGACAACCGACTGATGCATTGCCTGAATTACCAAATGCGACACTACCGAAACCAAATGCAAATGCGGATGGGGTTTACGCAGAAATTTCAAACGGCGATTACAGCACAGTAGGAGATCGTAACGCTGATACCAATAGAAGCCGTACAAGACGTGCAACGGACGCCCTACCTGAATTGCCAGGTTCGGTACAGCCGAAAGCAAATGCAAGTGCGGAGGGTGTTTACGCAGAAATTTCAAATGGCGATTACAGCACAGTAGGGGATCGTAACGCAGATACCAACAGAAACCGTGCTAGACGTGCAACGGACGCCCTACCTGAATTGCCAAATTCGGTACAGCCGAAACCAAATGCAAATACGGATGGGGTTTACGCAGAAATTTCAAATGGCGATTACAGCACCGTAGGAGATCGTAACGCTGATACCAACAGAAACCGTGCTAGACGTGCAACGGACGCATTGCCTGAGTTGCCAAATGTGGCACAGCCGAAAGTAACGAATGATGGCGTTGATTCAGTGTCTGTGAAAAATCCAATCTATGAAAGTACGGAGACTTTAACAACACCACGCCGTAACGCAAGTGGCGTAGAGTTGGTGGATAATCCACTTTATGGCACAACCTCTCACAGTAGACAACCGACTGATGCATTGCCTGAATTACCAAATGCGACACTACCGAAACCAAATGCAAATGCGGATGGGGTTTACGCAGAAATTTCAAACGGCGATTACAGCACCGTAGGAGATCGTAACGCTGATACCAATAGAAGCCGTACAAGACGTGCAACGGACGCCCTACCTGAATTGCCAAATTCGGTACAGCCGAAAGCAAATGCAAGTGCGGAGGGTGTTTACGCAGAAATTTCAAATGGCGATTACAGCACAGTAGGGGATCGTAACGCAGATACCAACAGAAACCGTGCTAGACGTGCAACGGACGCATTGCCTGAGTTGCCAAATGTGGCACAGCCGAAAGTAACGAATGATGGCGTTGATTCAGTGTCTGTGAAAAATCCAATCTATGAAAGTACGGAGACTTTAACAACACCACACCGTAACGCAAGTGACGTAGAGTTAGTGGATAATCCACTTTATGGCACAACCTCTCAAAGTAAGACGAATGACATCTACTCAACAATTACGGAAACAACAGGAGCAAAACCAAGAAGCAGACGAGCAACAGATAAGTTGCCTGAAGTGCCTGTGACTGCTCAACCAAAAGTAAACACAGTCGATAGTGCAGAGAGAATTTATGAAGAGATTCCTGCAAGCACAAACAACAAAGCAAACCGCACATTGCCTGAAATTCCTGATAGTCAAGCTAAGGTGCTGGCGAATAGAAACAATAATAATGGCAACGATAGCAAAGAGAGAGCATCGAAATCTACCGATGACACTTACTCGACAATTGCAGAAGCGACAAACTCGGCACCTAACGTCAGACGAGAAACGCAAATCCTGTTAACGTCAGACAACGCAGCAAAAGCACAGCCTGAAGCAAAAGGCACGGACTACGAAGCGCTCGGTGCAAGACCTAAAGTGCGTAAATCAAATGCAGAGGAGCTCTCTGCAAAAGCAAGTTCATCTGATCCTGATTACGACACCATTCCTGCAACAACGGTGCCATCACCTGTAGCAAAAGTAGACAGCACAGAAACTCGCACGCCAGTAGTAGAAAAACCTACGGAGAAACAGCCTGAAAGTATAGCTGTGGCGAAAAGTGAAAAAACACAAAAATCTTTACTTGCGAGATTTAAAGCGTTTTTCACAGGCGAAAAAGAGAAAAGTGCTAAATCGAAGAGCGTTAAAGCTGAGCAGGAAGCTCAAGTGCCTGCTAAACCAAATTACGATGGTTTGGAAGATAATTTGAATTTGAAAAATCTTTTAGCGTTGGAAGACAAACGTAGCGATGCCTTTGAACAGAACGTGTTGAAAAATGACAAATTCTTGGACGAGGCGAGAGAGGCGGCTAAAAAATCCATTCCTGAAAGCACGATCAAACAGATGGGGAACGATCCAACCTTTGATGAGATTTTGACAGAGGGCGCGAAGAAAGTGGAAAAACGTATCAATGATGCGATCACTTTCAAGCCGACTGTGGAAGAATTTTCGCAAATTCAAGACTTGGTAAAACAGTTGCCAAAAGGCAGTGCACTTGAGGATATTCATGAGAAAACCTTAAGCATTACCGAAGCCTTAGCAGCCACTTCAAAAACCATCCAAGGCAACCCAAAACTGAAAGATGAGGTGCAAGGGGCAATTTCAGACTTCTTGAAAAGCAGTCAGAATAAACCACTTACGGTTGAGATGATTGAAACACTCAACAGAGGATTACGTCCTGATGAACCTGAAGATCGCTTGCTTTACAAGAAAGAAACATTAACGAAAGAAAATGCTGTCTTCTCTAGCCCCGAAGCATCAAAAATTCAGCTTAAAGAAACCGTTGATTTTATTAATCAAGCGAAACAACAAAATGTTGAACCAAGCGTTCTTGCGGGTTTAGTGTATCAACGCTTAATTGCTTACCACCCATTTGCAGAGGGCAATGGACGTATGGCACGAGTGATTGTGAATAAATTGTTATTAGATGCTGGCTATCCTGCATTTACTAAATTCAGTTCTGACTTTGAGACCCAAATTATTCCGCAAACGAAGAAGACAGCGAAGTCTGCTACCAGTGCAGAAGTGGTCAAAGAGTTTTTAACGGAGTTAGGTCAAAAACCGTTACCTGAAGTGAGCCAAAAGGTGAATGCCGAGAAACAAGAACCGATTTATGCTGTTGTAGATAAAAGCCCTGAGGCGTTAGCAAAAGCGAAAGCCAAAGGCGATGAAGCAACTAAAAATCAACCCCTCAAACCTGTCGTGGTAGAAGAGGTTGCACCTGCGTTACCAAAACGTTTATCCGATACAGAGTTAGATCGTACAGAGACGAACGAGACAGAAAAAGCCACACCAAAAGCAATTTCTGCAACGCTAGCAACGCTTGTGCCTGAAACCTTTGTTGCAACGGTAACCACGCTAACACCAAAAGCCTCCCTCAACACGGCAGAAACGCTCGCACCCAAAACACCAATTGCCAACGCTACAGAAAATACAGAGGTAGAAAAAACGGCGACAGCAGAAAAAGCAATAGCCACGCAACCTGCTGTTGCACAAGGTGAAACGCAGGCAAACCGAAAAGCAAAACCTGTGAGTGAGAAAGTGGCACAATTAACCTTAGTTGAGCAACCAAGAACCTTGCGACAACAAATTCAAGACAAATTCCAACCGCTGAAGGTCAAAGCAAAAATTGATGCGGTGCGTGCATCAGTGGAGGAATATGGCGGCAAGGTGAGTTTTAAATATGCTCAATCCAAAGGAGAAGTGTATAACGAAATCATTAAACACGTTGAAACCCAACACGGTGTTTGTGAATCCACTTGTGCCCACTGGATTGCCAATAAAGTGAGTGCTCAAGAGGACTTTTGGAATACGCTTTATGAGGGGGGTAAAAAAGGCAACCTGAAAAAAGAAGCCATTGATTCCATTAAGAAATTGCAAACAGAGTTTATGAACAGCGGTAGTGCAACGCAACAGTTCAAATTAACCGATAGTTGGTTGCAAGAACAAGGCGTGGTACCAAAACAAAAAACCGTAGGCGAAGCAAGTCGCCGAGATGAAGTGGCTGGTACGGTATCGAAAACGGATATTTCCGCCTTAACCAAAGCAATTTTAGATACTGGCAAAGAAAAATCAGGCGTGAAGAAGATCTCAATTAACCTTGAAGGGGGATCACACACAGTTTCTGCCGCAGTTCAAGGCGATAAAGTGGTGTTCTTTGATCCAAACTTTGGCGAAGTAACTTTCCCAACGCATCAAAAATTCGAGGCTTGGCTGAAAAACGCCTTTTGGGAAAAGAGCGGTTACGCTGGCAAAAAAGAGGGAAAACGTTTCTTTAACGTGGTGAACTATGAACTGCCAGAAAAGACAAATCAAAGCAAACCAACGGAAAAGACTGAGTAATCAAAAAGTTAAGGGGCGTTATGCCCCTTTCTTTTAGCGGAAATGCCCGTCACTTTTCGTGTTTGGGCTCTTAAGTTTATTCTTCAACAAAAGCAAGAGCCTGTTCTAGCACCTCTAACCCTGCTCCTTGTTTGTGGGCATTTTCGCTGAGATGTCGTCGCCACTGGCGTGCCCCTTTGCATTGCTGAAATGCACCGAGCATATGCCGCACAATGTGATTAAGATATACACCTTGACTGAGCTGTTGCTCAATGTATGGAAACATTTTCAATACGGATTCTCGTGGAGAAACCACCGCACGTTGTGGGTCAAATAATGCTTGGTCAATGTAGCCTAATAGACTTGGATTTTGATAAGCCTCACGCCCCACCATTACACCGTCCACATATTGCAAATGTTGTTGGATTTCTTCGATTGTCTTAACGCCGCCATTAATACTAATCCAAAGCTGTGGAAAATCCCGTTTTAATTGATATACACGTTCATAATCCAAGGGAGGAATTTCACGATTTTGTTTGGGGCTTAGCCCAGATAACCAAGCCTTGCGAGCGTGAATAGTGAATTCTTGACAACCTGCTTGATGCACTTTTTGTACAAAATCACATAAAAATTCATAGCTATCTTGATGATCAATTCCAATTCTTGTTTTGACT
This sequence comes from [Haemophilus] felis, assembly GCA_002015125.1. Lineage (GTDB taxonomy): Bacteria > Pseudomonadota > Gammaproteobacteria > Enterobacterales > Pasteurellaceae > Pasteurella > Pasteurella felis. Next base: position 39,376 of record MUYB01000030.1, read on the forward strand.
GTAACAGGAATAGCAACTTCATTTTGCATTGCTTTTATACACTCTGCCACCAGCTCTGCCTTTGCCATTAGACAAGCACCAAAAGCACCGTTTTGTACTCGATCGGAAGGACAACCGACATTTAAGTTAATTTCTTGATAGCCACGTTGTTCCGCAAGTTTGGCACAGTAAGCGAGTTGTTTTGGATCACTACCGCCAAGTTGTAATGCTACAGGGTTCTCTTTGTACGAAAAATCAAGGTGATCATATTTGGCGTGCAGAATGGCTCCAGTGGTTACCATTTCCGTATAAATCAGGCTGTGTTGGCTAAATTGGCGGTGAAAATAACGACAATGACGAGTAGTCCAATCAAGCATTGGTGCAACAGAGAAGCGAGCACGATAAAAGTGCAGTGGATTTTTTTGCATAATGACCAACAATAAATCAAAGGACTGAATAAATTATGCAGTCCTTAGATGAAACAAAACAAAAAATCTTAAAAATTAAGCATTTAGGATATTTTGAATTTCCGTCATACTTAAATGATAACCATGCGGACAAGATTTCCAAACATTCAACATACGTTGGTATTTTTCCCACATTTGTACTTGTGCATCACAACCGTGTTCACAACGCATAAAGTCTTGATATTTGCCTTCCACATTAACGATAAAACGCAAGTAATTTAAGTATTTTTTCTCACGCACCGCACAATAGCCAGCAAATTGTAAACGATGTGGAGTGAGAGCAGATTTATCTTCTAAATTGTTATAAGAAACTTGTAGCGCGTGATACATCTCTAGGGTGTTTAACACATTTTCACATTCAGCTTCAGATAAATCAGCGAACTCTTTATCTAATTCTTTTAGCTCTTTTTCAAAACCTCCTTTTACAATGGTTTCAAGGCGTTGATACTTTTTGGCATTTTCACTGTCCAGTAATGCCATGAGTTTGTATTGATTTGCCAAAATAAGGCGTTGTGTTGCTGTCATTTCCATAATGAAGTCCTTAGTCAATTTCTTTTAAAATATCATCTGAAAGTGTTTGTTCTAGTTCGTCGGTTTTTCCGTCTTTAACGCGATATTCCAAATTTTGGAAATAGGCTTCACGGAATAAAATATACGAATCTTGTGATTGGCTTAACAGTGCATCTTTGTCTAACATCGTTGCACGAGCATTAATCCCTTGAATAGCATATTTCAACCAACTCCAAGGACCTAATAATGAATAGGCAGGATAGGTTAAATCCGCAAGATTACCAATATCTTGTCGAGGTGTGGCTGCACCGTAAAAAGGCAACATAATATAAGAACCTGTTTCAACGCCATAACGTCCAAGCGTATCTCCAAAACGGCTGTGATTTTCAATCCTCAAGGGTTCTTGATAACTCGCTACATCAATTAATCCTCCTAAGCCAAAAATACTGTTAATCCAAAAGCGATTAAAATGGACGAGTGCTTTTTTAAAATCTCCTGAAAGCAAGCGGTTTAGGAAACTGGCAGGTTCATCAAGATTATTGGCTACATTGGTTAAACCTGCTTTAATTGGTGTGGGAACATATTCTTTCCAGCCCGTGGCAACCGGTTTGAGAAAGTAAGGATCGACAACTTGATAATTAAAATGCCACATTGCCCGATTAAATCCCTCTAATGGATCTTTTCTTTCCCCCGTTTCGGGATTAATAGTGGCACAGCCCGTTAACAATGCAAACAGGCAAAATATGAAAGCAATGCGAATGTTCTTCATTTTATCCTCTGCTGGGTAAAAGTTTTGGTTATTTTAGCAACTTAATGACAGCGGATAAACAACAATATTATTTTAGTAACTGGATTGATTCTCTCTCAATAATTTCGGGTTCAAGCAGTAAAGTGCGGTAGTTTTCTTGTGGATTTTTGATGCGTTGCAGTAAGGTTTCTACCGCTAATTTCCCCAACTCTGCTTTAGGTTGATTGATTGTACTTAAAGGTGGCGACATATATTGTGCAAGATGAATGTTATCATAACCAATTACTGACATATCTTGCGGTACTCGCAAGCCTTGTCGCCATAGTGTTTGGTAAGCACCGAGTGCAATGCTGTCGTTACAAGCAAACACAGCTGTTGGGCGAGGGGTTAAATTTAGTACTTTTTGCATACCTGAAATTCCCCCTTCAATATCAAAATTTTCTTCAATAATCCACGCAGGATTAAGAGGAATATTCGCTTCTGTAAGGGCTTTTTGGTAGCCAGCTAAACGATTTTGAGCAAGGGATTTTTTCAAGTTGCCAGTAATAATCGCAATATGACGATGACCATAATCAATTAGCGTTTTGGTGGCAAGATAGCCACCATATTCTGAATTTTCAAAAATTTTATCCACACTTTGATCTGTTGGCCACCAGTCCATAATCACAAAAGGCAAGGGAAGATTGAGATCTCTACCAATTTGAAAGCGAGCATCGGCACACATCAGTAATAACCCATCTACTTGTTTTTGCACGAGGGTTTGTAAGTTATTTAATAGCCGATCTTTATCTCCTGCGGTGCTGGAAAGAATGAGATTGTAATGATGTTGATGACAATATTGCTCCACACCACTTACTACTTCTGCGAAAAATGGGTTATCGGTTGCTGTTACTAATAAACCAATGGTTTTGGTTTCTTTTACCTTGAGGCTGCGAGCTAAGGCGGAAGGCGTGTAATTAAGTTCTTTAACTACACGCATCACTTTTTCACGAATTTCATCGCTGACAAAGCGAGAATTATTGATAACGTGAGAAACGGTAGAAGTAGAAACTTTTGCAATCCTTGCAATATCTTTCATTGTTGCCATTTATCATTTCCATTCTTATTGCGGTTTGTATAAATTGACTAGCATTAATCCCTCTTTCCTTTGTTATTGGATTGGGGAATTCGCAATTTATTGATGTTCTGCGAGAAATTCAAGGGTTTCTTTTCTCGTTGGAATTGAGGGTTGTGCACCTTGTCGGGTTACACTAATGGCTGCCGCTGCGTGAGCAAATCGGATAGCTTGTGCTAGTGGTTTATCCTCTAAAAGTGCGGTTAATAATGCACCATTAAAGGTATCGCCTGCGGCAGTGGTATCTTTCGCTTGAACTCGAAAACCTTCTATGATTTCACCTGTTTTTCCTTGTTGGCTGACATAAACCCCTTTCGCACCAAGTGTAATCAACACACTTTCAATCCCTTTTTGATGGAAAACCTGTGCTGCTTGTGCGGCACTTTTTTCATCAACGACTTTAATCCCCGTAAGAATTTCCGTTTCAGTTTCATTTGGTGTGATCATATCCAATTGGGTTAATAGTTCATCTGGCAAAGCCTGTGCTGGGGCAGGATTAAGAATGACTTTTGTGTTTGCCCTTTTGGCTAATTTTACTGCTAAAATCACCGCACTTAAAGGCGTTTCCAACTGCATTAATAGTGCATCAGCTTGGTTAATATTGTCAGCAAATTTTTCTACCACTTGTTCGGTTAAATGTGCGTTAGCTCCAGCAGAAATAATAATGCTATTTTCTCCACTTTCTGCTACTTGGATCATTGCAATACCTGTCATTTGATTAGCTATTGCTAATACAGATTGTGTATTTATCCCATCTTGTGCAAACGCTTTTTTCATTGCTTGTCCAATTTCATCTGCACCGACACAAGCAATAAAGTCCACTTTTGCACCAAGACGAGCTGCCGCTACGGCTTGGTTTGCCCCTTTGCCACCATAGGCGATATGGTAATGATTTCCCATTACTGTTTCACCCGGTTGTGCAAAGTGCGGTACAGAAATAACGTGATCGGCATTGACACTGCCAAGAACCGTAAGTTTTTTCATATTAGCCTCAAAACAGAAAAAATGGACATCAGAAGATGCCCTAAAATTAATATTATTTGCTGATAACTTTTAAATCCACAGGAATTTTTGCTTCGACTTTTTTACCTTTTAGAATTTTATCTGCGGTAACCACGCCTAATGCACCAATTAAATCAGGTTGTTGTGCGATAGTTGCTGCCATTTTACCAGTTTGTACGGCTTTCACTCCATCATCAGTACCATCAAATCCTACCACTAGCACAGATTTATTCGCCGCTTTAATCGCACGCAATGCACCCAACGCCATTTCATCGTTTTGTGCAAATACCGCTTGTACATCACCTTTGCTCGCTAATAAGTTTTCCATTACATTTAAACCTTTAGTGCGGTCAAAATCTGCTGGTTGGCTGGCTAAAACATTGAACTTATGTGCATCGATCGCTTGTTTAAAGCCTTCGCCGCGCTCACGAGCGGCTGATGTGCCTGCAATACCTTCTAATTGAATGACTTTAGCACTTGCTCCTAATTTTTGTGCAATGAAATCGCCTGCCATTTTACCGCCAGCCACATTGTCGGAGGCAATATGACTTACAACGTTGCCACTAGCTACCCCACGATCTAGCGTGATCACTGGAATTTTGTTGCGGTTTGCCATTTTCACTGCATTGCCTACAGCTTCAGAATCTGTTGGGTTGATTAATAACACTTTCACCCCACGCACAGTTAAATCTTCTACATTGGCTAATTCTTTGGCTGGATCGTTTTGTGAGTCCAACACCACTAATTTGTAACCTAATTCATCGGCTTTTTTCTGAGCACCGTCTTTTAAAGTAACAAAGAAAGGATTGTCTAAGGTAGAAATGGCTAGAGCAATGGTATCTTTGGCTAATGCAGAGCCACTAACCGCAAGGCTTAACATCATTGCAGAAGCTAAAGTGGTAAGTTTTTGAAGTTTTTTCATAATAATTCTCCTTTGAGTGAGATGGGTTAGACTTTTTTAGTTCCTAGATAGTTATCGGCTAACACCGCAACCAAAATAACTAAGGCTTTTGCTATCATTTGATAGTAAGATGAAATATCTAATAAATTCAAAGCATTGTTTAAGAAACCGATGATTAATGCACCGATTAATGTTCCCATTACACGCCCTTTTCCGCCCATTAGGCTGGTGCCACCAACCACAACGGCTGCAATCGCATCTAATTCATAAGACACACCAGCGGTAGGTTGTGCAGAAGAAAGACGAGAGGTCACAATCAAGCCTGCTAAAGCAGATAAGAAGCCACTCACAGAGAACACAAAGATTTTGATTTTATTAACATTAATACCTGATAATTGCGTGGCGGCTTCGTTGCCCCCAAGTGCATAAATATAACGACCAATTGGTGTGTGTTTTAATACATACCAAGCACAAGCGAACACTAATGCCATAATCCAAATTGGAACAGGAATACCAAACACATAGCCAGTACCTAAGAAAGCAAAGGCATCAGCTCCGTCAGAAAAACCTGTGCTAATTGGACGGCCGTCAGTGTAAACCATTGTTACGCCACGCAATAATGTCATTGTCACTAAAGTTGCAATAAATGCCTGCACTTTACCTTTCGCCACAATTGCACCGCTTATTCCGCCAAGCAAAGTACCGATTAAAAGTGCGGTAGGAATAACGAGAAAAATAGGTAATTCTGCACCGACCATTGAAGCTGCGATTGCCCCTGTTAAGGCTAAGACTGAACCAACGGAAAGATCGATACCTGCGATTAAAATCACAAAAGTCATACCTACGGCAATAATTGCATTGACAGAAGTTTGACGGAGAATATTGAGAATATTATCCACACTGAAGAAATCAGGGTTGATCATAGAAACAATGGCAATTAACACCAATAACGCAATAATTGAACGTTGCTCAATTAAAAATTTGTTAAGTTGAAAGTTGTTTTTCTGCGTTGTCATAAAAAATCCTTAAATTGATACCGCACTTTTGCCAATGGCTGCGGCTAATAATTTTTCTTGGGTAGCTTCATTACGTTGGAACTGTGCTTTAATCTGCCCTTCGTGCATCACTAAGATACGATCGCTCATACCTAGCACTTCGGGCATATCGGAAGAAACCAAAATAATGCTTAATCCTTCTTGTTTAAATTGATTAATTAACTGGTAAATTTCTTTTTTTGCTCCCACATCAACGCCTCGTGTGGGTTCGTCTAAAATCAACACGTTAGGTCTCGTCATTAAGCCTTTTGCAATCGCTACTTTTTGTTGATTTCCTCCCGATAACAACCCAATAGCTTGCTCTTGACTTGGGGTTTTGATATTGAACATCATAATAAAATCCGACACGGCAATTTGTTCATTTTTCTGTTGAATATGTCCTTTGGGGGCAAAATAATTCAGTGCCGTTAGGGTCATATTTTCTTTTACTGACATTCCCAATACCAAGCCATCGCCTTTGCGATCTTCGGAAATATAAACAATGCCGTTGTTTAAGCCATCTTGTGGGCAATGGTTATGAATTTCTTGTTGATTTAACCGCACTTTGCCACTTGTACGAGGCAGGGCACCATAAAGCACTTTCATCAATTCTGTTCGACCTGCTCCCATTAAGCCAGAAATGCCTAAAATTTCACCTTTATGCAATTGGAAATTGATGTTATGCACACCGCTACCTGTCAGATTTTCTACCTCTAATAACAGCTCACCTTGAGGGAGAGGAAGATGTGGATACTGTTCTTCTAAACGCCGTCCTACCATCATTTCAATTAACTGATCTTCATCTAAATCAGCGATAGCTTTTTCACCGATAAATTGTCCATCTCGTAAAACAGTAACATCATCGCAAATTTCAAAAATTTCTTTGATACGGTGCGAAATATATACAATGCCTCGTTTCTCTGTTTTCAGTTCACGAATGACCTTAAATAACGCTTCTGTTTCGGTATCGGTGAGTGCATCGGTTGGTTCGTCCATAATGATCACTTTAGATTCAAAACTTAACGCTTTAGCAATTTCTACCATTTGCTGTTCACCAATCGAAAGTTCTGAACAGCGTTGATGACTACTATGGCTTACACCTAAACGAGCTAGTAATTTATCTGCTTCTTGGTGCATTTTTTTCCAATCAATAGCTCCCCAAGCAGTTAAAAATTCACGTCCTAAGAAAATATTTTCCGCAATGGTTAAATTGCCTACTAAGTTGAGTTCTTGGTGAATAATGCTAATTCCAGCTTCCTGTGATTGTTTTGGCCCTTTGAAAGCGACTTGTTCACCTAAATAATGGATTGTTCCTGCATCTTTGCTGTAAATCCCAGTTAACACTTTCATTAAGGTAGATTTTCCAGCACCATTTTCTCCCATTAATGCCATCACTTTACCTGCATAAACAGATAAACAGGCATTGCTCAGGGCTTTTACACCCGGAAAAGATTTATCAATACCTTCGATTTTGAGTAAGGCTTGTTGTTGCATTCTTAACCTCTTAAAACGGCACGCCAGAATATAAAATCACATTTGCATAGGGGGAGAATTCTCCACTGCGCACAATCCCTTTGCTTAGTTGACTATGCTGTTTGAATTGCTCGTGGCTGATATAGTCAATTTGAATTTGATTGCCCTGTGCTTGTTCTAGTTGAGCAAAGGCATTTAAAAGTGCGGTTAAAATTTTGGGATTTTTATCTTTTATTTCTTCAGCAAGCACCGCTCGCTCCACAAACATTTCTGCAACAATTGCATTAAACGTTTGTAAAAAACTCGGCACACCCGCCGTGAGAGCTAAATCAATGCGTTCAACTTGCATTGGAATCGGCAATCCGGCATCACAAATCGTCAGGCTATCAGTATGCCCTAATGAGGCGATTGTTTGCGAAAGCTGTGCGTTTAGTACAGTGTTTTTTTTCATTATTTCTTCCTAATTTTTTAAGGTTTTGATTAGGTATATTGTTTAAATTTTTTATCGAAACGTTTCGATTGGTTTTGAGATAAATGTAAAAGGAAATAAAAGAAGTGCAAAAGACTTTTATTAAATTTGTGAAGCAGATCAAATTTTTTTGAAAAAAAGTGCGGTGGGTTTGAGAAGATAACTTATTTAAGAGGAGGCTGAATAAAAAAACAGCTTGAATTAATCAAGCTGTTTTTCTGTTAGAGATTTACAATTAAGCTTTAGGGCCTGCTGCCACTAATGCTTTACCTTCATCGTTTGTGGTGTATTTTTCAAAGTTTTTCACGAAACGACCTGCTAAATCTTCTGCTTTCGCTTGCCATTGTGCTTTATCTGCATAAGTATCACGAGGATCTAAAATTGCAGGGTCAACACCTGGTAATGCTTTTGGAACAGATAAATCAAAGATTGGTAATTTACTCATTTCTGCATTTTCAATTGAACCATCTAAGATTGCATCGATGATACCACGAGTATCTTTGATTGAGATACGTTTACCTGTACCGTTCCAACCAGTATTCACTAAGTAGGCTTCCGCACCTGATGCTTCCATACGTTTAACTAGCACTTCTGCATATTGTGTTGGGTGAAGTGATAAGAACGCAGCACCGAAACAGGCAGAGAAAGTTGGGGTTGGTTCAGTAATGCCACGCTCTGTACCTGCCAATTTCGCTGTGAAACCAGATAAGAAGTAGTATTTGGTTTGTTCTGGGGTTAATTTAGATACTGGTGGTAATACACCGAATGCGTCCGCGGTTAAGAAGATGACTTTCTTAGCGTGTCCTGCTTTTGATACTGGCTCAACAATGTTGTTGATGTGGTAAATTGGGTAAGACACGCGAGTATTTTCAGTTTTTGAGCCATCATCATAGTCAACAGAACCATCTGCACGAACAACAACGTTTTCTAATAATGCATCACGTTTGATTGCACCATAAATATCGGGCTCATTTTCTGGTGAGAGTTTAATGGTTTTCGCATAGCAACCACCTTCGTAGTTAAATACGCCATCATCGTCCCAGCCGTGCTCATCATCACCAATTAATTGACGTTTTGGATCAGTTGAAAGGGTGGTTTTACCTGTGCCAGATAAACCGAAGAATACTGCTACATCACCGTCTTTACCTACGTTTGCAGAACAGTGCATTGATGCAATACCTTTTAATGGTAACCAGTAGTTCATCAATGAGAATAAACCTTTTTTCATCTCACCGCCGTACCAAGTACCACCGATTAATTGGATTTTTTCAGTTAAGTTGAATGCAACGAAGTTTTCAGAGTTTAAGCCTTGCTCTTTCCAGTTTGGATTGGTTACTTTAGAACCGTTCATTACGACAAAATCTGGTGTGAAGTTAGCTAATTCTGCTTCAGAAGGACGGATAAACATATTTTTCACAAAGTGTGCTTGCCACGCTACTTCAGTGACAATACGCACTGCCACACGGCTATCTTCATTTGCACCACAGAATGCATCAATCACGAATAAACGTTTGCCAGAAAGTTGTTTAGTGACTAAACCTTTTAAGCTTGCCCAAGTTTCTTGGGTCATTGGTTTGTTGTCATTTTTTACTTTCTCGCTTGTCCACCAAACTGTATCTTTAGTGGTGTCATCAAGTACGATATATTTATCTTTTGGTGAACGACCTGTGAAAATTCCTGTATCAACAGCTACCGCACCTGATTGTGTTACGGTACCCTTTTCATAACCTTCTAAACTTGGTTTGGTTTCTTCTTCAAAAAGTTGCTCATAGCTTGGGTTGCGAACAACTTCAGTTACACCAGTGATACCAACGCCTGCAAGTTCAGCGATTACTTTATTTAAGTCAGCCATAAATTACCTCATTGAGTTAAGTTAAAATGTTAAAAGATGAATACTAACTATTTTAATCTAATTTCTACCTAAAAGCTGTTAGTTCGATCAAGATTTGTTAAGTTTTTTTGATTTCTGTGATGTAAATCAAAAAAATTACCGCACTTGATTTTTATGCAGATTTTGTTTTTAGCTGAGCGATGGTTGTTTCGTTAAAAAAGTAATGTGTACCACAGCATTCGCATTGCATATCAATACTGCCGTGATGTTCTTCGAGAAGTTGTGCAATATCATCATCTGGCATTAATAATAGTGCTGCACCAGAACGATCTAGCGAGCAGCCACAATGAAAACTCAATTGTTGTGGTGGATAAATTTCCACTTTTTCCTCGTGATATAAACGATAAAGTAATGTTTCTGCATTCAATGCGAAGATTTCTTCGTCTTTTATGGTTTCCGTTAGGGTGGCGAGATGTTCAAAATCTTCTGCTAAACCTAAACCATCAGGCATAATTTGCAATAACATACCTGCTGCTACTGGTTTGTCATTAAATTGTCCGACCCGAATAAAAAGTTGGGTTTTAAGTTGTTCTGAGCGAATAAAATAGTCCGCTAAACATTCTGCAATTGTCGGTTTATCAAGTGGAATAACCCCTTGATAACGTTCACCTTTTTCTGGGGCGATAGTGATAACTAACACAGCCTTTCCTACTAATTCTGTGAGGGACATTGTATTTTGTACTTCACCTTGTAAACGTGCTAAGCCTCGCATTTGTTGTTGTTCGTTACCATTAACCAAAGCAAGTTTTAAAGGCCCATCGCCTTGAATTTGTACGGTAATATTGCCTTGAAATTTTAAAGTAGCAGTTAATAGGCTGGTTGCCACCATCATTTCACCTAGCAAGTTTTGTACAACTTCAGGGTATTGGTGTGTATTTAAGGTGTCAATAAAGGTTTGGTTTAGTCGCACCCATTCACCACGCACAGCACGTTGTTGAAAAAGGTAGCGATAGAGTTTGTCGTTATCAGTTTGTGTGATCATTGATTTTCCTCATTGAGAAAGTGCGGTGAGTTTTTCGCTTTTCTTATCAATTAAAAATGTTCTTGTTGTTTGAATTTGAGCAAATCACGGCGTTCCTTTTTATTTGGGCGGCGATCGGGGTGTGGCATCGTTAACGCATTGATTTTACGCATTATTGCCATTTTTTCCCGATTTTCGACACTGGCTTGGGTTTCTTGATATAACAATTGTGCTTCTGGTGCTCCTCGCCGTTGGCTAGAAAGTGCGGTAACTTTCACTTCTTTTTCTTCATTGCCCTGCCGAAGTTTGATGATGCTACCAATTTCTACGGTTTTATTCGGTTTGGTGCGTTGTCCATTATAATGGACTTTGCCGCCTTCAATCATTTCTTTAGCGAGGGTGCGAGTTTTGTAGAAACGTGCAGCCCATAGCCATTTATCAAGACGAACGCCGTCTTCCGTATCTTGTGCTTTCGTATTTTTTGCCATTGTTTTATGAAAAGTGCGGTGAATTTTAGAATTTTTTTGCCTTTCTACATAAGGCAGTTTATGGTATCGCTATTCGTTAGTCTTGTAAAAGGAATCCAGTATGAGAAAACCTGAAATTTTATCTATTTCGTCTCTTGCGAAAACCCGTATTTTTGAAATTGAAGCGGTGGAATTGCAATTTTCTAACGGCGAACACCGCACTTATGAACGTTTTAAACCCAGTAGTCGTGCGGCGGTAATGGTGTTGCCGATTGAAGATGAACATTTATTTTTGGTAAAGGAGTACGCCGTTGGAACAGAGCGTTACGAACTTGGTTTTCCTAAAGGGTTAATGGATTTAGGCGAAACACCTGAACAAAGTGCGGTACGAGAATTGAAAGAAGAAATTGGTTTGGGGGCAAAAAAATTGAAGCATTTACGCACCTTGATTACTTCGCCGAGTTATATGAATAATCCAATGTATATTTTTATTGCTCAAGATTTATATCCTTGCCAATTGGTTGGTGATGAGCCTGAACCTTTGCAGCTTGTAAAAATCCCATTGTCTGAGATTGAAACCTTGCTACAGGATCCAAATTTTAATGAAGCAAGAAATTTGACCGCACTTTATATGTTGCGAGATTTTTTCTCAATGAAGTAAAAATTTAGTTGCCTTCTTTTGAGTGGAGTGATATTTAATATCGCCCATATTTATCTAACTAATTGAATAAATATGCAATACACATTGGTGATTTTTATTTCAATTCTGAAATTTTATTAACGATAAAGAGGATATTATGAGCGTTTCTACGCAACAAGATTCACTAAAAGAACTGACCCTGCGGGGAATGATTTTAGGGGCGTTGATTACTGTTGTATTTACGGCATCTAACGTTTATTTAGGTTTAAAAGTGGGATTAACTTTTGCCTCATCTATTCCAGCCGCAGTGATTTCTATGGCTGTGTTAAAAATGTTCGCAGGATCGAATATTTTAGAAAATAATATGGTACAAACCCAAGCTTCCGCAGCAGGCACACTATCAAGTGTGATTTTTGTTATTCCGGGTTTGTTGATGATTGGTTATTGGCAAGGTTTTCCTTTCTGGCAAACGATGTTGCTTTGTGCCTCTGGGGGAATTCTAGGGGTAATTTTCACTATTCCATTGCGTAATGCGATGGTAACTCGTAGTGAATTACCTTATCCAGAAGGCGTTGCTGCCGCAGAAATTCTAAAGGCGGGCAACCATCAAAGTGGCAATGAAAGCGGTATCCGTGAAATTGCTACTGGTGGAGTGTTAGCAGGCATTGTAGCGTTCTTAACCAATGGATTGCGTGTGGTTGCTGATGGTGCGAGTTATTGGTTTAAATCAGGAAATGCCATTTTCCAAGTGCCAATGGGCTTTTCTTTGGCATTAGTGGGAGCAGGCTATTTAGTCGGCATTGTTGGTGGTTTAGCGATTTTATTAGGTATTTTCTTTGCGTGGGGTATCGCTGTGCCTTATTTCACCGCAGCGGCTCCAATGCCTGAGGGGGCAAGTCTTGCAGGGTATGCCTTTGGTGTTTGGAAAGAAAAAGTGCGGTTTATTGGTGTGGGAACTATTGGTGTTGCTGCAATTTGGACATTATTAATGTTGATGAAGCCAATGCTCGAGGGAATGACAGCCTCATTCCGTATGCTTAAAGATCCTAATGCCAAACCAAATGAGCGTACCGAGCAAGATTTATCGCCTAAAACGATGATTTATTTAACTTTAGCCACAGTTGTGTTAATTGCCTTTTCACTTTATGACTTTATTCGTGTAATGGATTTATCTGCTGAAGTGACGGTTTTATTAATTGTAGTCTGTACTGTTTTAACCGTTGCGATTGGTTTCTTTGTTGCCGCTGCCTGCGGTTATATGGCAGGCTTAGTGGGTTCCTCTTCAAGTCCGATTTCGGGTATAGGCATTATTTCTGTGGTAACGATTTCATTAGTGTTAATGTTGATTGGTAACGTAACAGGCTTAACAGATAGCCCAGAAACTTTGCAATTTTTGACTGCACTTACGATTTTCTCTGGCTCGTTAGTGGTAACCATTGCGGCAATTTCTAATGATAACTTACAAGATCTCAAAACAGGGCTTTTAGTTAAAGCAACACCTTGGCGTCAAGAAGTGGCGTTAATTATTGGTTCAATTGTTGGTGCATTAGTGATTGCTCCCGTGTTAGAAATTCTCTATCACGCCTATGGATTTACAGGCGCATTGCCTCGTGAATCTATGGATCCTGCGCAAGCACTTTCCGCACCGCAAGCGACATTAATGACCACTATTGCAAAAGGGATTTTCTCACATAGTTTAGAATGGACTTATATTTTTGTTGGTACAGCCTTAGGTGTGGCATTAATTGTGATTGATACTTTGTTGAAAAAAGCCAGTAATAAACGCTTCGCATTACCCGCACTTGCTGTGGGAATGGGGATTTATTTACCGCCAGTGGTGAATATGCCAATTATTATTGGTGCGGTGTTGGCTTGGTTGATCAATAAACATCTTGACAGTTATGCAAAACGTAACGGCAAAGATGTAGAAAAAGTACAAAAAGCCGCAGAACGTAACGGTACATTATTTGCTGCAGGATTAATTGTTGGCGAAAGTTTAGTCGGGGTTGTACTTGCCTTTATTATCGCTGCTTCAGTTACCTCTGGTGGCTCTGATGCCCCACTCGCTTTAACCCTTGAAAACTGGGATACCGCCGCAGAAATTCTTGGCTTGATGCTCTTTGTTGTCGGTGCGGGTATTTTAACTTTGCGTGTGTTAAAAGCGAAAAAATCTTAATCGTCAATTTATACTCGCAAGTTGCAGGCTATCAAGATATTTGATAGCCTGTTTTGTATTCTGTTCTCTTGCAAATATAAGGTGCTGGCTATGTTAAAACTGACTTCTGAATTGTTGCAACAAACTTTAGATATTGCTTATTTGGCAGGAGAACATTTAACTCATTTTTATCAGCAAACCGCATCAAGTGCGGTGCAAATTTCGCAAAAATCGGATAATACACCAGTTACTGAGGTGGATTTATTTTTAAGCCAATTTTTAATTGAAAAACTCACCGCACTTACTCCCTCTATCCCTGTACTTTCAGAAGAAAATTGTAATATTCCTTTAGCTGAACGAGAACAATGGCACCAATATTGGTTGATTGATCCTTTAGATGGTACACAACAATTTATTAATCGCACTGGCTATTTTTCGGTATTGATTACCTTAATGCAAAATAATCAAGCTGTGTTAGGTATTATTCACGCACCAGTATTACAAACAACTTATTATGCAATGCAACATTATGGTGCTTATAAAAAAGTGGCACAGAACGTACAACGTTTGTTACCTCGCACGCTTGATTTGAGTCGCCCAATTAAAGTTGCCTTAGGTGCATCTAGAGCGAAAAAAAAGGCACGCCAAACTTTTAATGATAACTACCAATATGAGTTTGTCATTTGCGGTTCAAGTGGTATTAAAAGTGGTTTGGTTGCAGATGGCAGTTGTGATTGTTATTTGCGTTTAGGGAAAACAAGTGAGTGGGATACGGCACCTGCGGAAATTATTTTACAGGAAATGGGGGGGGCAGTATTTGATGATGTTTATCAGCCATTAATTTATAATCAAAAAAATGATTTCGGAAACCCTAATTTTTTGATGGTGTCTAATAAAAATAGCAATTGGCAAAAATTATTTCGATTTAATATCAATTCATTAACATAATATGTTATAACTTTGTAGTTCTTTCAGTAATGATTTAGGGAAGCAAAATGAAAATTGAAGCAGACAACAACTGTATTGTTATTTTTGGTGCATCGGGTGATTTAACTCATCGTAAATTAATTCCTGCACTGTATCATTTATATAAAATTGGTCGTTTAACTGAGCATTTCTCTGTATTAGGTGTGGCACGCAGTAACTTTGATGATGAAACTTTTCGAGAAAAAATGCGTCAAGCTCTCATACAATGTGAAGAGGCTACTGGTGAAACCTTGGACGCATTTTGTCAGCATCTTTATTATCAATCTATTAATACCTTTGAAGCGGAAGATTATGCCAAACTTATTCCTCGTTTGACCGCACTTCACCAACAATATGAAACGGAAGGTAATACACTCTACTATCTTTCTACCCCACCGAGTTTATATGGCGTTATTCCTGAATGCTTGGCAGCTCACGGTTTGAACACTGAAGAGCAAGGTTGGAAGCGTTTAATTGTAGAAAAACCATTTGGCTATGATATTGAAACAGCAAGAGCCTTAGATATTCAAATACACCGCTTTTTTGAAGAACATCAAATTTACCGTATTGACCATTATTTAGGTAAAGAAACCGTGCAAAACTTGCTTGTTTTACGTTTCTCAAACGGCTTATTTGAACCGCTGTGGAACCGTAATTTCATTGATTATGTGGAAATTACAGGGGCGGAATCCATTGGTGTGGAAGATCGTGGTGGTTATTACGATGGCTCAGGAGCGATGCGTGATATGTTCCAAAATCACTTGTTACAAGTGCTGGCGATGGTGGCAATGGAACCGCCTGCAATTATTAATGCCGATTCAATGCGTGATGAAGTAGCAAAAGTGTTACATTGCTTACACCCATTAAAAGCAGATGAATTAGAAAATCATTTGGTATTAGGACAATATACGGCAAGTGTAATTGATGGGGAAGAAGTCAAAGGCTACTTACAAGAAAAAGGTGTACCTGCTGATTCCACCACAGAAACCTATATGGCAGTACGTTGTGAAATTGATAATTGGCGTTGGGCTGGTGTGCCTTTTTATGTTCGCACCGGTAAACGTTTACCCGCTCGTGTGACCGAAATTGTCATTCATTTTAAAACGACTCCGCACCCAGTTTTCAGTCAAAAGGCACCTGAAAATAAATTGATTATTCGTATTCAGCCAGATGAAAGTATTTCGATGCGTTTCGGTTTGAAAAAGCCCGGTGCAGGTTTCGAAGCAAAAGAAGTTTCTATGGATTTCCGTTATGCCGATCTTGCCTCACCAAGCCTTTTGACCGCTTATGAACGTTTACTATTAGATGCAATGAAAGGCGATGCAACACTGTTTGCTCGTACTGATGCGGTGCACGCCTGTTGGCAATTTGTGCAGCCTATTTTAGATTATAAAGCTGAAAGAAGCAGAATATATGAATATGAAGCAGGCACTTGGGGGCCTTCCGAAGCCGATAAATTGATTGCGAAACAAGGTCGAGTTTGGCGGAAACCCAGTGGATTTATGAAGAAGAAGGTTTGATTTGAAATAGACGCCAGCGTGGCATCTCTCCCATTTTTCACGCAGAGCTTAAATCAAAGTATTTGTAGGGACGCCACGCTGGCGTCCGATAAAGGAATAATAAATGAATACCAACATTTTCGACACCGCCCAACAAGCTGTTGAGCAAATCGCCCAAGAATTTATCACATACAGCCAACAAAACCGCTCTGTGCATATTTCCCTTTCAGGCGGCTCAACCCCAAAATTGCTGTTCAAAACCCTAGCACAGTCGCCTTTTAACGAAAAAGTGCGGTGGGAAAACTTGCATTTTTGGTGGGGCGATGATCGTATGGTTGAACCGAATGATCCCGAAAGCAATTACGGCGAAGTGCAAAAATTGTTGTTTGATCATATTCAAATTCCTGCCGAAAATATTCACCGTATTCGTGGTGAAAATGATGTCGAGCAAGAACTGGCAAGATTTTCGCAAGAACTCACCGCTTGCGTACCGAATTTAGCATTTGACTGGATCATTTTAGGAATGGGTACGGACGGACACACCGCTTCCCTTTTCCCACATCAAACGGATTTTAACGATCCGAATGTGGCAGCTATCGCCAAACACCCCGAAACAGGGCAGATCCGCATTTCCAAAACCGCCCAGCTAATCGAAAAAGCCAAACGAATTAGCTATTTGGTGACAGGCGAAAGCAAAGCGGAAATTTTAAAAGAAATCCAAACCACACCAGCGGAAAACTTGCCTTATCCCGCAGCAAAAATTAAAGCGAAAAATGGCGTAACCGAGTGGATTTTGGATAAGGATGCTGCGAAGTTGTTGTAATACAATAGGGAAGATTTGGTAAAACATCTGTCAAAAACAGCTCCCAGTGTTTAAGATCACAAGTTGTTACCTTGACAATAGGAGAGAAAAATAAGTAATTTCTTAGGGTAAATAAGGAGTGAGTCAATGTCAGTATTTTTTGAAGAATATAAAAATATTATTTTTACTTTATCAGGTGTGACTTTTAGTGCATTATTATCCTTTTTAATCAAAAAATATTTTGATAAACAGCATAAAAATCTGCGTAATTTTGAAATAATAAATAAATATTTTACATCCGATAATATAGATAAGTTTAGAAATGAATCAAATATTATAAAAGATATGATGTGTAATACTCTTGAGTGTTTTAGGGGAGTCAGTTTTGAACAGGTAGTTAGGTTATTGAAAAATAAAAAGATCGGTCTAAATGATTTAACATATATCATAGCATTATATCGAGAAGGGTATCTAAATGATTTTTATGCTTTAAATAAAGACTATAAGAATAGGATGAATCCATATCTTGTTTCTTTACTATCTATAATAATATTTCTAATATATTTTGTACTGCTTATTATATTTATTGCATATTTTGACTTTTATTCAAATAAATTTGTTTATTACTCCTCGCTAATTTTATTTCTTGGAATACCAGAAGTGATAGTTTTAAAGTATATAGATAGTCTATTTTTACTAAAAAGACAAATAAAGTGGTTTAAAGAAAATGAAGCTAGATTAAAACCAGATCTAATATCATTAAATTAATTATATTTTTCAACAGGAGCAAAAAATGTCAGTAAAAGGCGATATCGGCGTTATCGGTTTAGCGGTAATGGGGCAGAATTTAATTCTGAATATGAACGACCACGGGTTTACCGTGGTGGCGTATAACCGTACCACCTCAAAAGTGGACGAGTTTTTGGCAGGGGCGGCGAAAGGCACGAATATTATTGGTGCCTATTCCTTGGAAGATTTGGCAGCCAAATTGGAAAAACCACGCAAAGTGATGTTAATGGTGCGTGCGGGCGAGGTGGTGGATCAATTTATTGATGCCTTGTTGCCACATTTGGAAGCAGGCGACATCATCATTGATGGCGGTAACTCAAATTATCCAGACACCAACCGCCGTGTGAAAGCTTTGGCGGAAAAAGGCATTCGCTTTATCGGTTCAGGCGTATCGGGCGGGGAAGAAGGGGCTCGTCACGGACCTTCGATTATGCCTGGCGGTAACGAAGAAGCGTGGCAATATGTGAAACCGATTTTACAAGCGATTTCCGCCAAAACCGACAAAGGCGAACCTTGCTGTGACTGGGTTGGCAAAGAAGGGGCTGGGCATTTCGTGAAAATGGTGCATAACGGCATTGAATACGGCGATATGCAGTTAATTTGCGAAGCCTATCAATTCTTAAAAGACGGTTTGGGCTTGAGCTACGATGAAATGCAACAAATTTTTGCCGACTGGAAAAAAACCGAACTGGATAGCTATCTGATTGATATTACAACGGATATTTTGGGTTATAAAGATGCCGACGGCGAACCATTGGTGGAAAAAATCTTAGACACCGCTGGTCAAAAAGGCACAGGTAAATGGACAGGGATCAACGCCCTTGATTTCGGTATTCCATTAACGCTGATTACTGAATCCGTGTTCGCTCGTTGCGTGTCTTCATTTAAAGATCAACGTGTGGCAGCATCTCAATTATTTAACAAAACCATTGGCAAGGTGGAAGGCGATAAACAAGTGTGGATCGAAGCGGTGCGTAAAGCGTTGTTGGCGTCTAAAATCATCTCTTACGCCCAAGGCTTTATGTTGATTCGTGAAGCATCTGAAAACTTCGGCTGGAACATCAACTACGGGGCAACGGCGTTATTGTGGCGTGAAGGTTGTATCATTCGCAGCCGTTTCTTAGGTAACATTCGTGATGCCTATGAAGCGAACCCTGATCTAGTTTTCTTAGGTTCAGACGACTACTTCAAAGGCATTTTAGAAAATGCGTTGGCAGACTGGCGTAAAGTGGTGGCGAAATCCATTGAAGTGGGCATTCCTATGCCTTGTATGGCAAGTGCGATTACGTTCTTAGACGGTTATACATCGGAGAAAGTGCCTGCGAATTTATTGCAAGCACAACGTGACTACTTCGGTGCCCACACCTACGAACGTACCGACAAACCACGTGGCGAGTTCTTCCACACCAACTGGACAGGGCGTGGTGGTAATACAGCATCGACGACTTATGATGTGTAATGCCTATTAAAAATAAAACCGCATAGTAAAAAAATTGCTGTGCGGTTTTTTTATGTTAGAAATTAATCAATTAAGCCATTATCTACTAAAAAGCGATAAATCCCATCATTTTCAATATGTTCAGCTCTGTATCTTGTTTGAGCTTTTAATTCTGGGTGGGCATTCCCCATTGCAACGCCGATAGCAACTTCATTCAACATTTCTAGATCGTTTAATCCATCTCCAAATGCTATTGCATTATTCATTGAGTAACCTAGAAAACTTAGCGCCCGAGCGATTCCTCTCGCTTTAGAACTTTCTGCATTTAAGATATCTACTGCGTGTTTGTGCCAACGAATAATTTTTAGTCCATTAAGTTGGTCAGAGTTGTTCATAAGATCATCTTGTGAATGATCGTAAAAGCCTAACAGTTGTTGAATTCCATGACCTTGATAGTACAGTTTATCAACGCTGTAATTTGTTGTAATAGGATCTAAGGCTTCACGCAAATTAGGCGTGATGTTAGACACTCTTAACGCCTCATGAGCAACAAAAGCATACTCAATATGATGTTGCTCAAATAACTTAACTAACGCAGTTATTTTATCTTCAGCAATATTTTGTTTTTCGATGATTTGTCCTTGATATTCTACGCATTGGCCATTGGTGCTAATAATGAGTTCAATATTTTCTTGCTCAATTAATTGGTTAATTTGATCAGGAAATTCACAGCGAGTTCGTCCCGTGGCGATAGCGAGTATGATTCCATTTTGTTTAAGTTTTCTAATCGCTGAAATTGCACTTTCAGGTACATAATTTTTGTTTTTTACATAGAGGGTATCGTCGATATCAAAGAACGCAAATTTAATATCTGCTTTATTAAATGTCATAATGATTTTTCCTAACTCATAGCTTGTGATGATTCTATCATTTTTTCGATGAGGATCGAAAAATGAAAATATTGGATTATTGGTTCTGCGCTAACTTTCTTATATTAGGGTAAATTTTTTATAGAAAAGGAAGCAATATGAATATTGCAGGCTTTCGCTGTGCACAATGTCAATCTAAATTAGTTATTCCTCACCATGGTTTATGCAGCCGATGTAATAAAAATATTCGGCGTTTTTCTTATTGCGGCTGCTGTGGAACGGAATTACCGCAAGACGCTTTATATTGTGGTAAATGTTTACAAGTAGAGCCAGTTTGGGATCGTATGGTGATTATCGGCCATTATACTGAGCCTTTATCTACCTTGATTCATCAATTCAAATTTCAAAAGCAATTCTTTTTAGATCGCACCTTAGCGAGGCTATTATTGTTGGCTATTTATCAAGCGAAACGAACTCATCAACTTATTTTACCCGAAGTAATTTTACCCGTGCCGCTACATCATAAACGGCAATGGCAGAGAGGTTATAACCAAGCGGATTTAGTGGCCCAGTACCTCTCTCGTTGGTTAAAAATTAAATGCGATAATCAATGGTTACATCGCTGTCGGCATACACATACACAACGAGGGCTTAGCGCCGCCGCTAGGCAGAAAAATCTACGAAATGCTTTTGCTGTATCTAATATTTGTTCATACCAGTCGGTGGCGCTAGTGGATGATGTGATTACCACTGGTTCGACGTTAAATGAAATCTCTCGATTATTACGAAAAAATGGTGTACAGCATATTCAAGTTTGGGGATTAGCACGAGTGTAGATTTATTCTTTGAAATAGTAGAAAAAAGTAAAACTGAGTAGTATCATTCCCGACCTTATTGCTCAACTATTTATTTAGGATCAAATTTATGCAACAAATTCAAATTTCAGAAGCGGCTCAGGCGCATTTCTGTCGTTTACTTGCTCAACAAGAAGAAGGAACAAATATCCGTATTTTTGTGGTGAATCCCGGCACACCTAATGCGGAATGTGGGGTATCTTATTGTCCAGCAAATGCGGTAGAAGCCACTGATACGGAAATAAAATACAACGGATTTTCTGCATTTATTGATGAAATTAGTTTGCCTTTTTTAGATGATGCTGAAATTGATTATGTGACGGAAGAATTAGGGGCTCAACTGACGTTAAAAGCGCCGAATGCCAAAATGCGTAAAGTGGCTGATGATGCGCCATTGATTGAGCGAGTGGATTATGTGATTCAAACTCAAATCAATCCTCAATTGGCTGGGCATGGCGGAAAAATTACCTTGGTTGAATTAACTGATGATGGTTATGCGGTATTGCAGTTTGGCGGTGGCTGTAATGGTTGTTCTATGGTTGATGTTACCTTGAAAGAAGGTATTGAGAAGCAATTAATAAGTTTATTCCCTGAAGAACTAAAAGGCGCTCGTGATGTAACCGAGCACCAACGTGGTGAACATTCTTACTATTAATCTACCGCCATCAAGTCGCTCCTTTATCTATTGGAAGTAAAGGAGCGGAATAGCGTTTAAAAATGTTATTCTATTTGCAAAGCTTCGAATTCTTCCTGTAAAACAAGCCATTCTGATTCTGACTCTTCTAATTGTTTTTTGATATTCACCTGTTCCGCTAAGAGCGCTGTCATTTTTTCTTTATTTTCTGCAAGATACAATTCTGTCTCGCCCAACTGAGTTTCAATTTCAGCCAAACGCGCAGACAATTTCTCCATTTGAGTTTCAAATTGTTGTATTTTTTTCCGTAGCGGCGCTGTTTGTTGGCGAAGTTCTGCTTCACGACGTTTTTGTTCTTTGCGGTTGTTATTATTTTCTACGCTGGTGCCACCGTCAGATTTTGGTTCTGCTCGATTGAGATCGTTCAACCATTTTTGGTAATCTTCCAAATCGCCGTTAAATTGTTCAACTTTTTTGTCATGAACAAGATAAAATTCTTCAACGGTATTGCGTAATAAATGACGATCGTGGGAAACCACAACTAATGACCCCTGATAATCTACTAACGCTTCCGTTAAGGCTTGACGCATATCCAAATCTAAATGGTTGGTCGGTTCGTCGAGCAATAACAAATTCGGGCGTTGCCACACAATTAACGCAAGCACAAGGCGTGCTTTTTCACCACCAGAAAATGACTGCACAGCCTCGTTCACCTTATCACCTTTGAACGCAAAACCACCAAGATAATCGCGCAGTTGCTGTTCTGTATGTTGTGGTGCGAGTTTTTGTAAATGCCATAACGGACTTTCGTTGGCGCGCAATGTGTCCAATTGATGTTGCGCGAAATAACCTAGCTGTACACCTTTCGCCAATTGCACTGTGCCGCAGAGAGCGGGCAATTCTCCTGCCAATAGTTTGATTAAGGTGGATTTTCCTGCACCATTTTTACCTAGCAATCCAATGCGTGAACCTGGTACTAAATTTAATTTTATTTTTTCTAAAATTTCTATGACATCGTCACTTTGTGAGTGATAACCAGCACTCACTTGTTCCATAGAGAGCAATGGATTGGGTAAAGAAAGTGGTTCACGAAACTCAAAATGGAATGGATTATCTACATAGGCTGGCGCTATCAGCTCCATTCGTTCAAGGGCTTTAACACGGCTTTGCGCTTGCTTCGCCTTGCTTGCCTTTGCCTTAAAACGATCAATATATTTCTGCAAATGCGCGACTTTTTGTTGCTGTTGACGATATAAAGCACTTTGCTGTGCTAATTTGGTGGCGCGTTGCACTTCAAAAGAAGAATAATCGCCACTGTATTCATTCAGTTTTTGATGCTCAATATGTAAAATTTTGTTCACAATGGGATCTAGAAAATCACGGTCATGAGAAATGAGCAACAATGTTCCTTGATATTGAATTAACCAACGTTCAAGCCACATTACCGCATCTAAATCCAAATGGTTTGTTGGTTCGTCTAATAACAATAAATCGGAGGGACAAAGTAACGCCTGCGCTAAATTCAAACGCATCCGCCAACCTCCCGAAAAGGATTTTACTGGCTGCATCAGTTCTTGTTGCTTAAAGCCAAGTCCATGTAAAAGTGCTGCTGCGCGTGCGTGAATTGTCCAAGCATCAATTGTATCAAGTTGAGTATGTAAGTGGGCAATCAAATGACCGTCGCCTTTCTCATTGGCTTCTGCTAAGGCTTTTTGCAAGCGGCAATATTCTCTATCGCCCTCAATCACATAATCTAAGGCTGTGGTTTCTAATGCTGGAGTCTCTTGATTAACCCAAGACAATGACCAGTTATTAGGAAAGCTAGCGTCGCCGCTCTCGCTACTCATTTCTTTTTTTAATAAGGCAAATAAAGAGGATTTTCCGCAACCATTTTTGCCTACTAGACCGACTTTTTGCCCAGGATTAATACTTGCATTGGCATTTTCAAGCAGTAAGGATTGACCGCGTTTCAGCGTTAAGTTTGTGAAAAAAAGCATTTTGCCTCGTTATGGATTAAGGAGTTTTTATTATAGAATGCATTATTGTCTAATTTTTTGCGGAGGTTGCCAATGTTTGATTCTCTTATTGTTCAATTTGTGGTGTTATGGGCTGTGATCGATCCTATCGGCTCGGTTCCAGTGTATCTCACTAAAACAGTGGGACTATCCATTGAAGATAGACGAAAAATTGCGTTAAAAGCAGTGTTGATTGCAACAGGCATTTTGATGTTCTTCCTGATTTTGGGCCAAGTTTTATTAGAAGCCATGCAAATTCCGCTTACCGCCTTTCAAATCGCGGGTGGTTTAGTGTTGCTTTTATTTGCTTTAACCATGATTTTTGGTGAGGGCAAACCAGAAAACGAAATGCGAATGTCATCAAGTTTAAGTGAATTAGCGGTTTATCCTCTTGCCGTTCCCTCTATTGCCTCTCCCGGCGCTATGATGGCAGTTGTTTTGCTAACAGATAACCACCGTTTTAGCTTCTTCGATCAGGCGATAACCTCAATGATTATGTTGTCGATTCTATTAATTACCTATTTGCTCTTTTTAGCCGCTAATCGGATTCAACGCCTTATCGGCAATACAGGTGCAGCTGTGATTAGTCGAGTGATGGGATTAATTTTAGCGGCGGTAGCGATTAATAATATGTTGGTAGGAATTAGAGATTTCTTTACTCAAGTTATCTAATTTAATAAAGAGAATAAAGCCAGCAAATTTGCTGGCTTTATTATGGATTAATGAGACGAAATACGTTTCATATCTGTCATATATCCACGCAGTTCTTGACCAATTAACTCAATTGGATGGTTGCGAATTGCATCATTGACTTCTCGTAAGCTTATGTTGTCAATATCTACCGCTGGCGTTGGTTCGCCCAAATCGCCTTTTTGTAAGTTTGGAATAACTTCTTTGGCAAGAATTGGAGTCGCTACATTCGCAAATAAGTAGTTACCGTATTCAGCAGTATCAGAAATAACTACATTCATTTCATATAAACGCTTACGAGCAATGGTGTTAGCGATTAATGGTAATTCATGGAGAGATTCATAGTAGGCGGATTCTTCATAGATTCCACTTGCAACCATGGTATCAAAAGCAAGTTCCACTCCCGCTTTTACCATCGCAACCATTAATACACCATGATCGAAGTACTCTTGCTCGCTGATTTTACCTTCATATTTTGGCGCTTGTTCAAAGGCCGTTTGGCCAGTTTCTTCGCGCCATTTAAGTAGGTTAGCATCGCCATTCGCCCAGTCTTTCATCATTGTCGCAGAGAATTCACCGCTGATGATATCATCCATATGTTTTTCGAATAAGAAGGCTAATTTTTCTTTGATTTGTTCTGAAAGTGCAAAAGCACGCAATTTCGCTGAGTTTGATAAGCGATCCATCATTAGGGTGATACCGCCTTGTTTTAATGCTTCAGTGATCACTTCCCAACCATATTGAATCAATTTACCTGCATAGGCAGGATCTTTACCGTCTGCAACAAGTTTGTCATAGCAAACAATAGAACCTGCTTGCAACATACCGCAAAGGATAGTTTGTTCTCCCATTAAATCGGATTTTACTTCTGCAACAAAGGAAGATTCTAGTACACCAGCACGATGTCCACCTGTTGCCGCAGCCCAAGCTTTGGCAATTTCTAAGCCATCGCCGTTAGGGTCGTTTTCGGGATGAACCGCAATTAACGTCGGTACACCAAAACCGCGTTTATATTCTTCGCGTACTTCAGTTCCCGGACATTTTGGCGCAACCATTACAACAGTAATGTCTTTACGGATTTGTTCTCCTACTTCTACAATATTTAAACCATGTGAATAGCCTAGCGCCGCACCTTGTTTCATTAACGGCATAACATCTGCAACAACTTTTGAGTGTTGTTTATCTGGCGTTAAATTGACGACTAAATCCGCGGTTGGGATTAATTCTTGGTAAGTGCCTACTTTGAAGCCGTTTTCACTAGCGCGTTGGAAAGATGCACGTTTTTCTGCGATTGCTTCTGCTCGTAAAGCATAGGCAATATCTAAACCTGAATCACGCATATTTAAGCCTTGGTTTAAACCTTGTGCACCACAACCCACGATGACAATTTTTTTGCCTTTTAAATAATCTGCTTCATTGGCAAATTCATTGCGCCCCATAAAGCGACAACGCCCCAATTGTTCTAATTGTTGGCGTAAATTTAATGTATTGAAATAGTTAGCCATATTGTTTCCTTCATTTTTAATGTTTTGTGAATTTGTGTTTACATACTGTTATATGTTGAATTTGATTATAGGATTTTTTATCGTTGCGTAAATTGATATTATCAAAACTTAATGTTGCATTATTTGCAATATAATGTATGTTCAGCCCTTTTGATAATGGAGGAAATAGAATTGGAATTTAATGATCTCAAGTTATTTTTAAATCTTTGTGAAACGCGAAATTTTGCCAAAACAGCTAATCAAAACCATATGTCGCCTTCCACGCTCTCTCGTCAAATTCAAAGAATAGAAGCCGAGTTAGGCGTGAGTTTGTTTGTGCGTGATAATCGCCAAGTCGATCTTACTGAGGCGGGTCAAGCTTTTATTTCTTTTGCTCAGAAAGGGTGGACTGATTGGCAGTCTATGAAGCTGCAACTTCGTTATCAAGCAGAGCAGCAACTTTCGGGTGAGTTGCGTTTATTTTGCTCTGTTACCGCCGCTTATTCTCATTTACCGCAAATATTAGAAAAATTCCGTCGCCTTTATCCAAAGGTGGAAATTAAGCTCACTACAGGTGATCCGGCGCTAGCACTAAGTTTGGTGCAAAATCAGGAAGTTGATTTAGCCTTAGCGGGCCAACCTAAAAATTTATCTCAAGGAATGATATTTCATTATATTGATAGCATCAGTTTATCTTTAATTGCTCCTCGAGTGGCTTGTTTAGCGACCCAAAAACTACAGCAGAAAAATGTGGATTGGCAAAGCATTCCTTTTATTTTGCCTGTGGAAGGGCCGGCTCGACAACGAATCGATTTGTGGTTTAAGCAACAAAAAATGAAACATCCATTGATTTATGCCACTGTAGCGGGGCATGAGGCGATAGTATCCATGGTTGCTCTTGGTTGTGGAGTGGCAATGTTGCCTGATGTGGTAATAAAAAATAGCCCGATGCAAAGCCAAATCACTTATCTTGATTTGAAATCCCCGATCACGCCTTTTGAGCTTGGTTTTTGCGTACAAAAAAAATCACTTAACAAGCCGTTAGTGCGTGCATTTTGGCAGACCTTAGAGTAAAGTGCTTGGCTATTTATTATTTGTGTTATTTTTGAGGCTGTTATGCTAAAAGGCATTTGTTTTTCTCTTTCTGCTTCTATTTTATTCGGTTATCTATATTATTTTTCGACACTTTTGCTTCCTCTTGGGGGAGAAGATATTTTCGGATTTAGAATTATTTTTACCCTTCCCTTTGTTATCGTTGCCGTATTGTTGTTTAAGCAAAAACGTGCTTTTGTAGAACATTTACTACGTATTAAGCAAACACCTTATTTATTCCTTGTGTTTTTGTTTAATTCCGCAATGCTAGGTGTACAAATGTGGCTATTTTTATGGGCGCCGAATAATGGTAGCGCCATTAGCGTTTCTCTTGGCTATCTGCTTTTACCTTTAGTTATGGTACTAGTGGGGCGTTTGATCTTTAAAGAACATATTTCTCAAATTAAAACCCTTGCGGTGATCATCGCTGCTTTAGGTGTATTGTTTAATATTGTGGTTAAAGGCGGACTTTCTTGGGAAAGTTTGGTCGTTAGCTTAGGCTACAGTGCTTATTTCGCGATCAGAAAAAAATTCAAAATTGCAGATTTAGCTAGTTTCTGTTTGGAGATGATTTTGTTGTTACCTGTTTGTATTTATTTTGCTTGGCAGGTGGATTTAACGGCGATACAACAGGTCAATGAACAGATTTTTATTCTATTGATTTTATTGGGATTAATTAGTGGTGTTGCTTTGAATACTTACATTTTAGCAAGTAACACTTTGCCTATTAACGTCCTTGGTTTATTAGGTTATGCCGAACCAATTATGATGGTATTTGTTTCTCTAATGATTGGTGAAACTATGGATAGCGGAACTTATCCTTTGTTTATTTGCTTGTTATTATCTATGGTTTTAATTCTTATAGAAGGAATAATGCGACTTAAAAAGCATAAAAGTGCTTTGTTATAAGAGGGATGGATCTAGGTAAACACTTTAATTTAGATGAAAATAACCCCACGAAATATAGCTTCGTGGGGTTTTTCTGGTGTAATGGACAAAAATGTGGGAAAAAAGTGCAGTTAAGCCTTATACTATAAGCCTTTAACCCACATTTTTGAAAATGAACCAAAAAATTGCCCTTACTGCCAAAATACTGTTATTCATAAACACGGATTAAAAAACAATATCCAACGCTATAAATGTCCTTCCTGTAATAAGACTTTTACCTTCCAAAAGAAATTAAATCCTAGCGATATTTGGTTTAATTATTCACAAGGAAAACAAACCTATAAAGACCTCGCTTTAAAATATAAATGTTCCGTTAAAACCATTCAAAGATATATTGATAAAGCCCCTAAATCAGCCTTAAAATCGCCTATTTCAACTTATTTGAATATTATTATGGATACCACTTTCTTTGGGCGAGAATTTGGCGTTTTGGTCATAATGGATAGCTTAAGTGAAAAGGTGGTTTATCATCAAATTGTGAACACTGAGAAGGCAGAGTATTATCAGCTCG
>MUYB01000031.1 GCA_002015125.1 [Haemophilus] felis
TCAAGTGCTAAATGATAGCTAATGACTTCACGGATTTTACGATAAAACAAGATCGCTGAATTGGGCTGAATACCAAGTAAATCCGCTGCTGAACGAGCTGTTACTTCTAGTACAAAAAACTCAAGGAGCCTTTTCTGTATAGATTTCTTTAATTTACAATGAGTTATCTTCATTTTTGTAGATTAACATACCAGCTAATCTACGTCAGCCCCTTAATTTATTCTATGGGAGGGCTATTTGAATGGTATTTCGCCTATTTTGTTGCAGTTACCACGACTGAGACAATATTTTTATCGGTAAATATCAAGTTTGTTTCCGACGCCAGCGTGGCGTCGTTACAAATAATTACCTTAACTCCGCAACCCAATCCCTTTGCGGATAAGGTAATAGGCGAAGCAGTAAAGGCTGGTGATAAATAAGGACAATAAGACAAATGTGTAAAAGACGGGAATATCACTAAAACCAAGAAATCCATAACGGAAGCCATTGACCATATAGACGATAGGATTGATTTTAGATAGTAGTTGAAAAAATTCAGGTAATTGAGATAAAGAATAGAATACGCCACCCAAATAGGTTAACGGCGTTAACACAAAGGTTGGGATTAAGCTAATGTCATCAAAAGAACGAGCAAAAACTGCATTAATTAATCCCGCTAAAGAAAAGGCTGCTGTAGTCATGAGTAGCGTCGCCAATAAAATACTCCAAGACTGAATTTGGAAAGATGTGAAAAATAATGAAACGAGAGTAACTAAAATACCGACGCTAATACCCCGAGCCATTCCGCCCGCGACATAGCCTAAAATAATAATATGTGGCGAGGTAGGGGAGATGAGTAATTCTTCTACGTTTTTGGCGAATTTAGTGCTGTAAAAGGAGGAGGCGACGTTGGCAAAGGAATTGGTGAGCGCCGACATCATAATCAAGCCCGGTACGATAAATTGCATGTAGCTCACCCCTTGAATTTGCCCGATGCGACTGCCGATCAGTTGACCAAAAATCACAAAATATAGACTCATTGTAATCACAGGTGGCACGAGGGTTTGCACCCAAATGCGAGTAAAACGGCGAATTTCTTTGCGTAAAATTGTATAAAATGCAATCCAAGGTTGTTTCATTTTTTTCCTCTTATTATTCTGCTTTTTATTTCATAGGTACGTAGGATGGGCTTTAGCCCATCAATTCAAATCATAAATCGCTTTACTCTGCTTTTTTATTCAGTGCCATTGAAACAAATAATTCTTCTAAGCGATTGGTTTTGTTACGCATACTCAACACTTCAATGCCTTGTTGTGCTAGTTGCGAAAACAGCGATGTTAAGCCTTGTTGACGATGCACTTCAATTTCTAGGCTGTTATCTTGGTTAGATAAAATCGGGTAGTCCGTTAAAGTGGGCGTAGGGGAGTCGGGTGCCAAATCCAAAATCAAAGTTTCCGTTTCTAACTGCGCTAACAGCGCTTTCATCGGCATATCAATCACCAGTTTACCTTGCTGAATAATACCAATGTGACGACACAGCATTTCCGCTTCTTCTAAATAATGGGTGGTGAGAATAATGGTGGTGCCTTGCTGGTTAAGCTCTTGCAAAAAATGCCACATGGTGCGACGCAATTCAATGTCCACGCCAGCGGTAGGTTCGTCTAAAATCAATAACTTAGGATTGTGCATTAAGGCTCGTGCAATCATCAAACGCCGTTTCATTCCGCCCGACAAACGAATGGATTGCTGATGCCGTTTTTCCCACAAATCCAACTTTTTTAGCCAATATTCCGCGCGGCTCAAGGCTTCCTTGCGAGGAATGCCATAATAGCCTGCTTGGTTCACGAGAATATCGATCACCAATTCAAATTGGTTAAAGTTAAATTCTTGCGGAACAACGCCCAGCATTGCTTTGAGCTGATTTGGCTGTTGATCTAGATCGTAGCCAAAGACTTTCACTGTACCACCGCTTTTGTGTACAAGCGTGTTAATGATGCCGATAGTTGTGGATTTGCCCGCACCGTTATGCCCCAATAAAGCATAAAAGTCGCCGTCTTTTACCTTGAGTTCAATACCGTTCAATGCGGTAACGCCATTTTTATATTGTTTGGTGAGTTGAGATATTTCTAAGGCGTACATAATTAAATCCGAGTAACATCAAATTGTTGCAAGTCAATAAGATCAACAGTTCCATAAAATGCACAAAGTGCTTTGCGTAAGGTTTCTGCTCGTTTTGGCAAGCCTTTTTCCGCATAGATTTTCACCTGTTCATATACTGCTTGTTTAAAGGGAGCGGTGTCGCCCGGCGTACCCTCTAAATTGTCTGCACTGGCGAAAAAACGAAAACCTGCGGCGTTAGATAAAATCCATTCAATGGCTTGCGGTTTGACTTCCACTTGTTCAAATAAACGTTGTTGTTGCTCGCTGCGCCCATCGGGTTCATACCAATAACCAAAATCTTCCAACTGACGACGTGCTTTGCCTGCGACGAGCCAATGGGCGATTTCGTGTAAACCGCTGCTGTAAAAACCACGTGCAAAATAAATGGCGTGATAAGGGCAGTGTTCATTGGCTGGCACATAAAGAGGTTCATCACCGCCTTTGACCAGTTTTGTGTTGTATTCTTCGGCAAAACATTGGTTAAAAATGTTAATCAAATCTTCAATTTTATGTTCCATAAAAATATCCAAATATAAAAAAACCGTTGTATTTGTCGTTACAACGGTTAATTAAAAATTTAACGGCAAGAAGCTAATTCTAACCTAATTACTTGAGAGAATCTAAATTTTGTAAAGCTTCAATGCGTTTTTCAAGAGGAGGGTGGCTCATAAATAATGCAGCTAATCCACCACGTTTTCCGTTAATAGCGAAGGCGGCAAGTTGACCTTCCATTTCTTGAGGTTCGTGCAATGTTTGTAAATGTTTCAATGCTGCGATCATTTTGTGTTTATTTGTTAATTCTGCTGCGCCTGCATCGGCACGGAATTCACGCTGACGTGAGAACCACATGGCGATAATGCTGGCTAAAACGCCGAACACAATTTCCAACACCATTGAAATCATAAAGTACATTCCTGCACTGCTTTCACCATCACGATTGGTGGCGGCGACTTTTGCGATCATTCGAGAAATAAAAATCACGAACGTGTTTAACACCCCTTGCAATAGCGTCATCGTGACCATATCGCCATTTTTAATATGGCTTACCTCGTGGGCAAGCACGGCTTCTGCTTCGTCTCTGGTCATTGAGCGCAACAACCCTGTACTCACCGCCACAAGAGAGTTATTTTTGCTCGGACCTGTGGCAAAGGCGTTAACGTCCTCAGAATGATAAATCGCCACTTCAGGCATCGGCAAGCCCGCCCGTTCCGCTTGAGAACGCACTGTATTCATCAACCAGCGTTCCATTTCATTGCGAGGCTCAACAATCACCTCACCGCCCACAGAGCGCAGCGCCATAGTTTTGGATAAAAAGAGTGAAATAAGAGATCCGGTAAAACCAAACAAGGCTGCCATAATTAACAGCCCAAGGGCATCTTGGGATTGAATCCCAGTGAGGCTCAGGATAATGTTGAATACAACGAGAACCGCCATATTGGTTGCAAGGAAAAGTAAAATTCGCATCATAGTAGAAAGTCCTTAAGGTTAACGTAAGTAAAAAATAAAAGAGCGGTTAATATAGTTATAAAATTGTTAAATTCAAGAGGGTGGCGCCAGCGCCCTAAAAATAAATTTCCTTACCACAAGTCCAATTGCTGCGACTGTTGAGAGGATGGCAAATACAAATGTAAGCCAATCAGTCGCACGCTACGTCCTTTTGCGCGTTGCCAAATTTGCGCTAACAGACGAATAAAAGTGACAGCGTCGCATTTAACTTCGCTTTTATCGAGAGTGGTAATCTGGAAATCTTCAAATTTCAGTTTCACCCCGATTCGACGCACTTGGCTTAAGGGAATAGTGGGACAGCTCGCCACAAAACGCTGGACTAAAATGGGGTAGAGCCGTTTCACAATTTCAACAGCCTGTTGTTCTTCTACAATATTTTGTAACAGGGTTTTTTCCACGCCTACGGATTTACGAATACGATTATTCTGCACCCCTCGTTCATCAATACCATGACTAAAATCCCAAATCCGTTGCCCCATTTTACCAAAATGCTGTAACAGTAAATTACGTTCAACTTGTTGAATATCCGCACAAGTATGCAAACCTAATTGTGCTAAAAGTTGCGTTGTCACTTTTCCCACACCTGGAATTTTTTTAAGGGGTAACTGAAAAATAAACGCATCTACTTGTTCAGGTTTAATCACAAATTGCCCATTGGGTTTATTCTGATCAGAGGCAATTTTGGCTAAAAACTTCAATGGCGCCACCCCTGCAGAGGCTGTGAGATGCAATTCTTCAAAAATCGCTTGGCGAATTTCTTGTGCAATCCAAGTGGCAGATCCTTGGCATTTTTCGCAATCCGTCACATCTAAATAAGCTTCATCTAAGGAAAGAGGCTCTATTTGATCGGTGTAGCGCTGAAAAATGTGGTGAATTTGCTGGGAAACCGCTTTGTATAGTGACATATTCACGGGCAATAAAATCAAATTCGGACATTTTTTTATGGCTTTTGCTGTGGGCATTGCGCTGTGCAAGCCAAATTTTCGCGCTTCATAATTGCACGTGGATAACACGCCCCGTTTTTGCGCCGAGCCACCCACCGCCACAGGTTTTCCCTGCAAACTAGGGTTATCACGAACTTCAATGGAAGCGTAAAAACAATCCATATCAATATGAATAATTTTACGTGGTTTCGGCATCATATGAATTCAGTTTCAGACAGAAGGGGATTGTTCAACATCGCTTTTTATTCTAACACAATAAAACTGTATAAATAAACAGTTATAGATAGAGAAAATAGAAAAGTCTTCTTGCTAAATAAAATTGCGTAGCTTTATTTTTATCTGCATATAACATTCCAAATTATTCCTCAGATTTCACGTAGCGTTATCTAAAGCAATTTTATATTTTATTTATCACATCTTTAATTTTTCTTTACATTTTAGTTTATCAAGTTAATAACTTTAATAAAAAACACGTTACAAGGTATTGGTAAATCATTATTTCATCTTGTTTAAGAAGTATTAGTTACTTGTGTATAAGTCTGTGATTTTATTGATACGTAGTTTTTACTAACCTGATAACTTATTTCGCATAATATATATTATGTTAAATTAAATAAATAAAAATGTAACTTTTAAATGGTGATTTTTAATGACCTCTTTTAGCAAATGAGCAAAAATAACTTGTCGAAACAAAATAAGTGATAAATAAGAAAATTAAGAAAAATGAAATCTAAAAGTTAAAGAAAGGAATACAAGAAAAAAATAAGGAAGAAAGAGAAAGAAAAATTTATGTGATAAAAATAAGAAATTCAGAAATAATAAGAAGTGAAAAAAATAGGCTATAAAATTTGATTATTCTATTTGGATATGAAATTGACAACGCTACGTAAATTCTGCAAATAAATTTAGGTCAATCTGTGTTGTAGAAAGAAATGAAGTGAATATCTCAGATAACGCTACGTAAAATCTGATAAAAAAGTAAGATAAAACTTGCTAGAAAATAAAAACGCCACAATATAACTTGTGACGTTGTCGCTTTTATTGGCAATGATTTTCAATTATAAATTATTTAAATCCAATACATCTGTCATATCAAACAGTCCAATGTCTTTGTTCGCAAGCCATTTAGCCGCTCTTACTGCACCGTTAGCAAAGGTCATACGACTACTCGCTTTATGACTAATTTCCACTCGTTCACCAATGTCCGCAAACCATACACTATGTTCGCCTACCACATCGCTGGCTCGAATGGTGGAAAAGCCGATTTCATCTCGCTTGCGCTCGCCTGTAATGCCTTGACGGGCAAAAACACCATGCGTTTTCAAATCTCTGCCAAGGGTTTTGGCAATATGTTCGCCCATGGATAAGGCTGTGCCAGAGGGGGCATCTACTTTATGACGGTGATGCGCTTCGATAATTTCAATATCGCAATACTCCCCCATTACTTTGGCGGCTTTTTCTAATAACTTGAACACCAAATTAACGCCGACGCTAAAATTCGAGGCAAAAACCACCGCAGTTTTTTGTGCGGCTTGCTGAATTTGAGCTTTGCCCGCCTCATCAAACCCTGTGGTACCGATAACGATTTTTTTGCCCTCAGCCACACAGAACTGCAAATGCGCCAGCGTGCCTTCTGGACGAGTAAAATCAATCAGTATATCAAATTTGTCTTTTTCTTGCGCAAGGTTATCACTAATGATCACCCCGATTTTACCAATACCGACCAATTCCCCAGCGTCTGAGCCAATAAGTGACGAACCTTGACGTTCAAATGCCGCTCCTAAAATAGTGCCTTCTGTTTGCTGAACCGCTTGAATGAGTTGTCGCCCCATTCTACCGCCTGCACCAACTACTCCGACTCTTAATGTCATATTTGCCTCCCTTATTCACTATGAATAAATATGATGAATTTCTGTTATACCAATATATATTAAATATCCGCCAAACAGCAGAAAAATTATACCTGCAACATTATCAATATAACGACTGTATTGGGTATAAAACTGCTTCACATGAGAACGAGAAAATAATACAGAAAGTAGATAAAAGTATAAAAAAGTTTCTACAATGATAATTGATAAGGCGCTAAGAACTTGCCATATCTCGGTTAAATTGACCAAAACCAAAGACATCACACTGGCAAAATAAATAACTGCTTTAGCATTAGATAAATTAATAAATAGCCCCTTAACTAATTCTTTTTTAAAGGAATTATCCTTAGATTTTTGGAATTTCTCAAAAGTTACGTTGTTACGGATATTAATCATCAACCAGCCTAAATAAGCCAAATAGCTACCGCCTAAAGACATCACAAAGCTATGTAGCATCGGTATTGTAGTAAACAAAATGGCAAGCCCGAGTATTGATGCAAGTGCCCAAAAGGTAACGCCGATAGTGATGCCGATTACCCCCGCTAGAGCATTTTTACGAGAACCGCTAGCAGATAAACGGCTCACATAAAAGAAATCAGGACCGGGAGTAATTAAACCGAAAAAATGAACGATAATTAAATTAATCATACAAGAAATTAGATAAAGCTATGTAAAGCATAAATAGTCAGGATTGCATAAATAGCCGCTAGAACATCATCAAACATAATCCCAAAGCCGTTTTCTAACTTGTCATCGAAATAACGAATAGGATAAGGCTTCAGAATGTCAAAAAAACGGAATGTGATAAAAGCAACAATGTACCAAAGAAAAGAATGTGTAGGTAATACAATTAAAACCATGAAAATACCCACAATTTCGTCCCAGACAATAGCACCATGATCATGAATTTGCATGTCATCCGCTGTTTTTTGACATAAATAGATGCCAATGAAGAAAAAAGCGAAGGTTAAAAAGGCGAAATAAATAGGATTAATGACCTGTAACAACAGAAAACCTAAGATCAAACCAACGAGAGAACCCCATGTTCCCGGCGCTTTAGCTATCAAGCCAGAACCAAATCCAAGGGCTAAAAAATGAATTGGATTCCGCAAGCTAACGAGATCTAAAGGATTTTTTTCCATTTAAGCACCATAATTTTGAAGAGGAAGCTAAGAGAAATTTTAGGATTTAAAATGTTCAAATCCTACTCTGCAGTTTATATCTACATTTTGGCCATTTCGTTGAAAATGAATGCGTTTTTTATTATTCGGATTAGTCCCACGAATTTGACCGATACAAGTATATTTAACGCCGATATTGGCTAAAGTTCGATCTAATTTTTGACGATTTTCATCAGGCACGGTAAAGCAAAGTTCATAGTCTTCCCCACCACTCAACGCAAACTGCTCTGCTTTTTCTTGAGCATAACATTGAATTAATTGCCCAGATAAAGGCAATTTATCTAAATGAATAACCGCACCACAGTTACTACGTTGCAAAATATGTCCTAAATCCGCAATTAAACCATCGGAAATATCAATAGCGGCATTAGCCAATGAAGATACAGATAATTCTAAACCTAGCAACACTCTCGGAGTTGGACGGAGATGGCGTTGTATTAAATATTGTTGAGCTTCACTAAAGGTAGTCAGTGTTTGAGCTTGTTGCTGAAAGAGTAAATCTAGCCCGGCGGCGCTATCACCTAAACAACCAGATACATAAATCCAATCGCCAACTTTGGCGCTATGACGACACATCGCTTTACCTTTGGCGATAATACCTTGTGCCGTAATAGTAATCGAAAGGTTGCCTCTAGTGGTATCTCCACCAATAAGATCCACATTGTAGTGATCTAAAATAGAGAAAAAGCTTTGACTAAACTCTGCTAACCAGGGTTCATTGACCTCTGGAAGCGTTAAAGCGAGAGATACCCAAGCAGGCTCTGCCCCCATAGAAGCCAAATCACTTAGATTTGTTGCAACAGATTTATAGGCTAAATCTGCTGCTGAAATAGAAGGGAAAAAATGAACATTTTCCACCATTGTATCGGTGGTTATGGCTAAACGTTGATTATGACGCAATTCAGTAATAGCACAATCATCGCCAATTGATAGCACAACATCTTTACGTTGTTGACGCTTCGAGGCGGTAAAATAGCGTTGGATTAAATCAAATTCACCAATAGCCATATTTATTCCATTTAACTACTTACGGGATAAAGCCGGGGCGACTTTATCTAAAACACCATTAACGTATTTATGGCTATCGTCTGCACCAAATACTTTAGCAACTTCAATAGCTTCATTAATCACAACTTTATAAGGTACATCTAATTCAAACTGAAGCTCATATACCGCCAAACGCAAAATAGCGCGTTCAATGGGATCAAGTTCTAATACATCGCGATCTAAATAAGGAGACATGGTGTTATCTACTGCTTCGACATTTTGCGCTGTTTGGCGAAATAATTTACGGAAATAAGCAACATCAACACCTTGCAAGTCTTGTTCTGTTACAAAAGCTAACTCAATTTCCGCAGGAGCATTTTTAGAAACATACCAAGAATATAAGGCTTGCACCGCACATTCTCTAGCTCGACGACGTGGAGATAATTTTTTCATTTGTTTTGTCATAGAATCAGTATTTTTATTATGCGTTATCAATTTGCTTTAACAAATTAATCATTTCTAATGCAACTAACGCCGCTTCAGCGCCTTTATTGCCTGCTTTTGTGCCTGCTCGTTCAATGGCTTGTTCAATATTTTCTGTGGTGATCACGCCAAAAGCCACTGGAATGTCTGCATTCATTGCAACTTGACCTAATCCACTACTTGCTTCCCCAGCAACATATTCAAAATGTGCTGTACCGCCACGAATTACCGTGCCTAATGCCACAATACCATCATATTTTTTACTTTCTGCTAAACGACGTGCAACCAAAGGTAATTCATAAGCTCCTGGCGCTCTCACCAAAGTAATGTTCTCTTCTTTTACTTCGCCAATGCGTTTGAGTGCATCTAAAGCACCTTCTAATAAACTTTCATTAATAAAACTGTTAAAACGAGCGATCACCACTGCGATTTTAGCTTCTGGTGCAGCAATTTTGCCTTCTAATATCTTCATATTTTTTCCTGATAAGTTGAATGGATAAAACGAGTGCGAATTCTAGCACAAAAAAACCAAGCAATCAGTAGTTATCTCAAAACAGTAAATGAGTAAAATTAAGTGTGAAATCAAAAATGATAAAGCTGTTTTCTTTTTCATTTTTTCCGCTAGAATGCAAGGTCTTGTTTATTTTTGTACTCGGAGAAAATTATGAAAAACAAAACCTTTGGGAGTGCCTTACTGGTTGCAGGCACAACAATTGGTGCAGGAATGTTAGCAATGCCGTTAACATCTGCAGAAATTGGTTTCACTTACACACTTTTCTTATTATTTGGGTTATGGGGATTATTATCCTACAGCGCATTGCTTTTCGTTGAAGTGTATCAAAAAGCTCAAACAAAAGATGCTGGTATCGCCACTCTCGCTGAACAATATTTTGGTATCGCTGGTCGTATTCTCGCTACCCTCGCGCTTGTATTATTTATGTACGCAATTCTCACCGTTTACGCCCTTGGCGGAGGCGATTTACTCGCTCAATTCTTTTCTTTCGCGGGAGAACACGCAACTCAAGTTGCTACCCTTGTATTCGTTGGTATTTTAGCGGTTGCCGTTGCTATGGGAACGTCTTTGGTTGATGCTTTCACTCGCGTGCTATTTATCATCAAACTTATTGCGCTATTCTTCGTATTATTTATGATGCTGCCTAAAGTTACCTTAGAAAACTTAGGCGCAATGCCACTTCATTATTTATTAATTATTTCTGCGAGCCCAGTATTTTTCACTTCTTTCGGCTTCCACCCAGTTATTCCAACTATCAATAATTATCTTGATGGCGATGTTCGTCGTTTAAGAATTGCCATTATCGTCGGTACAGCGATTCCACTCGCCGCCTATATTATTTGGCAAATGGCAACCCACGGCGTATTTAGTCAAACACAATTTGTAGAAATTATCCGCCAAGATCCAACTCTAAACGGTTTAGTAGCAGCTACCTATCATGCAACAGGTAGTGAATTTATCAGCCATTCAGTAAGAATTTTCTCCGCACTCGCCTTAATCACCTCTTTCTTAGGTGTTGCTTTGGCTTTGGTAGATTGCTTAGACGATTTGTTAAAACGTGTGAAAGTAAAAACTAGTCGCCTTTCATTAAGCGCGCTTACCTTTATCCCTGTGATTTTATTCGCACTATTCTATCGTGATTTCTTAGCGGTTTTAGGCTACGCAGGACAAATGTTTACTTTCTATGGATTAGTGTTACCGGTTGGTATGGTTTGGGTTGCAAGAAAACGTTATCCAAACTTGCCTTATCGTGTTTTCGGTGGAAATATAACCTTATTTGCCGCATTAATTTTAGGCGTGTTAATTATGAATGTGCCTTTCTTAATTAAAGCTGGTTACTTACCGCCGGTAGTAGGCTAAATTATTCAAATAAAAATGGACGTTACCGATAAAAACTCAGTAACGTCCATTTTTTTATGTTTTATAACCTCTAATTTGCGCGCTTATTCAAGCATCATCAAAAAATCACCAACAGTATGAAATGAGCCAAATACAATAATTACATCATTAGCGCCGCTATGCTTTAACGCCACTAGAACAGCATCTTCCACGCTATTCATACTTTCAGCTTGAATGACCACTTGCTCTGACTGAGCAATTTCTTGTAATTTTGCGAGTAAGTTTTCGCCTGTTTGTCCTCGATATCCAACTAAAGTCGCACAATACCATTGATCAATCACATTCAATAGCGGCGTTAACACCCCTTGCGCATCTTTATCTTTTAAAATACCGCAGATAGCCAATAAATTTCCGTGAATTTTACCTTTTAGCGCCTGTAGCTTTTCCGCCAAATAATGGGCGGCATGAGGATTATGCCCAACATCAATGATCACCTGTGGTAATTGATGAATATCGCTACCACAATGTTGGGCCAATTTGCGTAAACTATCCCCTTTTAAGGTTTGAAAACGCCCTGTTAATTCTACTTCTATCAAACTTTGAGGAATCACTTGCTCAGAGATTTCAAAAGGTAATTGTTCGATAACTGCAAGGGCTGTGGCGGCATTAGCAAGGGGAATCTGACAAAGA
Source organism: [Haemophilus] felis (assembly GCA_002015125.1). GTDB lineage: Bacteria > Pseudomonadota > Gammaproteobacteria > Enterobacterales > Pasteurellaceae > Pasteurella > Pasteurella felis. The sequence goes on from MUYB01000031.1 coordinate 11,654, forward strand.
GGTAAATTATCGAATTGCATTTTTTTACCAGACCATCGCCAACTTCCCTGTTCTGTATCAAATTTCCAGTCCATATCTCGACGAGACACTAAACATTGCAATTTTTCAGCTTGTTCTAACATGGTTTGAGGAACATTAGGTTCGCCGATAATCGCAGGTTTGTTTGAACGAAAAATCCCTGCTTTTTCAAAAGCGATTTGTTCACGGGTCGAACCAAGAAAATCAACGTGATCAATATCAATGCTGGTAATCACTGAGATATCTGCATCTACAATATTCGTCGCATCTAAACGACCACCTAAGCCAACTTCCAATATCACCACATCTAATTGTGCTTGCTTAAATAAGTGCAACGCGGATAAGGTGCTAAATTCAAAGTAGGTTAAAGATTGCGTTTTATTTTGTTCAATAAACGCAAACGAGGCGGTATGAGCTTCATCAGACAAATCTTGCTTTTGAATACGCACCCTTTCGTTATAACGTAACAAATGTGGCGAAGAATATACGCCTACTTTTAATCCTGCATTGATTAAAACGGTTTCCAATAAACGGCAGGTTGTTCCTTTACCATTGGTACCGCCGACGGTAATAACAAAAGGTGCAGGTTGTAATAAATCTAAATTTTCTGCGACAGATTTAATTCTGTCTAAACCAAGATCAATCGCTTTAAAATGGCTATTTTCCAAATAAGAAAGCCACTTCTCGAGTGGCGAAGTGGCTGTTAATTCAAAAGGCATATTACTCATTAGTTGTTTTGTTATTGGTGATTAATTCAGGTTCAACAAAAGGTGAAGACTGTTGCGTTAACTTACTCAATAAACTTGCTAAGGTTTGACGCATTTCCCCGCGTTTTACAATCATATCTATAGCGCCTTTTTCCAATAAAAATTCACTACGTTGGAAACCTTCTGGGAGCTTCTCTCGAACAGTTTGTTCAATAACACGCGGTCCCGCAAAACCAATTAAAGCTTTTGGTTCGGCAATATTAATATCTCCAAGCATAGCAAAACTTGCTGAAACACCGCCTAAAGTAGGATCAGTTAACACAGAAATAAAAGGTACACCTTGTTCACGCATTTTGGCTAACACTGCGCTAGTTTTCGCCATCTGCATTAATGAGAATAATGCCTCTTGCATACGCGCGCCACCACTGGCGGAAAAACAAACAAACGGACAATTTTCAGCAATGGCTTTTTCTGCGGCTTGTACAAATTTCGCACCAACTACAGATCCCATTGAGCCGCCCATAAAACTAAAATTTGAAGCCGCGGCGATAATAGGCATACCGTATAAGGTTCCTTGCAACACCACTAAAGCATCTTTTTCGCCAGTTTCTTTTTGTGCAGAACTTAAACGATCTTTGTATTTTTTCAAATCTTTGAATTTCAAAATATCTTTAGGTTCAAGATCTGCAGCTAATTCCACACTGCTATTTGCATCTAATAACGCCAGCAAACGAGTACGCGCATCAATGCGCATATGATGACCACATTTAGGACAAACTTCTAAATGACGCTTGAGTTCATCACGATATAACACTTGTTCACAGGAAGTACATTTTGTCCAAACCCCTTCAGGTACATTTGCCTTACGAGAAGTTGTGGTAGAAGTGCTTTTACTAAAAATTCTATCGATCCAGCTCATTTTTAACCTTATGTAATGGTGAAAAAAATTGCGCGTATTACATCATAAAACCAGCAGATTTTCTACTCAAAATCATCAGGTAGAAAAAGTGGTCCAAGGGGATTTTTGGGTAAGCCAAAGTTTTCAGGATATTGCACATTGACTAAATAAAGACCTTCAGGTTTGGCGGTTGGTGCAGCTAGCTTACGATCCTTTTGTTCCAATAACCATTCGATCCATTCTATAGGTTGATGCACTGCTCCGACTTCTATTAAACTTCCCACAATATTACGCACCATATGATGCACAAAGGCGTTAGCTTGAATATCTACAATAATATATTGCCCTTTACGCACCACATTCAAATGATGAATATTGCGAAATGGCGTATTAGATTGACATTGTGCAGCACGAAAAGAAGAAAAATCATGCTCCCCTATTAAAGCCTGAGCTGCTTTATGCATTAAATGGTGATCAAGGTCTAAATGGCAATGGGTTATTCCTTCGGGCAAAATAGCGGAACGTAATTTGTTGCAATACAAAATATAACGATAACGTCTAGCGCTGGCGCTAAAACGAGCATGAAAGTCTTCCTCTACAACTTTTGCCCAACTCACTGAAATATCATCGGGCAAATTAGCGTTAACGCCGAAGCACCAAGCTTTTTCTAGGCGTATTGCATTGGTTTCAAAATGAATCACCTGCCCTGTGGCATGAACCCCCGAATCTGTTCGCCCAGCACAGAAAATCTCACAGGGTTCATTTGCCACGATAGAAATTGCCTGTTCTAAACAACCTTGTACGGTGCGAAGATTTTCTTGCTTTTGCCAACCAAAATATTGTTTTCCGTTATATTGAATACCTAATGCGATTTTCATGGTGATGATGTGAATAGTGAAAAAAGATAAAATTTGTTCAGTTTAAGGACGAGGATATAATGGTAACTATGCAGAATTTTTTTCAACCTTTTTCTGAATTGCTCGTCTTGCCATTAAGCGTGATTGCTCCGCACTAATCACTCTACCAGATTGAGCATCTGTTTTACCTTGAAGAATACTTTCAGCAAGGAATTCATCATAACCTTTCTCTTTTGTTAACATATATTTCCTCCTAAATCTGATTCACTCTAGCACTAAAAATCATAGCCTTCAATGAAGAAACCTATTATATGAAACAAATAAAAATGCCCATTGTTAAAATTTCTTTAAACAATGGGCATCATTTATTTAATTCAAACAATTACACACGTTTGAAGTCAATGTGAACAAGTTTTGGTTTGAATGGGTGGCGTTGCATTGCTTGTACTTTAACAGCAACATCTTTACCGTCGATAACCAATGTGATCACTTCGCTATAAAAGCTGTCGTGAACTTGTGCGTTGTTTAAATCATCGTGGTTTAAGATGATTGATACTGGCGCTTCGCTACCACCGTAAACGATAGCAGGGATTTGACCATTATGACGCAGGCGGCGGCTCGCACCCTTACCTTGCGCTTGACGAACTTCAGCATTAAATTTAAACATTTTGCTAATCTCTATATAAGTTGGATTAAAAAATAAAAATCGCAGGCGACCCAGCGATTTTCCATAAACTTGCCCTAAGTCAATCTCAGGGACGGCGCATTATAGGGAATTTGTAAGACTAAAGCAAATTGTTAATTTATCTAAGGAAAAATTACATAACGAAAATAACTTGCTTTTTCTATGTATCCTCTAAGATGACTCATCTGCATAATTTTATAAGGTTTTTATTCCCAAATAAGTGTAGAATATTGCCCATTTTTGTATAGATTGACTAATTTAAGTGGGCTTGTAATGGAACTACTCATCGAATTCTTCTCTAGCTATGGTTATTTTGCTGTACTTTTCATTTTGATTCTTTGTGGCTTTGGCTTACCTATTCCTGAAGATATTACCCTAGTTTCAGGCGGTGTTATCGCGGGGTTATATCCTGATGATATTAATGTACATATGATGCTTGCCGTAAGTATATTCGGGGTGTTGGCGGGCGACTCTTGTATGTACTGGCTCGGACGTTTATATGGCGCAAAAATTTTACGCTTTAAACTGATTCGCAAACTTATCACCGCTAAACGCTTGCGCCTTGTTAGAGAGAAATTTGATAAGTATGGAAATCGTGTGTTATTTACCGCACGTTTTCTCCCCGGTTTAAGAGCGGTAATTTATACCGTGTCAGGCATCACTCGTCGCGTGAGTTATACCAGATTTGTGTTAATCGACTTTTTGGCGGCGATTATTTCAGTGCCAATTTGGGTGTATTTAGGTTATTTCGGTGCACAAAATTTAGATTGGTTACATGAGCAGATCAAAAAAGGTCAATTAGCCATTTATGTGCTTATTGGCATACTTGCTTTATTTTTGCTTTGGAAATGGAAGAAAAGTAAAAGTACAAAAGGTGAATAGTTTCCCCAAAATAAAAAAACTGACATAGCACGCGTTTCTAACGCGTGTCAGACCACTGACAAACCCACCTTTACAGACTTTCTGCCAAAGGTGAGGTTATTTTTTGCTGTTTTATCGCCTTTTCTTACATTTCACTCTACGGTTTCGGCTCGGCGTTGTGAGGCGGTATTTTTTAGCATAGGCATTTCCTTTTTGATATGCCTATTAGATCAAACCTCTAGAGCTATGTCTAGAGGTTTGTCAGCGGTCTAGGACGTATGCAATACGTCCCCAAAAAGTTGCATTCTCCTCTACTTCCCCAAACGCCCCCACCTTTCAATCACATTGATTTTGCAAGGAAAAACGCGCAACAAACATAAATTTTTCTTTGAAAAGCACCGCACTTTTGATTAAAATTTAGCGTTTTTTTAATTTATAAAAAAATCATTCGCAATTTTAACAAAGGAAACAGTATGAACCCCAATCAATCAATCAATCAATCAATCAATCAATCAATCAATCAATAAGATAACCCTTGCTCTAGCTATTTCAATAGGTACTTCTTTATTTTCTAGTGCGGTTTGGGCGGCAACTTGGACGTTGACGGAAAATAATAATGGTAGTGCCGGGCCAATGTGTATTGAGGGACAAAATAGCTGTAATGATTTAGAGCTACTTCTCGGAAAAGTAAATAATGGCGATACCATTATGCTTACAGGTCATAATGTTTATTTAGCAAGAGGTCAGCAAGGTGCACAATTAGATAACAAAAAACTCGATATAAATAAACAAGTAACAATTAATGGCGGTGGGAATACGCTAAAAATCAATGCTAATGATATTAATCTAGGGGCTGATGTTGAAATTAACAATGTAAACTTGCAAGCACAAGGTTACTCTAGAACACAAGAAGAAAAAAATGAACAGGTATTTTCTAATAATGCAACGGATACGTCAAATATCTATTTAAATGGATATAAACTGACATTAAATGCTGTCACTACAAATGATACTAGAAATAATATAAAACCAAACATTATATTGGGTTCGTCCGCAGGAAAAGTAGACGAAAAACGTGGCGAACTGATGGTTACCAATTCAACCCCTGACACTAAATTTGCAAACGTTGTTGCAGGTTCTCATACTGGAGAAAACACTGGAATGCCTACTGTAAAAATATCTATTGATAAAGATATAATACAAGAGGGAGGAAAAATTTATTTAGGAAATGGTGAGAATAAAGCCCCAACTCCTACACACGGTGTAAGTCTAACAATCCACTCAGGAAGTTTATCTCTGATAAAAAAAATAGATCAAAATGGAGTTGATAATGCCGATATAACCTTAAAGAACGTAAGTGCTGGTAGTGGAAAAATTCCAGTTAACAAATTGGCTAATTTAACATTAAATGGCTCAGAGGTTACCCTTGAGAATACGGAGATTACAGGAACGCTATCTCTTGAAAATGGTTCGACTCTCAATATTGAAAATCCCAATACCACTAGTTTAGGTTTTAGCGACGAATCCGAATCTGTCTCTGTTACGATTAATAATGTTACAAGCAAAGATACAACCTCTAAAATTAGCGTATTAAACCCTAAAATCAATCTTACGATTTCGAATTTCACAGGTAGCACATTACCTAAACTTTCAGAGAGAGATGCTGGTGAAAGCATTATCTCTCTTCCAAATGGATATAACTCACAGACTGATCGAGCTGGAAATATCACAATTACCCCACCATCTTCTACAACAGAAACAGTAGAGCCAGCGCCGTCCCCTGCCCCAGCTCCAGCAACACCACCAAAAACAGAAGAACCTAAACAAAATGAACCTTCACCTAAACCTTCAGAAGGTGAACAATCTAGCGATCAAAATGGTGAAGTAAACGAACAGGGACAAAATAATAACAACTCTTCTGCTCGCAGTGAAAATCAACCTGAACACAGTGATTCTAGCGCAAGTAATTCAAGCTCTGCCTCTGGTTCATCTAATAACGATTCACCTACGGGACAAGGTGGTGATGGTGCTACAATGCAGCCTAACGCTGGTGCAGGCACCCCTTCTACAACACCAGAAGCGAACCCTGACACAAGTCAGCCTAATGGATCTAGCCCAAGCGGTTCAGAAACACCTGCAGGGTCAAAAGAGACTGAAAATCAAAGTGGTTCAGATACGGGACAAGATGACCAAGCTACTCGTCAAGAAGATCCACAAACTAGCGATCAAGAAAACACTCATAGCTCAGCTGAAAATGACGGAAAAGAAAGTGCGGGTGAATCTCCAAAAGATTCAGAAACACCAAAACAGACTATTCCTGATAATAATTCTCAGGGTGGTGGCAATGCAGTAGATACACAATCTAATCCACAAGATCCGCCTAAAGATGCTGAGAAGCCTAAAGAGCCGTCTAACACAGAGGGACAGGCCACTCTTTCACCACAACCAGCTCAACCAGCTGGTGAGAAACCGAAAGAAGATACAGAACCTAAAAAACCTGAAACTGCTGAACCGGCGCAACCCTCAGAGCAGCCTGCTACACCACCAGCTCCAGAAGGAACACCTCCTGCACTAGCACCTGAAAAACCTGTTCCGCCAAAACCAGAACAACCAGCAACACCACCAAAACCTGCTGCGCCAGTTGCGCCAGTTGCGCCAGCAAAACCAGCTGAGCCTTCTGCGGTAAATAAACAAATTTTCCAGGTTATTGATCGTTTGAAAAATTTAACTCACTTAACTAACAAACAAAAACAAGAAGTTGCAAACAAAACCGAACAAAGTTTACGATCCTTGGCGGAAGGTTATAGCAATTATGACTTTGCATTTAGCATTGATGCCACTCGTGTGGCAGAAGCACGTTTAAGTGCATTAGCTAACGTCAATGGTATCGAATCTGCGGATAATAACAGCGCATTTTTAATGGACGCCGCACGTCGCGCCAAACCAATGCACAACTCTGTTTGGGTGAGCACTTCTGTAGGCGAGAAAAAAGGCGATATCACTCGTCGTACTAAAACCCTCAATCTTGGTGTTGACGAGCAATTTGGCAATGTGATTTTAGGTGTGTTCGCAAGTTATCTCGATCAAAGCAGTGGTAGAGATGGCTTTAGCAGTGAATTAAATGGTTACGCCTTCAGCAGCTATGGTAAATACAGTCCACAAAACCATGATTTCACTTGGTTGTTGCAATACGGCAAAACCAAAGGTAGCCTCAATCGTAGTATTACTGGCGTAGTGAATAATTCAGCAGACGTGAGAAGTAAATTTGCTGCGGTGAAAGCAGAATACGGTTATCGCCTTGCTTTCGACCCTATGTACTTGCAAGTGAAACCATTCGCTGGCTTGATGTTCAATGTGGGCGAACAAAAACCGTTCACTGAAAAAAAAGGCAACTTGCCAGTATCTGTTGGCGCTATTAATGCGCAACGTTTGGCATTAGAAGTGGGTGTTGAAGTGAAAAAATACTTTGAAAATGCCTATATTTATCTCAAACCAAGTATTCAAACGGATTTAATGACGCGCACAAGAGATGTGGATATTCGTTTTGTCGGCACGCCAAACAGTATTCCGTTTAAATCAAACGCTCAGAAAAAAACTTACTTTGCATTGGGTTTGGGGACGCAAATTCGCTTGCGTAAAAACTTGCTCGCTGAATTGAATTTCAATGGAAGAACCAGCAAACACGAACACGATGTACAAGGCAATGTGAAATTTACCTATAAATTTTAATTAGGTGCAATAAAAGACAAAACGGACGTCAATACAATTTGCGTCCGTTTTTTTATATTTTTTACTGGCACTCGTTTGCTAAGGTTTACAAATATTTCTCATCTAAACTAAACACTAAAGCAAAAAATCCATTTCAGCTGTTGCTATTTTTAGCAAAACCCGTATTATAGCCGTCCATACGGATAAACATCCATTTAACCATACTTTATTTCTTAATTACATTTCAAAGGAACGCAATATGTCTCGTTATTTATTTACCTCAGAATCGGTGTCAGAAGGACATCCAGATAAAATTGCTGATCAAATTTCAGATGCAGTATTAGACGAAATTTTAAAACAAGATCCGAAAGCCCGTGTCGCCTGTGAAACCTATGTGAAAACAGGTATGGCGTTAGTGGGTGGGGAAATTACCACCTCTGCTTGGGTGGATATTGAAAATTTAACTCGCCAAGTGATTTGTGATATTGGTTATAAACATTCTGATATGGGCTTTGACGGTAACTCTTGTGCTGTGCTTAACGCCATTGGTAAACAGTCTTCCGATATTAACCAAGGCGTGGATCGTGAAAATCCATTAGATCAAGGTGCAGGCGACCAAGGCATTATGTTTGGTTACGCCACCAATGAAACCGATGTTTTTATGCCTGCGGCAATTACCTATGCACACCGTTTAATGGAACGCCAAGCTAAAGTGCGTAAAGACGGTACCTTATCTTGGTTACGTCCAGATGCCAAAAGCCAAGTCACCTTAAAATACGAAGATAACAAAATCGTCGGCGTTGATGCGGTTGTACTTTCTACCCAACATTGCGACAGTGTGAGCCAAAAAGACTTACACGAAGGGGTGATGGAAGAAATTATTAAGCCAATTTTACCAGCGGAATGGTTAAGCAAAGACACCAAATATTTCATTAACCCAACTGGACGTTTTGTTATCGGTGGTCCAATGGGCGATTGCGGTTTAACTGGTCGTAAAATCATCGTGGATACCTACGGCGGTGCGGCTCGTCACGGCGGTGGCGCCTTCTCAGGTAAAGATCCTTCTAAAGTGGATCGTTCCGCAGCTTATGCCGCGCGTTATGTGGCGAAAAATATCGTCGCAGCGGGTTTGGCTGAACGCTGTGAAATTCAGCTTTCTTATGCCATTGGCGTGGCAGAACCGACCTCCATTATGGTGGAAACCTTTGGCACAGGTAAAGTTGCCAACGAATTATTGGTGGCATTGGTGCGTGAATTCTTCGATTTACGTCCTTACGGTTTAATTAAAATGCTTGATTTAATTCAGCCGATTTACCGTGAAACTGCTGCTTATGGTCACTTTGGTCGTGAACAATTCCCTTGGGAAAAAGTCAACCGTGCGGAAGAATTACGCGCTGCTGCAGGTTTGAAATAATTTTCAGTGCAATTAAGGCGAGGCAACTCGTCTTTTTTATGCCTTATTTATTTTCCTAAATCCACTCAAATAATGTCAGTAGAAACACAATTCCGTCACTTAAAAATGCAAGTACAATGGCGTTTAACCCATTGTTTAAACTTGGTTCAGCAGCATTTTCAGCGCACCTTTTCGCCTCCGCAGGTGAGCTATGAACTGCGAGGACAAAAGGCAGGGGTGGCGTATTTGCAACAAAATTTGATTAAATTGAACCGCACTTTGTTGTTGGAAAACCCACAGGATTTTATTCAGCAAGTGGTGCCACACGAACTGGCGCATCTCATTGTTTTTCAGCAATTTGGACGGGTAAAACCACACGGCAAAGAATGGCAATCTGTGATGAAAAACATTTTTCATTTGCCTGCGGAGATTTACCATTGCTTTGGTTTAGCCACCGTCAATCCAAGCCACATCCCCTATCAATGCGCATGTCAAACCCATTATCTCAGCCCTCGTCGTCATCAAAAAGTGGTAAAGCACAGAGTCGTTTATCTATGTAAACAATGTGGTGCAGAAATTACCAAAATTTAAAATAAATTCCTTGTATTCCATATCAGACAAACCTATAATTCGCACACTTTTTTCGAGATAAAAAGTGCGGTGAAATAACCGCACTTTTTATTTTTATAGCAAAATTTTAGCTATTTTTTATTACATTTAGGAACAACTAATGAATACATATTCTCTGCGCATTCAGCATCAGGGCAAAATTGATATTATCCTGCTAAAAAAAGGCGAAACCCTTGTATTGCCTGTTTTATCCGACGCCATTTACGAAATTATTAATGAACAAGGTGAAGTAATTCAAACGGGTAAAAATCGTTTATTAGGACAAGATTTACATTTTTTTGTGGAACAAGAAGACCAGCCTAGTTTAATTTTAGAAGATTTTTCCACCCTTTATCCTCAAGAGAGTTTAGCAACGGCACATCACTTGGGGTATGCGGTCGATGGCGCCAGCGAAAACAATGAGGTTATGGATAAAGCACAAAATATCGCGACAGAAATTGATCCTATTAAATCAAGTTCAAATAACATCGGCAGTTTTTTCGGTGCGAAAACTTACTCAATTCAAGCAAATGAAATAAACAATATCGCGACGTCTGTCAATCAATCCATATCACAAGTACAAAAACTAGATACGAAAAAAAACACCGTTCTTATTAGCCAAGATGAGGTTCATACAAAAAACGAACTGGATGCGAAACCAAACGAAGCGCTAGAACAACCAATTGAAGCTGAAGATATTGCGGTAGCGCCAACGCAACCAATTGAAACTGAAAATACCGTAGTGGCGCCAGCGAAAGATGCTCCGAAAGCAGAACTCGATCCATTGATCATTGAATTGCACACAAATCCCATTTCCCCTATTACGCAAGCAAACATACAAAATCAAATCACTATTAGCGGACAAGTTGCGGTAAATGATAGTGATGCAAACTTGCAAATTACGGTGGAAATTGATGGTCAAGCCTACCCTGCTAACATCAATAATGGCACATGGTCAGTGAACATTTTAGGACAAGCACTTGCTTATCTTCAGGGCGAAGCAAATGCTCAAGTAAGAGTTCAGGTACATAGTGGGACTCGTCATGCAACACAACAAGCAACTGCAACTTATCAAGTTGATACACGCATTGATGCGTCTGTAATTACTTTAGATCCAATTGCAGAAGATGGCGTTATTAGCGCAGTTGAAGCAAGACAAGAACAGATTACGTTGACAGGTAGAGTGAGTAATCCCAATCCCCATGCAAATGCACAAGCAGGTGATATTATTCATTTCCAATTGGGTGAAGCCCATTACACAGCAGAAGTGAAAGATGATCTGAGCTTTAGTGTGAATATTGACACGATCACTTTAGTGAAACACCAAGCAATTAGCGCAAGAATGGTCACTCGCGATGACGTAGGAAATCAAATTGAAAGCGAAACTCAAGCAGCCTACGTTGTAAAATCAATTGTCAAACCAGTAATTAAGCTTGATACATTTGCAGGCAATGACATCTTAACTGATGCTGAAGCAAACGGTGATGTCACTATTTCCGGTACAGTACAAGACGGCTATGATGGTCAAATTGTACGCGTTCGTTGTGGCTGCCCAAGCTGTTCAGGGGAAAAATGGGTAGAAGCAGACGGCATTATTCGCGATGGAAAATTTACTGCAACCTTTAATGGCGCAGAAATCATTTCAGTCCTAGGTGATAGTAAAGTGGGAACCATTACCGCTGATTACACCGCAACCTCAAGTGCACAACAAAGTAGTCAAGCCGATCAAGCGCATAAAATTTTTATTCGTCGTGATGATAAATCCACAGTTGAAGCTTTCTTTGAAACCTACATGGGCGATAATATCATCAATAAACAAGAAGCAAATTCCGGTGATTTTGCTGCGCCTGGTAAAGGACTTTGGTTGCGGGGGATATTAAATATTCCAGAGGGCATCAAAATCAACAATATTGTGGTTTTCAGTGGCGAACATCAATTTAAAATGAACCAGCGCCAAATTAATGAAAATGGTCAAATCAAACAAGTTTTTGTCAATGCCAGCCGTAAACATATTCCAAAGTCTTTATTTGAACAAAAACTCGAAACTGAATTTAATGTGCGAGTGGAATTTACTCGTGCGGATGGAAGTCAAGGCATTTTGACATCTGCGCCAGTAGGCATATCCAAGCCACTCAAAATTATTTATGATGTCATTGATCCAACGTTAACAGTGTCTGCGCTTGCGTTAGCAAAACCTATTTCTCAAACATCTGCGCCTTATTCCATATTATCTGGACATTATAGCGTAGAAGATAATTACGCCTTTAATTCTGATAGTGTTGAAATCAAAATCACTTTACCTACAGGCAAACAATATGTTGCAACAGTGGATAAAGATAACCATACATGGCAGGTTGAATTACCTACCGAAGATTTAATTTATCAACAAGGTAAAAATCATTACGACATTAGTATTACAGGAACTGACGTCGCAGGTAATAGCGCCAGCGTAGTATCGCAAGGTACTTATCTTGTTGATACGGTTGGTCCTATGATGCAATTAGAATTTCTTTCAATCGGCGAACATAATCAAGTGCAAGCCGAAACAAACGAGAAGGAAAAGCACATTGTAATTTCTGGTAAATTAACAGGTGAATTTAAATCTAGTGAATTAGTCACATTGAAATTAAAAGATAGCGCCATCGTATTAGGGCAAGCAGTTTTAAATACACAAGGTGAATTTAGTCTCGCAGTTGATAACGATATTTTACGCAATGCCACCAATCCGACTGTGGAAATCAACTACTCTACGACCGACAATGAGGGAAATTCGGGTATTCTCAATGGAAGCCAACGTTATTCTATTGCAAATGGTGACATCCGCATCACTTTAGATCCAATTGCTTCTGATGATCTGATTAACGTAACAGAAGCAATACCAACTAACGGAAATCAAACAGTAGATTTTACCATTACAGGAAGTATTGCAGGCAGTAAAGCTGAGGGCGTTACCACTGTGACATTAAACTTAAATGGTGTAGAAAAAAATGTGCTTATTCATCCGACAGATAAAACCTTTAGCACCACCTACTCTTTTTCTGAGCTTAAACAGGCTGCAGACTATCGTATTAGTGCCAGCGTTCACAGCCTAGATAATAGTGCTAACGCCACCGCCACTGCCGTATATGACATTGCGCCTGATGCCATTGCCAAAATTGACATCACGGAAATCGGTGAGAATTTCACCCTTAATCCAGTAACCACCACGCGCATTAAAGGCACAGTGGAATTTGATGGCGTGTATGCGCAAGGTCAAAACGCCCATTTATTGCGCAGTATTAATTTGCGTATTGGCGATAAAACCTACACCGTAGGTTTCCGAGGCAAAGACAAATCTTTCTTTGTGGATATTCCCAATGAGGAATTGGCAGCCCTGCACGGTCAACGCATTACCGCCGATTTTGAGGTGTTAGCGGACAGCAAACCCGTGCGTTTTGCCTATGAATTAACCCAAAATCAAAAGACAGGGGCGTATCACGTCCATTCTCGTAAAAATATCCCTGTACAAATTAAAACATTAACCTTTGAAAAAAATGATGTTATCGCAGAAGAAAATGGGAAATTCAGCATCAACAAGCCTACCGTAGATATGACAACAGTGCGTGGTGTGGTGAGTGGTGTGGCGAAAAATGGCGATGAAGTACGTATTGACATTGGTGATAACTCATACACTGCTCGTGTGGAAAATCAAGGTTTCCAATTGAATATTCGCAACAGCGATTTGCGTCAAGGAAAACGTTTAAAAGCCACCTTAATCACCCAAGATGCCGCTGGCAAAACCATTCAGGTCAACGATGTGGAGCATTATTTGGTGATGAATGAGGTGAAAGGCACCTTTGTATCCCAGCACAGTCAGGTGCAAAAAACCAACGTTGACCACAAAGATGCTGGCTATAACTTCGCCTACTTTATTGATGGTGTGGATTTCCGAGGCGCTGCCTACCGCCATATTCCAATGGGGGGTGGCGATGAAGCGGCGGTAATCAAATATCACTTTGTGAACGCCACGGCAGACAATCTTGTGGGGCAAAATCGTCCACAAGCGGAGGGCATCATCAACCGTGATTCCTATGTGAATTTCAAAGAAGATCACAAAAACACCATTCGTGCCACCTACCGCAGCATCGAAGAATTTATCAATGTGCGTTTTGAAGAAAGTGCGGAAATGTTAGAACGTTTCCACGGCACAAGATTGTATCGTGCGAAATTAACAGGCAATGGCTCAGGTTCCTCTGCCATTGCTTGGCCGGGCGGCGATTTAGTATGGAACGACTTCTGGGGCGGCGGTAACGGTACCAACACTTACACCAGCTACACAGCATTGCACGAAATTTCCCACACCTTGCAAATGAACCACACGGAACGTTTCCGTGCAGGCAAATTCCAAGTGGAACGTTTCTATGAAAATGAGGACAATACGGAATTCACTTTGATGTCCTATAACACCGATGGCGCCATCGACTTCCGCAGTTTGAGAATGTTCGACTTGGCGTTCTTGCATTACCGCTTCGGCGTCAGCAAAACCGCACGCACTGGCAATGATACTTATAGCTTCAAAGACTATAATTTCAACAGCGCCGATGGTGCCTTATACATTTGGGATGGTGGCGGCGTGGATACCTTCGATGCCTCCAAAGAAAGCCAAGGCGTCACCGTTAACCTCACGCCGGGTTCTTGGATCTATCGTGGCGAAGAATTAAGCCAATATTTTGCAGTAAAAGGCAAAAATGTGTTAGATCGCAAAAGCTACTTTGGATTGGAAGAAAGTGCGGTAGTCAATGGTGGATTTGGTGACAACGGCAGAGCGGAACGCACCACCATTAAAGAATACACCGACGGACAAGCCTTTATCGGCTACGGTACGCAAATTGAAAATTTGATCGGCTCGAATTTTGCTGATGTCTTAACAGGCAACAATGCAGACAACAATATTTTCGGTGGCGACGGCGACGACATTATCAAAGGCGGCAACGGCAACGACAGATTGGACGGTGGTAAAGGGGCTGATCAACTGTACGGCGAGGCTGGCGACGACGTTTACATTGTGGACAACGCTGGCGATCAAGTGTTTGAAGCGGCGGATCAAGGCGTGGACAGCGTGTTCAGTGTGATCAACTATCGATTAACAGACAACGTAGAAAATCTCACCCTTATTGGTACAACCGCCACCGAAGCCACAGGCAACGCATTAAACAACATTTTAACCGCCAACAATCAAGGTAACCGACTTGACGGCGGCGACGGCAATGATCGTTTAGTGGGTGGTTTAGGTGCCGATACCCTTATCGGTGGCAACGACAGCGACACCTTTGTGTTCGCCACAGCCTTAAACGGCACAGTAGACAATTTGCAAGATTTCAACGTAGCGGAAGATAAAATTGAATTAGCCAAAGCCATTTTCACGGAAGTGAGCAAGGGTATGGACAATTTAGCGGATTACCTTCGCTACGATGATGACAGCGGAGCGTTAAGTTACGACAGCGACGGCGTCGGCAAAACAGATCCGATCCATTTCGCTAATCTCCCCCTTCACTTGCAATTCGATCAAATTCGTTTTGAGGTGATTTAGTTCTTAGCGACCTAAGGTTCGGGGGCGGGGTTCAGATCAGCGTGGCATCCCCACATTCTGTCATCTGAAACCTGCCCCCCCGAAACCTGATTCTTGGATTTTCTCGTAAGCCGCTGTTGAATTTTTCTATTCTCACCCTATATTGCAACGGCGTTGTTATCCCTATTTCATTTATTTTGAGTCTCTCAAATTTATTTTTAATCTATAAAAGGAAAAATTATGTCAACCAATCAAGAAACTCGTGGTTTTCAATCAGAAGTAAAACAACTTCTTCAATTAATGATCCATTCTTTATATTCCAACAAAGAAATTTTCTTGCGTGAGCTTATTTCCAATGCCTCTGATGCGGCGGATAAATTGCGTTTCAAAGCACTTTCTGCCCCTGAGCTTTATGAGGGCGACGGCGATTTGAAAGTTCGCATTCGTTTTGACGCTGAAAAAGGCACGCTGACCATTAGCGATAACGGTATCGGGATGACTCGTGAGCAAACCATTGATCATTTGGGCACCATTGCCAAATCAGGCACCAAAGAATTTTTAACCGCACTTGGTAGCGATCAAGCTAAAGACAGCCAGTTAATCGGGCAATTTGGGGTAGGGTTCTATTCTGCCTTTATTGTGGCGGATAAAGTAACCGTGAAAACCCGTGCCGCTGGCACCAGTGCCGATCAAGGCGTGCTTTGGGAATCGGCAGGGGAAGGTGAATATTCTGTGGCAGACATTGAGAAAAAAGAACGTGGCACAGAAATTACGCTCCATTTACGTGAAGATGAAAAAGAATTCTTAAATGAATGGCGTTTGCGTGAAATTATCGGCAAATATTCCGATCATATTGGCTTACCTGTGGAAATTCTGGCGAAAGAATATGACGATGAAGGCAAAGAAACAGGTGTGAAATGGGAAAAAATCAATAAAGCTCAGGCACTTTGGACACGCAGCAAAAATGAAATTTCCGAAGATGAATACAAAGAATTTTACAAGCATTTAAGCCACGATTTTGCCGATCCATTACTGTGGGCACACAATAAAGTGGAAGGGAATCAAGAATACACCAGTTTACTTTATATACCGTCGAAAGCCCCTTGGGATTTGTTCAACCGTGAACAAAAACACGGCTTGAAACTCTATGTGCAACGTGTGTTTATTATGGACGACGCTCAAGTGTTTATGCCGAATTATCTGCGTTTTATGCGTGGTTTATTGGATTCCAACGATTTGCCATTGAATGTTTCTCGTGAAATTCTGCAAGATAACAAAGTAACGGCAGCGTTACGCAAAGCTCTCACCAAACGTTCTTTGCAAATGCTAGAAAAATTAGCCAAAGACGATACAGAAAAATACCAAAATTTTTGGAAAGAATTTGGTTTGGTGTTGAAAGAAGGTCCAGCGGAGGATTTTGCCAATAAAGAAACCATTGCGAAATTACTGCGTTTTGCTTCAACTCACAGCGACAGCAGCGAGCAAACAGTAACGTTGGAAGATTATGTGGCACGAATGAAAGAAGGGCAAAAAGCCATTTATTACATCACCGCCGACAGCTATGTTGCGGCGAAAAACTCACCGCACTTAGAGCTATTTAACAAAAAAGGCATTGAGGTCTTGTTGCTTTCTGATCGTATTGATGAATGGATGTTAAGTTATTTAACCGAGTTTGACGGCAAACCGTTACAAACCATCAACAAAGCAGATTTGGATTTAGGTGATTTGGCGGATGCGGAAAAAGAAGAACAAAAACAACAAGATGAGCAATATGCCTCTTTTGTGGAACGTGTGAAAACCTTGTTAGGCGACCGTGTGAAAGAGGTGCGTTTAACCCACCGTTTAACGGACACCCCAGCCATTGTGTCCACAGGCAACGATCAAATGACCACCCAAATGGCAAAACTCTTTGCCGCCGCAGGTCAAGCGGTGCCAGAAGTGAAATACACTTTTGAGCTTAATCCTGAGCACGACTTAGTGCAAAAAATCGCAGACATCAGCGATGAACACCAATTCGCCGATTGGATCGAGTTGTTGTTAGAACAAGCTATGCTGGCGGAACGTGGCAGCTTGGAAAATCCAGTGGCATTTATTAAACGGATGAATACGCTATTGGGAAAATTAACAAGTCATTAACCCACGCAAGTTAAATATGCTAGAATCCCTCAGTTCAAACCCGAGGGATTTTTTTTATTTTAAGGACACAAGATGATCAAAGTTTACGGCATTAAAAATTGCGACACCGTTAAAAAAGCGTTGCAATGGTTAAAGGAAAATAACGTGGAACATCAATTGCACGACTATCGTTGCGACGGCGTGGATTTTACTTGGCTTCAACAAGCAGAAGCGGCGTTTGGCTGGGCGGCGTTGGTGAATAAACGCAGTACCACTTGGCGTAATCTCAGCGACGAAGTTAAACAGAATCTTAATCGTGAAACGGCGTTGCAAGTGCTGATGGGACAACCGACGCTGATTAAACGCCCGATTATTTTGCAAGATAATATTGCGTTGATCGGATTCGAGGCGACGCAATACGCCAATCAGTTTAATTCATAATCAACACCATCAAATTACAATTCAGGACTAACAAAATGAAAAATACCATTATCGAACTCGCTCAAGATCTTATTCGCCACCCTTCTATTAGTCCTAATGATCAAGGTTGTCAGCAACTTATCGCCGCACGTTTGGAAAAATTAGGTTTTACCCTTGAATGGTTACCCTTCGGCGATACCCTCAATTTGTGGGCGAAGCACGGTACGGGATCGCCAGTAATTGCCTTTGCGGGGCATACGGACGTGGTGCCTGTGGGCGATGAAAAACAATGGCAATATCCGCCCTTTGGGGCAGAAATTATAGACGGCGTGCTGTATGGACGTGGTGCGGCAGATATGAAAGGTTCGCTGGCGGCAATGGTCGTGGCAGCGGAAGAATATGTGAAAGCCAATCCAAATCATCAAGGCACGGTGGCGCTATTAATTACTTCCGACGAGGAAGCGGCGGCGAAAGACGGCACAGTGCGTGTGGTAGAAACCTTGATGACACGTGGCGAAAACATTCATTACTGTGTGGTGGGAGAGCCATCCAGTTCCGTGCAATTAGGCGATGTAATTAAAAATGGACGCCGTGGTTCAATTACAGCTAACTTACATATTCAGGGCATTCAAGGACATGTTGCCTATCCGCATTTAGCGGACAATCCTGTACATAAATCCCTCGCTTTTTTACAAGAACTTACGACGTATCAATGGGATCAGGGTAATGAATTTTTTCCGCCGACGTCATTGCAAATCGCCAATATTCAAGCTGGCACAGGTAGCAATAATGTGATTCCCGGCGAACTTTATGTGCAATTTAATTTACGTTATTGCACGGAAGTGAGTGATGAAATCATTAAAAATACCGTGGCGGCAATGTTGCAAAAACACGGCTTGAAGCACCGTATTGAATGGAATTTATCAGGGAAACCTTTTTTAACAGCACAGGGAAAATTGCTTGAAAGTTTGCAACAAGCAATTGAACAAGTTACCCAAATCACCCCTAGATTAGATACAGGTGGCGGTACATCTGATGCACGCTTTATCGCTTTAATGGGAACAGAGGTAGTAGAGTTTGGACCGCTCAACAAAACCATTCACAAAGTGGACGAATGCGTCGCCGTGGAAGATCTCGCCCAATGTGGTGAAGTTTATTTACAAGTTTTACAACGAATTTTAGAGAATTATTAATATGATTTTCACCACAGAACAACTCACAGGCAAAACACGTTCACATTTAACGCCGCTGCCCTGCCCTTTTTCACAAAATCATTTTTTGCAAGCGGTGGCGGTGCGAGCGTTTCAGGCGTTGCAGAAAAATGCACGGAAAAATGGTTTTAACTTGCAGCCTGCCAGTAGTTTTCGGGATTTTCAGCGGCAACAATTAATCTGGAATAGCAAATTTAACGGGTTGCGAAAAGTACACGACGATCAAGGCAATGCACTTGATTTGAATCCTCTTTCTGACTGGGAAAAAGCACAAGCTATTTTGCGTTGGTCAGCGTTGCCAGGTGGGAGCCGCCATCATTGGGGAACGGAAATTGATATATTTGATCCTGATTTGCTTCCCACTAATAGCAGTTTAAAGCTAGAACCGTGGGAGTATGAAAATGGTGGTTATTTTTCAGAATTAAGCCAATGGCTACAACAAAATTTAGCTAAATTTGATTTTGCTCTCCCTTTTTCTCATTTACTAGAACATAAAAGAATTGGTTACGAACCTTGGCATATCAGCTATTTACCCATTGCACAGCAAGCAAGAGAGCAATTCAACCCAGACATTCTGTTACAATCTTGGCAACAAGAAACTATCGCAGGAAAAGACTGCTTAATTGCCCATTTACCAAAAATCTTTCATCATTTTTTTATTTAGAGGCATAAGGATGAACATAGAACAATTTAGTCAACAAGATATTGAAATTTTGAGCGAGGAGAGGCTTTATAAAGGTTTCTTTGAACTCAAAAAAATCCGATTTAAGCACAAACTTTTTGCAGGTGGTTATAGCGGTGTGGTTACTCGTGAACTACTTTATAAAGGTGCAGCATCAGCGGTTATCGCTTATGATCCCATTAAAGACAGCGTCATTTTAGTGGAACAAGTACGCATTGGAGCCTATCAACCGCAATCTGAACAATCTCCTTGGCTATTGGAACTCATCGCAGGTATGGTTGAAGAAGGAGAGCGTCCCGAAGAAGTGGCGTTACGAGAAAGCGAAGAGGAAGCAGGCGTACAAATAAGCGATTTAACGCATTGCCTTAGCGTTTGGGATAGCCCAGGTGGAGTGATCGAAAAAATCCATTTGTTTGTAGGAACAGTCGATAGTTCCCAAGCGAAAGGTATTCACGGTTTGGCTGAAGAAAACGAAGATATTCGAGTTCACGTTGTTCATCGTGAAACTGCATATCAATGGGTATGTGAAGGTAAAATTAACAATAGTATTGCTGTAATGGGCTTACAATGGTTACAGCTAAACTATCAGCGTTATATTCAAAATTAATCCATTCTCAAGCTCGTTAAACGCAAGACGAGCTTGTTTCCAAAACAATAAATTCACTCCAAATGAAATGTTTTAATTTACATACTTTCATAATCCCTATAATATTTGCCACATTTTTTAGCCTATTAATTCAATATTATTACTTAAAAGAGGAAGGTTTATGTGTGGCATTGTAGGGGCAATAGCACAACGTGATGTAGTAGACATTTTGGTAAAAGGATTACGCTGTTTGGAGTATCGTGGTTACGATTCAGCAGGCGTTGCCGTGGTCAATCAAGCACATCAATTGCAACGCATCCGTTGCTTGGGAAAAGTGCAACAATTAGCAGAAAAAATTAAAACAAAATCTATTGATGGAACTATTGGCATTGCTCATACTCGTTGGGCAACGCACGGAATCCCTTCTGAAGAGAATGCCCATCCGCATATTTCTGGCAAATTCTCTGTTGTTCATAATGGCATTATCGAAAATTATGAAGAGCTTCGCACTGATTTGCAAAATAAAGGTTATGCTTTTTTATCGCAAACAGATACCGAAGTGATTGTACATTTAGTGGAATGGGAAATGCGTACTGCACCAACGTTATTGCAAGCAGTACAACACACCGTCAAACAATTAAAAGGGGCTTATGGAATGGTGGTGATGGATTGTGAGAATCCTCATCATTTGATTGTTGCTCGTTCAGGCAGCCCTTTGGTGATTGGATTAGGAAAAGGAGAAAACTTTTTAGCCTCTGATCAAATTGCCTTATCCCATCTTACCCAACGCTTTATTTTTCTTGAAGAAGGCGATGTTGCCGAAGTGGCCTCTCATTCGGTAGAGATTTATGCACAAGATGGACAAAAAGTGCAAAGAGAAATTCATATCACACAGCAAAACTATGATATTGCCGAGAAAGGCAACTATCGCCATTTTATGCAAAAGGAAATTTTTGAACAGCCTAAAGCACTTATTGATACAATAGAAGGGCGTATTCATCAATATTCCGTGATCCCAGAAAGCATTGGTAATGGTGCTAAGCAGCTACTTTCACAGGTAGAACATATTCAAATTGTCGCTTGTGGCACATCATTTAACGCAGGTCTAGTTTCTCGCTATTGGCTGGAGGCAATTTCAGGTGTCAGTTGTGATGTGGAAATCGCTTCTGAATTTCGTTATCGCCAATCTGTTACTCGCAAAAACAGTTTATTGATTACACTTTCTCAATCTGGCGAAACGGCAGACACGCTAGCTGCGTTAAAACTGGCTAAACAACACGGATATCTTGGTACATTAACCATTTGTAATGTAGCAAGCTCCTCTCTTGTGCGCGAATCCGATTTCGCTTTTATGACAAGAGCGGGAGTAGAAATCGGTGTTGCCTCAACCAAAGCCTTCACAACACAATTAACCGCCTTATTATTATTGACTTGTACATTAGGGCGATTAAAAAACACCCTATCAAAAGAAAAAGAAAGGGAGATTTTAACTGCCTTACAAGCCTTACCAGATCAAATGGTACAAGCACTTTCTTTCGATTCACAAATTGAAATCTTAGCAAAAGATTTTGCACAAAAACATCACGCACTCTTTCTTGGTCGTGGTGAACTCTACCCTATTGCAATGGAGGGAGCGTTAAAGCTGAAAGAAATTTCATATATTCACGCTGAAGCTTATGCCGCTGGAGAATTAAAACACGGTCCTCTTGCATTAATTGATGAAGACATGCCAATTATTGTACTTGCACCAACGAATGATTTATTTGAAAAAATAAAATCGAATATCGAAGAAGTCCGAGCTCGAGGTGGAAAATTGTACATTTTTACAGATGAAAACGCCAAGCTCACAGAATGTGAGAATGTAAAAATTATTCGCTTAGCGTCAATACATCAAACCATTTCCCCTATTATTTATACTATTCTATTGCAATTGTTGGCTTATCATGTGGCTTTAATAAAAGGAACGAATGTGGATCAGCCTCGTAATTTGGCAAAATCCGTTACAGTTGAGTAGAAAAGTTGTAATAAAATTTGTGATCTCCGTTATATTTTTGAACAAATGTAGAGAATAAACATGATCTAGATAACACTTTTAAATATTTCTAGATGAAATTTTTCTCATAACTCTGTAATTTATATGCAGTTTTGGGTTTTATATATTTAGTTTTTAGGAGTTCACTTTGTTCAGTACCTATCATTATGATACTGATGCGGAGGTGTTTAAATTTATTCAAATTACAGATCCGCATCTATTTAAAGATGAGAAAGAGGAACTACTTGGAGTCAATACGTTACAAAGTCTTCAACAAGTTGTTAGCGAAATTCAACAACAAGATTTTGATTACGACATTGTGTTAGCCACAGGCGACATTGTGCAAGAAAGCAGTGATGAAAGCTATCAGCATTTTTGTCGTGCTGTAGCCCCCTTAAAAAAACCAGTATTTTGGATTCCAGGTAATCACGATTTTCAGCCGAAAATGTTTGATATTCTCAATCAAGAAACACAGAATATTTGTTCCAAAAAACATATTTTAGTTGGAAAAAATTGGCATATTTTATTACTAGATAGTCAAGTTTTTGGCGTACCACATGGTTTACTGAGTGCCTATCAAATGGATTGGTTAGTTGCAAAGCTAAAAGATCATTCAGAACGTTATGCCTTGATTGTTTTGCATCATCATATTTTGCCAACTAATTCCGCTTGGCTTGATCAACATAATTTGCGTAATGCTCATGAATTAGCAAATGCGCTCTCCCCTTTTACCAACAAAGTCAAAGGTATTCTACACGGTCATATTCATCAACAGGTGGATAGCTATTGGCATGGCTATAAAATTATGTCGACACCTTCTACTTGTATCCAATTTAAGCCAGATAACAACACTTTTTGCTTAGACTCATTACAACCAGGTTGGCGTGAAGTTTGTTTACATTCTGACGGACGCATTGAAACACAAGTAAAACGCATTCAACACAAGCAATTTCTGCCGAATATGAATGAAGAAGGCTATTAAGTCATTTATATAATACGGTTAATGTTATTGGATTTATGTTCTTAATAATGTTAACCATATTTTTATAACTTAAATATCAATAATGACTTAACCCAAATAAGCAGAATCCTTATAATTAAAACATTTTTTGAAGAGAAAATATAACTATGGCAACGATTAAAGATGTGGCAAAAATGGCTGGAGTTTCTACAACCACCGTTTCTCATGTAATTAATAAAACACGTTTTGTTGCGCCTGAAACAGAACAACAAGTTTTACAAGCAATTAAAGAATTAAAATACTCACCAAGTGCGGTAGCACGCAGTTTAAAAGTTAATACAACTAAATCCATAGGTATGATTGTTACAAGTAGTGAAACCCCTTATTTCGCAGAAATCATTCATGCAGTGGAAGAAAGTTGTTACCGTCAAGGTTATTCTTTATTTCTATGTAACACACAAAATAACATAGAAAAAATCCAAAACCATTTGGAAATGTTAAGTAAGAAACGAGTGGACGGTATTTTGGTTATGTGTGCAGAATACACCACAGATTCCCTTGATTTATTGAGTAACTTTACCGATCTTCCAATGGTTGTGATGGATTGGGGGCCAAATAATCAGCATACTGATTTGATTAAAGACAATAGTTTTGAGGGTGGTTACTTAGCCACAGAATATCTGATTAAAAATGGGCACAAAGATATAGCAATCATCGCAGGTGAACTAAGCAAAACAACGGCTAAAACTCGTTATGAAGGCTTTTTAAAAGCGATGGAAGACGCTAATTTACCTATTCATAAAGATTGGATTGTGGAAGGATTTTTTGAACCTGAAGACGGTTATGAATGTATGAATAAGATTCTTGCACAAGATAAATTACCAACAGCGGTTTTTTGTTGTAACGATCTTATGGCGCTAGGCGCAATTTCTGCCATTGGTGAAAAAGGTTTACGCGTACCTGAAGATATTTCTGTTATTGGCTACGATAATATCCACGCATCACGCTTTTACGCGCCACCATTAACAACAATTCATCAATCTAAATCACGTTTAGGGGTAAAAGCGCTAAATTTATTATTCGAACGAATTGTAGAACAACCAAATCAACGTACCGTAATTGAAATGCATCCAGAATTAGTGATTAGAAAATCTGTTAAGTCTTTAATCTAATCACTAATAAAGGGTGTAATGGACAAAAATGTGGGATTTTTGTCCATTACACCAATAAAGATCAACTTATAGTTTTCAAATAAGTTAAACGCTCTAAATTATCAATATATTCACCTAATTGTTGCTCTTCTGGCTTGTGTAAATAAGGAATTTTACCTAACAGAGGAGCATCAATTTTGCTGCTTAACACATCAATAATTTCAGAATAATGGGCTAAACAAGGATTCACTCGATTAGCGACCCAACCAAGCAATGGAATTCCTCGCTGTTTAATCGACTCCACCGTTAACAACGCGTGGTTAATACAACCTTCTTTGATTCCAACAACTAGCACTACTGACATTTTTTGCTCTTGTACCCAATCGGCAAAAAAGTAATGTTTGTTAATTGGCGTCAACCAGCCATAATGGCCTTCCACTAAAACCATTTGATATTTACGATTTAAACGAGCAAGATCTTGATTTAATTTCTCAATTTTAATTTGTTTTCCTTGCTCGGAAAAAATGGGCGTAGTGTGTTTGAAGGTGTAGCTGTTTGCCTCTTGGTAAGTAACGTCAATATTCGTAGAAGCCATTAAAGTTAATGCGTCTAGATTATCTTCCGTGCCATAATCGCTTTCTACTTCTTCTAGGGATTCAGTATCGCTATAAACAGCTTCTTCAGCGCCAAAAGAAACGGGCTTATAACCCACAATATCAATATCAAGTTGCTGTAAGGCTTGAATAATTGCACGACTTGCTACCGTTTTTCCTACATTAGTGTCCGTACCTGTAACAAAAAAACTGCTCATGGATATACCCCTTTAAAACTAAAAAACACATCATTTTAAAAGAATACAAAAAATAAAATTTGAGATAACACAACTTTGTCTTAATTAGGATAGATAAAATCCAATTTCTATATCGAATCTATCTGCGACTTACTCATCAATAAAATGTGCTAATAAACTACCATCATAGATTCCTTGCTTAACGCCGGCCGCCGCAATAATAGGATCATTCCATTCATATTTCCCCACAATTACTTCCACATTTGCGTAAGTCGAATAATCTATCGGCGCTAAATGGGTTCGCAGAGTTTCATTTACTCTAGTTAAAAAGAGATTTTTAGCGCCAAGGAAACTGGAACTCAGCATAATTTTCTCGGAAGAAAAAATCTGTACAAGATTCATTAAAATATAAGCAAGGCTGTCGGCAACGTGATATACAATATTCAACGCAATTTCATCGCGTAAATTTGCTCGTTCACATAAAAAAGCAATTTTCTCGTTGTTATCCGTAAATCCGTTATTTGGATAAAAAAGATCTATCAATTCTGCTATGGCTTTGTGTGTTATCTGGTTATGTAATTGATATGCTTGCATAGAAGACAAATCAGGAAAAATAAGATCTTGTAATGGATTAAATTTCGGCACGATCATATTATCAATACGACTACGCATATGGGTTTTATGAGTTAACAACTCCCCTTTTGACCATACACTAAAATTAATGACATCATCCAATTGAATAAATAACACGTTATCACAATTGATCACATTACCTAAAGTAGCTTCTGCGAATTGCCATGTTTGAAAATATTCTGCAACTAAAATAGGCGCATTAAAATGAGGTTGGAACAACGTATTAAGATCAAGATTGACCTCATATTCACCTAATTTTAATAAACGCTGTGTCTTACGATCTAACTCCCCTCTCACTGCAATAGAGAAAGTCATTAAATGTTGTAAACTCTTAGCAGAGTCATTCATAAAGGTAATGAGATAATGAACTAAAACGCGATCTAATTGTTTTAAATCATCTTTAGACAGTGGATAACTCGCTCGTTTTATTTTGTTTCCATTTAATTCTGTCAACGTTAATTCAAATCTATTTTCGACCAGCATCGCACAGAGAGATTGCCAGTAAAATGGCGATACGCATAATCCAATCGCAGGTCTTCCTCTGCTTTCGGTATTTTGAACTTCTCTTTCAATTAAAAATTTTTTATCAATTAATATTCTTGTTAATGAAGTAATGGTTGCTGGAGCAAAACTAGACAGTTTAGACAGGTCAATGCGAGAAATTTCATCAAATTGTTCTACAAGTCGATATACTTTACCTAGTTGTTTTAAGCGTAGTGGAAATTTTTCTTCTTTGCGTATTTTCGGCATAGTTTATTCTCAATAATAATTCGATTCCTATAAATAATTAATCATTAACCATATAAAAATATGGACGCCTTGTTATACCAATTAAATCAATAAAAACAAGCTCTTTCATTTCATTTTGATAGCTATTTCACAAAATAAAAAATTTTAATTCATTTTGTGAATTCTTTTAGTTGCGTTAAAATGCTGAAGTTTTTCGATTCAAAAATATTGAGGTTTAGATATGACTAAAATGGCATCTATTGTTGATGTATTACAAGGCAAAATTGCAATTGGAGAAAAAATAACGGTACGCGGCTGGATTCGTACTCGTCGTGATTCAAAAGCAGGACTTTCTTTTTTAGCTATTTATGATGGTTCTTGTTTCGATCCTATCCAAGCGATTGTCAATAATGATATTGAAAATTATGAAACTGAAGTTTTACGTTTGACTACAGGTTGCTCCGTGGTAGTAACTGGTACTGTGGTTGAATCTCCTGCGGAAGGCCAAGCCGTTGAATTACAAGCAGAGCAAGTAGAAGTTGCAGGTTGGGTAGAAGATCCAGAAACCTATCCAATGGCCGCTAAACGTCATTCTATCGAATACTTGCGTGAAGTGGCGCATTTACGCCCTCGCACTAACATCATCGGTGCTGTTGCGCGTGTTCGTCATTGTTTAGCGCAAGCTATTCATCGCTTTTTCCACGAACAAGGTTTTTACTGGGTTGCGACTCCATTAATTACCGCCTCTGACACAGAAGGCGCAGGTGAAATGTTCCGTGTATCTACCCTTGATTTAGAAAACTTACCGCGTGGTGAAAACGGTAAAGTGGATTTCAGCCAAGATTTCTTTGGTAAAGAAGCTTTCTTAACCGTATCAGGTCAATTAAACGGTGAAACTTATGCTTGTGCCTTAAGTAAAATTTATACTTTCGGCCCAACTTTCCGAGCAGAAAATTCCAACACAACTCGCCACCTTGCAGAGTTCTGGATGATCGAGCCTGAAGTTGCTTTTGCTACCCTAGCAGACAACGCTAAATTAGCAGAAGACATGTTGAAATATGTGTTCCGTGCGGTATTGGAAGAACGTAAAGACGATTTAAAATTCTTTGAAAAACATGTGGATAAAAACGTTATCACACGTCTAGAAAATTTCATTAATTCTGATTTTGCCCAAATCGATTACACTGATGCAATCGAGGTATTATTAAAATCAGGCAAAACATTTGAATTTCCAGTGTCTTGGGGGATCGATCTTTCTTCAGAACATGAACGTTATCTTGCCGAAGAATACTTTAAATCGCCAGTGGTAGTGAAAAACTATCCAAAAGACATTAAAGCTTTCTATATGCGTTTAAATGATGATGGTAAAACCGTTGCGGCAATGGACGTATTAGCACCAGGAATCGGTGAAATCATTGGCGGTTCACAACGTGAAGAGCGTTTAGACGTATTAGACCAACGCATGCTTGAAATGGGACTAAATCCTGAAGATTACTGGTGGTATCGTGATTTACGCCGTTATGGTAGCGTTCCTCATTCAGGTTTCGGTCTAGGTTTTGAGCGCTTAATCGTCTATGTAACGGGCGTACAAAATATTCGAGATGTAATCCCATTCCCTCGTGCACCACGTAATGCAAATTTCTAATTTAGAATCCAACTAACAAAAAGTCTGCAAATTAAACTACTGCAGACTTTTTATTTGTGGTGGAAGTAAGAAATATTAGTATTCATGCTATTTTAATAAGTTCAAATAAAATAAGGTAAACTTATGCCCATTCTGAGTTGGCACGGCAAAGAAGATGCCGTAAAAAAATCGCGAAAAACGCCCTATCGCCTATTGCGTGAAGTGACGGAGCTTTCTTATCATCTTATCAGTCAGTCAGAGGCTGGTGAATTAATTTCCCCTGTCAAGGAAAATCTCATCATTCAAGGCGATAATTTGGCTGCCTTGAAATCCCTTCTGCCCTTTTACGCTGGGCAAGTCAAATGTATCTATATTGATCCGCCATACAATACGGGTTCTGCTTTTACTCATTATGACGATAATTTAGAACATAGCCTTTGGCTCTCTTTGATGTATCCCCGTTTGGAGTTATTGCGTGAATTATTATCTGAAGATGGCAGTATTTGGATTAGTATTGATGCGGATGAAAGCCATTACTTAAAACTTATTTGTGATGAAATTTTTGGCAGAACAAATTTCATTGATGAAGTGATTTGGCAACGTTCTTATTCTCCGATAAATTTAAAGAAAACCCTTTCTCGTTCACACGATATTATTTTGGCTTACGCTAAAAATAAAAAACCTGAATTTACACTCAATAAATTACCACGTTCAGAAGAAGCAAACGCTCGTTACAAAAATCCTGACAACGATCCTAGAGGCGTTTGGACTTCTGATAATTTATCAGTCGGTCCAGCTGTGGAAAACAATATTTATGAAATAACTACGCCAAATGGTCGACGTGTTTTACCGCCCCAAGGGCGAAGTTGGGTTTTAAGCCGTGAAAGATTTGCTGAATTTGTTACAGATAATCGTATTTGGTTTGGAGAAGATGGAAAAAATGTTCCGCGTATTAAACGTTTTTTATCTGAAGTCAAAGACGGTGTGGTGGCACAAACGTTATGGACTTATCAAGAAGTGGGACATACACAAGACGCTAAAAAAGAAGTCAAAGAATTTAACAGCGAAGAGGTATTTGATACCCCCAAACCCGAAAAATTGATCCAACGCATTCTGCATTTAGCCACCAACGAAAACGATCTCATCCTAGACAGCTTCCTAGGTTCAGGCACAACCGCCGCCGTTGCCCACAAAATGAACCGCCGTTATATCGGCATTGAAATCGGCGAACACGCCAAAACCCACGTGGTGCCACGGCTGAAAAAAGTGATTGAAGGCGAACAGGGCGGTATTTCCAAAGCGGTAAATTGGCAAGGCGGGGGCGGTTTTCGTTTTTGTGAATTGGGCGAAACCGTTTTTGATGAATGGGGGGCAATCAACAGTAGCATTAAATTTGACGATTTAGCCGCACATATTTGGTATACGGAAAACCATTTCCCGTTGCCTGCTTTGCAAAAAAATGCCGAAAAATCACCGCTTATCGGGGTGCATAATGGCAAGGCATTTTATCTGTTGTTTAACGGCATTTTGGGCGATAAACGTCCGCAAGGGGGCAATGTGTTGACTTCCCTAATGTTAAAGGCGTTGCCACGGCTTGATGAATTGGTGCAAGCAGGGCTGGAAATTGTGGTGTATGGCGAAAGTTGCCGTTTGGCATCAAAAAAATTAGCGGAATATCACATCACCTTTAAACTCATTCCACACGATGTATCGGCAAAATAAGGGGGGGGCAAAATGAAATTAAAACAATACCAACAAGAAGCAATGCAAAGTGTGAGCCGTTATTTCACCGCTTGCGTGAAACAGCCTTCCGCCGACGCCTTTGCCAAAATGCAACCTGATTTTGCCTACAAGATCCCAAGCCAACACGAAAATTTAAAAGACATTCCCTATGTTTGTGTGCGAATTCCCACGGGGGGCGGTAAAACCTTATTGGCTGCCCACAGCATTGCACAGGTGGCGAAAGATTATCTGCATCAAGATTTCCCCATCACCCTTTGGCTTGCGCCAAGCAAAACCATTAAAAGCCAAACGGCAGAAGCCTTGAAAAATCCGCAACATCCGTATCGAATGGTGCTGGATAACACCTTTAATCGTGAAGTGTTGGTGATTGAGTCGGAGCAATTTGAGCTGATTCGTCCGCAGGATTTAGGTAATAAGGCGATTGTGGTGGTGTCCACGTTGCAAAATTTCCGCATTGAAAAAGAGAAAGACGAAGGGCGGAAAATTTATGCTTTTAATGAAAAATTAACCCCACACTTTGAACGCATTCCCGAACAAGTACAGTCAGTTTTGGAGAAAATTTCACAGAGTGATTTGCAAGAAAATGGCTTGCAAGCCAAGCAATTGGGGCAAGTGAAATGTTCCTTTGCCAACTTGCTCAAAGCCTATCGCCCCTTAATTATTGTGGACGAAGCCCACAATGCACGCACTGCTCTAACCTTTGATGTGTTCGCCAATTTAATGCCTTCTGCCATTTTGGAATTTACCGCCACGCCAAATCAAGATAAAAAAACGGGCAGCAATATTTTGTACCACGTTTCCGCTGGGGCGTTAAAAGCAGAAGAAATGATTAAATTGCCCATTATGTTGCGTGAGCATAAAACTTGGCAACAGGCTATTGACCGAGCGGTAACGGAACGCGGTGCATTGGCTCAAAAAGCCCAAAATGAGTTGGATTATATTCGCCCGATTGTGTTGTTTCAGGCAGAGCCGAAAAGTGAAAATCGCCCAACGGTTACCGTTGATGTGCTAAAAGATTATTTGATCAACGAATTAAAGATTGATGAGCAAGAAATTGCGATTGTAACGGGCAATCAGCACGAATTAGATAATATCAATATTAGCGACCGCACTTGCCCGATTAACTATGTCATCACCGTGGAAGCTCTCAAAGAAGGTTGGGATTGCCCTTTCGCTTATGTGTTTTGTTCGGTGCAAAATGTGGGCAGCAGCAAGGAAGCAGAGCAATTATTGGGACGAGTGTTGCGTATGCCCTATGCCAAACGCCGTTTAATTGAAGATTTAAACCGAGCCTATGCACATCTGTCCTCACCGCACTTTGGCACCACGGTACGCAATTTAGAAGATCGTTTAATCGCAATGGGCTTTGAAGCCTTAGAAGTGGCACAAATGCTCAAAACACCGCAACAAGAGGAACTTGATGGCTTAGATATGCCCCTGTTTACGCCAGCATCGCCGACAACGGTATTGGAATTAAGCAAAATGCCAGATATGAGTGCATTAAGCGATGATGAACGTAATCAGCTAAAAATTACTCAACAAGATGAAGTGATTTTGGTGCAGGTGCAAGGCAGTATTGGTGAAAATCTACAAAAAGTGATCACCAAAACTGCCACGGGAAAACAAAAAGCAAAACTGGAAAATAGCATTGTGATTCACAATGCACACATTGCCGAAAATGCCTCACCAGCCCAAAAAGGGGCAATTTTCCCACCCATTCCACAACTTTGTATGCAAATTCAAGGGGAACTGGAATTGGCGGATACAGAAATGTTGTTGGATTATTACGGTTGGAATTTGTTGGACTATCCCGCAAAACTTGAGCGTTTCAATCTGCAAGATGAAAGCCAAGCCTTTGAAATTGATGTGGAAAACAACCACATTGCCTATCATTTTCAACAAGTACAGCAATTATCTTTTTCTGATGATTGGCTCGATATGACAGAAAATGATTTTGTACGTTGGCTAGATAACCAACTTAGATTGCCCGATGTGCCACAAACGCAATCACACGCTTTCTTGCGTCTGCTTGTGGACGATTTATGGAAAAAATACGGAAATTTAACCGCACTTATTCATCAAAAATTCAACTTGGTACGAGAAATTAAAAATCTGATCAATGATTATCGTGAACAAGCGACCGCCTCACAATATCAACAACTGCTCTTTGGCAATAACGAAGATATGCAGATTTGCTTAAATGCGCAATATCAATTTAAATTTGACCCAAACCATTATCTCCCTCAACCACCGTTTTACAATGGGCGTTATAAATTTCAGAAAGCCTATTTTTCTCAAATTGAAGATTTGAAAGCCCAAGGCGAAGAATTTGAGTGTGCAACTGTTATTGACAGCCTACCGCAAGTCAAATATTGGATTCGCAACCCTGTCCATCGTGGTTTTGCCTTACCCCTTGCCAAAAATAATTTCTATCCTGATTTTATTGCGGTATTACAAGATGAGCGGATTTTGCTGGTGGAATATAAAGGCGAACCCTACAAAAGCAATGACGACAGCAAAGAAAAATGCTTAATCGGCGAACGTTGGGAAGCACTAAGCAACGGTAAATGCTTGTTTCTGATGGCAGTGAAAGAAGATGAAAAGGGGCGAAATGTTAGAGCGCAGTTGTTGGATAAAATTAGTTGAAATCAATAAAAGTTATCTCCTTAACCTAATTAGAGGGTAAGGAGATAAAAGATTTGGGGCTGACGTAGATTAGCCCTAAATTTCACACCATTTTCTTAACGTTTTAAGTTGCTCTTTGGGTGTCCCAAAATTAAACCGAAATTCACATTCCTTCAAGAATAAAGGAAAACTTTTTCGGTCAATTCCATTATATTTTCGGAGTATCCGCTTAGNNTTGATGTGATTTTGTTTCACTGTAAACAGTTCCGAATGGTTAATTCGTTCGTGGTGAAATTCGCTCACAAAATTTATCCCTTTTCTTTTTAAATAAGAATAGTTATCATTATTTTGATTTGTTTATTTTTACAAGGAAATTATGTTATGCATCAAACCAATCAACTGAAGACATTTAAACGCACAGCTGTTGCTACTGCCCTATTTTATTTCTTTACTCCTTTTGCTCTAGGTGATACCAACACTGCGTTAGATGAAATCAATGTTCAGGCTGAACAATCAAATATCAACATTAAAGAACAAAAAGTTGGAGAAACTACGAAAAATGCTCGTCAATTAACACGCCAACAAGTACAAGATAGTCGTGATTTAGTGCGTTATGAAACAGGTATTAGCGTGGTTGAAACAGGACGATTTGGTACGAGTGGTTATGCTGTTCGAGGCGTGGAAGAAAATCGTGTTGGTATTTCCATTGATGGATTAAGACAGGCTGAAACACTAAATTCACAAGGGTTTAAAGAGCTTTTTGAAGGTTATGGAAATTTTAACAATACACGCAACAGTGTTGAAATTGAAACGCTTTCTACCGCCACTA
Organism: [Haemophilus] felis; assembly: GCA_002015125.1. GTDB lineage: Bacteria > Pseudomonadota > Gammaproteobacteria > Enterobacterales > Pasteurellaceae > Pasteurella > Pasteurella felis. The sequence continues at coordinate 45,069 of MUYB01000031.1, forward strand.
TTACAAAAGGAGCGGATTCGATAAAATCTGGTAGTGGTGCATTAGGTGGGTCGGTTATCTTTAACACTAAAGACGCTAGAGACTTTTTACTCGACAAAGACTGGTATGTTTCTTACAAAAAAGGTTATAACAGCGTTAACTCAGAAAATTGGGATTCAATTAATATAGCGGCTCGTTATAAATGGTTTGATATGTTATTGATCAATACTAAACGAGAAGGTCGAGAGCATAAAAATTTTTATTACAACATCTATAAAAATGCCGAAGAAGATTTCAATGCAGAGGGTGAAACAAGAGAAAAAGCCGATCCTTATCATATTGATAAGGACAGTACTCTTGTCAAACTTGCTTTTCAACCTTCCGATAATCACCGTTTTGTTTTTGCATTAGATGACAGTTCATTAGAATCACAAGGCACGGATTTATCCTATGTATTAAGACCAAGTCAATTTTCTAATCAATACATAAAAGGAGAACGCTTAACCCACGATCAGTCTAAACGAAAAAATCTCTCCTTTTCCTATGAAAGCTTTACTCAAACACCGTTTTGGGATCATCTCAAATTAAGTTATTCCAAGCAAAAAATTACCAATAATGCCAGAACAGATGAATTTTGTTTTCAATCAAAATGTGTTCAGGTTGCCAATCCTGAAGGTTTGAATCTTGTGGAGGAAAACAATACTTATACAGTAGTAGATAAAGATAATGGAAAATTATCAAGTACAACAAAGCAAATTGGCTATGGAACGAGAGTTTTCTTTAACAATAGTAAAGGCACTGAAATTGCCAATTCAGATATTTATAAGGCTCCTATAGATAGCATTCTGATTGATTGTGAAAAATTAAACTGTGCAAATAAATTTTCTGTTTTTGTGGAAAAAGATGCCGCGTATACCTCAAAATATGTTTTTGAAGAGCGTCCGATTATTGAAAAAACCTTATCTAATGGGAAAAAATACGGCTTACTTGAGCGAAAAAGCCAAAATGCCTCCTGGGATTCTACTGGTACATTTAAACAATACGAAGAAACATTCTTCCTATTTCCAAGAAGCGCTGGCTTTTCTCGTAATGACTATAACGATAGAGATCTCAATACAAATACCAAGCAAATTAACCTCGACCTAGATAAAACATTTTCACTTTTAAAAACTGAACATAAGATAAATTATGGTGGTGCTTATTCCAAAATCCATAAAAATATGGTGAATAAAGATGGTTATCAAGGAGGTAATGTACAATGGTGGGCTGACAATTTCTTCTGTAATAAACCTGTCGATGGCACATTCCCTAGAGAATATACGCCCTCTCCTGAACTTTACCCTGCTATTCCTGTAGACTGCACTGGTAAATTGCGTGCAAAAACTGGCGAAAGATCAAGTTATCTAATTCCTGTTAGCACAAAAGAGCATTCTCTTTATTTTGGCGATAATATTCAATTGGGACGATATGTTAATCTTGATTTAAATTATCGCTATGACAATGTTAAACATCATCCTTATTACGATCCAAACACACCTGTTCCAAAAGGGTTGATCGCAGGAATTTTTGTACCATTGAAAGGCAATCCTTATGGTACAGATGCAACTTGCCCTTATAATTCCGATTGTATGAACGAGAATGTCAAACAAAATTTAGATATTATTTTACAATCTAAAAAATATAAGCATCATTCATACAGTTTAGGGCTGAATGTTGATCCAACGGATTGGTTACGTTTGCAAGCGAAATACGCTAATGCCTTTAGAGCACCTACGGCGGATGAAATTTATATGACATTCAAACATCCAAGTTTCTCTATTCAGCCGAATATTAATTTAGAAGCAGAAATTGCTAAAACGAAAGAATTGGCGATAACCTTATATCGCAATTCGAGCCATCTCACATTAAGCATGTTCCAAACAAACTATCGTAACTTCATTGATTTGGTGGAAGCTGGACAACGTCAAGTTGAATACGGTAGTACAATCTTGTATCCATTCTACAAAAGTGAAAACCGCGATCATGCCAAAGTAGTTGGGGGTGAAGTAAATGCTCATCTTCAATTGGAAGAACTCAATACGAAATTAAAAGGCTTTTACTTAGGTTATAAATACAGCTGGCAGAAAGGCAAAATTCATACAGCGGATGGCTACATTCCAATGAATGCACTGCAACCTAATACAAGCATTTACTCTTTAGGCTATACGAGCGCTGATAACAAATATGGTATTGATATTTACATCACGGATGTTGCTGCCAAAAAACGTAATGAAACCTATAATCCTTATTGGAAAGAGCAAGCTGCAGATGAAAACACGCTTGTACAAGGTCAAAAAGTCAAAGACAGTGCAGTTGCTTGGCGTAGCCCTCACTACACAGTAGTGGATGCCATTTTGCACATCAAGCCTATCAAAAACTTAACCCTAAGTGCTGGTGTGTATAACATCTTCAATACCCCATACATAACTTGGGATTCTGCTCGTTCAATTCGCACTCGAGGCACGATTAATAAAATAGATCAAAATACAGGGGCAGGAATTAAACGTTTCTATGCACCAGGACGTAATTTCAAATTAAGTGTGGAATTAACTTTCTAATTATTTTATTAAGCTAGCTTAGAAACCGACTAACAACTTTCACCATAATCCTTGTGAAAACGTCTATATCACAAGGATTTTTTTATTTATCAAGTGGCATCAAAACATAAATTTCTGAAAAGGATAATCAATTAAATAATTTAATTGTGAAACGCCCCTAGTTTTAAGGAAGCTTAAATGAATAATTGTTCGTTTTTAATAAAAATTCCTTAGTGCGTTCTTGTTGAGGGGAAGAAAAAAATTGTTGTGCATTGTTTTGTTCAATAATTTTTCCCTCTTCCATAAAGATCACTCGATCTGCAACTTCTTTCGCAAACGCCATTTCATGCGTAACAATGATCATCGTCCAGCCTTCTTTCGCAAGCATTTTTAATACTTGCAACACTTCACCTACCAATTCAGGATCAAGGGCAGATGTTGGCTCATCTAAAAGAATAATGTCAGGCTTTACCGCCAATGCTCTTGCAATCCCTACACGTTGTTGTTGTCCACCAGATAACTGAGAAGGAAATAAATTGGCTTTTTCTTCTAATCCCACTTTTTGGAGCAACGCTAACGCCTGTTGTTGTGCTTGTTCTTTTGGTATTTTTTGCACAACAATAAGCCCTTCCATGACATTTTCTAAAGCGGTTCTGTGAGGAAAGAGATTATATTGTTGAAACACCATCGAAAAACGCCGTCTAAGTGACAGTTCGGTTTGTTTGGTTATTTTTTCTGAAAAATTTAATGTAAGACTATGATCTAAAAAATGCAAAACACCTGTATCAGGTCGTTCAAGCAAATTTAAGCAACGTAGTAACGTGGTTTTGCCTGAGCCAGAAGGTCCTAAAATTGCCACCACTTCACCTTTTGAAATCGAAAAATCAACGCCTTTTAGTACTTCGTTTCCTTTAAATTGCTTATGAATATTTTTAATTTCTAACATAGATATCCTTATAAATGACGAGAAAGTCTATTTTCTAGCCTTTGTTGCCCAATTGCGAGGACAAAGCAAATGATCCAATAAATCAAAGCCGCTTCACTGTATACCAATATAAATTCATAAGAGGCTGCTGCCACATTTTGTGCAACACGAAATAGCTCTGTCACTAAAACTAAAGACGCTAATGAGGTATCTTTTATGGTGCTAATAAATGTATTAGACAGCGGTGGAACAGACACTCTCATTGCTTGAGGAATAATCGTGCGAATGAAAGCTTGAGTATAATTCATACCAATTGAATAAGAAGCTTCCCACTGTCCTTTAGGAATAGATAAAATCGCAGCTCGAACGGTTTCTGAAGCATAAGCACCGATATTCAAAGAAAAGGCAATAACAGCGGTAGGAAAGGGATCTAAAACAATGCCAATTTCAGGTAAACCATAAAATATAATAAAAATTTGCACCAAAAGAGGCGTACCTCGAATTAATGAAACATAAATTTTTGCAAAAATGACCATTATTCGATGAATTGTGGTTTGAGAATCCCCTGTACGGAGAACAGCAATGCCAATAGCAATCATTAATCCAATCACAAAAGAAATCGTTGCCAATGGAATGGTATAAAGAATGGTTGCTTCTAACATAGGAAAAAAGGAGCTGATTAATAAATCAGCTCTTTCTTCATTCATAAAAAGGAAATCGGCTAAAAAATTATTGAGTAATGTCATCGCCAAACCATTTAATTGAAATCTGCCTTAAAGTACCGTCAGCACGCATTGTTGCCAATGCCTCATTCAGTTTAGTAATTAACGCTTCTTCTCCTTTAAGAACAGCAAATCCCGAAGGCACTTTCTCTTCACTTTCTACAGCAATTTTCAACCCAGCATTAGGTATTTTTTGAAAATAGTCGAGAACCGCTAATTTATCATTTACTGTCGTATCCGTACGTTTTTGACGAATGAGTTCCAATGCTTGTGCTAAGCCATCAACAGTGATCAAATTTGCCTCATATTTTTGAGCAATTTTTGTAAAGCTACTCGTTAAAGACTGACCTGATTTTTTGCCTTTCAAATCTTCAAAACTTTTCACTGAATGATTATCCAATTGCGTGACAACTACCGCATTAGAATAGTTATACGCATCAGTATAAAGATATTTTTTCAAACGCTCAGGACTTGGATTGGTTTGGTTAGCAATTAAATCAAATCGTTTCGCATTCAAACCAGCATACATCGCATCCCATTGAGTTTCATTAAACTTGATTGTTAATCCAAGGCGTTTTGCGACCTCTTCAATCACATCAATATCAAAGCCTGTCAGTTTGCCTGTATCATCATGAAAGGTAAAAGGGGCATAAGTACCTTCTGTGCCAACCAATAGGGTTTTCGTTTTCTCTACTCTATCACTAATTGGTCCTGCATTGACTTGTGTTATTGCACCAAGAATAAATCCTGCTGAAATTAATAATTTAAACATTTTCATAAGCTCTCCTTCTGTCATTCTTAAATAAGCAATGATTATAGAAACAAGATTAGGCATATAAAAATAACTCTCTGTCAAAACATATAACTAAATAGCATAAAAAAACTTTCTAACCCCATCTCTCTAAGGCTTGCTTATCGCTATTGCGACTTTCTATCCAACGCTCACCTTGTTTTGTGTATTCTTTTTTCCAAAATGGTGCTTTAGTTTTTAAAAAATCCATAATAAATTCATTAGCTTGATAAGCGCAATGACGATGTGCAGAACTTACCCCTACTAACACAATTTCATCACCAGTTTGTAGCAACCCTACTCGATGAATTACAGCAACTCGTTGAATATCCCAACGAGCTTTAGCTTGTTCAACAATTTCGCCTAACGCCTTTTCCGTCATTGCTGGATAATGTTCTAAATACAAACTAGAAACTTCATCGCCTAAATTCAAATCGCGAACTTTTCCTACAAAAATAACTGTTGCGCCAACAGAATGTTGTTCAGACAACCAACGATACACCATATTTTGATTAAAAGGAGCTTCTTGTACAGCAATTTGAATGTCTCCCATCTAGCCCCCTGTAACTGGTGGAAAAAAGGCGATTTCATCCCCAGCATTAACGCAACTATCCAATGGCATTAAGGTTTGATTGATTGCGACTAAGATTTTTCCTTTTTCTAACGCCAGCTGCCAGTGTTCCCCTTTCTCTGCTAAATGCTGACGCACTTGCTCCGCTGTTGTGAATGTTGAGGGTAACGCTAGGCTATCTACGCCAATAAGCTCTCTAGTTTGAGCAAAAAACAAAATAGTTAACATCAATAATCCTTATTTTTTATTTATGACTTGCAATAAAGTGTCCAGATTTACCGCCACTTTTTTCCAATAAACGAACTTGTTCAATCACAATATCTTTTTGTAGCGCTTTACACATATCATAAATCGTTAAAGCTGCAACGCTAACGGCGGTAAGTGCCTCCATTTCAACACCAGTTTTCCCTGTCAATTTACATAAACTTTCGACTCGTACCTGATTAGTTTCAACCAATGGCGTTAAACTCACTTCCACTTTAGAGAGAAGTAGGGGATGACAAAGGGGAATTAAATCCCAAGTTCGTTTTGCAGCTTGAATGCCAGCAATACGAGCCGTAGCAAATACATCGCCCTTATGATGTTGCCCTGAGAGGATCATATCTAATGTTTCTCGTGACATTGTAACTAATGCTTCTGCTCTTGCCTCTCGAATACTTTCTTGTTTGGTAGAAATATCTACCATATTGGCTTCGCCTTGATGATTAATATGAGTAAATTGATTCATAATGTGATTAAAAGTAAGAAATAAATTGAAGTTTGTAACTTAGCCACCAATACTAGCTAAATTCGCTCGAATACCGCTATCTCCCTGATGTAAAAAATGATGTTCACGTTTGCCTAACAATGCAGTTGCGATACGGTACTGTAGTTGTGATAGTTGTTCATCTGATTGAAGTAAATCGCGCAATTCAATCCCCTCTTCGCCAAACAAACAAAGATGCAATTTGCCTTTAGCGGATACTCGCAGGCGGTTGCAACTGGCGCAAAAATTTTTCTCATAAGGCATAATTAAGCCTACTTCGCCCACATAATCGGGATGTTTGAATACTTTTGCTGGTCCGTCGAGGGTGCCCTTTGGTTGCAACGTCCAACCTGCTTGAAACAGTTTTTCTGCCAAAATTTGCCCTGATAAATGATGTTGAGTGAAAAAATGATCCATTTCGCCCGTTTGCATTAATTCAATAAAACGCATTTGAATAGGTTGACGCTTAATCCACGCCAAAAACAGGTTGAAATCGTTTTCATTGAGATTTTTCATCAATACCGCATTCACTTTAATTTTTTCATATCCTACCGCAAAGGCACGTTCAATGCCTTGCATTACATCTTGAAATTTATCCACGCCAGTGATGCGATAAAACATTTTTGGATCAAGGCTATCAATGCTGACGTTGATGTGGGTGACGCCTGCGGCTTTCCAAACGCCCACCTCTTTTGCCATACGGTAGCCATTTGTAGTTAAAGCGATTTGTTTAATATCAGATTGAGAAGCAACGGTTTCCACAATGGGAATAAAATCCTTGCGCAATGTGGGTTCACCGCCAGTGATGCGCACTTTTTCTGTGCCCATGGCAGCAAAACTTTTCACTAGCAAGCGAATTTCATTCAGATCGAGGAAATGCGGTTTGTGCTTTTCAGCTTGATAACCGTTGGGCAGGCAATAATTGCATTTGAAATTACACACATCGGTAATAGACAGCCGCAAATAATAATAGTGACGCTGGAACGCGTCCGTTAAGTACGGCGTTCCAACATTTTTAATTGGAATTGTCTGCATTTCACACCTTTCTAAAATGAGAGAGGACAAACCGTTTCCAGCGTATCCCTGAATAACGAAACGTTATTGGCGTTACCACCCTATTTTCACGCAGAAAACTTAGGTTAAGTAAGCTCGGAGTTATGCGTTAAATTAAATTGTGAGAAGCATTTTAGGAAAAAAAAGATAGATTGCAATGAATTAATCTTAAAATACCATTAAAAATAAAAAAATATTTAAAATCAAATATATAGTTGATTATATAATGGGTTTTTTTAGCTTATTTAATACTTATTTAGAGGTAATTAAATGCGTCTTGCTTGCCAAAAGGTACGCTTCCAATATGGATTGTTTAAGGAAGAATAAATAACGCCACCTTTAGTCGAAGCGTGCAAAAAGAGATCATTTTTTACATAAATTCCCACATGTCTTCCATTAGGGCCTCGACCTGTTTTAAAGAAAACCAAATCCCCTGTTTGCAAATCTGATTTTGCTATTTGCTTACCATATTTAGCTTGCTCAACGGTCATTCTTGGTAAGCGGATATTAAAACGGTCTAAAAATGTTTTTTGCACAAAGCCTGAACAATCAATGCCACGACGACTTTGCCCACCCAAACGGTATGGCGTACCAGCCCATTCTCGTTGTTGTTCACTCAGTAAAGTAATCGCCATAATAGGATCATTGAGGCTACCCTTTCCCGCATAAGAAATAGGTTTATTTATGATTTCATTAGAGGAACAAGCAGCCATGATGGCACTTAATATTAAAACAAATAAAACTTTCAATTTCCTTTCCTTAAAACAAAGAAAGCAATCCAAATAATTGGATTGCTTCTGCTTATAATAGATAAAATGCTATTTTTGAAGTTTAGCTTGAGTTTCTTCTACTCTGTTGCGTAATTTCTGCCCCGGTTTAAATGACACAACTCGACGAGCTGATACTGGCACACTTTCATTAGTTTTAGGATTTCTACCTGGACGAGAAGCTTTGTCTCTTAAAGTAAAATTACCAAATCCAGATAATTTTACTTCTTCTCCCTCTGCTAAAGCAGATCGGATTTCCTCAAAAAAATTCTCTACTAATTCTTTTGCTTCATTTCTGTTTAAATTCAGTTTTGTTACTAAATTTTCAGCAAGTTCTAGTTTTGTCAGTGTCATAATCTAATCTCTCAAATAGGCATTAAAACGTTGTTTTAATTCAGATAATACAACTGAAACTACGGCGTTAATATCCTCTTCCTCAAGGGTTTTTTCATTATCTTGAATAATCAAGCTAATCGCTAAACTCTTGTGCTGTTCTGCAACTCCTGCCCCTTGATAAACATCGAATAAATTTACTTGGGTTAATTTATCACCAGCTACTTCTCGACAAGTATCAAGAATATCACTTGCCGCAATGTTTTCTGCAACAACCAACGCTAAATCACGACGATTAGAAGGGAAACGAGAAATTTCTTTCGCTTGTACAACAGGACGATTTGCAATGGCATTCCATAAGATCTCAAACACCACCGGTTTACCACTCAAACCAAGCTGCTTAACAACATTTGGGTGAAGAGTTCCAATAAATCCAATTTCTTCACCATTCAATAAAATGGCAGCTGATTGTCCAGGGTGTAATGCGGGGAAAGATTTTGCTACAAATTTAACGGAATTACCAGTTGCCGTTAAAGATAAAATGCTTTCTAAATCACCTTTTAAATCGAAGAAATCCACATTTTCAGATTTACCACTCCAATGTTCGGATTTTTTATTTCCTGCGATTACCGCCGCTAAAACAAACTCTTGGCGAACACCCAATTCTGCTTTGTCATCAGGTACAAAACGTAAACCTGTTTCAAATAAACGCACACGGGTTTGTTGACGGTTTTGGTTATATTGCACTGCGCCTAACAAGCCACTTAGCAAGGACAAGCGCATTGCAGACATTTCTGTTGAAATTGGGTTTGGTAGAATTAACGCTTGTTGTTGTGGATGTAATAAACTTTGTACTTTTGGATCAACAAAACTATAAGTAATAGCTTCTTGGTAATCGGCATCTACTAATGCAGTTTTAATTCGAGCCAAATCTAAATCCGCTTCTTTGTGTTCACGCATACGTAGATGTGCAAGCGGTGCATTATTTGGAATACTGTTGTAGCCATAAATGCGCGCTACTTCTTCAATGAGATCTTCTTCAATTTCAATATCAAAACGCCAACTAGCAGAAGTAACTTGCCATTGTTCATCGGCGTAACTTACTTGTAAACCAAGACGAGTTAAAATATCTGTTACGATTTCAGTTTCAATGTGATGACCGAGTAAAGCATCTAGCTTATCACGGCGTAAACTTACCTGTTTTAATTTTGGTAAAAATTCTTCGTTAACGACTTCACAGATTTCGCCCACTTCACCACCACAGATTTCTACTAATAACGCCGTTGCGCGTTCCATAGCTTTACATTGCAATTCAAAATCAACACCACGTTCAAAGCGGTGAGAAGAATCTGTATGCAAGCCATATTGTCTTGCACGTCCTGCAATAGCTAATGGAGCAAAGAATGCGGCTTCTAAAATAATATCTTGAGTTTCAGTGCTCACGCCGCTGGCTTGTCCGCCAAAAATACCAGCCATCGCCAAAGGACCATTTTGATCCGCAATCACAAGGGTGTTGTCTTTTAATTGTGCGGTATTACCGTCTAATAACACCAGCTGCTCCCCTGCTTTCGCCATACGCACTTGCACAGGTTGTGCCACCTTCGCAGCATCAAAAGCATGCATTGGTTGACCTAATTCCAACAGAATATAGTTCGTCACATCAACCACAGGATCAATAGAACGAATACCACAACGACGTAGTTTTTCTTGTAACCACATTGGCGATTGCGCTTTCACGTTTACATTTTTGATCACACGTAACAAATAACGAGGACAGGCTTCAGGTGCTTGCAAATCAATTGCCACTTTGTCTGCAATGCTGGTTTTCACTGGATCAAATTGCGGCGGCGTTACGGCTTGTTTGTTCACTACGCCCACTTCACGGGCAATTCCTGCAATGCTTAAGCAGTCCGCACGGTTTGGGGTTAGGCTGATTTCAATCGCCTTATCGTCTAATTGTAAATAGTCACGCAAGTTTGTGCCAACTGGGGCATCTTGTGGCAATTCGATAATGCCATCTTGCTCGACTTTAATGCCCAGTTCAGAGAACGAGCAGAGCATTCCTTCCGACGGCTGACCACGCAATTTGGTTTTTTTGATTTTAAAATCACCTGGTAACACTGCTCCTTCCACGGCACATGCTACTTTTAAACCTTGACGACAATTTGGTGCACCGCAAACGATGTCTAACAAGCGTTCCCCGCCCACATTTACCTTGGTTATACGCAATTTATCAGCATCAGGGTGCTGAGCACATTCCACCACTTCGCCCACGACAACGCCTGAAAAATCGCCTGCGACTTTTTCAACGCCGTCAACTTCCAGCCCTAACATTGTAATCTGTTCACATAATTGTTCGGTGCTAATGGCAGGATTGACCCACTCTCGCACCCAATTTTCACTAAATTTCATTTATTCTCTCTCTAATTTATTTCACAAGTTTTAAGTATAAGCCTTCAAAAATTAACTCATTAAAATAGGCATCAATATGATAAGTGCCCAAAGGCTCATCAAAAGAATTGGATTGCCAGCAAATTTCATAATATCCGTTAATAATCTCAGATTTATTTACGTTAAACATCAATTTGTTAATGCTACCGTCAGCGGATTTTTCAATGGTGGCATCGTGCAGGTTGACGTCTAATTTTCCAGGTGAACGGATAACCAATTTTACGGCATTTCTTTCTTTAGCAGGTAAAGCGTGAAAATCAATACACCAAGCGTGAGTTTTGGCTGAACGAGATAAAACATTAGAGGGTATAAAACGCTTGACTACGCCATTGTCTCGAGTAGAAATCGCAGCAGAAGGTAAGCGAGCTGATGCAGGTAATGTCAAATCTAAGTTTTTATCCGCCGCCGTTGCAGAGGCACTCAAAGAAAGCATCACAAGCCCCAAAGACATTAATTTTTTCATTTGTAGTTCCTATTTGAATTGTTTTAAGAAACGTAAGTCATTTTCAAAGAATGAACGCAAATCTGTTACATTGTAACGAAGCATTGTTAAACGCTCTACGCCCATGCCCACCGCAAAACCAGAATATTCATTCGGGTCAATGCCCACATTGCGCAGTACATTCGGATGCACCATTCCGCAACCTAATACTTCCAACCATTTGCCGTTTTTGCCCATTACGTCCACTTCCGCCGAAGGCTCGGTGAATGGGAAGTAAGACGGACGGAAACGCACTTGCAAATCTTCCTCGAAAAAGGCACGCAAGAAATCGTGCAACAAGCCTTTTAACTCCGTAAAGTTGGCTTTTTTATCCACATAAAGTAGCTCGATTTGATGGAACATTGGCGTATGGGTTTGGTCGTAGTCGTTACGATACACACGACCTGGTGCCATAATGCGAATTGGCGGTTGTTTTTTCTCCATCGTGCGAATTTGTACGCCAGAAGTTTGCGTACGTAACAACAATTCAGGATTGAACCAGAAAGTATCGTGATCTGCACGGGCAGGGTGATGTTTTGGAATATTTAAGGCATCGAAATTGTAATAATCGCTTTCGATTTCAGGGCCACTTTCCACGGAAAAACCTAACTCAGAAAAGAATTTCGTTACCCGCTCAATAGTGATAGTAACAGGGTGCAAACCGCCTGTTTCCACTTTGCGACCCGGCAAGCTCACATCAATTTTTTCTTTTTCTAACTGTGCATTCAATTCTGCCGCATCAAGTGCCGCTTTCTTTTCATTTAAGGCATTTTGTGCAATTTGTTTCGCATCGTTAATTTTTTGTCCCACCGCTGGTCGTTCTTCAGGCGCTACATCACGCAACCCCTGCATCAATGCGGTAAAAGGACCTTTCTTACCAAAATATTCCACTCGAATGGCATCTAAGGCTTTGCCATCCTCCGCTTTCTCAATGGCATCAAGGGCTTGTTCAACAATTTGTTCTAGGTTTTGCATACCTTCCTCTGAGTTCAATTTATACTGTAAAAAATGCCGTTAATCATAATACTAACGATGTAAAAAATCACGATTTTATTCACCTAAATTTTTAACAAAATTAAGATGTTATTTAACTAAATAATGAATTTGTGTTACGACAGATTGCTTTTGGAAAAAAATCCCCTCTTTGGGCAAAGATTGAATATCTAAATTCTCACCTTGATACTCAAATTGCAATCTATAGGCGTGTAGATAAGTACGATCTACATCCAAATCATTTCCGCCATAAAGAGAATCACCTAAAATTGGGCTACTTAAACTTTTCATTGCAACACGCAACTGATGAGTTTTGCCTGTTTTGGGCATCAAAATAAATAGACGCAAATTAGGCTCGCAAGTCATTGAATAAAAACGCGTAATCGCAGGATTTTGTTTACTCAAACAAAGCTTCCAAGCACCACGGCGTGCTTTTTCCATATCGCCGATAATCAGTCCTTGCTTTTTCTTCGGCTTATGAGTTGATAAGGCAAGATAAGTTTTTTGAATACGATGCTCAGCAAATAATTGTGAGAGCGTACTTGCAGACCTTTCATTAAGAGCTAATATCAACAAACCGGAGGTAAGTTTATCTAAACGGTGAACTAACCAAACTTGTTGAACATTGAGTTGTTTTGCCACCAAACTAGTCAAACCTATTTCCGCATTATCTTTATGTACACTGATACCGCAAGGCTTATTGATAATCACAAAATCCTGATGAGCATAAATAACATCAAAATCACACATAACATTACCAATAAGACCAAATTGGCTGACAAGTTTCAGGGAGTTGTAAGGATTTGCCTAACTCTACCCAACCGCAAGGAAAATGGAAATCCGACCCCACGGACGCCAACAAATCATATTCCGCCGCCCAACGAGCCAGTAACAAACGTTGATCTTTTGTTTGATTACAACCCGCTACTTCAATTCCATCACCACCCCATGATTTAAAATCTGCAATTAAATTTTTAATCCATTTATTGGTTAAGGTGTAGCGCAACGGATGGGCTAACACTGCTAAACCACCAGCTTGATGAATTGCTTTTATTGCAGTTTCAATATCAATCCATTCTGCTTTCACATAAGCAGATTTGCCCTGCGCCAAATATTTTTTAAAGGCTTGATTTTCATCTTTCACCCGTCCAATTTGCACTAAGTAACGAGCATAATGTGCTCGAGTAACTTCACCATTAGCCAGACTTTTAGCACCTTCAAAGGCATTCTCTATACCCGCTTTTTCTAATTTCTTAGCGATGTCTATGGCCCGTTGTTGGCGTAATTCTGCTTGCTTGGCTAAAAGCGCGTTAATTTGTTGATTAGTTTTATCAAAATTTAATCCCACGATATGAATGCCTCGGTTTTGCCAGCTAGTGGAAATTTCCACACCGTTAATCAACCGAATGCCCTGCTTTTGCGCTTCCAACGCCGCTTCATCTAAACCGCTAATGGTATCGTGATCTGTTAATGCCAGCACGGTGACGCCTTGCAGTGCCGCCCGTTGCACCACCTCCGTCGGCGTTAACACACCGTCAGAAGCGGTGCTATGACAATGTAAATCGTAACTATGTAAATTATGGCTATGTAAATCGTAATTGGCAGACATTATTTAATTTGCTCAACCAGTTGTTTAATCAGTTGTGGGCCGTGGTAAATCATTCCCGAATAAAGTTGGATCAGCTCCGCCCCCGCGTGCAATTTCTCTTGCGCCGCTTGCACCGAATCCACACCGCCGCTGCCAATAATGGGAATTTGTCCTTTCAATTCTTGATGCAAACGGGCGATGATTTGCGTACTTTTTTGTTGCAACGGTTTACCGCTTAATCCCCCTGTTTGCTCCGCATTGGCAATGCCCTGCACCGTTTCTCTCGAAATGGTGGTATTGGTGGCAATTACGCCATCCATTTTGTGACGTTGTAGCGTATCCGCAATTTGCACCAGTTCCGCCTCCGTTAAATCAGGGGCAATTTTCACCGCAATAGGCACATATTTATTGTGCTGATCTGCCAAAATTTTCTGTCTTTCTTTAATGCCTTGCAGCAAATCATCCAACGCATCACCATATTGCAACTGACGCAAGCCTGGCGAATTTGGCGAAGAAATATTAATGGCAATATAATCTGCGTAAGCATAAGCCTTGTTCAAACAAAACAAATAATCCGCCTTGCCCTGCTCTACGGAGGTTTTGGTATTTTTCCCAATATTAATCCCCAACACGCCTTGAAATTTGGCTTTCTTCACATTTTCGATCAAATAATCAATACCATAATTGTTAAAACCATTACGATTAATTATGCCATCCACTTCGGTCAAACGAAACTGACGTGGCTTCGGATTGCCCTCTTGCGCTAGTGGCGTTACCGTACCCACCTCAATAAAGCCAAATCCTAACGTAGCAAATCCATCAATAGCGTCACCGTTTTTATCCGCCCCAGCCGCCAAGCCAATAGGATTAGGAAATTGAATTCCCATAACCTTTTTCGGCGACCCTTGGGGCACATGAAGCAATTTATTCAACACAGAATGGCAAGGAAATTTGCCTGCGGTTTTAAGTAATTGAATGGTGAGATTATGAGCGGTTTCTGGCTCAAGGGAAAATAACGCTTTGCGAATAATTGAATACATACTCGTTTATCTCTCTGGATAGTTTAACTGTGAAAAATGGCAACATTATATGCTTTTTTGAGTTGAATTTGTATGCAGAGAGAAGAAGTTATTGTAAATAAACGATCGATCAAATAGAATTGATAATAATTTTCATTAATAAAAGAGGATAAAGTATGAACCATTCTGCGCTCAATAAAACATTAATAGCAACACTTATTGCAACCATTTTGAGCCCAGCGCTTGCCGAAAAATCAACAACAATGCTACCTGAAATTGTTGTATATGGGGAGCAAAATCAAGCTCTCACTTCTAGCCAAAGCGTCAATCAAGATAAGATGAAAAAAACGCCTACCACCAATGGCAATATTACCGATTATCTGCGTGATAACCCTCATGTGCGCTATGAAACTAGTGATCAAGATGGCTTTCAACGTGGGGAAATCAAACCTGAAAATATTTCCATTAATGGCGCAGATAGCAATCAAACCGCCTATTTTGTGGATAACGTCAATGTGAATAACGAATTAAGCATTGACAGCGAAATTTTTGACGGCGCAATGCAAGTGCTCCCAGGCATCAGTCATACACAAGCTTATTTCTTTGATGCCAATATGCTGTCAAAAGTAGAAGTGCAAGACAGTAATGTTTCTGCCAGTTTAGGCGGTTTTATGGGCGGCGCTGTAGTCGCAAAAACCAAACAATATGACGGCAAAGATAGACTCCGCTTGAAATATCGCACCACCCGCTCTAATTGGGCATCCTTAAATGAAGACGCTTCAAGTAAACAAATCTTAGAAAGAGTCCGTCCAGGTTTGGACGGTTCCGCAGATTTGCAACCACGTTATAAAAAACAGACTTTTAGTTTAACCGCCGAAAAAGGCTTAACGGATAATTTAGGCGTGGTATTTGGTTTTAGCCGCCGTGATTCAAACATTGCGCAATATCGTTTAATTGGCTTTGATAAAGAAGCAAAACTACATTTAGAAAATCATACCCGCCGTTCTGATAATTTATTACTGAATGTGAACTGGCAAATCAATGATAATAATCGCTTGGAATTGAGTACGCGTTATTCTAATTATATGGAGAAAAAATATTCACAAACCAATATTGATAGCAACGTCAAAGATTATCACACTGCTTATGGCGCCACCCTTGCTTGGATTCGCAGTTTTAACAGTGGTGTATGGACAAATACCTTAGCGTACGACAAATTCCAAGACAAACGAAAATCACAATCCAATGAAGTGGAAACAGTCAATGTAGAAGATGAAAATAATGATCCTTTATATGACTATGAAAAAGGTGGTTACGGTGACAGCCAATTAACCCAGCAAAACATTCATTATTCAACAGAATATGCTCTTGAACCGTTTTCATGGGGTAACACTAATCACTCCATTTCTGTAGGCGGACTGTATCAAGCCTCTTTCTATGCTTTTAATCGAGATCAAGATGTCAATGCACAATTTGGCTTTGGTGAAATTGGTAATATAACCCTAACACCGTTGAGCACGACCCCAAAAGGTCAAGCGAAAACCAGCTACCAAAATATCGCCCTTTATGGTGAAGATTTAGTTAAGTGGAAAGATCTTGAAGTGCGCTTAGGTTTGCGTTTTGAACGTGATGACTATCTTAAAAATAATAATTTAGCCCCACGCTTTGTAGCGAAATATCAGCCTTGGTCGCAAACCGCGTTCACATTCGGGCTTAACCGCTATTATGGACGCTCTTTTTCCTCACTTAAATTAACTAATGAGATTCTTAAAATTAATCGAGATACCAGTAATATTCGTGATTTTACCGCCTCTGGTAAACTCAAAACCCCTTATGCAGATGAATTGAGTTTTAATGTGGAACAAGAATACGGCAATGCATTGTTTAAATTAGGTTATATTCATCGTGAAAATAAAGATCGTATTATCCTTAAACGTAAACAAATCGGTTTAAGACCCAGTGGCGATCCTGAATACACTAAGTTTTATGCCAACGGTAATCCATTTAAAACGGATATTTATACTTTCCAAGTGCAAAATATGGAGCTTTGGCAACTTGGTATGACTTATTGGAATACCTCATTTGCTTTTGATTGGCTACATACCAAACGAGCAGATTTCGTTACTGATATCAATCCAAATGAATTGGTTTATTTAGACGGTAAATTAATGACACGCCAAGCCATGCGACAAAAAGTCAACAGCAGTACGGAAGACTGGATTGCTCGTGTAGGTTTAGATATGAATATTCCTAAATGGAATTTGAGTTGGTCAAATAAAGTGTATATGAAAGCACCAATTCGAGGTTACAACGAAATTGACGGGAGCTTCCCTGACGATATTCCTCGCTTCCGCAGCTTCCATTATGGCAAACACACTCAATGGGATAGCAGTATTCGTTGGCAACCTACTATCGCCCAAAAACATCAAGTATATGTACAACTTGATGTGTTGAATGTGCTGAATCAAACTCGAAAAATTCGCACCGTTAAACCGATTTCTAGCCAATCTGAATACAGTATTTACACACCTGGTCGAGAATTCTGGCTTGAAGTAGGTTATGAGTTCTAATTTGATTTGATAAACCGACTACGCTCTGAGCTTGCTTGGTGCGTAGATTTTTTATTTTTTACACCTGAAAAAACAATGAAAACTCTATTTACCCTTTTATTCTCCACACTCTTTTTGCTGAGTTGCCAATCTTCCCCAAAAAATCTAAATTCCCCCCTTCCCTATCATTCCCAACTGCGCTATGGGCAATTGGACAACAAACTCAATTATTTTGTATTAAGCAATCCTGAGCCAACCAATCGTGTTTATATTCGTTTGGTAGTTAACGCTGGCTCCATGCACGAAGATGATGATCAAAAAGGCGTGGCTCATTTAGTGGAACATATGGCATTTAATGGTTCAAAAAAATTTCCACAGAATGAGATTATTTTTGCTTTAGAAAAATTGGGAATGAAATTTGCTCGTGATATTAACGCCTTTACGGATTTTGAAAATACGGTTTACACCCTAAATTTAGATAAAAACGATCCGCAAAGTTTAGCGCTGGCGCTAGAGGTGGTGAATGAATGGATGCACCATTTGACCATTTTAGACAAAGATTTAGACAGCGAGCGTGGCGTGGTGCAGGAAGAATGGCGCCGACGTTTAAGCCCAATGTTGCGCTTAGGGGATAAAAAAAGTGCGGTGGAAATGGCAGGCTCTCGTTATGTGGAGCGTGATCCTATCGGCGATATGAACATTATTAGAACAATTTCTCGCCAACGCGTCATGGATTTTTATCGCCGTTGGTATCGACCCGATAATATGTCTTTAATTGTGGTGGGAGATATTGATAGTCAGAAAATGGTACAACAGTTACAACAAAAATTCCCTGCTCAACAAGAGGCGCTGGCGCCATTGCCTAAAATTGACTTTTCCATTCCCCTTTCTCATCAGCTAAAAGTAGCCAGCATTTCAGAAAAAGGCACAATCATTCCCACTTTAGAATGGAGCTTTTTAGAAGAAAGTCATAAAGAAGAAACCTTCGCAGGCTATAAAAAAGATTTAATTGAACAAATTTTGATTCGTTTAATTAATTTACGTTTACAAAACTGGGCGCCAATTGAAGCGCAAAAAATTGAATCTGCTAATTTTTACCGCGCCCATTTAGGCAAAGAAACCCAGCAAAGCATTTTTTTACTGCAATTGTTTAACACGGATTATGCAAAAAATCTGCAAATGCTATTTGCATTTCTGGCGGAAATTCAGCAAAAGGGTTTTAGTCAACAAGAATTCAAGCAAGAAATTGCCCGTTTAAAAGAACTGAATGAAAAACAAAAAAATCTTCGCTCGGGCAGCTTGAAATTAGCGGATGATATGATTATCGCTGCCGCTAACCAACAAACGATCTTAGACAGCCAAGAACGCTATGAATTAAATCAAGGTTTTTTACCAGAGATTCAACTTGCGGATATTAACCAAGCCTTTCAAGCCATGTTGCAGATTCCTTCGAAGTTGCTATTAATTACCCAGCCCTACCCTGCAACGGCACTACAGCTCAATCAACATCAAGTGGAAGACATGTGGGCGCAAGCCTTAAACACCGCACAGCAATCCCAATGGAATAACAAACGACAGCATGCGGAATTGCCTCAATTGACGTTAACTGAAGGCAACATTCAGAAAATCCACCATTGGAAAAAAGGCGATATTACCGAATATCAACTCAGCAACGGTAGCCGTTTAATTTATCATTACAGCGATAAAACACCCAACCAAGTGTCTTTCAAAGCTCTAAGCAGAGGGGGATTACGTGCTGTTGCACGAGAAAATTATCATCTTTTACGTAACGCCGTGAGCGTGGTAGATGATTCTGGCGTAGGACCATTGTCTTTAGAGGATATTCAGCACATTTTTGCTAAAAATCCCATTGCATTTACGACCTTATTAGATGATTACAAACAAGGGTTTGCTGCGGTAGGAAAAAATCACCAGTTAGAAGCGCTGCTCAAGTTATTTCATTTGAAATTGCAAGGCACGCCCATTTCAGATAACGCCTTTAATCGCTATCAAAAGGAAACTCGAGATCACTTTTTACAACAGGATAAAGAAACCGCCTTTATTCAGGCAGTCAACCAATTACGTTATCCCAATATAGAAACCATTTATAGCGCCAGCCAAAAGCAATTGTTGTCCTTCACACCTGCGCAGTTAGCCCAAGCCTATGAGCAAAACATTCTAAATAACACTCATTTCACCTATTTTGTTATTGGCGATATTGCACAACAGGAAGTGGAAAAACTGGCTAAACGTTACCTTGCTTCAGTCAACGTGAAGCAAAATCCACTGCACTTTTATGACGCTAGCGCCACCACACCAGCACAACCGTTAAAAATGCAGGGATTGGGCGAACCTCGTGCAGAGGTGGAAATCTATTTTAGCGCCGCTAATCAATGGAAACCTGAGTTGCAATATCAATTAGATTTGCTCGGCGATATGGTACAAGAGCAATTAAGATTGGTGTTAAGAGAACAGGATTCTGGCATTTATGCTGCTAATGCTTGGTTTAGCCAAGAAAAAGAGCAATCTGCTATTGAAGGCAAAATCGAATTTAGTTGTGCGCCAGAGCGAGCGCAAGAATTAATTCAACATACTGAACAGATTTTAGATGATATTGTTAAAAAAGGCGTTGATCCACTTTTACTCAATAAAAAAATCAGCGAAAAACATCGACAGATTAAACAGCAGTTCGACACTTTAATTTCCGTCGCCACAATTATCGAACAAAGTTTTTGGAACGAGAATTCACCTAACGCCATTTATCTTTATCAACAATTGGAACAAGTAGGCGATAAATCTCAACTCGATCCCCTCGCCCAAAAACTCCTCGCCAAACCACAGCGGTTTAAGGCGGTGCTGTTGCCGTAATTAACATATTTTGTCATCAGGTTCGTAAGGGGGGCTTCAGCCCATCAAAAAATATCGAAAAAATTGATGGGCTGAAGCCCAGCCCCCCTTTTATCCGTTATCAACCTCACAACCAACGCCTCACTTTTTTCTTATAGTCCACATAATCTTGTCCAAAGCGCTGTTCTAAAAATTGTTCCTCTCGTCGAATTTGCACCTTATTCATATAGAGCACAAAAACAGCAATCATAAGCAGGGCGCTGGCGCTACCGAGCCAACTTGCCCACGCCAATAATAAAATCACGAAGGAAAGATACATAGGATTGCGGCTGATTTTAAACATTCCTGAAATCACGAGTTTTTTGCTCTTTTCTAAATGAATGGGATTGATGCTTGTTTTCGCCTGCAAAAATTGCATCACACTACTCCAGCTCACTATCAGCCCTAGCGCCACCAAACTCGCCACCAGCCAATGATGTTGAGGAAAAACATACAGCGGCGGTAATCACCACATTAGGAGTGCGCAAATCAAAAAAATAACTGGCGGCGGAAGATTAATTTTCATGCTATCTTCTCTTTAGCCTTTCGACGCTAAATAGCGCTCTACCGTATCCACAATGGCTTGGGTTTGTGGATCAAATTCGATGTTGACTTTATCGCCTAGTTGACGCGCGCCCATTAAGGTTCGGTTGAGGGTTTCGGGGATTAAATTCACGCAGAATTGCTGCGCTTTCACTTCACCAATGGTTAAACTGATGCCATCAACGGCGATAAAGCCTTTGGTTAACACATATTTCATGTGTTCTGCCTGTGGCAGTTGAAACCAAATTTGGCAGTTGTTTTCTGTGCGAATAATGTTGACAATTTCGGCGGTGCAATAAACGTGCCCAGATAAAATATGTCCACCGATTTCACTGCCCATTTGCATGGCTCGCTCAATATTGACCCAGTCGCCCTCTTTTGCCAAGCCAAGATTAGTTAAGCATAGTGTTTCTGTCATTAAATCAAAGCTCACTAAATCACCATTTATCTTGGTGACTGTTAAGCAAACGCCGTTATTGGCAACAGAAGCTCCCACTTCCAATCCTTGACGCATTTCTATTGGCATTTTCACAATCTGTGTCCTGAAATTCGTTTTTTCTGAAATGGAAACAATTTGTGCAACGCCTTGTACAATGCCTGTAAACATAATTTATCCTTCTTTGAATTCAATGCTCGCATTATAAATAAAATTCTGACGTTTATGAACCGTATAACCCCCCTGATAAATGTTAATAATTTAATATATTTGTAAAATAACTTGATCAATTGTTATTGCTTTGTTAAAAATGTATTGCTTAGACTTGGCCTTCCATTTGAAGGCTAGCTAAGCTCATTTTCTTACATCAAAAACAAGGAGTTTCATTATGTTAATGAAAGCAATGACCTATTATGGTAAGGATGATATTCGTTTCGAGGAACGAAACAAACCCACTATTTTAGAACCAACCGATGCAATTATCCGCATGACCAAAACCACCATTTGTGGAACGGACTTGGGAATTTGGAAAGGGAAAAATCCTGAAATTGAAGAAGTGGCACGAGAAAAAACTGGCGAATGGACAGGGCGCATCTTAGGACACGAAGGTATTGGTATCGTGGAAGAAGTGGGCAGTGCCGTTAAGAACTTCAAAAAAGGGGATCAAGTCATTGTTTCTTGTGTTTCTCGCTGTGGTGCTTGTGAGAACTGTCAGAAACAGCTTTATTCTCATTGTCGCTCGGGAGGCGGCTGGATTATGGGCTATATGATTGATGGTACACAAGCCGAATTCGTACGCACTCCTTTTGCCGACAACTCTCTATATCTCCTACCTGAAAATCTCAACACCGATGTAGCAGTTTTCCTCTCCGATGCGTTACCAACAGGACATGAAATTGGCGTGCAATACGGCAATGTGAAACCTGGAGACACCGTGGCGATTGTAGGTGCAGGCCCTGTAGGTATGGGATGTTTGCTGACAGGTCAACTCTACTCTCCTTCTACCCTTATCGTCATTGATATGGACGATAACCGTCTCGACATGGCAAAACAAATGGGAGCAACGCACGTGATTAATCCAAACAAAGAGGATGCGGTTGCTAAAGTATTTGAAATCACGAATGGTCGTGGCGTTGACTGTGCAATGGAGGCGGTCGGCTTGCCTGCCACTTGGGATATTTGTCAAAAAATCGTGAAGGAAGGGGGTAACCTCGCTAATGTAGGCGTACACGGCAGTTCTGTAAACTTTGAACTCAACAAACTGTGGATTAAAAATTTGAAAATTACCACAGGCTTAGTGAATACGAACACAACAGGTCTCCTGTTAAAAGCTTGCGAATGCAGTAAATTACCAATAGACAAACTCGCCACACATCATTTTAAATTTGATGAAATCGAAAAAGCCTATGATGTGTTTAAACATGCTGCCGAAACAAAAGCCATGAAAGTCATTATCGACTTCACTTAAATCTCCCCCCAAAGCGTGACAAAATTACTTGCCACGCTTTTTTTCACGCTTTTATTTGGATTTTTCCCTCGCCATATTCTAAAATTAGTTCATTTTTGTGTTCGATTTCACAAAACCGCACTCATCCTAATCAATAAATAAGCTCAATGTTATGAATGTTGCTCATTTTTCAACCTATAAACTCGAAGCGAAAAAATTAATTCATCTTGCTTTGCCAATTTTGTTTGCACAAATTGCACAAAACTCGATGGGATTAGTGGATACCATTATGGCGGGGCGCGTCAGCTCAAAGGATATGGCGGCCATTTCCGTGGGGGCTTCTGTGTGGTTGCCTCTTGTGTTGTTTGGCTTAGGTTTATTACTTGCCCTGCCGCCCACCATTTCTTTTTTAAATGGGGCAGGAAAACGCCACGAAATCGCCCATCAAGTACGACAAGGGCTATGGATTGTTTTTTTCGCAAGCATTCCCCTTGGTTTAATTATTTATAACAGCCCTGTCATTTTTGATTTAATGCAGGTGGAAGAGGAACTAAAAGACATCACCACAGGCTACTTAAGTGCGTTATTATGGGGCTTGCCGGCTTATTTATTGATGATCAATTTTCGTTGCTTAAATGACGGCATTGCGAAAACAAAACCTACCATGGTGATTGCCTTTATTGGTCTGCTTGCCAATATTCCGCTCAACTATATTTTTATTTATGGCAAACTCGGTATGCCAGCATTAGGTGCAGTCGGCTGTGGGATCGCTACCTCCATTGTCAATTGGATAATGTGTTTTTTGATGATTGCTTATTGTGTTAATGCCAAAAATCAAAGAGATTTACAGGTTTTTCAACCTATTTTCGAAAAACCCAATTGGCACACCTTAAACAAACTTTTTCGCTTAGGCTTTCCTATTGCCGTTTCCATTTGTTGTGAAGTGGCGTTTTTTGCCATCACCGCCATTTTGCTTTCGCCTCTAGGCACAAAGACTATCGCTAGCCATCAAATTGCCCTCAACACCAGTTCATTTTTATTTATGTTGCCCATGTCTTTAGGCATGGCGACCACCATCCTCGTGGGGCAACGGCTCGGCGAAAATAATCACCCTCAAGCCAAAACCACAGCTTATGTAGCCCTTTCCATTGGCTTGCTTATTTCGTTGATCGCCGCCCTCTTCACCGCATTACTACGCAATAAAATCGCTCATCTGTTTGTCAATGATATGGAAGTGATCGCCCTAGCCGGTGGTTTATTACTGCTCGCCGCCCTCTATCAGCTTTCAGATACGGTTCAAGTGGTAGCAAGTGGTGTATTGCGTGCGTATAAAGATACCAAAGCGATTCTCTACATTACCTTATTTTGCTATTGGATCGTGGGGATGCCAGTGGGCTACACTCTAGCAAGAACGGATTTCATCACCCTTGCTCTCGGGGCAACAGGATTTTGGATAGGATTTGTGGTGAGCCTAACCATTGCGGCAATCTTGCTCATATTAAGAATGCACCACACCCAACATCGAGCACTTGCTCAAGGGCGTTAGTGCAGGTTGGCTTATTAAAATTTAACATTACAAAGGATAAAAAATGAATAAACGTATTTTCGGTTCGGTTCGGTTCG
>MUYB01000032.1 GCA_002015125.1 [Haemophilus] felis
GCTTTTTTCGCAGCGGAAAGGTTGGCGTTTTTGGCGGTAGTCATAATCGTCCTTTAAATGTATAAAATGTGCGAATTATAATCAATTTGGAGGCTTTTACCAAGTTCGGCTTTTGTTAAATCCTCATTGAATAAACAAGCCACTTATCGCTTAGTCAGTTTTTATCTATTTCTTTTTATTTCTCCCAACAAACTGCGTATAATTCCGCGGTTTTTTATTGATATTTTCTCGCGAAATAAGGATCTATGATGAAACAAAAAATTGTGCTTGCCACAGGCAATCAAGGCAAGGTGAAAGAAATGGCGGATGTGTTGGCGGATTTCGGTTTTGAGGTGGTTGCGCAAACGGAACTTGGCATTGATAGCCCTGAAGAAACGGGGTTGACCTTTGTGGAAAATGCGCTGTTGAAAGCGCGTTATGCAAGCAAAATGTCGGGATTGCCTGCCATTGCGGATGATTCAGGTTTGGTGGTGACGGCGTTAGGTGGTGCACCGGGGCTTTATTCTGCACGCTACGCAGGTGTTGACGGAGAGAATGCAGATGTGGCAAATCGGGCAAAATTATTGCAAGCGCTGGCGCCTATGGCACAGGATAAACGCCAAGCCAAATTTGTCAGCTGCATTGTGATGCTGCAATCCGAAAGGGATCCATCGCCAATTATTGCAGAGGGCGAATGTTTTGGCGAAATCGCTTTTGCGGAAAAAGGCGAGAACGGTTTTGGCTATGACAGCTTATTTTTTAGCCCTGAAGTGAATTGCACCTTTGCTGAACTGGCGCCAGCGGAAAAGAAAAAAATGTCCCACCGTGCCCGTGCGTTAAATGTGTTAAAACAAAAGCTGCACAAGTAACGGTGAATTGTGAATTTACAACTGCCCCCACTTAGCCTTTACGTGCATATTCCTTGGTGCGTGCAAAAATGCCCTTATTGCGATTTTAATTCCCATGCGCAAAAAGGCAGCATTCCTGAGCAGGATTACATCAAGCATTTGTTGCAGGATCTGCAAGCAGATTTGCAAGGTTACCCAGCTAGTATCGCCCAGCGGCAACTGCATTCTATTTTTATCGGCGGTGGCACGCCGAGTTTGTTTTCCGCCGACGGTATTGCCTTTTTATTACAACAAATTCAGCAACTTATTCCTTTCCAAGACAACATTGAAATCACTTTAGAAGCCAATCCCGGCACAGCAGAAGCGGCGCGTTTTGTGGGTTATGTGCAAGCTGGCGTTACGCGCATTTCCATGGGGATCCAAAGTTTCGATGATGAAAAATTGATGAAATTAGGGCGTATTCATAACGCCGAAGAAGCCAAGCAAGCGGTACATTTCGCCAAAAATGCAAGGCTTCGCAGTTTCAATTTGGACTTAATGCACGGGTTGCCTAATCAATCGGTGCAACAGGCGCTAGATGATTTACGCCAAGCCATCGCGCTGGCGCCACCGCACCTTTCTTGGTATCAACTCACCATTGAGCCGAACACCATGTTTGCTTATCGTCCGCCAATTTTGCCCGACGATGATGAACTTTGGGATATTTTCGAACAAGGACATCAATTGCTCACGGCGGCAGGTTATCAGCAATATGAAACTTCCGCTTATGCCAAGCCGCATTTCCAATGCCAGCATAATTTAAATTATTGGCGTTTTGGTGATTATTTAGCCATTGGTTGTGGCGCCCACGGCAAGCTGAGTTTCCCTAGTGGCGATATTATTCGTTACAGCAAAACCAAGCATCCTAAGGGGTATATGCGTGGGGAATATTTGTATGCGCAACAGTCGGTGGCGCCAGCGGATCGTCCCTTTGAGTTTTTTATGAACCGCTTCCGCTTGTTGGAACCCGTACCGAAAGTAGAATTTGAACAATTTACAGGACTTGCCCTTGATTGCGTTGAAGAAAAAATCCAATGGGCATTAAACAAAGGCTATGTGCAAGACAGCGCTAACTATTGGCAGATCACCGAACAGGGCAAGTTATTTTTAAATGAATTATTAAGGGAATTTTTAACAAAATAACCTTGTTTAGTGGGCGGAATGGTATTAAATTAAACAGCATTTTTTCACTTGCGCAAACGTTTGCTAAAATGGCAACGCAGGTAACAATGATTCCCATCCACTCAACATTCGCATTTAATCAAAAGGAAAAAAGATGAATCAACTTGAAATGAAAAAACAAGCGGCGCAAGCTGCGCTACAATATGTGAAATTCGATACCATTGTGGGCGTGGGAAGTGGCTCAACGGTAAATTGCTTTATTGAAGCTTTAGGCACAATCAAAGATAAAATCAAAGGTGCCGTTGCTGCCTCCAAAGCCTCTGAAGAATTACTAAAACAGCAAGGCATTGAAGTATTCAACGCCAATGAAGTGTCTAGTTTAGATATTTATGTGGACGGCGCCGATGAAATTAATCCGCAAAAAATGATGATTAAAGGTGGTGGCGCTGCCTTAACCCGTGAAAAAATCGTGGCGGCATTAGCGAAAAAATTTATTTGTATCGTGGATGAAAGTAAACAAGTAGCGGTTTTAGGTTCAACCTTTGCACTACCAGTAGAAGTAATTCCCATGGCCCGTTCACAAGTTGCACGTAAATTGGTTTCTCTCGGCGGTAGCCCTGAATATCGAGAAAACGTCATCACTGATAACGGCAATGTTATTTTAGATGTATATAACTTCAAAATTATGAACCCTGTGGAAATGGAAAAAGAATTAAACAACGTGGCTGGCGTGGTTACCAATGGTATTTTTGCCTTACGTGGGGCGGATATTGTGATCGTCGGCACAGCAAATGGCGCAAAAATTATTGATTAATGTAGAAGGAAAGCAAAATGAGCAAAGTTTCATTAGATAAATCAAAAATCAAGTTCTTATTACTTGAGGGAGTACACCAAAGCGCTTTAGAGGTTTTAAAAGCCGCCGGTTATACCAATATTGAATACCACCAAAAAGCCCTTGACGACGATGAGCTAAAAGAAGCCATTAAAGATGCACATTTTGTGGGTATTCGCTCGCGCACCTTTTTAACGGAAGAAGTATTAGCCCACGCGAAAAAACTGATTGCTATCGGCTGTTTCTGTATCGGGACTAATCAAGTGGATCTTCAAGCGGCAAAAGCGCGTGGCATTCCTGTATTCAACGCACCATTTTCCAATACCCGTTCCGTTGCTGAACTTGTTTTAGGCGAAATTCTGTTGTTAATGCGCAATGTGCCGCAAGCAAATGCTGAAGTACACCGCGGCATTTGGAACAAATCAGCGACTGGCTCCAATGAAGTACGCGGTAAAAAATTGGGTATCATCGGCTATGGTCACATTGGCTCGCAATTAAGCATTATCGCCGAATCCCTTGGTATGAACGTACATTTCTACGACATTGAAAACAAGTTGCCTTTGGGGAACGCCCAACAAGTTCGCTCTCTAGAGGAATTATTGGCTCAATCTGATGTAGTATCCCTCCATGTGCCAGAAAATGCGTCCACCAAAAACTTGATTGATGCCTCACGTTTTGCGCAAATGAAAGAAGGCGTGATTTTCATTAACGCCGCTAGAGGCACAGTGGTAGATATTGACGCGCTTGCTCAAGCATTAGAAAACGGCAAAGTGCGAGGGGCAGCAATTGACGTATTTCCACAAGAACCAGCTTCTATTCAAGAAGAATTTGTGTCGCCGTTGCGTGCTTTTGATAATGTTTTGTTAACGCCACACATCGGCGGTTCAACGGCAGAAGCGCAGGAAAATATCGGTGCAGAAGTGGCTGGCAAATTTGTGAAATATTCCGACAACGGCTCTACTTTATCCGCCGTTAACTTTCCTGAGGTATCTCTACCAGAACACCGCGGCACAAAACGCCTTTTACATATTCACCACAATCACCCTGGTATTCTCAATCAAATCAACCAAATATTTGTGGAGGCTGGCGTCAACATTGCAGCGCAATACTTACAAACTGATCCTCAAATCGGCTATGTAGTTATTGATGTGGAAACAGAAGATACTTCTGATCTTCTCATTAAACTTAAACAAATCCCTGATACGATCCGTGCAAGAGTATTATATTAAAAAGACAACAATAGAGGCTTATTATGAGCCTCTATGTATATAAATACCGATTCAAAATGATCTACTAAGTTTCTTCCCCCCATATTTCCACACTTCATGCTATAATCTCACCAATTTTTTGATTCACAAACTGCAAAATTTAATGAAAAAACTCTTCCTTCTTCTATCTCTGATTATTTTAGCTTTCGCAGGCTATGGGCTTTATCTCTACCAAAAAATTCAGGCGTTACCGCAGGTGGCGCTAAGCATAAAAACAGATCAGTTGTTAAAAGTTGAACGCGGTGTTACAGGCAATAAACTTGCGCAATTATTAGAACAAGAAGGGATTTTGTCTGAGGGGAAATGGTTGCCTTATTTTCTCAAGCTCAATCCGGAGATGAATAAAATTAAAGCCGGCACTTATGCTTTAAATGATGTGCAAAATTTGGGGGATTTGTTGGCGTTGCTCAATTCGGGCAAGGAAGCGCAATTTGCCATTCCTTTTATTGAGGGGGAAACCTTTGCGCAATGGCGTAAAAAATGGGAGACCGCACCGCATTTAACCCAAACCCTGCAAGGTAAAAGGGAAGCAGAGATCTTTCAGTTATTGCAGATTGACGATTTGATAGACAATGCGCCAGCAAGTAAAACCTTAAAGGAATGGCAAAAATTAGAGGGTTGGCTGGCGCCTGAGACCTATCATTACACCGCAGACTCCACGGATTTAGATCTGTTAAAACGCGCTTATCAACGCCAAAAAAATGCCTTAAGTCGTGCGTGGCAGCAGCGAGACAAGGATTTGCCCTTGCGTAATCCCTATGAATTATTAATTTTGGCGTCCATTGTGGAGAAAGAAACGGCATTGGATAGCGAACGCGCTAAAGTGGCATCAGTGTTTATTAATCGCTTGAAGCGCAATATGCGTTTGCAAACGGATCCCACGGTGATTTACGGTATGGGAGAGGGTTATCAAGGCAACATTCGTAAAAAAGATTTAGAAACGCCGACGCCATACAATACTTATGTTATCGACGGTTTGCCACCAACACCTATCGCGATGCCGAGCGAGCGTTCTTTAATGGCGGTGGCGCTAGCGGAGAAAACCGACTTGCTGTATTTTGTGGCAGACGGTAAAGGCGGACATAAATTTAGCCGCACCTTAGCAGAGCACAATCGTGCGGTGCAGGCATATTTGAATTGGTATCGAAGTCAAAAATAACAAACAGGATCAAGGCGATGAAAACGGGCAAATTTATTGTAATTGAGGGATTAGAGGGCGCAGGTAAAACCAATGCGCAGCAGGTGATTTGTGATTTTCTCACGCAACAAAAAATTGAATTTATTACCACGCGAGAGCCAGGTGGCACGCCTATTGCAGAAGCCTTGCGTAACCTTTGGAAAGAGGGCATAGCAGGCGAACATACCACCGACAAAGCGGAAGCCTTGATGATTTATGCGGCGCGAACCCAGTTGGTAGAAACCGTTATTTTACCAGCCTTACAACAAGGCAAGTGGGTGGTGGGCGATCGCCATGATATGTCGTCCCAAGCCTACCAAGGTGCAGGACGCGGCTTAGGTAATCTTATTCCCACGCTGGCGCAAGCCATTTTAGGCAACTTTAAACCTGATTTAACTCTGTATTTAGATGTTAATCCTGCCACAGGTTTAGCGCGCGCAAGAGGACGAGGGCAATTGGATCGCATTGAACAGCAGCATATTGATTTTTTCCACCGCACGCGCGAAGGTTATCTCAGTTTGGTTGAAGGGGATCCTAATGCGGTGTTAATTAACGCAGAACAGCCTATAGAACAAGTGAGCGAAGCTATTCGCAACGCGCTCACCCATTGGTTTAACACACAAAACTAGGATCTGCCCATGTATCCTTGGCTTCAACCTTATTACCAGCAAATTATTCAGGCTTTTCAACAAGGGCATCAGCATCACGCCTTGTTATTTAAGTCAGAAAAAGACATGGGTGTGGAAAGCCTGTTGCAACACATTGGTGCTTGGATTATGTGCCAGCAGCCCACGCAAGATCCTTGTGAACAATGCCATAGTTGCCATTTATTTCAGGCTCAAACGCACCCCGATATTTACCAACTTGCTCCCATTGAGGGCAAAGATATTGGCGTGGATCAAGTGCGAGAGATCATAGAAAAAGTGGCACAACACGCACAGCAAGGCGGTAATAAGTTGGTGTATGTACACGGCGTGGAACGCTTGACCGAAGCGGCGGCGAATGCCTTGCTGAAGACCTTGGAAGAGCCACGTCCTAACACCTATTTTTTATTGCAAGCAGATATTTCTGCCCCGATACTTGCTACCATTTATAGCCGCTGCCAAGTCCAACTAGTTTCTATTCCTGATGCGCAGCAAAGCACCGAATGGTTAATACAGCAAACGAAAGCTGAATATTCCACCATTCAAACTGCGCTTAAAATCAGCTATGGCAAACCGCTGCTGGCATTACAGGTTTTACAACAAAATTTATTGGAACAACGGCAGCAATTTCTACGACAATTTTGGCTTTTCTATCGTCGTAGCTCACCTTTAGAATTACTGCCTTTTTTTGATAGTGCATTAATTTTACATCAGCTAGATTGGCTACTCTCTTTTTTAATGGATAGCCTAAAATGCAAACTAGGCATACAGGAAAATTGGTTGTGCGCGGATCTGGCTCAAGGCATTATTCAATTCAGCGCAGAGCTAGATCAACAGCAACTATTCAAAGCCATTGAGATCATAAAAAAATTACGCTTGGATTTAGTCCAAATTAATGCGGTAAATCAAGAATTGATTTTACTTGATGGACTCACAAGATTAATTACCGACGTTTTTGAAGGATAAAAGAAATGTTTATTGTAGATTCCCATTGTCATTTAGACGCATTGGATTATGAAAACCTGCACCAAAATATCGCCGATGTGGTGGAAAAAGCGAAAGCGAGAGAGGTGAAGCATTTGCTTGCCATTGGCGTTACCCTAAAACGCTTTGAAGAAGCTTATCCACAGCTGTGTCAGTTCGATAACCTGTCCCTTGCTTGCGGTGTGCATCCCTTAGATTTAGAGGATGAGCCTTTTGATCCTGCACGCTTACGCCGTTTAGCCGAGAATCCGAAAGTGATCGCTATTGGCGAAACAGGTTTAGATTATTATTACAGCGCCGATAACAAAGCAGAGCAGCAAGCGGTGTTTGCCGAGCAAATTCAAATTGCTAACGAGCTACATAAACCCGTGATTGTACACACACGAGCAGCGAGAGAGGATACGATGACGCTATTGCGTGAGAACCACGCAGATAAGTGTGGTGCGGTGTTGCATTGTTTTACGGAAAATTGGGAAATGGCGAAACAGGGTTTAGATTTAGGGTTATATATTTCCATTTCAGGAATTATCACTTTCAAAAATGCGGAAGATTTACGAGATGTGGTGCGTAAAGTGCCGTTGGATCGTTTGTTAGTGGAAACCGACTCCCCTTATTTAGCGCCCGTGCCTTATCGCGGCAAGCAAAATCAACCGGCTTATGTGCGTGAAGTGTGCGAATATGTGGCGAGTTTAAAAGGCTTATCTGTAGAGGAATTTGCTCAAATTACCACGCAAAACTTCGAGCGTTTATTTCGGATTAATGTACAATAACTGTGCAATTCATTAAGGATACAAAAATGAGAAAAATACTTAAATTATTTTTTATAACGGCAGTGGCGCTATTTCACCTATTTCTATTCGCTACAGTCAACTTTGTTACGCCAAGTTATGAAATCACCAAAGTAACAGGCGTGGAAGTGAAACGGGTGGATAAAGACGGCCCAATTACCAAAGCCAACCCTGCAGACGGTCCAACTCGCGATGTGTATTTCATTAACACGCAAAACGAAAAAGGCAAAATTATGGTGTATCGCAACGAAGACACACGCTGGGGTTTTCCATTCTATTTCAAATTTGGCTCAGCTAACCTACAAGCAGAAGCGCAAGCCTTAGGCAATGAAAGTAAAAATGTGCAAATTAAATATTATGGTTGGCGTTTAGTCATGTTTGATGAATTCCGTAACGCCTTATCAGTCAAAGAAGTTGCACAAGCGGAAAGCGAAAGTATGCCAATTTTAGCTTATATTCTGTACATTTTATTGGCCCTTAGCCTCTTTATTTCAGTACAATTTATACGCGGTTGGTTCGACAGCGAAAAATAACCAAACAACTTATTCTTTGCCTCATTTAATGAGGCATAATTTTTTCTCAAAATTGAATACCAAATAATAGAGAACAAGCATGAATTTATTTGAAGCAATAATCAGTTTAGTCTTGCTAATTATGGTGAGCGCCGTGATTTCAGCAGCAGAAATTTCCTTGGCTGGTGCGAGAAAAATCAAATTGCAAAACTTAGTGAATGAGGGCAATCAAAAAGCAGAGCAAGTACTAAAACTTCAAGCAGAACCTGGACGATTTATTACCGTGGTGCAAATTGGCTTAAATATGGTGGCAATTTTAGGTGGTGTCATTGGCGAAAGCGCTATTCGTCCTTATCTTGCAATCGCACTGAATCCATACATTCCAGCGGGTTGGTTAGATAATAGCGCCTCTTGGATCTCATTTTTTCTTGTTACCACCGCCTTTATCTTACTTGCAGATTTAGTGCCTAAGCGTTTAGCGATGATTAACCCAGAAAAAGTTGCCTTAAAAACCGTAGGTATTATGACGGTATGTATCTTTATCTTTAAACCTTTCGTGCTGATTTTTGATTCCGTTGCCAATGGTTTCTTCAAACTTTTTCATATTTCCACCGTTAGGGAAGAAAATGTTACTCCAGAAGATATTGTAGCTATCGTCGGCGCTGGCGCAGAAGCAGGCGTCGTAAATGCGCAAGAACATTATCTCATTGAAAATATTTTCGAAATGCAAGAGCGCACCGTAACCTCAACTATGACCACAAGAGAAAATATTGTCTTTTTAGATCGTTCTTTTGATCGTCAAGCAGTGCTAGACACCCTTACCAAAAACTCTCATTCTAAATTGCTTATTTGCGATAGTAGCATTGATAAAATTTTAGGTTATGTAGAATCGCACAGCTTATTGACTATGTACTTACAAGTGGAAAAAGGCGTATCCCTAACTGATAGTAGATTATTGCGTAAATCTTTATTTATTCCAGACACACTAACCCTATTTGAAGTGTTAGAACTGTTCAAATCCACAGGCGAGGATTTTGCAGTTATCGTCAATGAATATGCTTTGGTCGTAGGAATTATTACACTTAATGATGTTATGAGTATTGTGATGGGCGAATTAGTTTCTAATGAGGAAGAGCAAATTGTACAGCGCGATGAAAACTCTTGGCTTATCGACGGCGCTACCCCATTAGAAGATGTTATGCGAGCATTGGATATTGTGGAATTTCCAAATCAAGAAAACTACGAAACTGTTGGCGGATTTATGATGTATATGCTGCGTAAAATTCCGAAAAAAACTGACTTCGTGCTTTATGACAAATATAAATTTGAAATTATCGACACAGAAAACTTTAAAATTGACCAGTTATTGGTATCCCTTAGAAAAGATATTTAGATGTAAAAAAACCTTGTAGCGCAATGTACAAGGTTTTTTATGGATAAAATTATAAACTCGGACGAATGCCTAAAGTATGGCAAATGGCATAAGTGAGTTCGCTGCGGTTTAGGGTGTAGAAGTGGAAATCTTTTACGCCTTCACGCGAAAGTACACGCACCATATCCATTGCGACGGTGGCGGCGACAAGGTTGCGAGTGGTTGGATCGTCGTCGAGTCCGTCGTAGTATTTTTCGAGCCAGTTTGGAATTTTCACATTGGTTACCGCCGCCATTTTTTGGAGCTGCTTGAAGTTGGTTACGGGTAAAATACCTGGTACGATTTCTGCATCGATGCCAATAGAAGCACAGCGATCACGAAAACGAAGGTAGCTTTCTATATCAAAGAAAAATTGCGTGATGACGTGGTTAGCTCCAGCGTCAATTTTGCGTTTTAAGTTGATTAAATCCGCTTGTGCTGATTTCGCTTCGGGGTGAACTTCAGGATAAGCGGCGACGGAGATGTCGAAGTCGGCGACAGAACGCAATAGTGCCACCAAGTCTTTGGCGTAAAAAGGCTTTTTCGCATAGCCTTTCGGTTCGTCGCCACGTAATGCCACAATGCGACGAATACCGCTGTTCCAGTAATCTTTTGCGATTTCCACTAATTCTTCTGGAGTAGCGTCGATGCCTGTTAAATGTGGTGCCGCCTCAAGCCCTGTTTGTTGTTTAATATTTTTCACCACAGAATGCGTGCGATCACGTTCCCCTGAGTTTGCCCCATAGGTTACGGA
This sequence comes from [Haemophilus] felis, assembly GCA_002015125.1. Classification (GTDB taxonomy): domain Bacteria; phylum Pseudomonadota; class Gammaproteobacteria; order Enterobacterales; family Pasteurellaceae; genus Pasteurella; species Pasteurella felis. The sequence goes on from MUYB01000032.1 coordinate 10,359, forward strand.
AACAAATTTCGGTTTCAGCACTTTAAGACGCTGAATAGAATCCCACAAAAGTGTTTCCATTTTTTCATTTTTAGGTGGGAAAAATTCAAAAGAAATATTTAATTCACCGTTTAAATCTGCGATATGTTGGTTCAACGTTTCAATTTGTTTTGCGTAACTCATTTTGCCTTCCTTTTAATACGTAAAAACGTCTAGATGTCTATATAGCCAAATTAATTAAAATACGAATATGTGTCAATTTTAAAAAATTCATAAATTTGATGAATTATATTCATAATTAATATTACTTTTGCCTTTCTCTTATGGTGTCAAGTGGTTAAAATAAGCGACTTTTATGGCTTATCTTTAGATAGGCTCTGACTTGTAATCAGACTAACGGATTTTTTATGACAACTTTCAAACCTGAACTTTTATCCCCAGCAGGCTCGCTGAAAAATATGCGTTACGCCTTTGCTTACGGAGCAGACGCCGTCTACGCTGGGCAGCCACGTTATAGCTTGCGCGTGCGAAATAATGAATTCAACCACGCCAATCTGAAAATCGGGATTGATGAAGCCCACGCACTCGGCAAAAAATTCTATGTGGTGGTCAATATTGCCCCCCACAATTCCAAACTCAAAACCTTTATTCGTGATTTAGAACCAGTGGTGGCAATGCAACCCGATGCGTTGATTATGTCCGATCCTGGTTTGATTATGTTGGTGCGTGAGCATTTTCCTGATATAGATATTCACCTTTCCGTGCAAGCGAATGCGGTGAACTGGGCGACGGTGAAATTCTGGAAGCAAATGGGGCTGACTCGTGTGATTTTATCCCGTGAGCTGTCCATTGATGAAATTGCGGAAATCCGCCAACAAGTGCCGGATATGGAAATCGAAATTTTCGTGCACGGTGCCTTGTGTATGGCGTATTCAGGGCGTTGCTTGCTCTCGGGCTACATCAACAAACGTGACCCGAACCAAGGCACTTGCACCAACGCTTGCCGTTGGGAATATCAAGTGGAAGAAGGTAAAGTGGACGAGGTGGGCAATATTGTGTCGAAAATTGATCCTGCGGATCACATCGAAATCAAAAACGTCGCCCCAACCTTGGGCGAGGGAGATACCACAAGCCGTGTGTTTTTGCTCGCGGAAAGTCAAAAACCTGACGAGCAAATGACCGCTTACGAAGACGAGCACGGCACTTATATTATGAACTCGAAAGATTTGCGTGCGGTGCAACACGTGGAAAAATTAGCCCAAATCGGTGTGCATTCCCTGAAAATCGAAGGGCGAACCAAGTCGTTCTACTATTGTGCAAGAACCGCTCAAGTTTACCGCAAAGCGATTGATGATGCGGTAGCAGGCAAGCCGTTTGATGAGAGCTTGATGGACACGCTCGAAAGCTTGGCACACCGTGGCTATACCGAAGGTTTCTTACGTCGCCACACTCACGATGAATATCAAAACTACGATTACGGCTATTCCATTTCGGAACGTCAGCAATTTGTCGGCGAATTTACGGGCAAACGCAACGAGCAAGGTATGGCGGAAGTCGCCGTGAAAAACAAGTTCCTGCTGGGCGATGAAGTGGAAATGATGACACCAAAAGGCAATATCGTGTTCAAAATCGAGCGTATGCTGAATCGCAAAAATGAAGCAGTGGAAGCAGGCTTGGGCGATGGACATTTTGTGTTTTTAGATGTCCCTGCGGACATTGATCTGAATTTTGCATTACTGATGCGAAATTTAGTCGGCAGCAATACACGCAATCCGCATAAAGCCTAATCACTCACTCCATTTTAGTGGCTTGAATATCAAGCCACTTTTTCCATTTAACAACACTCTCACTAAAACCCAATCCGTCTTTGCACTTTGCCCTTTTTCAAACTGCATTCATCTGCCAAGGCATTGATCCATTCTTCAGCGATATCAAATGCAGAAAAACGATGGCGGCGAGCCACGGCAGCGAAATCGCCAGGGGTGAGATTATTCAGTTGAGCAATGCGTTCAAAATCCGCTTGTTCACTCAACGTAATCCCTAATTTTTCGGCTTGATCTTGAGCTAAACAGCGGCGTTGTTCGCTGTTGAGATAATCAAAATGCAATTTGAGATCAAAACGACGGAGAGCGGCAGGATCTAATCCGTCCATCAAATTAGTCGATACCACCAATAGCCCCTCAAATTTCTCAATTTGTGTCAGCATTTCATTCACTTGGCTATGTTCCCAACTGCGTTGCCCACTTTCTCGGGCAAACAAAAGGTAGGGGCTGTAGTAGATTAG
>MUYB01000033.1 GCA_002015125.1 [Haemophilus] felis
CGAGCTGATAATACTCTGCTTTCTCAGTGTTCACAATTTGATGATAAACCACCTTTTCACTTAAGCTATCCATTATGACCAAAACGCCAAATTCTCGCCCAAAGAAAGTGGTATCCATAATAATATTCAAATAAGTTGAAATAGGCGATTTTAAGGCTGATTTAGGGGCTTTATCAATATATCTTTGAATGGTTTTAACGGAACATTTATATTTTAAAGCGAGGTCTTTATAGGTTTGTTTTCCTTGTGAATAATTAAACCAAATATCGCTAGGATTTAATTTCTTTTGGAAGGTAAAAGTCTTATTACAGGAAGGACATTTATAGCGTTGGATATTGTTTTTTAATCCGTGTTTATGAATAACAGTATTTTGGCAGTAAGGGCAATTTTTTGGTTCATTTTCAAAAATGTGGGTTAAAGGCTTATAGTATAAGGCTTAACTGCACTTTTTTCCCACATTTTTGTCCATTACACCGAATATTATGATAGATGTTAAAAATAATTTGAAATAATTATGGAGCAACCGTCTATTTCTAAACATAAACTGCAACTCCTACTTATCTTTTTCCTTTGCAAACTCTTTCATTAATTTACTTAAATCCTGACAATTTCTTTCAAAATTTTTACAACTAGGACACATCAATAAATGTAATTTTACAGCACTTTGTTCTACAAAAGAAAGTTTTCTTTCCTGCTGTTGAGATACTAGTTCGGTAATTCTTTGACAATATCTCATTTATACCGCCTCTATCTTACGAGTTAAACAATGTTGTAGCTGCAATCTTGCGCGATATAACAAAACGTGCAAATTCGAGGTAGAAACATTTTCCCTATGACAAATTTCTTCTGCCGTTAACTCTAAATATTCACGCATCATAAAAATTTTGGCTTGTAACGCCGGTAAGTGAGTTAAGCAGCTTTCAAAAACCAGCCAAAATTGTGCTGAATAAATTTGATTTTCATCTTCTTGTAAATGGCTTGGGCGATATTCTTTACGCCACATTCCGCGCTCAAAAAAATTATTTTCCTGCTCTTCTTCATCAACTAAATCAGATTCCAATACAAAACGCTGATTTGTGCGTAAATAGTCAATAATTTTATTTTTCAAAATCGCAAACATCCATGTTTTCAAAGCAGATTGTCGCTTAAAACTAGATAAATTTTTTAGCGCACTGACAAACGCCTCTTGCACCATATCTTCTGCGACACTTTTATCTTTTAGTTGTAACTCTGCGAATTTCAACATTTTTTCGCGGATACTTTCTAAATCAGCATTAGATAAATTTTTCATTGTTCTATCCGTTTAATTAACCAAGACGAGCATTTTTCATAATACGTTCTTTCGTCAATTTCCACTCACGATCTTTAATATCTTCACGTTTATCATGAAGCTTTTTCCCTTTCGCTAAGCCAATTTTGATTTTAGCCCAAGGACCTTTCCAATAAAGAGAAAGAGCAACAATGGTATAGCCATCACGATTAGATTTACCGAATAAAGATTCAAGTTCTCTTTTACTTAATAGTAATTTACGCGTTCGAGTGGGATCGCAAACAATATGGGTGGAAGCAACACTTAAAGGTTGAATGGTGGCGCCAAATAAATAAGCCTCACCTGCATTAAAAATCACATAGCTATCGCTAATATTCGCTTTGCCCGCACGCATAGACTTTACTTCCCAGCCTTGTAAAGAAAGCCCTGCTTCAATTTCATCTTCAATGAAATATTCATGACGAGCACGCTTATTTAAGGCAATCGTATTCGAGCCTGCTTTAATTTTTTTCTTGGTCATATTGATTAATTTGTTGTAAAAATGGCGCGTAATTCTACCTAATCTTCCACAAATTGGCAAAATAGGAATCTTTCGTATAACATAAGCAAATTTTCGTGCTATCCCGATTTATCTTAGCGCCGATAAAACATACCTAATTTTTTCAACCTTGAGAACCACAAATGAAATATAACGATTTACGCGATTTCCTTGATTTATTAGAGCAAAAAGGAGAACTCAAACGCATCAGTCAAGAAATTGATCCTTATCTTGAAATGACTGAAATTGCAGATCGCACCTTACGAGCAGGAGGCCCTGCATTACTATTTGAAAATCCGAAGGGATTTACAATCCCTGTGCTTTGCAACTTATTTGGTACCCCTAAACGAGTTGCAATGGGTATGGGGCAAGAAAATGTTAACGCCCTTCGAGATGTAGGGAAGCTACTTGCATTCCTGAAAGAACCTGAACCACCAAAGGGTTTTAAGGATTTTTTAAGTAACTTGCCTCAATTTAAGCAAGTGATGAATATTCCAACAAAATTGTTGAGCAAAGCACCCTGTCAACAAATTGTATTGCAAGGTGAACAGGTTGATTTATATCAATTGCCAATTATGCAATGTTGGAAAGATGACATTGCTCCCTTGGTTACTTGGGGATTAACCATTACCAAAGGGCCTCTCAAAAAACGCCAAAATTTGGGGATCTATCGCCAGCAACTTATTGGCAAAAATAAACTGATTATGCGTTGGCTCTCGCACCGTGGCGGTGCTTTGGACTTTCAAGAATGGAAAGAGCAATACCCAAATCAACCTTTTCCGGTGTCAGTGGCGTTAGGAGCAGATCCTGCAACTATTTTAGGTGCGGTAACGCCCGTGCCAGATACTCTATCGGAATATGCTTTTGCAGGCCTTTTACGAGGTAATAAAACTCAAGTAGTCAAATCCATTAGCAACGATTTGGAAGTTCCAGCGAGTGCAGAAATTGTATTAGAAGGCTATATTGATCCAAATGAAACGGCGTTAGAAGGCCCTTATGGCGATCATACAGGTTACTATAATGAACAAGAATATTTCCCTGTATTTACTGTTACTCATATTACCATGCGCGATAAGCCTATTTATCATTCTACTTACACAGGTCGTCCACCCGATGAGCCAGCAGTATTAGGTGAAGCCTTAAATGAAGTATTTATTCCTATTCTGCAAAAACAATTTCCTGAAATTATGGATTTTTATCTTCCTCCTGAAGGTTGCTCATACCGTCTGGCGGTGGTAACTATAAAGAAACAATATGCAGGGCACGCTAAAAGGGTGATGATGGGCGTTTGGTCTTTCCTCCGCCAATTTATGTACACTAAGTTTGTGATTGTGTGTGATGATGATATCAACGCTCGAGATTGGAAAGATGTGGTTTGGGCAATGACAACGCGATGTGATCCCGCTCGCGATCTCACATTAGTAGAAAACACACCAATTGATTATCTTGACTTTGCCTCCCCTGTCGCGGGACTTGGCTCGAAAATGGGGATTGATGCAACCAATAAATGGCCTGGAGAAACCCAACGAGAATGGGGAATTCCCATTAAAAAAGATCCTGAGGTGGTTAAAAAGATAGATGAACTTTGGGACAGTCTAGGAATTCTTGAATAATGTAAAAAAGATCTCCATTGGGAGATCTTTTCATTTAAGTAAATTGCTATTTCGCTGCTTTTAGCTTTTGATAGTAACTTTCGTATAAATCAATAACTTCACCAACATCTAATTGCCATTGGCTACGATCCAGCACATCTTGCGCTAAGAATGTTGCTTTATCCTGCGTTAATTCTGCTGGTAAGCGTTTTAATGCCACTAAGTTGGAGGTTGGATACCCAATGCTTAAGGTTAATTTCTCTGCCACATCGGCGCTTAACAGATAATTAATTAGCTTATGGGCGTTTTCCACGTTTTTTGCGTTCTTCGGAATGGCAAGGTTATCGATCCAAAGCACAGTACCCTCTTTAGGATATACCGTGTCGATTTTTGCTCCTTCATTTTTAGCAATACGAACAGAGCCGTTCCATAACAAACCAATATCCGTTTCCCCTGAAATAAAGGTACTCGCAGGGTTATCAGAAATAAACGATAAAATATTTGGTCTTAATTTCAATAATTCATCGTAGGCTTGTTGCAACACTTTTGGATCTTTTGTATTAGGATCTTGTCCTAGTTTTAACAAGGCAACGTTAAACAATTCACGAGGATCATCTAACATTTGGACTTTTCCTTTAAAATTCGCATTCCATAAATCGCCCCAAGATTGGAATTTGCTTGGGTCTTGAGTTTCCGTATTGTAAGCAATACCAGTTGCACCAAATAACTGTGGTAGTGAATACTTATTGCCTTTGTCATAAGGGCGATCAAGCATATTTGGATCAAGTTCTTTGATAACAGGCAATTGAGAATGATCAAGTTCTTTTAACATTCCTTCACGAGCCATTTTAGATACAAAATAACTCGTCGGCGCGATAACGTCATAACCACCGTCATTGCCTAACGTTTTCAATTTTGCATACATGGTTTCATTAGATTCTAAACTAGAAACAATGACTTTAATCCCAGTTTGCTTGGTAAATTCATCTAACAACCCTTCAGGCACATACTCCGTCCAAGTATAAAGATAAACTTCGTTATTCTTAGCGTTTGCCATTTGTGCAATGCTAAGCGCCACCAATCCAGCAGTTAATAAAGCGCTGTGTTTTTTCATAAAAAATACTCCCGTTAAAACAAGGGGTAAAAAAGATATTAGCTAGGCAAATGCCTAGCTAACGCGGATATGCCGAATGGATACGGACAAATTGATTGTAGGTAAAAATAAAAGGAATGTAAACAAATCGTTAAATAATATTTAACGTCAGCAATTTACTTTTCTAACTCACCGCAAAAACGATAGCCTTCGCCGTGAATAGTGGCAATTATTTCTGGTGTGTTTGGGTGATCTTCGAAATGTTTACGAATACGTCGGATTGTCACGTCAACGGTGCGATCTTGTGGTTTTAATTCACGTCCTGTCATTTTTTTCAACAGTTCTTCACGGGTTTGAATTTTGCCTGGATTTTCACAGAAATGTAACATTGCTCTAAATTCGCTACGCGGCAATTTGAATTCATCGCCTTCAGGGTTAATTAACGCTCGACTATTTAGATCTAAGATCCAACCGTTAAAACAGTATTTATCAAGATTTTGTTTTGCATCTCTTGGTGCGTCCTGCATAGTGCGATGCAATAAGTTTCTCGCCCGAATGGTTAATTCTCTTGGATTAAATGGCTTCGTAATATAATCATCTGCGCCAATTTCTAAGCCAAGAATTTTATCTACTTCATTATCGCGGCCAGTTAAGAACATTAACGCAATGTTTGCGGTTTCTCTGAGCTCTCGCGCCAGCATCAAGCCATTTTTACCTGGTAAATTAATATCCATAATCACCAAATGAATTTGATTATTTGATAATACTTGATGCATTTGAGTTCCGTCCGCAGCTTCAAATACCTTATATCCCTCTGCTTCAAAAATACTTTTTAACGTACTACGAGTAATAGTTTCATCTTCAACAATTAAAATCTGTGGCGTACTCATTGTTTTTCCTATAGCTAATTAACAAACCTAAATAGGCGCAATTTGAATTGCTGCATTCTATATTTGCAACAAAATTGTAACAATAGGAAATGTTAATTTTGTTAAATTAGTTTGTTCCTTTTTGATCTCTATCACAAAAAATCCCCTAGTAAAATGAACTACTAAGGGATAAACAGAGCATTCCGCTCATTTTCTTACATACAAATTTTTTAGCCTAAATTAACGTTTCTTTTTACCACCTTGACGCGCTTTGAAACGTGGGTTTTCTTTACAAATCACATAAACCACACCATGACGACGTACAACTTTACAACCCTGATGACGTGTTTTGGCACTTTTTAATGATGATAATACTTGCATAAGTTTTCCTTAATCAGTTACACCGACAATTATTTTGATTTTAATACGCCAAATTTACCATAACGATTCGCAAATTCACTTGCACGACCTTCGTTACCAATTTGACGAGTTTTACCTGTATAGAAAGGGTGTGAAGCAGATGATGTATCACACATAAATACAGGATATTCGTTGCCGTCTTCCCATTTCATGGTGTTAGTGGTTCTTGCACAAGAACGAATTAAAAAACCTTGTTTAGCGTTTGAATCGTAGAACAACACGGTACGATAGTTTTCTGGGTGAATATCTTTTTTCATTTTGAATCCTTATTTTGCACTGAAAAATAATAACAGCGCGTATCCTACAGGAAATGAAAGTAATTATCAAAACTTATTTTTACAAAAAAAATAAGTTTTTGTTAAAAATCTGTAAAAATTGCTGTTTTTTCACTTTCATTTGGCATAGAAACTTTATAAGATCTCGGAAAATTTTTTTTGGAAGTTGCCTTATGTCTCAGTGTTTACGTATTATTAGCCTCTTTTTTACTCTTTTTTTCAGCATGCTTTTCACCCCCTCAAGCTATGCCAGCTTTTTTAATCAAGCCAAAACATCTTTTCTCAAAGCAGATCAAGCCTTTGTTTTTAGTTTTTCGGCACAAGAGGAACAACTTCAATTGCAGTGGCAAATTGCCGACGGCTATTATCTCTACCGAAAAGAACTGCAAATTCAAGGCTACGACGACAAAACAGGCACTTGGCAAAACGTGGTGCTTAATTTGCCCACAGGTGAAAAGCATCAAGATGAATTTTTTGGTGAAGTGGAAATCTATCGTCATAAATTGTTTATAGAGATCCCAAAAAATCAACTCATTGGTCATAAATTAGCGGTAAATTATCAAGGCTGTACAACCGGGCTATGTTATCCTCCTGAAAGCAAGATTATTGAACTTGTTTTATCCGATGAAGTAAGTAATACAACCAATAATGAAACAGAATCACTTCAATCCATAATCTCGGAACAAGATCAACTCAGTTCACAATTAACACACAATAAATATACGATTTTTGCTTTCTTCTTATTAGGCATTGGTTTAGCATTCACCCCTTGCGTATTGCCTATGTTACCTTTGTTATCAGCCATTGTTATCGGCGCTAACCAACGCCCTACTACCCTACGAGCGCTGGCGCTAAGCCTCATTTATATTCAAGGCATGGCGTTAACCTACACACTGCTTGGTTTGTTAGTGGCATCCATTGGCTTGCCCTTCCAAATTGCCTTACAAAGTCCATACGTTTTAATTGGATTGTCCGTCCTCTTTGTGGTGCTTTCTTTATCCATGTTTGGTTTATTTGAAATACGCTTACCCAACACGTTACAAAACAAATTAAGCCAATATAGCCAGCAACAAAAATCGGGCTCATTTAGTGGCGTATTCATTATGGGCATGATTGCAGGCTTGGTGGCGTCACCCTGCACCACTGCCCCACTTTCTGCCGCCCTGCTTTACGTGGCACAAAGTGGCGATTTGTTGATAGGGGGATTAAGTCTGTATTTATTAGCCTTAGGCATGGGCATTCCACTTGTGTTAGTCACCGTTTTTGGCAATAAAATTCTACCAAAATCAGGTAATTGGTTGATTCGAGTGAAAGAATTATTTGGCTTGATCATGCTTTTACTCCCTGCGATTTTGCTGGGTCGCATTTTTCCTGACTATGAATTTTTGTTAATGAGAATTTGGATTGCAGTGATGTTCCTTTGGCTCTGCTACCATTTGGGCAAATCTTGGTTGGGCTGGCTCATACTGATTGTGGGCATAATCATTGGATTTATTTATCATCAACCTGTGCAACAATGGGTATCCAAACAATTTACACATCAGGAAAGTGCTTCTGTGGTTTTCCAAAAAATCCATAATTATGAGGAACTTACTCAAGCTTTAGCACAAAACAGTCAGAAAATAGCCATGTTAGATCTCTATGCGGATTGGTGTGTAGCTTGTAAAGAATTTGAAAAATACACTTTTAGTGATAGCAAGGTACAACAGCACTTTGAAAAAGTCTTGTTATTACAAGTGGATATGACCAAAAATTCCCCTGAAAATCGGGAGTTAATGGAGAAACTACAGGTGCTCGGTTTACCGACCATTATCTTCTTTAACGCACAAGGACAAGAAGTCGCTGGCAGTCGTGTTACAGGCTTTATGGATGGCGAAAAATTCTCCGCTTGGTTGGAAAAGTTGTTATCAAAATAGTCGCCAATAACACAAAAATTATTCATTCACTACATTAAAATAGCCTAACGCCGCTTGCAATTTTTCACCGAAAAATATCAACGGCGTACGCTGACGCTCCCACACTGGCACATGAAATTGTTGCCAAATTTTTTTCATCTCTTCCTTTGCTGAAGTGGCACTTAAACGCACTTTTCCACTGTAATGAAAACGCACTTGAATAGGCTGTTCAGTGAAAGGCAACGTCCAATGAATGGCGCCACCTTGCCTATCCCAAATAGCCTCAAGCTGTTGATGTTGTGTTTGTTCTTTTTCCGTGATCAATAGCGTACCAAGATTATCAGGCAGTGTAATAAGGCGGTGCAACGGCACATTGATTTTCACCTGCCGCAAATCGAGGAAGGCTGGCGTCAGGTAAAGGGTATTTTGATAACGCCGTAACACCGTTTCCCCTAACTGAAATTGCGGAGCACTGTCTTGACGGGCATAAACCACATCTTTGATCAGTTGATTGAGCTGCAAAGTGGAGGGTATTGGCACTGCCAGTTTTTCCAACCACAAACGTAGCAAGGCTTTTTGTTTGAGATCAGAATATTGTGTAAATTGATTTAAATGAAAAGTCTGCGTCGATTGATCAAAATGCGTATAAAAGGTTTCTTGCAGCAACTCTTTGAGCAGTTGCTGTTGTTCAAAACAATGTTGTGCACTACGTTGTACCGCGTTATCAAAGTGATACCAACGCTCTCTTAAGATCGGCAAAACATCGTTACGCAAAAAATTGCGCTCGTAACGATTATCCTCATTACTTTCATCTTCAATCCAAGCCACATTTTGTTGTTGCACATAATCTAATAACGCTTGCCGAGTAAATCTGAGCAACGGACGAAAAATAGGCAAACCAAACAATTCGCTGCAAATTTGCATTGCGCTCAAGCCACTAACGCCGCTACCTCTCTTTAAAGCAAGTAAAAACGTTTCTGTTTGATCTTGTTGGTGATGTGCAGTTACCAGCACTTCATCAGGTTGTAAATGCTGGCGAATGGCATGATAGCGCGCGTCTCTTGCCCCAGCTTCAATGCCTCTTTCATTGTTCACTTGTACTTTTTCCAACAAAAATGGTATCTGTAACTGCTGGCAAATTTGTTGACAATGCCCTACCCAAGCGTCAGCGTTGGCACTTAAACCATGATGAATATGAATAGCACGCAATTGCAAATCAGGCGACTTTTCTCTCAATTTCGCCAAAAGCAGCAACAACGCCGTGGAATCCAATCCGCCGCTAAAACCAATTAAAAAACTTTTTTGCCTTGGGTAATAAGATTTAATCTGTTGTTCAAATTGAGAAAAAAGCATAGGCGCTAAGGATCAGTCATTAGGGAAAAGGAAAGGCGCAATAAGATGCGCCTTGTACTCAATCTGTTTACTCTTAAGCGATTTTCACCGCTTTGTATTGGCTCACAGGATTTAAAATATAATCACGAGCGGCAATGATTTGTAGCTCGTAGTTGTCTTTTTGTTGTGTCACGGTCATCACATCATTCACCGCGTTAGCCGTATGCTCAAAGGCTTCGATGTCAGATTTGCCGTTCAACAAGTTGGCAATAAACAAGCCTGCGGTTAAATCACCCACGCCCACGGGCTCTTTGCGGAATTGGTGTAACGGACGACTGATGTGCCACATGCCTTCCGCTGTCGCCAACAGCATTTCAAATTGAGAAGGATCTTTCCCCACTTTGCTCAAATGTTTCACTAGCACTTTTTTCGGACCTTTGGATAAAATCACTTTTACCGCCGCTAGCGCCTGTTCAAAATTATCCACAGACAAACCGCTCAACTCACGCAATTCCACCAAATTTGGAGTAATCAAGTCCGCTTTCGCCATCGCTAGATTGACTAATCCTTCTTTAACGCCATCGGCAACGATACAACCTTTGTCAGGATGCCCCATCACGGGATCGCACAAATACAGCGCATTTGGATTTTTCGATTTCACAAATTCCACCGCATTCACAATTTCTTCCACTTGTTCCGCAGAACCAATGTAGCCTGAAACAACCGCATCACAAAGGTGTAAGGAATCAATAGCGTCGATACCTCGTACAATTTCACCAATTTGTTCTTTAGGAATAACCATTCCTGTCCATTTCCCATACTGAGTATGGTTAGAAAATTGAACTGTATTTAGAGCCCATACATCAATACCGAGCAATTGCATAGGGAAAGTCGCAGATTTATTACCTGCATAGCCATAAACAACATGAGACTGAATTGATAAAAGGTGTTTCATCTTTCTTTACCTCTATTCAAAATTGGCTTTTACCGTTGATATTTTCAGTTCAAAATAAAAGCACTAACCGCCAGCGAGTTTAACAGTAAATCCTTTTTTTTCAAGAAGCGTTTTTAACAATTCTCGCTTTTCGCCTTGAATTTCAATCACGCCCTCTTTGAGCGTACCACCACAACCACAACGTTTTTTCAACTCCGTTGCCAGTTTTTTCAGTTCATCATCAGGCAAATCAATTCCCGTAATTACCGAAACCGCGCTGCCTTTTCGACCGCTCACCTGACGCTGAATGCGCACCACACCGTCCCCTTTGGGGCGTGGCGCCACCGTCTTTTCTGCTTTAATCCGTCCCACTTCCGTGGAATAAATCAATTCACCACTCATAAATGATCAAAACGCACATTTAAGCAATCGATGCATTAATACTGCGTAACACATCCGCTGGATTATCCGCTTGCGTAATTGGACGACCAATAACCAAATAATCCGAACCAGCTTTAATCGCAGCATTTGGCGTCATCACTCGACGTTGATCGCCAAACTCACTGCCAATAGGACGAATGCCTGGTGTGATCAATTTGAAATCATCGCCACAGTTTTTGCGTAAAATTTCCACTTCTTGCGGTGAACAAACTACGCCATCTAAACCAGCACGCTGGGTTAAATTTGCCAAACGAATAACCTGCTCCATAGGTGAGGCGTTAATGCCAATTTGCAACAAATCCAAATCTTCCATACTGGTTAATACGGTGACGCTAATTAAGATCGGCGCATCTTTACCATAAGGTTCAAGAATTTTTTTCGCTTCTTCCATCATGCGCAGACCACCACTGGCGTGTAAATCTACCATCCACACCCCTAAATCCGCCGCAGAACGCACCGCACGCGCCACCGTGTTAGGAATATCATGAAATTTCAAATCAAGAAACACATCAAACTCACGTTTGTGTAATTCTTTTACAAATTTCGTGCCTAAGGTGGTAAACATTTCTTTACCCACTTTTAAACGGCATAAACTTGGATCAATTTGATCCACTAGCGCCAGTGCTTCTTTTTCTTTTTCATAATCCAACGCAACAATAATTTTACTCATAATACTCCCTCACTGTGTTCAATTAATTATGTTCAATATTTTCAACAGGTTTGACACTTTCCCAATGACGGCAGGAAGGGCAGCACCAAACAAGTTTATGGATTTGATAACCGCAATTAGTGCAACGGTATTGAAAACTACGTTTAATTCTTTCACCCACCATTTTATGCAGCAACATTAAGCTTTCTTTGGCTCTTCCCGTTTCCGCTTCCTCAATTTGATATTGAATAAAACGATGAAATAATAAGGTTGTTGGATGTGCATTCAACTGTTGATACAACTTAGTTTGTGCAGCATTCTTACCGTCAATATCACAAATTAAATCAGATAAAGCTAGCTCAACAGCGCTATTGGCAGTTAATCTACTCGCTCTAATTAAAAAAAGTTCATAATTTTCTAACTGGCCCAACTTTTGATAACAAGATTTCAAGGGTTGCAATACCTCACCTACATACGCAGGATTTTGCTCTAAAACGTTTTCAAGTTTTGTTACCGCTTGTTGATAGTCTTGATTTTCAATATAACAGTCCGCTAGCAATAAAGAAGCTCTCACACAGGTTGGCGAGACTTTTAACGCTATTTCAAGTAACTTTTTCGCTTCTATCCTTAGCTCTGCCGGTAAATTTTTCGCATATTCACAATAATAATGCGCCAACTCAACATTATTTTCCTGTGGTACTAATTTAGCTAACTTCTCCGCTACATTGATGGCTTTTTTCCACTCTTTGGTTTTTTGGTAAATAACAACTAATTGTTGTAAGGCATTTTCTGCAAAGTCTGGTTCGTCCACCAATAAAATATACAAAGTTTCCGCGCGATCATAAAAACCAATCGCCATAAAATCTCGCGCTAATTGCTGTTTAGCTAATAATTTTTGTTCGAAAGTATAATTCGGACTACGATCTAAAGACTGATGAATACGCAAAGCTCGATCAACTTCTCCGCGAGAACGGTATAAATTGCCTAAAGTCAGCTCTGCTTCAAATTGAGATAAGCGGTCGATCTCATTCTCTGTTTCTTGTTTTTGTAAAATATCCAGAAAGAGATCTACCGCTTTTTCAGGTTGGTTAGATAACAGAAGGTTAACGCCTGTTACATAATCTCGAGAAAGTTTATTGCTAATATCTTCCTGATCCTTTTTAGCGCTACGATGGCCCATATACCAACCATAGGCAGCTGCAATAGGTAATAACAGAAAGAGTAATTCAAGCATTATTGAGTGGCCTTATCTCGACTAAATAACTCGCTAATTTGTAACTCTTGGCGTTTAATTTTACGAGCTAAAGACATATTTTTTACTTTCAATTTCAAATAGAAAAAACCTGTAATTAACCAACCTAAAATAAGCCCTAATCCAAATAAAAGAGCAACTAAGGTTGATAAACGAAATTCTGTTTGTGCAAAGATATAATTAAACGCAATAATCTGATCATTATTTGCACCAATAGTTACCGCTACAAGAACAATAGCAACCACTAATATGAAACCCAAAATATATTTGATCATGGTTTTTCTCCTGAAAAAAAGAAGCCTTATTATGCCAAAAATACATACAAAAAACGACACAAAAATGTGTCGTCATACAAGTGAGTTAAACCTAAGCGTAAATGTCAACTCTCTCTCTTAATTCTTTACCTGCCTTAAAATGTGGCACGGACTTTGCGTCTAATTTTACTTGTTCACCAGTTTTGGGATTACGTCCAATACGCGGCTGACGATAACGCAGAGAAAAACTACCAAACCCTCTTACTTCGATCCTTTGTCCGTTTTCTAATGCAACGGACATACAATCCAAAATTTCCTTTACTGAATCTTCAATATCTTTTGTCGTAATCAGTAAATGTTTTCGAGCTAATCGCTCTATAAGATCTGACTTAGTCATCATTTTATCTCAACTTAAACATAAGTTAGCGTGCCTAAGCACGCTAACTCTATTTAACAAATAGTAAATATTATTCACCTTTTGCAGCTTTGAAAGCTTCTGCCATTGCATTTGGAATAACCACTTCTTCTTGTTTGTTATTCACGCTTGCAACTGCTGCGGCTTCTTCTGCTTGATCTTTCGCACGAACAGATAAGTGAACGATACGAGCTTTGCGATCAACACCAGTATATTTCGCTTCAACTACATCATCTACATTCACTTCGTTAGTTAAATCTGCTGCACGAATATAGCCTTCAACGCCACCATCTAACTCAACTTTAGCACCTTTAGCATCTGCTTCAACAACTCTAGCGCTTACAACAGCACCTTTTTTGTTTACTGCTACGAAGTTGTTAAATGGATCTTCTTCAAGTTGTTTAATACCTAAAGAAATACGTTCTTTCGCTGCATCTACTTGCAATACTACAGCAGAAACTTCATCGCCTTTTTTGTAGTTACGAACAGCTTCTTCACCAGCTACATTCCAAGAAATGTCAGATAAGTGAACTAAACCATCGATACCGCCTTCAAGACCGATAAAGATACCAAAGTCAGTGATTGATTTGATTTTACCTGTTACTTTATCGCCTTTGTTGTGTGTTTCAGCGAATTGTAACCATGGGTTAGGTTTGCATTGTTTTAAACCTAAAGAAATACGACGACGTTCTTCATCGATTTCTAATACCATCACTTCAACTACATCACCTAAGCTAACCACTTTAGATGGGTGAATGTTTTTGTTAGTCCAATCCATTTCAGATACGTGAACTAAACCTTCAACGCCATCTAAAATTTCAACGAAGCAACCATAGTCAGTTAAGTTAGTTACTTTACCTGTTAATTTGCTTTCTACTGGGTGATTTTCAGCGATTGCAACCCAAGGATCTTGACCTAATTGTTTTAAGCCTAAAGATACGCGAGTGCGATCTTTGTCGAATTTCAATACTTTAACAGTGATTTCATCACCCACATTCACGATTTCACTTGGGTGTTTAACACGTTTCCAAGCCATATCAGTGATGTGTAATAAACCATCAACACCACCTAAATCCACGAATGCACCGTAGTCAGTTAAGTTTTTAACCACACCTTTCACTTCTGAACCTTCAGCTAAGTTAGCTAAAACTTCATCACGATCAGCGCTGCTTTCAGCTTCAATTACAGCACGACGAGAAACAACTACGTTGTTGCGTTTTTGATCAAGTTTGATCACTTTGAATTCTTGTTCTTTGCCAAGTAAGTGGTCTGCATCACGTGCAGGACGAGTATCCACTAAAGAACCTGGTAAGAATGCACGAACACCGTTTAACTCAACTGTGAAACCACCTTTCACTTTACCGTTGATTAAACCGATAACAGTTGCCTGTTCTTCAAATGCTTTTTCAAGTGCAATCCAAGCTTCATTGCGTTTTGCATCAGCGCGCGATGCAACAGTTTCACCGAAACCATCATCAACTGCTTTTAATACTACATCAACAACATCACCGACTTGAACTTCAAGTTCGCCTTGTGCATTAGTAAATTCTTCAGCAGGAATAGAGGATTCAGATTTAGAACCGGTATCAACAAGTACAAAGCCTTTTTGGATAGCAACAACAGTACCGCTAACGATAGAACCTTGACGGGTTTCAAGTTCTTTTAATGATTCTTCAAATAGTTGAGCAAAAGATTCAGTCATAATTAATCTTCAATTTTAATGTTAATAACGTCCACATCATATCCATTGAATATGGGGTTGAGAATAAAGGTTCATTCAATCCTAGAATAAACAGGTTAAAAGTTAATTTTGAGCACGAGCTGAATATGAGCTAAGGCTTGAGCAATAACTTCATCAATAGTTAATAAAGTACTGTCTAAAAGTAGGGCATCATCAGCAGGTTTGAGAGGAGCAATCGGACGATTTCTATCGCGGAAATCCCGATCTTTTATCTCGGCTAAAATCTGCGCAAAGTTACCATTAATCCCCTTACTTTGCAACTGGTTATATCGCCTTTTTGCACGTTCTTCTGGGCTTGCATCTAAAAACAATTTTACTTGGGCTTGAGGGAAAACTACCGTGCCCATATCACGTCCGTCCGCAATCAATCCTTGCTCTTTCGCAAAATCCCGCTGCAGTTCTAAAAGCGCTGCTCTGACCAGTGGAAAAACTGCAACTTTAGATGCTGCTTCCGCTACTTCTTGGGTGCGAATTTGCCCACTCACATTTTCACCTTGCAAATAAATTTGCACTTCCCCATCTTGTGGTAAAAATTGCACATCTAAATGGCTAGCGAGTTCTGTTAATTTTTCTTCATTATCTAATGGACATTTACTCTTTAACGCCGCTAACGCAGTCACACGATAAATAGCCCCGCTATCTAGCAAAGCAAAACCTAATTTTTCCGCAAGGGCATAACTTAACGTTCCTTTCCCTGCACCGCTTGGACCATCTACGGTAATCACAATATTTTTTTGCATTTTGGTTATCTCAAATTAAATAAAACCCGCCAAGCCTACCACAAAATACGTTTCATTTCAGTGGTTTAAATAAAACAAAAGTGCGGTTAAATTTCAATAAGTTACACCGCACTTTGAATTAACGCTAAGTAAAAAATTAACGTTTACAACGTCCTGCTGCTTCAAGCATTGCATTACAAGCATTTACAGTGGCTTTCCCCTTACCGCCAACAGGCACACAACGAGGATTTAGTGCTTTGCCAAATGACATAAAATTACCGCCTATTGCTGTGCAATTATGTAATTTACCGTTGATATGGGCATTAAATCTCGTTTCATACATTCCCACCTTAACATTGCTTACCTTAATGCTACGTTTATCTTTACCTAATTCAAAGGCTAATTGTTCTTCTAATGCACCTTGTTTGGCACAGCCAGCTAAGAAAAAAGCACTCAAAAATGTTGTGATAAATATTTTTTTCATTTTTCAATTCCTATTTATTTTTATACTAACCAAGTTTTGGCTTTTACTGTTTCTCTCGTGAAAGCTTTAATTAAACCAAACACCACACGAACTAAACACCAAAGGAAAACTACAAAATAAACAATGGTTGAAACAAAACCGATAACAACAGATAACATCGAGAATGGAGAGAGATAAAGTGAACCAAATAATATTGGTACTAAAAAGATCGGTACGATTAATAAGAAAAAGCCAACCCAAAAGGTGCGGAGTAAATAGGAAAAATGAGATTGATAAACGGTGCCTTCTGATTCACCTCTTTTAATATAAGCAATAATTGCACTGACAAAAGGGAAAAAGAACATAAAAATATAAGCAACGATAAGAAAAATACGAATGCTTTCAGCTTTTTCATTGGAAGGATTTGGTGTGGTAGTAACGTCTGCCATATTATTTCCTTATTAATTGGAAAATGAAATAAAAAACACAATCCATATAGATTGCAACCTTGAATTAAATGTATTTAATAATGAGTAGGAATCGATAAAAAATAGCATATTTCATTGTCAAAAATGAGATATGCTATTCTGAACAAACGCTTGGAAAATTAAGAATTCTATTTTCCAATATCCACTGTGCAATCACTTTTATTATCCCTAAACAAAAATTAAACTTCCCAATTGTAAAAAAAAAAACGATTGTCAAGAAAAAGTAAAAAATTAAGAAAATTTTTACAAATAGAAAAAGTGCGGTGAAAATTTGCAAAATCTCACCGCACTTTTAGTTATGTAAAGAGGCTAAGAAAATTTATTTTTTCTTCGCTTTTGGATTTGGTAAGTCGGTAATTGAACCTTCAAATACTTCTGCTGCTAAACCAACAGATTCGTGTAAGGTTGGGTGAGCGTGAATAGTTAAAGCTAAATCTTCGGCGTCGCAGCCCATTTCAATAGCAAGACCGATTTCACCTAAGAGTTCGCCGCCGTTAGTTCCGACGATAGCACCACCGATAACACGATGGGTGTTTTTGTCGAAAATTAATTTCGTCATACCGTCTGCGCAGTCAGAGGCGATTGCACGACCAGAAGCAGCCCAAGGGAATTTCGCCACTTCGTAAGCAATGCCTTCGGCTTTACATTCTTTTTCGGTTTTGCCGACCCAAGCTACTTCAGGTTCCGTATAAGCGATAGAAGGAATCACTTTTGGATCAAAGTAATGTTTCATGCCTGCGATCACTTCTGCCGCTACGTGTCCTTCGTGTACGCCTTTGTGTGCCAACATCGGTTGTCCAACAATGTCGCCGATAGCGAAAATATGTGGCACGTTGGTACGCATTTGTTTATCTGTGCGGATGAAACCACGATCATCTACTTCCACGCCAGCCACACCAGCATCGATTAATTTACCGTTTGGTACGCGACCAATCGCCACAAGTACGGCGTCGTAACGGCGAGTTTCATTAGCCGCTTTGCCTTCCATTGACACATAAATACCGTCTTCTTTTGCTTCAACGGCAGTTACTTTAGTTTCAAGTAACAGGTTGAATTTTTTAGAAATACGTTTGGTGTAAATTTGTACCATGTCTTTATCTGCCGCAGGGATAACTTGATCAAACATTTCTACAACATCAATTTTTGAACCAAGTGCGTGATATACCGTTCCCATTTCTAAACCGATAATACCGCCCCCCATAATCAACAGATTTTCAGGCACTTCTTTTAAGCGTAATGCATCGGTGGAATCCCAAATACGTGGATCTTCGTGTGGAATGAATGGTAATTGAATTGGACGTGAACCGGCGGCAATGATAGCGTTGTCGAATTTAATGGTAGTTTCACCTTCTTCGCCTGCAATGATAATCGTATTCGGACCAGAGAATTTACCGTAGCCATTGACCACTTGTACTTTACGCTGTTTCGCCATACCAGCCAAACCGCCTGTCAATTGATCGATAACTTTTTCTTTCCAGCCGCGGATTTTATCCACATCGGTGCTTGGCTCGCCGAAAACGATACCGTGTTCCGCTAAGGCTTTTGCTTCTTCAATCACTTTCGCCACGTGCAACAAAGCTTTCGACGGAATACAACCAACATTCAAACACACACCGCCTAAGGTTGAATAACGTTCAACGATAACAGTTTCTAAACCTAAATCCGCACAACGGAATGCGGCAGAATAACCTGCAGGGCCTGCACCTAATACCACAACTTGCGTTTTAATTTCTTTATTCATTTTAACCTCGTTAAAGAACGTGATGATTTTCAAAAATAGGGCGATTTTTACCGCACTTTTATCTCATTTCGCATCACATTTGGTTAGATTAATGATGTCCGCTCGGTATGAGCACGAGCGGACAATGCAATTACATCACCAAGCGACGGAGATCGGCTAACACGCCATTAATGTAGCTAATGAAACGTGCACCGTCTGCACCGTCAATCACACGGTGGTCGAAAGATAATGACAATGGCAACATTAAACGTGGGGTAAATTCTTTACCGTTCCAAACTGGCGCCATTTCGGATTTGGATACACCAAGAATCGCCACTTCTGGGGCGTTCACAATTGGGGTGAAATGCGTTGTACCAATACCGCCTAAACTTGAAATAGTGAAACAACCGCCTTGCATATCTGCGGCAGTTAATTTACCTTCACGGGCTTTTTTCGACACTTCCATTAATTCACGAGAAAGTTCGATAATGCCTTTTTTGTTCACATCTTTAAACACAGGCACCACTAAGCCGTTTGGTGTATCCACCGCCACGCCGATGTTGACGTATTTTTTCAAGGTTAAACGTTGACCATCTTCTGAAATAGAACTGTTGAAACGTGGGAATGCTTCCAACGCTTTAGCAGCTGCTTTCATAATGAACACCACTGGGGTAATTTTCACACCTAATTTTTGTTTTTCCGCTAACACATTTTGTTCTTTACGGAAGGCTTCTAAATCCGTGATGTCGGTACGATCAAAGTGCGTAACATGTGGGATCATCACCCAGTTACGGTGTAAGTTTGCACCAGAAATCTTATTAATGCGAGTTAATTCAATTTCTTCGATTTCACCAAATTTGCTGAAATCCACTTTCGGCCAAGGCAATAAGCCTAAACCTGCGCCATTTGCCACACCATTGCTTGATGCAGGTGCTGCGGAAACAGAACCAGACTCAACGGCTTTGATCGCTGCTTTCACATAAGCCTGAACGTCTTCTTTTAAGATACGACCTTTACGCCCCGTACCTTTCACTTTATCTAAGTTAACGCCAAACTCACGAGCTAAACGGCGCACTACTGGAGTTGCATAAGCAAACACTGCGCTACCTGTAACTTCCGCATCAGCTGCTGGTGTCGCTGGAGTTACAGCCGGCGCTGGTGCAGTAGCTTGTGGAGCTGGTGCTGATGCTGCTTGTGCAGGTGCAATAGCTGGCGCGGTGCCTGCTACTTCAAAGCGCATAATTAATGAACCAGTAGAAACTTTATCCCCTGATTTCACTAAAATTTCTTTCACTACACCAGCAAACGGTGCAGGCACTTCCATTGAGGCTTTATCACCTTCAACGGTAATCAACGACTGTTCTTCGCTGATCGTATCACCAACTTTTACCATGATTTCAGTAACGTTAACTTCATCGCCACCAATATCAGGCACGTTAACATCTTTCACCGCACTTTGTGCTGGTGCGGCTGATGCTGCAGGTGCTACCGCCGCTGCTGGAGCTTGAGCCGCTGGTGCGGCGGCGCCAGTTTCAAATTTCATAATCAATGAACCTGTTGAAACTTTGTCGCCCACTTTAATTAAAATTTCTTTTACTACACCCGCAATTGGCGCTGGGACTTCCATTGAGGCTTTATCGCCCTCAACATTGATAATGGATTGATCCACTTCAACTTTGTCGCCGACGTTAACCATAATTTCAGTAACGTTCACTTCGTCGCCGCCAATATCAGGGACGTGAACTTCAACCACCGCACTTGCGGCAGCAGGCGCTGGCGCTGGTGCCACTTCTGCTGGTGCTGCTGGCGCCACCGCTGCGGCGGCACCTGCTTCTAATACGAACATTGGTGAACCCGTAGAGACTTTATCCCCCACTTTCACAAGCACTTCTTTAATCACGCCCGCTTCAGGTGAAGGCACTTCCATAGAAGCTTTATCGCCTTCAACGTTAATCACACTTTGATCAATGGCGACAGTGTCGCCTGCTTTGACCATAACTTCAGTAACGGTAACTTCATCGCCGCCAATATCTGGAACTTGAATTTGTTTACTCATTTTCTTAATCCTTATTGATTATGCATAAAGTGGGTTTGTTTTATCGGCATTAATGCCATATTTTTGAATGGCTTTTGCAACCACTTTTTTGTCAATCGTACCTTGTTTTGCTAACTCAGATAACGCCGCAACAGCAACATAACGTGCATCAACCTCGAAATGCTCACGTAAATTTTCACGGCTGTCAGAACGACCGAAACCATCTGTACCTAATACACGATAGCTTGCTGCTGGTACATAAGCACGTACTTGTTCAGCAAAGAGTTTCATATAATCTGTCGCTGCTACTGCTGGTGCATCATTCATTACTTGTGCGATATAAGGTACGCGAGCTTCTGATTCTGGGTGTAATAAATTCCAGCGATCAGCATCTGCCCCCTCGCGCGCTACTTCAGTAAATGAAGGCACACTATACACATCAGAAGTTACACCAAAGTCGTTGGCTAGCAATTGTGCTGCTTCACGCACGTGACGTAAGATTGCACCAGAACCTAATAACTGAACTTTGCCTTTACCTTGACCAGTCACGGTTTCAAATTTATAGATACCTTTACGAATACCCTCTTCTGCGCCTTTTGGCATCGCAGGTTGATCGTAAGTTTCATTTAAAGTTGTGATGTAATAGTAAACGTTCTCTTGATTTGGACCATACATACGACGCACACCGTCTTGCATAATTACAGCCACTTCAAAAGCAAAAGCAGGATCGTAAGAGATACAGTTAGGAATAGTTAAGGATTGAATATGGCTATGACCATCTTCGTGTTGTAAACCTTCACCATTTAATGTTGTACGACCTGATGTACCGCCGATCATAAAGCCACGTGCTTGTTGGTCGCCAGCCGCCCACATTAAATCGCCAATACGTTGGAACCCAAACATTGAGTAGTACACATAGAATGGGATCATTGGCAAGTTATTTGTGGAGTAAGATGTCGCTGCCGCTAACCAAGATGCAGTTGCGCCTTGCTCATTAATCCCTTCTTGTAACACTTGACCGTCAATTGCTTCACGGTAGTAAGACACTTGCTCACGATCTTGTGGTACATAGTTTTGACCGTATGGGTTGTAAATACCGATTTGACGGAATAAACCTTCCATACCGAAAGTACGAGCTTCGTCCGCAAGAATTGGCACAATGCGTTTACCCACAGATTTGTTTTTCAACAACACATTCAATGAACGCACAAACGCCATTGTGGTTGAAATTGGACGAGATTGTGCTTCAAATAATTGAGCAAACTCTTCTAATTCTGGCACTTCTAATTGTTCAGTGAAGCGTGGTAAACGAGTTGGCAAGTAACCTTGCAATGCTTGGCGACGCTCGTGAAGATATTTATATTCTTCCGAACCTTCCGCAAATTTAATGTATGGTAATTTTTCTAAATCTTCATCAGAAACATCAATGTTGAAACGATCACGTACGTGTTTCACGCCTGACATATCCATTTTCTTCACTTGGTGCGCAATGTTTTTACCCTCAGCGGCATCACCCATACCATAACCTTTAATGGTTTTCACAAGTAAAACAACTGGTTTGCCTTTCACTTGTTTCGCTTTGTTAAATGCTGCAAACAATTTCAATGGATCGTGACCACCACGGTTTAATGCCCAAATTTCATCATCGGTCATTTCAGCTACTAATGCTTCAGTTTCAGGATAACGACCAAAGAAGTGTTTACGTACGTAAGCACCATCTTTCGCTTTCATGGTTTGGTAGTCACCATCAACCACTTCCATCATTAATTGCAATAATTTACCTGAAGTATCACGTTGTAATAAACGATCCCAACGACGACCCCAAATTACTTTGATCACTTCCCAACCAGCACCGTTGAACAAACCTTCTAATTCTTGAATGATTTTGCCGTTACCCGTTACTGGACCGTCTAAACGTTGTAAGTTACAGTTGATCACGAAAACTAGGTTGTCTAATTTCTCACGAGCTGCCACAGAAATCGCACCACGAGATTCCACTTCGTCCATTTCGCCATCACCCAAGAAAGCGTAAACCGTTTGATCTGCCGTATCTTTTAAGCCACGGTTGTGTAAGTATTTTAAGAAACGAGCTTGGTAGATAGCATTCAACGGTCCAAGCCCCATTGATACAGTTGGGAATTGCCAAAATTCAGGCATTAATTTCGGATGAGGATAAGAAGAAAGCCCTTTACCATGCACTTCTTGACGGAAGTTATCCATTTGCTCTTCTGTTAAGCGACCCTCTAAGAATGCACGAGCGTAAATTCCCGGCGAAATATGACCTTGGAAGAAAACTAAATCGCCACCATTTTTCTCTGAACGTGCTTTAAAGAAATGGTTAAAACACACTTCGTACATGGTTGCCGAAGATTGGAAAGAAGACATATGTCCACCTAATTCCAAATCTTTTTTCGACGCACGCAATACCATCATAATCGCATTCCAACGAATCGCACCGCGGATACGTCTTTCTAAATCAAGGTTACCTGGATAATTTGGTTCTTCAGAGGCGGGAATGGTATTGATATAGTCGGTGGTGATACCTGTTGGTAGAGAAACATTATTAGCACGAGCATGTTGCATTAATTGCTCAATAATATATTGTGCTCTCTCTACACCTTCTTCACGAATTACAGCATCAATAGCCAATAACCAATCGTTTGTTTCGACTGGATCTACGTCATTTTTTAACATTTCTGACATAGTCTTCTTCCTTATTTGTTTTAAGTTAAAAATTAAGTTTAATTATGCTAAAAATAATTAAACGATGAGTTTATAACGAAATGATTAAAATTGAATAGAATTTGCATAGCTCAAATTGCAATCAAAATAGCTTTACAAATTTTTAACAAATCCTGCAAATTTTATTAGATTTTTTGAAAAAAAGCTAGTGATAACCCTCACAAAACCAATAAAAAGCAAGCTAAAAATAAAACAGAACACCTTAAATAATTGGACTAAAATAAAGGCAAAGAACAATAATAAAGAGGGATAAAAATACTAAGTACTTGCCTGATCTAGTTGATCAAAAATCTGACTAATACCCAAAATTAAACTTGAACGTACTACTTTTTCTAATCTTAGTTGCTGCATCTGAAATATCATTGAATCTTTATCCATTGATAATTTTTGTTTAAGCAAATTATTAACTAAGGAACTATCAGAGAAATGCAAACTTTGCAAAAAATTAATTACAATAGGGCTAGAAAAATCAGGTTCTTCAACTTCATCGCTTAATTTTAATTTAAACTCAATGAAATGGTTAATATCCTGATACACATCCATAGAAATTACACCTAAGCCAAGCAGTAATTTCAAACGAACGGGTAATTCAGCAAGAGGTCCTTGATGTTCAAATAAAGAATCCACAACGGATTTCAAAGCAAAATCTTGCTTACGAAAAACGTTCTCAATCAATAACTCAATATAATGAGCTAACTGCTGAGTAGAAAGTGCGAGAAAACCACGCACAGTGGTAATCTCGCTAAGTTGATCGATGAATTGATATTGTATTTTCATTCAGAATAACGACTAAGAATTTGTGCAATAACCTCCGTATCGGTTAAACCTGTGTAATGTTTTACCGCCTGTTCAATACCATTTTTCACAATAAAGTCTGCTAATTCAACGGCTTGAATATCTTCATCATTGCGATATTGTAACGCCATCACTACCCCATTGATTAAATATTCATTTGGTAAACCATATTCTAATGTTCCTAAAAGTGGCTTAACTAAACGATCATTTGGACTGAGCTTACGAATTGGCTCTCGTCCTACCCGATTAACATCATCGTTCAAATAAGGATTAGCAAAACGTTTTAATATTTTTTCAATATAACTAGAATGAGTTGCTGGATCGAAAGCATAACGTTTAATCAACACCGCCCCACTTTCTTCCATTGTTGCCTTCACTTGTTGCTTAATTTCATCAATGCTAATCGCCTCTTTGATCCATTTAACGCCAACTTGTTTACCAAGATAAGCGGCGATTAAATGCCCTGTGTTGAGGGTAAATAATTTTCTCTCAACAAATGCCATTAAATTATCCGTTAATTCCATTCCAACAATTTCAGGCGTTTTGCCTTTAAACTGAGTTTGATCCACAATCCATTCGCTAAACTCCTCTACGGTCACCTCTAGCGGATCATTTGGATTAAACTCTGTTGGGGGAACAATACGATCCACGGCAGAATCCACGAATCCAACTACTTCCTCAATATTTTCTTGTTCAAAAGCCGTCAAATTTTCAAAAATCTTGCCTTTTAAAAATGAAGTGCCACGCACCATATTTTCACAAGCAATAATATTTAACGCCTCTTTATTACCTGCAACTAAACGTGCTTTTAAGCCTTTTGCTAATAATGGCGCTAATATAGTAAGTACATTCGGCCCTACCGCAGTAGTAATCAAATTCACATCCTTTATCAACTCAATTACCGCACTTTCATCTTTTGAATTCACCGCAGCAATATTTTTTACTATCTCTAGACGACTTTGCTCTCCTACGACTTTAACGCCATATTGTTTATTTTGGTTAATTTGGTCAATTTGTGTCTGCTTGATATCTGCAAAGGTCACTTGAATACCAGAATCTACAAGCAACTTGCCTATAAAACCTCTACCTATATTACCGGCTCCAAAATGTAATGCTTTCATTTTTTATTCCTTAAAAATCTATTACAGAAATGAAAGAGACACGAAGATTTCTTCGTGCCGTAAAAATTATACTTTATTCAATAAATTCAAAACCTGTTGTGGATCATTGGTTTGCACCAAGATATTCATAGTTTCTTCATCGTCTAAAGCATTAGTAAGTGCATTCAAGATTTGAAGGTGCTCATTATTACGAGCAGCGATACCAATCACTAATTTTGCTACCGACTCTTCTTCCTCACCAAAAAGTACACCTTCACGGTATTGGCAGAATACAATACCTGTTTTAAGCACTTTATCCTTCGCTACTACGGTACCATGTGGCACTGCAATTCCTTCACCCAAATAGGTAGATACCTGTTTTTCACGTTCAAACATCGCTGGAATATAATCTGGTTCTGCAAAACCTAATTTCACCAACTGTTCCCCTGCAAATTGAATAGCGTCTTCTTTGGAAGTTGCAGTTAGATTTAAGAAAATCTGTGACACATTAAGATTCAACGAACTTTCATTTTTCTTGACAGTCTCTTGACGAACAACTGTCCCACTTTGCTTTGCTAGATTCGTCACTAATTCATCATAAAAAGCAGAATCTAAGAAGTTATTAAGAGAGAGATGTTGCGCATTTGGAACTTGTTTGCTAGCGCGTGCGGTTAAATCCTGATGTGTAATAACTAATTGAGCATCATCTGGTAAATCGTTGATAGCTAAATTCTGTACTTTAATATTTAACCCCGCGGCTTCAACTTTCTTGCGTAGTAAAGTTGCACCCATAGCACTCGATCCCATACCAGCATCGCAAGCTACATAAATTTTATTAACACCTTGCTGTGCAACTTGTGCCTTACTTGCAGCTTTCATTGACTGGGTTTGTGCTTGAGCATCTTCTAAAGAAGTTTCTGCTTTTTGAGCTTTTAATAACAAGCTTGCCACTAAGAAGGTCACAACACAAGATAGAATAACTGATAGAATCACAGCAATATGAGCACCACTTGGTGTCATTGCTAATACAGCAAGAATTGATCCTGGAGAAGCAGGAGAAATTAAACCACCTCCTAATAATGTATTAGTGAAAACGCCTGTCATCCCCCCCGCAATAACAGCAAGAATTAAACGAGGATTCATTAATACATAAGGGAAATAAATTTCGTGAATACCGCCGAAGAAATGAATAATTGATGCACTACCCGCACTTTGTTTTGCTGAACCTTTACCAAAGAACATATAGGCTAACAAAATTCCTAAACCTGGACCAGGATTTGCCTCAATCAAGAAGAAAATAGATTTACCAAGCTCCGCTGATTGTTGAATACCAAGTGGCGAGAAAATACCATGGTTAATCGCATTGTTTAAGAATAAGATCTTCGCAGGCTCAACGATAATGGAAGTTAATGGTAATAAATTAGCTTCAACTAAAGCATTTACTCCTGTCGCTAACAAAGCAGAAATTTGTGAAACAATGCCACCAATCACACTGAAAGAAAGTAATGCCAACAACATACCCACAATACCTGCGGAAAAGTTGTTTACTAGCATTTCAAAGCCACTTTTTACTTTGCCTTCAATCCATTTATCAAAAGTTTTAATTGCCCAACCGCCTAAAGGTCCGACAATCATAGCTCCCAAGAACATCGGAATTTCCGATCCTACGATAATCCCCATTGTGGTAATCGCACCAACAACAGCACCTCGTTCTCCACCTACTAAACGACCGCCACTATAACCGATTAATAGTGGCAATAGGTAGGTAATCATAGGACCAACAAGTTTAGAGAAGGTTTCATTTGGTAACCAGCCTGTTGGAATAAAAAGCGCAGTGATAAAGCCCCAAGCAATAAATGCTCCAATATTAGGCATTACCATATTTGATAAGAAACGTCCAAAACTTTGAACTTTCACTTTTAAATTTGAAGACATAGCAACCTCGATAAAATAGAAAGAAATTACAAATAAATTTCATGTTGCAAAATATCATCACTTTAAAAAGCCACGAAAGAATTTTGTACAAAAATGTGAACTAAATCACATTTTATTTTTAGACAAGAGTTATTAATTTGTGACAAAGATCACACTTTTAATAAAAACGAGAAAAATATGTGACATAGATCACAAATATAAACTTACAACCCCAACTGTAACAAATTAAGCATACGCTTAACGTATTCTCCCGTTTCTAGTAATTGGCATAATTGCCCTATTGCCTGTTGATGATTTTTGGTTTGACTATGGGTGCACATAATGTCCTTTATCTGCTCTAACAGCCATTGATTGCTATCCAGTAATTCAATAAAAATACTTTCATCAAAATTACTATTTTGTAGACAGATACGATGCAATAGACTTTGATTTTCTTGGAAATAACTGTAAAGGTTAAAGAAAGCAGAAATACGAGCAACACAACGTGAGAAATCTGCACCTAAATAGGATTGACCTAAGCTGAAAGTATCTTCAATAAGATTTTGCTCAAACTGTAGCAAATGCTGTAAATATTTTGAATCGGTTGATATTTTTTGTAGTACAAATTCCCATTCAACAAGCCAATCAATTTCCTTGATCTCAAAATTAGCTAGCGCATACCCCCTTTGAGCTTTGCTTGCAGAACTTAGGCGAATAGCCTTTTCTAAAATAAGTCCCTTTACAAAAAATAATAAATCCTGAATTTTTCCTTGTTTAAGCTCAAACTCAACCTCACAAATAGCCTGTTTATTTTTTCCTGCTAAAATTTCACCTTGATCAAAAGCAACCTCAATCACTGCACCGTTACCGCATTCCACTAACCAAAATTGGCGTTCGAAATCTGTACTAAAAATGATTTGAAAAGGCATAAATTGACTGAGTGAAATACCGCTTTGCTCCGCTAACGCGGCTAATTGTACTTCGCCAAAATCTGCGTTTTCTAGGCTCAAGTTATACTCAGGGCGAATATGTAATCCTCCTTTTACTTCCCCATCTGTTTTTAGCGTCAAAGTAAAATTTTCATTTTCCTTTCTTACTCGTAAACCTATTTTACAAGCAGCAAGTTGTAGATTGGCATTGTCGTAATAACAATTCCCAAGAAAAACAGTTTTATGTTGCAAGATATGAAAATTTGTTAAAGATTGCGTCAAAAGCTCGACAAAATTTGGCGTAACAGCCAGTTTTAGTTCAATTTCAGGGGTCATAAGAAATATTCACTTAGAATGAAAATAATAAATCATTAATTGATTTGAATTGGAGCATTATCCAATAAATCTCAACTTTTTTCGATTAAAAAAGTGAATTTTAACAGCACATAATGTAATATGCGCCTCGATATTTTCAACTTCTTGCAGGAATCATTTTATGGCAATTAATAATATTCTTGGTTTATTCGCACAATCCCCCCTTAAACCACTACAAAAACACTCTCAAAAAGTCACAGAATGTTGCAATTTACTTGTTCCATTCTTTGAAGCAACCTTTACCAATGAATGGGATAAGGCAGAAGAAGTACGCGCTCAAATCTCTGATTATGAAAGACGCGCAGATGCGTTAAAACGAGAAATTCGTTTGAAATTACCTCGTGGTTTATTTATGCCTATTGACCGTACAGATCTTCTAGAATTAGTTACTCAACAAGATAAATTAGCCAACTACGCTAAAGATATTTCAGGACGAATGATTGGGCGACAATTTGCTATTCCCCAAGAAATGCAGGCGGATTTTGAACGTTATTTAAAACGTTGTTTAGATGCAACTCTTCAGGCGAATCGAGTGATTGATGAAATTGAGCAGTTGCTTGAAACTGGCTTTAAGGGACGCGAAGTAGATCTTGTCAATCGAATGATCAATGAATTGGATAGCATCGAAGACGACACGGATCAAATGCAAATTAAACTCCGCAAAATGCTTTTACAAATTGAAACTCGCTTTAATCCTATTGATGTGATGTTTTTATATAAAATTCTTGAATGGGTCGGCGTATTAGCGGATCAAGCACAGCGTGTAGGTTCTCGCATTGAATTAATGCTAGCACGTTCGTAATTTTCTTTATTCACATAAGGAGTTTTTATTATGGAGTTATTAAATCAATACGGTACCTTATTAGTCATTATTACCGCTCTTTTTGGTTTTTTTATGGCCTTTGGTATTGGTGCAAATGATGTATCAAACGCAATGGGGACATCGGTTGGTTCTGGCACAATTACCGCCAAACAAGCCATTATTATTGCCATGATTTTTGAGGCTGCAGGTGCATATTTAGCAGGCGGTGAAGTAACAGAAACAATAAAAAGTGGGATCATTGATCCTATGCAATTTGCTACCAGTCCCGATGTGTTAGTACTCGGTATGATGTCAGCTCTCTTCGCTTCAGGTATGTGGCTGTTAATTGCCTCTCGTATGGGGTGGCCAGTTTCTACCACCCATTCTATCATCGGCGCTGTTGTGGGATTTGCCTGTGTTACCGTCGGTAAAGAAGCTGTTGAATGGGGTATGATTAAAAGTATCGTAGGAAGTTGGTTTATTACGCCGATCATTTCTGGAATTATTGCCTACGCAATTTTCGCCAGTACACAAAAACTCATTTTTGATACAGAGCATCCCTTAAAGAATGCACAAAAATATGGCCCATATTATATGGGAATCACCGCATTTATTCTTTGTATCGTTACCTTTACCAAAGGCTTGAAACACATTGGCTTACATTTAAACAAAGGGGAAATTTTCTTAATTTCTCTTGCTATTGCGGTAATTTCTATTTTGGTCTGCTACTTCTATTTCCGCAGTCGTGGCTTTGTCAAAAAAATGCGCAGCGGTGTATTTGGTGGAGTAGAAAAAGTATTTAGTATTTTAATGTTGCTTACCGCCTGTGCAATGGCATTCGCACACGGCTCAAACGATGTGGCAAACGCCATCGGACCACTTTCTGCGGTGGTATCCATCGTAGAACATGGTGGACAAATTCTGCCGAAAACCGCTCTCGCTTGGTGGATTTTACCTTTAGGCGCATTTGGTATCGTGGTTGGTCTTATTGTTATGGGTTATAAAGTAATGGCTACTATTGGTACTGGTATTACCGACCTAACCCCAAGTCGTGGTTTTGCCGCACAATTTGCAACGGCGTTAACCGTTGTGGTTGCTTCAGGAACAGGATTACCTATTTCTACCACACAAACTCTTGTAGGTGCGGTGTTAGGCGTTGGCTTTGCGCGTGGTATCGCCGCCCTCAATCTCAATGTTATCCGCAATATTATCGCCTCTTGGATCGTAACCTTACCCGCAGGCGCATTCTTTGCGATTATGATTTACTACATTCTTAGTTTAATTTTTCACTAATCTTACTTTAATGATTTAAGCGCGATAACTCATCAGTTAATCGCGCTTAACAGGATCTTGTTGCTATGAATAAATTTATTCGTTTTTTTTTGGTTGGTTTAATTATTTCCTCCCCTATTTATTCTGTTCAAGCAGAAACCAAATACGTTACGGAAAACTTAAGCACCTTTTTGCGTAAAGGCGCGGGGGATCAATATAAAATTGCAGGCGCTATTCGTGCAGGTGAAGCCGTAAATGTATTAGAAAAAAGAGAGAAATATAGCTTAGTACGCGATAGCAGAAACCGCGAAGCTTGGATTCTGAATAGCGAATTAAGTGCTACACCAAGTAGCAAAGAAGAAAATCCAAAGTTAAAAATGCAAATTCAAGAACTTACATTAAAGCTCAACCGTTTAGATAATGATTGGCAACAGCGTACAGCAGAAATACAACGTCGAGCCACTCAAGCGGAGCAACAAAGCAGCCAATTATTAGAACAAAATTCCCAATTGAAACGAGAATTAGAAATCGCTCACAATAAAAATCGAGATTTGGAAGCGATGCTTGATGCAGGTAAGCGTGAAATCGCGATTCAATGGTTTATTTATGGTGGTTCGGTATTAGGTGTTGGATTATTGTTAGGCTTGTTCTTACCTATTCTAATTCCTCAACGTCGTCGCAAAACCACATCTCGTTGGTAACACAAACGAAATATGAAGGATTCTTTTCAAATTTATTTGGTGGGTGGCGCAGTGCGAGATAAACTGCTTAATCTCCCTACACAAGATCGTGATTGGCTTGTCGTCGGCGCTACCCCAAAAGATTTGCTAGAACAAGGATATCAACAAGTTGGCAAAGATTTCCCAGTTTTTCTCCACCCTCAAACCAAAGAAGAATATGCCTTAGCACGTACAGAAAAAAAAGCGGGTTCAGGTTATACAGGATTTATTTGCGATTTCTCTCCCCATATTTCTCTGGAACAAGATTTAATCCGCAGAGATTTAACCATTAACGCCATTGCTCAGGATAAAAACGGAAACCTTTATGATCCTTATGGTGGAATTCAAGACATCCAAAATCGTCAATTACGCCACATTTCCCCCGCTTTTGCAGAAGATCCCTTACGAGTCCTACGCGTCGCGCGTTTTGCCGCACGATTCCACTATTTAGGCTTTTCTATCGCCGATGATACTCTAAAATTAATGAGGCAATTAGTTCAGCAAGGTGAACTTGCTCATCTTACCGCCGAACGAGTTTGGCTCGAAACCGAAAAAGCATTACAAGAGAAAAATCCAGAAATTTATTTTCAGGTTTTGCGGAAGGTAGGCGGACTAAAAATCCTTTTCCCTGAATTAGAAAGGCTACAAGGTGTGCCGAATCCGATAAAGCATCACCCTGAAAAAGATAGCTTTTTACACAGCATGCTGGTATTACAACAAGCGGTTTTACTCACAGAACAACATTCTGCGGCCGATAAGATCCATCTGCGTTTTGCAGCCATTTGCCACGATTTAGGCAAAGCCTTAACACCGAAAGAGATTCTTCCTCATCATTATGGACACGAAGCAGCGGGTATAGCGCCGATTCGCCAAATTGCTAAACGTTTTAAATTGCCTCATTCTGTACAAGATTTTGCGGAACTTTGTTGTCTGTATCATACTCATTGCCATAAAGCTTTCGAACTGCGCCCTGAAACTATTATAAAATTATTCAATAGTTTTGATGTATGGCGTAAACCGCATCGCTTTGCAGACTTTTTATTACTTTGTTTGGCTGATAGCCGTGGACGAAAAGGATTTGAACAAGTCGATTATCCACAAAAAAACTACCTTTGGGCATTATACGAAACTGCTCAACAAATTGATGTGCAGCAGATCATTGCTGAAGGCTTTGAAAAACAAGGGATTCGCGACGAATTAAACAAGCGCCGAATATTTGCGGTAAAAGGTCGCAAAATGGAAATACTCCCACACTTTACTAAGCAAGATTAACCCCTTAGAATGGCGCCGTTTTTGATTACCAATAAAGACTATGAACACCTATTTATCTCGTATTTTCCCTTTCGTAATATCGCTATTAATTAGCGCCTGTTCTCTGAATATAGAAGCACCTACCGAACAAACTTACTTATCCACTTCAGATGCAATTTGGCAACAGCATTTACAAAAAGTAAAACAGCTCAAATCCTATGAAGTGAAAGGACAAATTGGTTATATTGCTAAAGATAAACGATTTTCTAGTCGCTTTCACTGGCACTACACAGACGCTAACAACTATTCTCTTACACTCTACTCAAATATCAGTACCCAAGCACTGGTACTAAGTAAGCAACAAAACCAACTACAAATTAGTGATCAAAATGACAAGCAATATAGCCAAGAAGAAATTGACAACCTTTTACGCACTACCGTCGGTACGCAATTCCCTCTTGAACAGTTTGGCCTTTGGTTGAAAGGGCAACCTGACGAGAATCGAGATTACAAAGTAGGTGAAAATCATTTACTTGCTCATTTTGCCTACCCGCTAAAAAACACAATCTGGACGGCTGATTACATCAATTTTCATCAAATGCCACTTCCATTACCGAAAGACATTTTATTAAAAAGCCACACACAAACCCTAAAAATTCGCTCCGAAGAATGGAAATACTAATGCAGCGCTATCATTTTTCTCATCAACTTAACCAACTAGCAGGAACCCATCGTTATCCTAGCCCAGCAAAACTCAATTTATTCTTATACATCAATGGCAAGCGCAACGATGGTTACCACGAATTACAAACCTTATTTCAATTTGTAGATTTTGGTGACTGGTTAGATATTCAAATTCGTCCCGATAATCACATTCATTTAATTAACAACCTTCCTAATCTGGAAGAAAAAGATAACCTGATCTATCGTGCGGCTAATTTGTTACAACAACACACAAATTGTAAGCTAGGTGCAAATATCTTTTTAGATAAAATCCTCCCAATGGGCGGCGGTATCGGTGGAGGTTCATCAAATGCGGCAACAACTCTTGTTGTACTCAATCATCTTTGGCAAACAGGCTTATCAATACCTGAACTCGCAAAACTTGGCTTAACATTGGGCGCTGATGTACCTATTTTCGTGCATGGACAATCTGCTTTTGCAGAAGGTGTAGGGGAAAAAATCACCTATTGCCAACCGGAAGAAAAATGGTACATCGTACTCAAACCAGATGTGTCTATCTCTACCGCTTTGATATTTTCCGATCCTCATTTAACGCGCAATACAGCTAAAAAATCATTAGAAGAATGTTTACAACAGAAATATGAAAACGATTGCGAAAAAATTGTGCTAGATCATTATCCTGAGGTTGAAGAAATACTCCACTGGTTGTTAAAATATGCACCCGCAAGGCTGACTGGAACCGGTGCCTGCATCTTCGCAGAATTTGATAATGAACAAGCCGCACAAGCCGTCTTTCAAGCAAAACCGCCACATTATTGGGGTTTTGTGGCAAAAGGATTAAATCAATCACCATTACATCAACTACTTCATCTCTGATGTTAATGCGAAACCAAATTTTTTAATCATTCAAAACCTGAGGTCTAATACACAATGCCTGACATAAAAATCTTTACTGGTAATGCTACGCCAGAACTCGCAAAAAGAATTTCTGAACGCTTATATACATCCCTTGGTGATGCAACTGTTGGCCGCTTTAGCGACGGTGAAATTCAAGTGCAAATTAATGAAAATGTGCGTGGTAGTGATGTGTTCATTATCCAATCCACTTGTGCGCCAACCAATGACAACCTAATGGAATTAATCGTTATGGTAGATGCTTTACGTCGTGCATCTGCAGGACGTATCACTGCTGTTATTCCTTACTTTGGTTACGCTCGTCAAGACCGTCGCGTACGCTCTGCTCGTGTTCCAATCACCGCTAAAGTCGTCGCAGACTTCCTTTCTAGCGTCGGCGTTGACCGTGTTTTAACTTGCGACCTACACGCAGAACAAATTCAAGGTTTCTTTGATGTGCCAGTAGATAACGTCTTCGGTTCACCAGTTTTAATTCACGATATGTTGAAAAAAACAGACTTGGAAAACCCGATGGTAGTTTCGCCAGATATCGGCGGTGTTGTGCGTGCCAGAGCTATTGCAAAATTACTTAACGATGCAGATATGGCAATTATCGACAAACGCCGTCCACGCGCGAATGTCTCTCAAGTAATGCATATTATCGGTGATGTTTCAGGTCGTGATTGTATTCTTGTTGACGATATGATCGACACTGGCGGTACGTTATGTAAAGCCGCTGAAGCTTTAAAAGAACGTGGCGCAAAACGCGTATTTGCTTATGCTACACACGCGGTATTCTCGGGTGCTGCTGCTAAAAATATCGCAAGTGATGCCTTAGACGAGGTTGTTGTAACGGACACTATTCCGCTAACTCCAGAAATTAAAGCGCTCCAAAAAGTGCGTATTCTTACCTTATCAGGAATGCTTGCAGAAGCCATTCGTCGTATTAGCAACGAAGAATCTATTTCTGCTATGTTCGCTAATTAAGAGGTGTAATGGACAAAAATGTGGAATTTTTCGGTATTATGTAGCAGTTGCACAAAGCCAAAAAAATCAAACAGTTAATCTCCAAAAGAAAGCCTTTGGCTCAATAAAGCTAAAGGCTTTTTAATTCACAGTAAATCTTCCATTACAAGTAGATAGGCGATATTTACTCTTGCGGTAAGAGATATTTTTTATGCATGCGAAGCATTGTGGGAGATTTTATACATATTCCGTATAAAGCAAAGCCACCATAAACATTTTAAATTACCCATAAGATATTTGGGTAAGGTGTACATTGGTTTTTGTTTATGCTGCATTCATGTAGTGTAAGTCGTTTGAAGCGGTTAGACTTGCTAAGCCAAACAATGCTTCAGCTTTTTTATTGCCTTGCCAGTAACCTGTAAAATCTCGTGAAGGTAAGGTGTTTAAGCAAAATTTTAGTAATTGCTCAAATTTCTCTTTGACACTTTTTCTGCGGTTATCTTCTCGCCATACAATTTCATTTGCATAGAACATCAGATATTTATTGTTCATCTTGTGATAGACACCTGTAATTGCTCGCCGTAGTCGTGCAAAAAAGGATTCAGCAAGATTATTGGTGTAATGGACAAAATAGTTGCTGAACAACCCATTACACGTTCAAGTGGACAAAATAGTTGCTAATAATATTTTTCAAGGTTGTTAGCAACTTTTCTTATTCAAAAAATCCTTTATAAACACAACCTTACGCTTCTTGCTTAATCCATTATGATTTATTAACTTCCGTTTAAGTTCACTAAATAAACCTTCAATCCTATTTGTCGTTTTTTCTATATTCAATTCAAAATGTTTTTCAAAGGTAAATAAATATTTTTCGTAATATTTTAAGCTAGCCAAAGCCCCTCTTAAGCCTTTATGTTTATAAGGAAAATACCCACTCTCA
>MUYB01000034.1 GCA_002015125.1 [Haemophilus] felis
ACTCCGAAAATATAATGGAATTGACCGAAAAAGTTTCCCTTTATTCTTGAAGGAATGTGAATTTCGGTTTAATTTTGGGACACCCAAAGAGCAACTTAAAACGTTAAGAAAATGGTGTGAAATTTAGGGCTAATCTACGTCAGCCCCTTTCTTTTTTTTGAAAATACTATAGACTAACGTCTTGTCGGGGTGCGTGTTTGTTCACTGCTGAGATTATACCCGTGAACCTGATGCAGTTAATACTGACGTAGGAAACAAGTCATTATTGCTGTGTACTTTTTTTGTTATTTTTATTCAAGAGAGGACACAATGTTGAAATTCAAAACATCTCTTATTGCCACAGCCCTTTTAACTTCTGTGGTCATCTCTGCCCAAGCCAATCAAGCTCAAACCTTAACTGTTTATACTTATGATTCTTTTGCCTCGGACTGGGGACCTGGTCCTAAAATTAAAGGGGAATTTGAAAAGCAATTTCCTCAATGTGCTGTAAATTATGTGCAATTTGACAACACAGGCACATTGCTTAATCGAATTCGTTTAGATGGAAAAAATAAGAAAACAAAAGCAGATGTAGTCGTTGGGTTAGATCAATATGCCATTATCGAAGCGGAAAAAACAGATCTGTTTGTAACACACAATACAGATTTAAGTCAGCTAGATCTTCCGTCAGAATGGGAAAATCAAACATTCTTACCTTATGATTTTGGTCAATTTGCTTTTGTTTATGACAAAAACAAATTAAGCAATCCACCAAAAAGTTTAAAGGAATTAGTGGAGCGCCAAGACTTGAAAGTGATTTATCAAGATCCTCGCACCAGTAGTGTGGGTCGTGGTTTGTTGATTTGGTTGAATACCGTTTATCCTGAAAATCAAGTAGAGCAAGCATGGCAGAATCTTGCAAAACATACGGTTACCGTAGGAAAAAGCTGGACAGATACTTATGGTGCATTTTTAAAAGGTGAAGCGGATTTAGTCTTAAGTTATAACACTTCTCCTATTTATCATTTAGTGTCAGAGCAAAAAAATCATTATGCTGCAACGCAATTTGCAGAAGGCGGTATTTTACAAATTGAAACCATTGCAAAAACTAACAAACCTAATAATCAATGTAGTGATGAATTTGTGAAATTCTTTTTGAAACCTGAAGCACAAAAAATTTTAGTGAAACGTAATGTCATGTTACCTGTTATCAATTTATCGGTAGAACCTCATTATGATGCACTAAAAGCTGAAATGTTAAAGGCCTCATTATTA
Source organism: [Haemophilus] felis (assembly GCA_002015125.1). Taxonomy (GTDB): domain Bacteria; phylum Pseudomonadota; class Gammaproteobacteria; order Enterobacterales; family Pasteurellaceae; genus Pasteurella; species Pasteurella felis. The sequence continues at coordinate 1,255 of MUYB01000034.1, forward strand.
AATACTCAAGAAGCAAATAGCAAAAACTGGAACAGATGGGTTTCCGTATGGCAAAAAGCACTCACTAAATAATCCAGTTTAATTGTGAAAATACATTCATTGTTCTTCAATCCTAAATTCCGCCCACCACATTACTTGGGCGGAATTTTTGCCATCTGCGCTTTACTCAACATTTATGGCGTGCCGTTAACTCACGTTTTTAGCCTTATTCAAGAAATCAACTGGCAGGAAGTATGGCAAGATGACTATCTGCAACAAGTAATTTTATTTAGCTTTATGCAAGCCTTACTTTCTGCAATACTCTCTCTCTTTTTCGGTTTGTTATTTTCACGAGCATTTTTTTATCAAGATTTCATCGGCAAACCACTGATTCTCAAACTTTTTTCACTGACATTTGTTCTACCATCATTGGTTGCCATTTTCGGTATTTTAGGAGTATATGGCAGTTCAGGTTGGCTTGCGAATATAGCACAATGGCTTGAACTCAGTTGGCGACCAAATATTTATGGTCTGACTGGCATCTTAATTGCTCATTTATTTTTTAACATCCCTCTCGCTACGCGAATTTTCTTACAAAACTTCGCACAGATCCCTAGTCAACAACGCCAACTGGCTGCTCAACTTAATATTCGCAGTTGGCAATTTTTCCGCTTAATTGAGCTACCTTATCTACAACAAGGACTATTCTCCACTTTCGCATTAATTTTTATGCTGTGTTTTACCAGCTTTGCCATTGTGCTAACGCTGGGGGGCGGACCTAAATACACCAGCTTAGAAGTAGCAATTTATCAAGCTATTTTGTTTGAATTGAATTTACCAAAAGCAGCACTATTCGCATTACTCCAGTTTTTATTTTGTTTTGTATTGTTTAACAGTGCAAGCTTATTTAATCGCAACGTTCAAACTGCATTGCATCACAAAAACATTTGGATTGATTCACAATCTCGCCTTGTGAAATGCTGGCAAAAAGTGATGTTGTTTCTAGGTTGTAGCTTTATGTTATTGCCTTTAATCAATACCTTTATTTCAGCTATGCTAGCTGGCAGATGGCTTGCAGTTTGGCAAATGCAACAACTTTGGCGAGCCTTAGGATATTCCTTGAGCATTGCACCGCTATCTGCAATCCTAGCAGTTTTCATATCCTGTCTTTTATTATTATTAGCACGCCGTTTACATTGGCTAGAGTGGCAAAAATTGGCTAATTTTATTTTAAATGCAGGTGCCACTATTTTAGCTATTCCAACTTTAGTGCTTGCACTTGGTTTATTTCTTTGGTTACAAGAATTCGATTTTTCTAGAGGGCATTTATTTTTAATTATGGTCTGTTGCAATGCCTTAGCGTCAATGCCCTTTGTTCTACGCATTTTAACCGAACCAATGTATAGCAATATGTACCACTACGAAAAGCTTTGTCAATCCCTTCATATTCAAGGCTGGCAACGTTTTCGCTTAATTGAATGGCATCATTTACGTTCCCCAATGCAATATGCTTTTGCTCTCGCTTGCTGCCTTTCTCTAGGCGATTTTACTGCTATCGCACTCTTTGGTACGCAAGATTTCACCTCTCTTCCTCATTTACTTTATCAGCAACTTGGTCAATATCGTAATAATGATGCCGCTGTCACTGCCTTCATTTTATTACTATTGTGTGCCACAATTTTTGTCTTTTTAGAAAAAGTATCAATGAATAAGGAAACCTATGATCATACTCAATAATCTGCAATTTGCTTACGATAACACCAAAATGTGTTTTGATTTGCATATTTCAGCACAAGAAAAAGTGGCGATTATCGGTGCTAGTGGTGCTGGTAAAAGCACCTTACTACAACTTATTGCAGGATTTGAATTTGCACATTCAGGTGAACTTTGGATAGACGGAGAAAATCATTTTCGAACTCAGCCCCACCAACGTCCTGTATCCATGCTATTTCAAGAAAATAATTTGTTTCCTCATTTAAGCATAGCAGAGAATATCGCTTTAGGGCTAAAACCTAGTCTAAAACTCAACACGCTCGAACAAGAAAAAGTGCTGAGTGTCGCAAAAGCGGTAGGTCTACAAAGATACTTAAATCAACATCCAAATCAACTTTCTGGCGGACAAAAACAGCGAGCAGCGTTAGCACGTTGCCTGCTACGAGATAAACCGATTTTATTACTTGATGAACCATTTTCTGCACTCGATCCTGAATTAAGATCGGATATGCTATTATTAATCAATCAACTATGTGAAGAAAAAAAACTGACGTTATTGCTAATCACTCACCAACCCAGTGAAATTCAAACAAAGATGGATCGCATCATCGAATTGAAAAATGGTGAAGTTCATCGCTCATTTTACCCAACGCAAAAGGAAAAAGAATGACAATGACCAATCTCGTTGAAGTAAAAACGCTCACGCCGCACCCAAGTGTAGAATATTAGTCTGTGTGTAAAGTCGAAGCACTTTTTGAAACCCCTTTTCTTGATTTAGTGTATCGTGCTGCGCAAATACATCGTGAAAACTTTAATCCAAGAGCCATTCAACTTTCAACGCTAATGTCAATTAAGACGGGCGGTTGTCCCGAAGATTGTGGCTATTGTCCGCAATCTGCACGCTATCAAACAGGCGTGCAAAATCAGCAGTTGGTTGATATAGAAGAAATTGTCGAGAAAGCTAAAATCGCTAAAGCACGAGGCGCTAGCCGTTTTTGTATGGGGCTGCGTGGCGAGGTCCAAAACCGAAAGATGTGGCTAAAATGACTGAAATTATTAAAGCTATAAAGGCTTTGGGGCTAGAAACTTGTGGTACGTTTGGTTTACTGCAAGACGGAATGGCAGAAGATCTAAAAGAGGCAGGTTTGGATTATTATAATCATAACTTGGACACTGCACCTGAACATTACCACAACATTATCGGCACACGTCAATTTGATGATCGAATTAATACACTTGGTAAAGTACGTAAAGCAGGTTTAAAAGTCTGTTGTGGCGGTATTGTGGGCATGAACGAAACTCGCAAAGATCGTGCAGGCTTAATCGCTAGCCTTGCAAATTTTGATCCGCAACCTGAATCCGTGCCAATTAACCAATTAGTGAAAGTGGAAGGCACGCCGTTAGCCGATGCAGAAGAGTTAGACTGGACAGAGTTTGTGCGCACCATCGCAGTGGCACGTATCACCATGCCAAAAAGCTATGTGCGTTTATCCGCTGGTCGTCAAGGAATGAGCGAGGAAATGCAAGCAATGTGTTTTATGGCTGGTGCTAACTCTATTTTCTATGGCGATAAATTATTAGTGACTGCTAACCCTAAAGAAGATGGTGATCAAGTTCTGGTGAACAAACTGGACTTAGAACCTGAAAACGAAGAAAACCGTTATCGTGATGAATAAAAGATTTGGGGCTGTAGTAGATTAGCATCAATGCTATACTACAAAAATGAAAATAACTCATTGTAAATTAAAGAAATCTACTCAGAAAAAACGCCTTGAATTTTTTGTAGCAGAAGTCACCGCTAGAACGGCAGCAGATTTGTTGGAGATTCAACCCAATACCGCAGCTCTTTTTTACCATAAAATTCGGCTTGTGATTGAGCATCATTTAGCCCTTGAAGCTGATGAGGTTTTCGAAGGTAAAATTGAACTGGATGAAAGCTATTTTGGTGGTCATCGCAAGGGAAAACTAGGGCGAGGAGCTGCAGGAAAGGTGGCTGTTTTCGGGTTACTAAAACGACAAGGAAAGGTATTTACCCTTGTGGTCGAAAATACTAAAAGTGAAACGTTACTACCTGTAATTAAAAGGAAAATTAAGCCTGATAGCTGGGTTTATACGGATACTTATCGCAGTTACGATGCCCTTGATGTGAGCGAATTTCATCACGAGCGAATAAATCATTCTGAGCTGTTTGCAGTGAAACAAAATCACATCAATGGCATTGAAAATTTTTGGAATCAAGCGAAGCGGATACTCCGAAAATATAATGGAATTGACCGAAAAAGTTTCCCTTTATTCTTGAAGGAATGTGAATTTCGGTTTAATTTTGG
>MUYB01000035.1 GCA_002015125.1 [Haemophilus] felis
AAGTTGTGGACTATAAAAAAGTGCGCCAGAAAACAACTTCCAACGCACTTTTTTACGATCCAGATCGCAGAATTGAAATTTATATTTAAAACTTCTTGGTGAACATTATTTTAGGGGCTGTAGTAGATTAGCATCAATGCTATACTACTACAGCCCCTAAAATTAAGCAGGGCGATGCTCACATTGAATCCCTTTACTATTATTTAGTATCTAGTACTATAAAAGTTCTTGTTTATTTTAGGAAATATCAAAATGTACGAAGGATTACTGATTGTTCTAGGGCCGTTATTTACTGGTTATTTGATAAAAACGAGCAATAACGTTTATTTAAAATCAATTAATAAAATTGTGATGTTGTTGCTATACATCATTCTTTTTTTAATGGGATATTCTCTAGGGCAATTAGATAACTTAGCGACTAAGTTACCTATTATTGCAGTTTCTGCCTTTACTTTTGCCGTTATTATTCAATCAAGTAATCTAGTCGGATTGATGATTTATGACAGGTTTTATCCACTTCCATTAAAGGCACATAATTCTTTTCAAATTTCACGTTGGAAGCTTTTACTAGACTCTGGGAAGCTTTGTTCAATGGTATTACTAGGATTTTTTGTTGGTTATTTTTCTAAAGGAGTCATTTCTCTCCTTTTTGGTTCAAGCACTTATATTCTCGTTTGCTTGATTTTTCTTGTTGGCGTCCAACTGCGTAACAATGGAATATCTTTACGCCAAGTTTTATTTAATAAACGGGGAATGATAACTGGGTTTATTTTTGCCTTTACATCATTATTAGGAGGCGTGGTTGCGGCGCTAGTATTAAACTTGCCCATAACTCAGGGACTTGCTATTGCTTCAGGTTTTGGTTGGTATTCTTTATCTAGCGTAGTAATAAATGATGCTTGGGGTCCGATGTTTGGTAGTATTGCGTTTTTTAACGATCTTTCTCGTGAAATTTTCAGCTTATTTTGCATTCCATTTTTAATGGCCAATTATCGCTCAAGTGCTGTGGGAATTTCAGGTGCAACGGCGTTAGATTGTTCTTTACCGATTATTCAGAAATCCGGTGGTATTGAAGTTGTTCCTTTAGCCATTAGCTTTGGATTTGTAACCAATATTTTACCGCCCATTTTATTGGTATTTTTTTCCTCTATTCCAATTTAATTCCTATAAACAAAAAAAGCTATTAGTGTGAAAACTAATAGCTTTTTGATACATCAATTTAACAATTACGCAGCAAAAGGATCTTGTAAAATCATTGTTTGTACACGATCTGGACCTGTAGAAAGAATTGCTATAGGAACGCCTGTGACTTCTTCAATACGTTTAATATAGTTACGCGTATTTTCAGGAAGCTGATTAACATCCGTTACACCAAAGGTGTTTTCTTTCCAACCTGGCATCACTTCATAAATTGGCTCCACTCCTTCCCAATCTTTAGCGGCTAATGGCGCATATTCAACAACTTCTCCAGTTGGCATTTTATAAGCCACACAGATTTTTACTTCATCAAAACCATCTAGCACGTCTAATTTGGTCATACAGAAGCCAGAAATAGAGTTAAGTTGAATAGCGCGACGAATTGCCACCGCATCAAACCAACCACAACGACGAGGGCGGCCTGTTACAGCGCCAAATTCATTACCTTTGCGTGCAATTTTTGCGCCTACGTCATCGAACAATTCTGTGGTGAATGGACCACCGCCTACACGAGTACAGTAAGCTTTGACGATACCAAGCACATAATCCAAATTGCAAGGACCAAAACCAGAACCTGTCGCCACACCGCCAGCGGTAGTATTTGAACTGGTTACAAACGGATAAGTACCATGGTCAATGTCTAACATTGTGCCTTGCGCACCTTCAAAGAGAATATTGTCGCCATTTTTACGAGCTTTATCTAAAATAGTGCTCACATCAGCTACCATACCAGTAATCACATCGGCGATAGCCATCACTTCATCTAAGGTTTTTTGGTAATCTACAGCTTCTGCTTCGTAGTAATTCACTAATTGGAAGTTATAGAACTCTAAAATAGTTTTTAATTTTTCCGCAAAGGCTTGTTTATCAAATAAATCGCCAACACGTAAACCACGACGAGCCACCTTATCTTCATAAGCTGGGCCAATGCCACGGCCTGTGGTACCAATTTTATTTTTACCTAAAGAAGCTTCACGAGCATGATCCATTGCAACATGATAAGGAAGAATTAATGGGCAAGCTTCAGAAATTAATAGGCGTTCACGCACTTTAATACCGCGACTTTCTAATTCACCCATTTCTTGCATTAATGCCGATGGTGAAAGCACTACGCCATTACCAATCAAACAGGTAACATTTTCTCGCAAGATGCCTGATGGAATTAAACGTAATACAGTTTTCTCGCCGTTAATGATTAACGTATGTCCTGCGTTATGTCCGCCTTGATAACGAACCACATATTTCACGCGTTCAGTCAGCAAATCAACGATTTTGCCTTTCCCTTCATCGCCCCATTGTGCGCCTAAAACAACCACACTTTTTCCCATAATTTCCGCCTTAAATTTGATGTTGTTTAATAAAAAAGAACAGCCGATCACTCTACCTTTTTCCCATTTTAATCTCAATGAGATTTTCCATTTTTATGGATTTAATTGATTTCAGTTAAAGTAATCAAAACTTAAAAAGAGATTCTTTCATCATGAGGATTAATCTATATATTCAGTTAATACTCGAGGAGTTAACTTAGTAATAAGCTCATAGCTTAAAATACCGCTAATTTGCGCAATTTCTTCTATTGGCAATTCTTTCCCCCAAAGTATCACTTCATCTCCCACTTTATCTTGACTATCTATGCCGAGATCGACGGTCATCATATCCATAGAAACGCGACCGACAATGGGCACTCGACGACCATTAAGATAAACAGGTGTGCCAGTAGGCACATCTCTTGGATAACCATCGCCATAACCAATTGCCACCACACCAATTTTGGTATCTCGATCACTTACCCAATGTCCTCCATAACCCACAGGTTCACCTTTTTGATGATCTTTAATGGAAATCAAAGATGAAGTTAATGTCATCACCGGCGTTAAATTATATTCTTTTGCAGAGACATTTATTGGTGAGATGCCATACATAATAATCCCAGGACGAATCCAATCTAAGTGAGATTGTTGCCAGAATAAAATACCGCCTGAAGCAGCTATACTACGCTGCCCTTGCTTATCTCCAGTGCTTTGCAAAAAGCGTGATAATTGAATGTTCGTGTAATCAGAATCTAATTCATCAGCTCGACTAAAATGACTCACAAAGCCAATATCTTTATAGACGTTATCCGAAGCTTTTAGCGCCTGATAAAACCAATCCACTTGTTCTAACGCCACCCCTAAGCGGTGCATACCTGTATCGATTTTTAACCAAACTTTAATAGGGTGCGGTAAATTAGCTTGCTGAAGTGCTTGTAACTGTTCCAAATTATGTACCACCGTTTGGATATTATTAACGGCGATAATCGGCAAATCTTTTGCAGAAAAAAATCCTTCAAGCAACAAAATTGGTTTAGTAATACCATTGGAACGTAAACTTAGCGCTTCTTCCAAACGAGCTACACCAAAACAATCCACCATATCTTCAATAGCAGAAGAAACAAATACCACGCCATGCCCATAAGCATTAGCTTTTACCACGGCAATAATTTTACTATTCGGTGCTTTTTGCTTGATTGTCTGAAGATTATGTTTTAACGCAAGAGAACTAATCTTTGCAGTTGCGGGTTTCATATCCATTAGTAATCATCTCTTACATATTGTTCTGCGAGGTTATCGAAACGTGAATATTCACCTTGGAAAGCAAGGCGCACTTTACCAATTGGCCCATTACGTTGTTTACCAATAATAATCTCTGCTACGCCTCGATCATCAGACTCAGGGTTATACACCTGATCACGATAAATAAACATAATCAAATCCGCATCTTGTTCAATAGAACCTGATTCACGCAAATCCGAGTTCACAGGTCGTTTATCGGCGCGATTTTCAAGGGAACGGTTAAGCTGTGATAATGCGATAACTGGTACATTTAATTCTTTTGCTAAGGCTTTTAAAGAACGAGAAATTTCAGCAATTTCTAAAGTTCTATTATCTCCAAATCCGGGCGCTCGCATTAATTGCAAATAGTCCACCATAATCAAACTTAACCCATTATTTTCACGATATATTCGTCTCGCTCGAGAACGCACTTCCGTCGGCGTTAAGCCCGATGAATCATCAATGTACAGATTCGGTTTCTCATTAAATAATCTTAATGTTGTGCCAATTTTCGCCCAATCAGAATTATCTAATCCTTGTCCACTACGAATTTTCGTTTGTTCAACTCGAGATAAAGAGGCCAAACTACGAATCATTATAGATTCCGCTGGCATCTCTAAACTAAATACCAACACAGGTTTCTCACTTTTTAGTGCGGCATTTTCACATAGATTCATAGCAAAGGTTGTTTTCCCCATGGAAGGACGCGCTGCGATAATAATCAAATCGGAAGGCTGTAAACCTGAAGTTTTACGATCAAGGGCATCAAATCCTGTACTTACTCCAGTAATACCGTCATGCCCTTCCATTTGACTTAATAATTCAATGCGATCAATGGTTCTTTCTAAGATCTTACACACATTTTGCGGCCCTTCGTGAGAAGTTGTTCGTTTCTCAGAAATAGCAAAAACCTTACGTTCAGCTTCATCTAAAATATCTTTTACTTCTGCACCCTTAGTATTGTAACAACTTTCTGCAACTTCATGACTTACCCCAATTAAATCACGCAATACTGCACGATCACGAACGATTTGCGCATAAGAACTGACATTTGAAATACTTGGTGTGTTCTTTGACAATTCCGCAAGATAAGCAAGTCCACCGACGCTATCGCTAAGATCTTTTTCTTTTAAGTATTCGTTTAAATTAACTAAATCGATTGGCTTTCCAAGACGAACTAAATTCTCCATTTCTTGGAAAATAACTTTGTGTACTGCCAGATAAAAATCTTCTGCAATTAATAAATCGCTGACATTATCCCAATGGTTTGGGTTAATTAAGATACTTCCTAATACAGATTGTTCTGCTTCAATAGAATGAGGTGGCACAATCCCCTGTGAGTCTTTTCTCACTTGAGAGTCTTGTTGTTTGTTATTTTTTGCCATAGGAGAAATACCGATTGGAAGAGGAAATTCAGAGGCGCTATGATACAACAAACCGCCCCTAGATTTAAGAGCGGTTTGTATAAATGTCTTCGCTTTTTAATGAAGCTACCCATTACGAATAAAACTCAACTAACGAATTTTTTCTAATTTTGCCAGACTCGCAATTAGCCATTTGATACCTTGATTTTGGAATGCAATTTGCAAACGCGTATTCGGTTCTGAACCTTCAATATTAATAATCGTTCCTTGCCCAAATTTAGCGTGTAGCACTTTTTGTCCCATTTTCCATTCACTTCCTACGCCGAAAGAGGCGGCAGTTGAAGCTACTTTATTTTGATTATAAGCTCGATTAACAGTTCCTCTTAAACGAATTTCTTGTACACAATCTTTCGGTAATTCGGATAAAAAACGAGAAGGCAAATGACGTTCTTCTTTAGCATATAAACGACGACTTTCTGCATAACACAGGGTTAATTTTTCTCTCGCTCTAGTGATTCCAACATAGGCCAAACGTCTTTCTTCTTCCAAACGTCCTGGTTCTTCTAAAGAACGATAACTTGGAAAAATATTTTCCTCCATTCCAGTAATAAATACTCGTGGAAATTCTAATCCTTTAGCGGAATGTAGTGTCATCATTTCCACATATTCTTGATGGGGAGAAGCTTGTTGTTCACCGGCTTCTAACGAAGCGTGAGTTAAAAAAGCGCTCAAATCAGACATTTCATCTGCATCATCAGGTTTAATGAATTCTTTACAAGCGTTAACCAGTTCTTCTAAGTTTTCAATTCTAGCCTCGCCTTTTTCTCCTTTCTCTTGTTGATACATATCATATAAACCTGAATGTTTGATAACAAAATCCGCTTGCGCGAATAAAGGCATTTCCTCAGTATCTCGGGCAAGAGAATGAATTAACTCCATAAAACGCATTAGCGCCGTTGCTGCACGACCACTTAATATATTTTCTTGAATAGCAAGTTGCGTAGCTTGCCAAAGGGTTACACTTCGTTCTCTAGTCAAATTGCGGAGTAAATCTAAAGTTCTATCGCCGATACCACGAGCCGGCGTATTGATTACGCGTTCAAAGGCGGCATCATCTTGAGCATTCGCAATTAAACGTAAATATGCTAGCGCATCTTTAATTTCTTGACGTTCAAAAAATCGCATACCGCCGTAGATACGATAGGGAATTTGAGAACGAATAAGCGCTTCTTCCAGAACTCGAGATTGACTATTGCTGCGATACAATACCGCGCAATCATTTAATTTTCCGCCATTCTCAACCCATTGTTTAATCTGTGAGGAAACAAATAAGGCTTCATCTAACTCATTAAAGGCGGCATAAATGCCTACTGGCTCACCTTTATCGCCCTCCGTCCATAAATTTTTACCCATACGATCATCGTTATTGGCAATTAAATGATTCGCACTTTGTAAAATATTGCCTGTAGAGCGATAGTTTTGCTCAAGGCGAATGATGCTAGCGCCGGTGAAATCTTTTAAAAAGCGTTGAATATTTTCAACTTCCGCACCACGCCAACCATAAATGGATTGGTCATCATCACCTACAATCATTACCTTACCTTGAGTGCCTGCAAGTAATTTGATCCACGCATATTGAATTTTGTTGGTGTCTTGAAACTCGTCCACCAAAATATGCTGAAAACGCTGTTGATAGCGTTGCAAAATCAGCGGTTTTTTCAAAAATAGTTCATAAGCACGCAGTAATAATTCAGCAAAATCCACTAATCCTGAACGATCGCAGGTATCCTGATAAATCTGATAAATCTTAATCCATTCTTTTTCAAAATGATCGGAATCATCAATTTGATGGGGTCTTAATCCTTCATCTTTTTTATGATTGATATACCAACAGGCTTGTTTAGGTGGGAAATTTTTTTCATCAAAGTGGTGTAATTTAAGTAAACGTTTGATCAAACGCTGTTGATCTTCACTGTCTAAAATTTGGAAATCCTGCGGTAAATTGACATCTAAATGGTGAGCGCGTAGTAAACGATGTGCAATGCTATGAAAAGTGCCGATCCACATACCAAATAAACGCTGATTAGAATAATTAGCCAGAGTGTGCTCAATACGATGACGCATTTCAGCAGCAGCTTTGTTAGTAAAAGTAACCGCCATAATGCTACCCTCAGAAATCTGTTCCACCGCGATCAACCACGCAATGCGATGAGTTAATACTCTTGTTTTTCCGCTGCCTGCACCAGCTAATACCAAATAATTACCTAAAGGGGCTGCTACCGCTTCTCGCTGCTTATCATTTAAGCCGTCTAATAATTCTGCAATTTCCATAACACACTCAATCTAACTGTATTTTTATACAGCATAATTATAGGGGGAATTCTTAAAAAAACAATCTTTCTTTACCACAATATACCGTCGCTCGACCTTTGCGCGTAAACCCAACTAAGGTCATTTGACTTTGTTCCGCCATTTTCACCGCCAGATCCGTTGCAGCAGAAATCGCCACTAGCATTTCAATACCACAAGTAGCGGCTTTTTGTACCATTTCATAACTGGCTCGGCTGGAGGTAAGAACAAAGCCGTCGACGGCGTGTTTAGCGTGCCAGCCAAGCAATTTATCGAGTGCAACGTGGCGTCCAATGTCCTCTCGTATGGCTAATAAATTACCTTGCGGATCGAAAAATCCCGCAGCGTGGGTTGCTCCGCTGAGTTTGCCGAGTTGCTGAGCTTGTTGTAATGCGTCAAGGCAGGCGTCGAGCTGGTTGAGATCAATTTGAAAACGGTAAGGAAACACTGGCAAATTTTTGTATACTTGTTGTAATTGTTCCGTTCCGCAAATACCACAGCCTGTGCGTCCTGTAAGGTTGCGGCGGCGTTCTTTCAGTGCTTGAAAACAGCGTGAGGCGAGCTCAATTTGCACTTCAATGCCTTGCGTTAATGGATTAATGTCGATGCCGTAAATGTCCTTTTTTTTCTCGATAATACCTTCGGAAAGGGAAAATCCCAAGGCGAAATCTTCAAGATCGCAGGGGGTGCACATCATTACGGCGTGAGAAATGCCGTTATACACCAACGCTACAGGTAATTCTTGTGCGAGATGATCTTCTTTTGACAAAAAAGAAGGGGACGGCGATGAAATATGTTGAGCGGTGTGAAGCGTATTTTTATGAAAAACACTAATTTTCATTTTTGTGATCTGTGTCAAGGGAATTTCCTCACGGCGTTGAAAAGTTAATAGATTTTAACGGCAAATCAGCGTATTCTAACGGAATTTTTAAGCCTTACGCATTGTAGGGTTTGAAATTTTTTGTGCAATCGCAATTTATTCTTTTCCCATTAACGAAAATTATCTCTCCACTTGTTGGATAAGGTTTTTCTATGCAGATTAATCGAAGAAAATTCTTCAAGATCTGTGCAGGTACAATGGCGTCTTCGTCGGCGGCGATGTTGGGGTTTGCACCCTCAACGGCATTGGCGGCACCTCGGCAATATAAATTGTTGCGGACGAGAGAAACTCGCAATACCTGTACATATTGTGCTGTTGGCTGTGGAATGTTGTTATACAGTCTTGGCGATGGTGCAATGAATTCCAAAGGCAAATTAATTCATATTGAGGGCGATCCTGATCATCCAGTGAGCCGTGGGGCGTTGTGCCCGAAAGGGGCGGGAGCGTTGGATTACGTCAACAGTGATCGCCGTGTGATGTATCCTGAAGTGCGTGAAGCGGGTTCAAATGAGTGGAAACGTGTGTCTTGGCACGAGGCGATTTCTCGCATTGCTCGCCATATGAAAGACGACCGTGATGCCAACTTCGTTGAGAAAAATGAGAAAGGCGAAACGGTAAACCGTTGGATGACCGCAGGTTTCTTAGCTGGTTCTGCGTGTAGTAACGAAACGGGAATTTTAACCCAAAAATTCGTGCGTTCTCTCGGGATCATTTTTACAGACAACCAAGCGAGTATCTGACACGGACCAACGGTAGCAAGTCTTGCTCCATCATTTGGTCGCGGTGCGATGACCAACCACTGGGTTGATATTAAAAACTCCGATCTAGTAATCGTTATGGGCGGTAACGCTGCGGAAGCTCACCCTGTTGGGTTCCGCTGGGCGATTGAAGCCAAAAAGCAAAACGGTGCGAAGTTAATGGTGGTCGATCCACGCTTTAACCGTACGGCGGCGGTTGCGGATATTTATATGCCACTTCGTTCAGGGACGGATATTGCGTTCCTATCAGGTGTGATTCGCTATTTGTTGAAAAACGACAAAATCCAACACGAATATGTGAAGCACTACACCAATGCCACTTTCTTGGTAAACGAAAACTTCAAATTTGAAGACGGTTTATTCTCGGGCTATGACGAAACCACCCGCAAATATGACCGCACTTCTTGGTCTTACCAATTTGATGAAGAAGGTCAGCCAAAACGTGATATGGCAATGCAAGATCCACGTTGTGTGATCAACTTATTGCGTGAACACGTTGAGCGTTATACCCCTGAAATGGTAGAACGTATCACAGGTACACCACAAAAAGATTTCCAAATTTTCTGTGAGGAAATTGCCAAAACCTCTGCACCAGATAAGGCTGCAACCTTTATGTATGCCTTGGGCTGGACTCAACATACTGTTGGTTCACAAAACATTCGTACAATGGCGATGATCCAGTTGCTGCTTGGTAATATCGGTGTATCAGGCGGTGGTGTAAACGCCTTGCGTGGACACTCAAACGTACAAGGCATTACCGACTTAGGACTGTTCCCAAATCGTCTACCTGCTTATCTTCCATTGCCAACGGAAGCGGATACGAGCTTGCAAGCCTTGTTAGATCGTATTACACCGAAAACGATGATGAAAGATCAGGTGAACTACTGGAAAAATACGCCTAACTTCTATGTGAGTATGCTTAAAACTTTCTACGGCGATAAAGCGACCGCAGAAAATGATTTTGGTATGCACTATTTGCCAAAATTGCCAAAAGGTGGAATGGATCAACTTCGTTATATCGAAGAAATGTATCAAGGCAAAGTGAACGGTTTCTTCTGTCAAGGGATGAACCCAATTGCCTCTTATCCAAACTCACAGAAAATTATCAAAGCGTTAAGCAATTTGAAATATTTAGTGATCTTCGACCCGCTTGTAACCGATACTTCGGAGTTCTGGAAAAATCACGGCGAATTTAACGATGTGAAAACCGAAGAGATTCAAACAGAAGTGTTCCGTTTGCCAACAACCTGTTTCGTGGAAGAAGACGGCTCAATCGCTAACTCAGGTCGTTGGTTACAATGGCACTGGAAAGGTGCTGAGCCGCCGGGCGAAGCGAAAACCGACGGTGAAATTCTGTCAGAATTGCGTGCAGAGCTTATTCATCTCTATAAAAAAGAAGGCGGAAAAGCACCGCTTGAACCATTAGAAGCAATGGGCTGGAACTACGCTAATCCACTTGAACCAAAAGCGGAAGAAGTGGCGAAAGAAGTCAATGGTTACGCCTTAGAAGATGTGAAAGATGCTAACGGCAACGTGATTGTGAAAAAAGGCGAATTGCTTTCAAGCTTCGCACAAATGCGTGCTGACGGTTCTACATCAGGTTCTTGCTGGATCTATACAGGTCAATGGACACCGAAAGGCAACCAAATGGCGAACCGTGATAATTCCGATCCGTCAAACTTAGGTAACACCTTAGGTTGGGCGTTTGCGTGGCCACTTAACCGCCGCGTGCTTTACAACCGTGCAAGTGCGGACTTAGCAGGTAATCCATTTAACCCGAAACGCCAGTTGATTAAATGGAATGGCAAAAACTGGAACTATGTGGACGTGGCAGACTTCGGTACTGCCCCACCAAATAGCCCTGTAATGCCATTTATTATGCAACCAGAAGGGGTAGGTGGCTTGTTCGTACGTGAACGTATGGCAGACGGTCCGTTCCCAGAGCATTATGAGCCAATGGAAACGCCAATCGGCACCAACCCATTACACCCAAATGTAGTACAAAGCCCTGTGGCTCGTATTTTACCAAGCGATAAAGAAGATCTAGGTACAAGCGATGAGTTCCCATATGTGGGTACGACCTACCGCTTAACCGAACACTTCCACTACTGGACGAAAAACGTGTTGCTCAACGTGATTGCTCAACCAGAACAGTTCGTAGAAATTGGCGAAGCCTTGGCTGCCGAGAAAGGTATTAAGCACGGCGATGTGGTTAAAGTTAGCTCAAAACGTGGCTACATCAAAGCTGTTGCGGTGGTAACTAAACGTATCCGCAGTTTAGTGTCGGACGGCAAGCCAATTCATACGGTGGGGATTCCAATTCACTGGGGATTCGCAGCAACCACAGGGGCGAAGAAAGGTTTCTTTGCGAATAACTTAACCGTTCGTACGGGTGATGCAAATACGCAAACGCCTGAATCGAAATGTATGTTAGTGAATATTGAGAAAGTGGGGGCATAAAATGGGTGTAGTACAATCTCAAAACATTATTAAAGCTTCTGCAACATCAGGCTTAACACCACCGCCCCACGCACGGGATCATCAAGTGGAAGTGGCGAAACTCATCGACGTTACCACCTGCATCGGCTGTAAAGCTTGTCAGGTGGGCTGTTCAGAGTGGAACGACATTCGTGCAGAACCTGAAGCCTGCGTTGGCGTTTACGATAACCCAATCGACTTAAACGCCAAAGCGTGGACGGTAATGAAGTTCAACGAAGTGGAAGAAAACGACCGTTTAGAGTGGTTAATCCGTAAAGACGGCTGTATGCACTGTACCGAACCAGGTTGTTTGAAATCTTGCCCATCACCAGGTGCGATTATTCAGTACGCTAACGGTATCGTGGATTTCCAATCCGACAAATGTATCGGGTGCGGTTACTGTATCGCAGGTTGTCCGTTCAATATTCCACGAATGAACCCAGAAGATCATCGTGTGTATAAATGCACGCTCTGCTCTGACCGTGTGAATGTGGGTCAAGAGCCTGCTTGCGTGAAGACTTGTCCAACGGGTGCAATCCGCTTTGGTAGCAAAGAAGAGATGAAAGTCTATGCAGAAAAACGCATTGAAGATTTGAAATCTCGTGGCTACAAAAACGCAGGTTTATATGACCCTGAAGGTGTAGGTGGCACACACGTGATGTATGTATTGCACCACGCAGACAAGCCAGAGTTATATTCAGGCTTACCGAAAGATCCGAAGATTGATCCAACGATTACCCTTTGGAAAGACGTGCTCAAACCTGTGGCGGCAGTGGCAATGGGTGGCTTGGCATTAAGTGCGGCGGCTCACTATATTGCAATGGGGCCAAACACCGAAGAGTTTGATGAACACCACGAAGAAGAACATAAAGGAGGCAACAATGAGTAAGATTGAGATCCCAAACGATCACAAAATCGTTCGTCATAAATTGCCTGCCCGTTTGAGCCACTGGCTACTAGTGCTTTGTTTCATCGTTACTGGATTGTCTGGTTTAGCGTTTTTCTTTCCCGACTTTTCTTGGTTAGTAGAAATTCTAGGTACTCCACAGCTGGCACGGATAGTACATCCGTTCACAGGTATTGTGATGTTTATTGCATTTTGTAACCTTGCACGAATCTACTATCACCACAATTTCCCAGAGAAAAACGACTGGGTGTGGTTGAAAAATATCGTGGAAGTGTTGAAAGGCAACGAACACGCCGTATCTGACAACGGTAAATACAACCTCGGTCAGAAAATGTTGTTCTGGACCTTAATCATTGCGATGTTTACCTTGCTGATTACAGGGATCATTATGTGGCGTCAATATTTCGCTCACAACTTCCCGATTCCTGTAATTCGCATCGCCATTTTGCTCCACGCTACCTGTGCTTTCCTCTTATTCACAGGCATTATGGTGCATATTTATATGGCTTTCTGGGTGAAAGGCTCTATTCGAGGAATGGTGGAAGGCTGGGTTACCGTCCGCTGGGCGAAAAAACACCACCCACGCTGGTATCGTGAAGAAGTCTTGCCACAACTTGAAAAAGAGTTCGAGGAGAAACAAAAGTCTTCTCACTAAACAAAACAGGTTTAATAAAAATCTCTGTTTTATTCATCAACTAGGCAGGAACCATTCCTGCCTCTTCTTTAATTAACCTAAATTATTTCAAAGGAACAACGATGGGCATTAAAATCCTTGCACAAGATGAAATTAAGCAAAATGCATCATCTTTTCATACTCCTGCTCTACTCTTTGCAAATCCTAAAAATCTTTATCAACGTCGAACAGAACGTTTTTATCAATTAGCCAAAGATCATCCTTTATCAGATTATCTTAACTTTGCAGGTAGAATAGCAGAAGCACAACTTAAAACCTTACAGTCAAATCCTATTCCCAAAAATATTCATCTTGATTTTTCTAATTTAAGTTATCAGCCTCTATCTGCACAAAAGCTAAAACGGAATTCACATTGGCTAGCAATTTTGCGTGCTATTTTGAATGAGATGAAAAATGAAAATAATCCAAATGTCCAAAATGCCATTGATAATTTAGAAAAAAAATCAGACCAACAATTAGAAACTCTTGCGGATAAGTTACTCCAACAAGATTTTGATAGTGTTCCGAGCGATCAAGCGCTCTTTATTTGGGCTGCGCTATCGCTATATTGGCTACAACTTACCACATTGATACCACATCAGAGCCATAAAGAAAGTGGTTCAAACTTACATCTTTGTCCTGTTTGTGGCTCACCTCCGATTGCAAGTGTAGTGCATTTTGGGTCTGAACAAGGTTTACGTTATTTACATTGTTCCCTATGCGAAACAGAATGGCATCAAGTCCGTTCAAAATGTACAAATTGCGATGATGCGGGAAAATTAGATTATTGGTGTTTAGATGAAAAAATGACTGCAGTAAAAGCAGAAACTTGTGGCAATTGTGAAAGTTATTTGAAGATACTTTACCAAGAAAAAGATCCTAAAGTAGAGCCAGCAGCAGATGATTTAGCCTATCTATTTCTAGATTCAGAAATGGAAGAAAAAGGATTCGCCAAAAGTGGGTTAAATCCGTATTTGTTCCCTTAGCTAGCGCGCTGCCACTTAAAGGATATGTCAAACAAGTTTACCGATTCAACTGATTAAAATTTGACATTGTTTTTAATTTAGTAGAATATCGCACATTTTTGATATCCAGAAAATTAACTAAGGACAATATGTCAACTCCCCTTATAGAAGTAAAAAATCTTACATTTAAACGTGGTGATAGAGCCATTTACCACGATCTAAATTTAAAGGTCGAGCAAGGCAAAATTACCGCCATAATGGGGCCTTCTGGTATTGGTAAAACTACATTACTCAAACTTATTGGTGGTCAATTGCAGCCTGAACAAGGCGAGATTTGGTTTGCTGGGCAAAATATTTGTGAACTCAATAACAGCGAACTTTATAAAGTACGGCAGAAAATGGGAATGCTTTTCCAATCTGGTGCCTTATTTACCGATATATCCACTTTCGATAATGTGGCTTTTCCTATTCGTGAACACACACGCCTACCTGAAGATTTAATCAAACAAATGGTGTTGATGAAGCTAGAAGCTGTAGGGTTGCGTGGAGCAGCAGATTTGATGCCTTCTGAACTTTCTGGCGGTATGGCTAGACGTGCTGCATTAGCGCGTGCTATCGCCCTTGATCCTGAGTTTATTATGTTTGATGAACCCTTCGCAGGTCAAGATCCTATTAGTATGGGCGTGATTTTGAGTTTGATTAAACATTTAAATGAGGCTTTAAATTTAACCTCTATCGTTGTTTCCCATGATGTGCAAGAAGTATTAAGTATTGCGGATTACGCTTATATCATTGCAGATAAGCGAGTAATTGCGGAAGGCACTTCAACTCAATTGTTACAAAGCCAAGATCCACAAGTTCGCCAATTTTTAGACGGCGAAGCAGATGGCCCAGTAAAATTCCACTATCCAGCCAAAGATTATGCCGAGGAGTTATTTAAATGATTCAGTTTATTTCTCAAGTTGGTAAAAGTGCGATTGATATTTGTAAAGCCATTGGTCGAGCAGGCTTTATGTTATGGGGTGCATTAATTGGCAAACCCCAATTTCGTAAACATTTCCCACTATTAGTGAAGCAACTATATGTACTTGGTGTGCAATCCTTACTCATTATTATGCTTTCTGGGTTGTTTATCGGTATGGTGTTGGGATTGCAAGGCTATGTGGTTTTAGTAGATTTTTCTGCAGAAACAAGTTTGGGTCAGTTGGTCGCTCTTTCTTTGTTAAGAGAATTAGGACCAGTAGTTACCGCACTTTTATTTGCTGGTCGTGCAGGTTCTGCATTAACCGCTGAAATTGGTCTAATGAAAGCCACTGAACAGTTATCTAGTTTAGAAATGATGGCAGTGGATCCTTTACGCCGTGTGATCGCACCTCGCTTTTGGGCTGGAACCATTGCGATGCCAATCTTAGCCGTCATTTTTACTGCCATTGGTATTTGGGGAGGTTCTCTCGTCGGCGTAGATTGGAAAGGTGTTGATGCAGGAAGCTTTTGGTCTGTAATGCAAAACGCTGTTACTTGGAAAATGGACTTACTAAATGGATTTATTAAAAGTTTATGCTTTGCAATTACGGTAGTTTGGATTGCTTTATTTAACGGCTATAATTGTTTACCGACTTCAGAAGGTATTAGCAGAGCAACAACACAAACTGTCGTGCATTCATCGTTAATGGTATTAGGTTTAGATTTTGTACTCACCGCACTAATGTTTGGTGCAAATTAATTTTAAGGATTGGTTATGAGACAAGCAGTTAAATACGAATTTTGGGTTGGCTTATTTTTACTTATTGGCTTAGGTGCTTTAGTATTTTTAGGCTTAAAAGTTGCAAATGTACAAGGCTTTAGCGAGAGCAAGTCTTATAAAATTGAAGCTTATTTTGATAACATCGGTGGATTAAAAGTCAGAGCGCCGTTGAAATCAGGCGGTGTAGTGATTGGGCGAGTGACCGACATCGAATTGGATGCGCAAAACTATTTACCGAAAGTTACCATCGCCATTGATGAAAAATACAATAAAATTCCTGACACCAGCTCATTATCTATCAAAACAGCAGGGCTATTAGGAGAGCAATATATCGCCTTAGATTTTGGTTTTTATTTAGATGGCGAAGGGGCAATGTGGCAAGAGGGTTCAAAAATAGTGGATACCAAATCTGCCATGGTGCTAGAAGATTTAATTGGTCATTTTATTTATGGTAACAAAAATGAAAAAAGCGAAAACGCTAAATAATTTTCTTTCTTTTATATAGGAGTATTAGTTATGTTGATTCAAAAATGTCGAACTTTATTACATAAAACTTTAATTTTGTTAACCACACTTGTGTCTGTGCAAGCTTTTGCGGCGAATACCCCTTATGATTTAACCGTAGAAATATCTGACAAACTATTTAAACGTGTTGCAGCCAGTCAAGATCAAATTAAACAAAATCCAAATTACTTAAAAACTATCGTACGTGAAGAATTAATGCCTTATGTTGATGTTGAATTCAGCGCCTTACTTTCTATTGGTAATCGAAATCTTGAAAAAACAACGAAAGAGCAAAGAACAAGTTTCTTTCCTGTGTTTGCTCAGTACATTGAACATACCTATGCTCAGGTGTTGACGATGTACAAGGATCAAAAGTTAGAAATTCAAAAACCACGTATTAATGATGAAAGTGGAGATAAATCAGCAATAAACGTGAAAATCATTCAGTCAGGAAAAGAACCACCAATCAATCTTACTTTTCGTTGGCGTAAAACTAGTAAAACAGAAAAATGGTTGGTATATGATATGACAGCTGAAGGTCAAAGCATGACCAAGGTTAAACAACAAGAATGGTCACCAATTATTGCTCAGCAAGGATTAGAGGGACTCAGTAAAATTCTTGAAAAAGATGCCCAAAGATCAATTACATTAAGTAAATAGCAATGAATACTACAAGCTTAAATTGGGAACTCACACAAGATAATGATAGAATCACGCTACATTTAATTGGTGAGCTTTCTCGTAACACGCTGTTGCCACTGTGGGAACAGCGTGGTTCTCTTTTTTCAGGTAATTCAACGAATCTCGTTTGCGATTTATCTCAAATTAAACGCATTGATTCTGCGGGTTTTGCCTTGTTATGCAATTTGGTTAATGATGCAAAAGTACGGTCTAATTCCGTTGTTTTTTTGCGATCTGTGCCTCATCAATTAATCACTCTCGCTGATTTATTCGGTCTTTCCGATTGGTTAGCTCCTCATATTCAACATGGAAATTCTTAATGGAAACCCAAGAAATCGAACGTATTTTAAAAGATGCATTAAACTTAGATGAAGTCTATGTGCAAGGCGAAAATTCACATTATGGTGTTATCGCCGTTAGTGATGAATTTGCTGGTTTATCTAGAGTCAAACAACAGCAGTTAATTTATGCTCCTCTGATGGAACATATCTCCAGTAATGCAATTCATGCTCTCACAATCAAAACTTATACAGTCGAAAAATGGAAGCGTGAACGCCTACTGAATGGTTTTGCAAAATAAAGGAGAATAAAGGAATGCAGAAATTTCGTGTTTATGGTCAATCTTGTTTAAAAGGTTCCGTTGATATTTCTGGTGCAAAAAATGCAGCCCTACCTATTTTATTTGCTGCAATTCTAGCCGAAGAACCTGTAATCCTTACCAATGTGCCAGAATTAAAGGACATTGAAACCACCTTCAAAATCTTACGCAAACTTGGCGTTGTAGTAGAAAGAGATGCTACTGGAGCTGTACATCTAAATGCCTCAAAAATTAATCATTTTGTTGCTCCTTATGAACTGGTAAAAACCATGCGAGCATCAATTTGGGCTTTAGCGCCTTTGGTCGCTCGTTTTAATCAAGGACAAGTTTCTTTACCTGGTGGCTGCTCCATTGGCGCAAGACCTGTGGATTTACATATCAGCGGATTGGAACGACTCGGTGCAAAAATTATTTTAGAAGAAGGTTATGTAAAAGCCATTGTAGATCAACGCTTAGTTGGTACGCGCATCGTGGTAGAAAAAGTTAGCGTAGGTGCGACTTTATCGATAATGATTGCTGCAACCCTCGCTAAAGGTACGACTACCATCGAAAATGCCGCTCGTGAACCTGAAATTACAGATACGGCCATTTTCCTGAATAAAATGGGAGCAAAAATCTCTGGTGCAGGAACGGATACCATTACAATTGAAGGGGTAGAAAAACTCTATGGCTGCGAACACAGTATAGTTCCAGATCGTATAGAAACAGGCACATTCTTAGTGGCTGCAGCAATTTCAGGGGGACGCATTGAATGTAAAAATACCAATGCACATACACTAGATGCCGTTATTGATAAATTACGAGAAGCTGGCGCTCAGGTCGATATTACAGAAAATAGCATTACTCTTGATATGCTCGGCAATCGCCCTAAAGCGGTAAATATTCGCACGGCACCTTACCCGGGGTTCCCGACGGATATGCAAGCTCAATTTACCCTACTAAATATGGTGGCTAACGGTACTAGCATCATTACAGAAACAATTTTTGAAAATCGCTTTATGCATATTCCAGAACTCATTCGTATGGGTGGTAAAGCAGAAATCGAAGGGAATACTGCAATCTGCCATGGTGTAAATCATCTTAGCGGCGCTGAGGTTATGGCGACAGATTTAAGAGCATCCATTAGTCTTGTGCTTGCTGGTTGTATCGCCTCTGGAGAAACGATTGTGGATCGAATTTATCACATTGATCGCGGCTATGAGCGTATTGAAGAGAAATTACGTGGACTAGGCGCTCGTATTGAACGTTTTTCAGATAATGAAGAATAGAAAATTTTAGAAGTAAGTTTAAACAACTTTAGAAGAAAAAGAGAAGCGATAGTGCTTCTCTTTTTTTAAATGTTATGCTTTGATCCGAGAAAAAAGCCAATCATCTTCCTTCGGCATTTGTAAATAAAATCTGTCTTTTTCCAATTTGCTTTTTACTTCATCTTTATTCGCATTCGATAAATTTCTTTCTCCAGCCAAATTAAAATACATGACAAAAATAGGTTTACCAAAAGCCTCACGCAACATTTCAGGAACAGCACTAAAATCATCTTTCTTTTGAACGTAAAGATAGGTTCCCAATCTACGAGGACTTTTATAAATCGCACATAACATTCAATTTTCCTTTTAATTAACTATCACATGTAGCAGTACATAATTATCGGAGATAGAAAATAACCTTCTCTATCCCCTTATTTATAGCACATTGATTACTAGTGAATAACCTCACCAATAATACTGCGAGTTTCCTCTTTAACTTCAGTTAAACGCACATCAATCAAATCGCCAATCTTATAAGTCATCTCACCTTTGATATAAAGAGCAAGCTCTTCTAAATTAGCTAGAACTTCCTCTTTATTTGGGTGAATTTGAGACATAGGAATAAACATTTGAGCGCCGTTTTCAATTAATTGAACACGCAATCCTGCACGCATAATATCTACGATTTCTGCTTTAAACATCGGCTTTTGCTCGACTTTATCCAAGAGATAACGGCAATATAGCCAATCGGCGATATCACGCTCAACCAGACGATTTTGACGACGAGCTTCTTGTAAACGAGCCAATACATCTTCTTCAGGTTTTTCATAACTTTGGTTGTGTAAACTAGCCTTAATCAAACGGTGATTGACCATATCTGAATATTTTCGGATCGGGGAAGTCCAAGTGGCGTAACCTGTTAAACCTAAACCAAAATGAGGCGCTAGCGCCGACTTAAATTCAGCGAAAGTTAAAAAACGGCGTAAACGTAACTCTAGATAATTTCCCTCAACAGTTTCAAGATCACGGCGCATTTGGCAGTAACCATCTAAAGTAACTAAATTATCCACGGAATAACGCCCTTCTAAATCCTGTTGATTATTCTCATTTCCTAAATTCGCTAACAAGAATTTCTGGACATTCTCTAAATAACGTCGATCAAAACCAATATGTGTATTAAAAATACCGCATTTTGTTATTTCATCTAAATATTGCGCTGCACAAATATTCGCGATAATCATTGATTCCTCTACGATTTGATTAGCGATTCTACGATGTGTAGCCTGAATTTCAGCAACTTTACCGCTTTCTGCCAAAATAAAAGAATAATCAGGTTGTTCCTTAAATAATAAGGAATGCTGTTTACGCCATTCAATACGCGTTTGGGTAAATTGGTGTAGCCAATGAATTTGTTGTGATATTTGCTCATTATCAGGTTGCCAACTCGTTGCATTTCCTTCTAGATAATCAGAAATGTGCTCATAAACGAGTTTTGCTTTGGACTTCACATAGGCACATACAAAACGAGGCTTAGTACTCAATTCTCCAGATAGATCAGTTTCTATATAACATACTAGCGCCGCTCTCACTTCATTAGGCAATAAGGAACATAATTCATCGGATAATTCCGCAGGTAGCATAGGAATATTAAAACCTGGTAGATAATTAGTGAAACAACGCTGTTTTGCTTCTCGTTCAATGGAAGAATCTAGGGGAATATACGCTGTAGGATCAGCGATCGCCACAACCAAACGCCAACCTATTTGTTGTGCATCATCAAGGATTGGCTCAATATAAAGCGCATCATCCATATCTTTAGTTGTTTCTGAGTCAATAGTAACAAAGTCTAGCGCCGTTAGATCCGCTCGCTCATATTCATCAATCATCTGATAACTTGCTAATCCTTGAACTGGGTAACGAGATTGTTC
Organism: [Haemophilus] felis; assembly: GCA_002015125.1. Classification (GTDB taxonomy): domain Bacteria; phylum Pseudomonadota; class Gammaproteobacteria; order Enterobacterales; family Pasteurellaceae; genus Pasteurella; species Pasteurella felis. Next base: position 20,865 of record MUYB01000035.1, read on the forward strand.
GTGGCGAGCAAGGGTTACCCACCAAGGTGCAAAGTCATCATTTCCCTGACAAATAAATGCCTGAATTTGTGCAAAAAAGAAACGATCATCGCGTAAAGGATGCGTTTTTAGCGTGGCGACAACCCAATCTCCTTCTTGTAATTCTTCTTTAATAGATTTATTTACATTTGCACCAATAGGCTGCTTAATTAATGGGTGATCGACGATAACTTGTAACTTATTCTCTTTATTAAAGCGCACTCTAGCAATAAAACGAGTAAGCATCGGTTCAATTAATTCCTCTGGTTCTGCTTGCTCTTTATCACCAACGACCTCAATCAATGCTTTGATTTTATCGCCGTGCATCACTTTCTTCATGGCAAGAGGTGGAATGAAATAGCTTTTTTTATCACAATCAAGAAAACCAAAGGCTTTATCAGAACTTCTTACTATACCTTCAACTTGCTGTTTACTATCACGAATTTGTTGTTTGAGTTGTGAAAGAAGGGGGTTGTTTTGAAACATTAAAAAATATCCATTAGAAATTAAAAAGCGGACTAACGTCCGCTTTTATACGAAAACAAAACTTATTCAAGTTCGCCCATTGCGACAATACTGAAACCAGCATCAACATGTAATACTTCACCAGTTATACCAGCACTTAAATCAGAACATAAAAATGCAGCAGAATTGCCCACATCTTCAATGGTTACGGTACGGCGTAAAGGTGCCGTTTGCTCAAAATTAGCTAACATTTTTTTGAAGTTTTTGATACCTGAAGCAGCCAAAGTGCGAATTGGTCCAGCAGAAATTGCGTTCACACGAATACCTTCTTTACCTAACGCCGCCGCCATAAAACGAGTGTTGGCTTCCAAAGACGCTTTTGCTAAACCCATTACGTTATAATTTGGAATTGCACGTTCCGCACCAAGATAAGATAAGGTTAACAAGGCGGAATTTGGATTTAACATCGCACGAGCAGCTTTTGCCATTGCCACAAAACTGTATGAACTCACATCATGTGCAATGCGGAAACCTTCACGATTGACGGCGTCCACATAGTCGCCATCAAGTTGATCGCCAGGTGCAAAAGCAATGGAATGCACAAAGCCATCGAATTTTTCCCAGTGTTTGGCAAGTTCTGCAAAGCAATTTTCAATGCTTTCATCGGTACCAACGTCGCAAGGAATCACAATGTCAGAACCTAATTCTTTAGCAAACTCCTCCACTCGCCCTTTTAGTTTGTCGTTTTGATAAGTGAAGGCTAATTCTGCACCCTCACGTTTCATTGCTTGTGCGATACCGTATGCAATTGAGCGATTGCTCGCTACGCCTGCGATTAAAATGCGTTTATTCGTTAAGAAACCCATAAGCTTTCCTTTTTTTCTGTGTTAAAAATTCCGCTTAGTATAAGTGAAAGCAGCACAAATACAAAGCGAAGCAGCCATTAAGCTGGATTATCAATATCTTTAAATTTCACTTCAAACCCATATTCCGCTGCCAGCCATTCACCCAAGGCTTTAACGCCATAGCGTTCTGTGGCGTGATGACCGCAAGCGAAAAAGTGAATCCCCTGCTCTCTTGCAGAATGAATGGTTTGCTCAGACACTTCGCCTGTAATGAAAGCATCAATGCCTTTGGCGGCGGCTAAATCAATGTAGCCTTGTCCACCGCCCGTGCAGATGCCGACGGTGCGAATTAACGGCGATACGTTGTCGCTACACACCAACGGCGTCCGCCCTAACAGTTGCGTGATGCGATGAGCTAATTCTTCGCCAGTGAGCGGCGTTCTTAATTCGCCGTAAACAGGAATGCTCATTTTTTCATCACTCAAAGGCTGTAAATTTTCAATGCCTAGCAACGCCGCTAGTTGTGCGTTGTTCCCCAATTTGGGGTGAACATCCAAAGGCAAATGATAGCCGTACAAATTAATGTCGTTCAGCAACAAGGTTTTAATGCGTTTGCCCTTCATTCCACGAATGCAAGGATTTTCACTTTTCCAAAAATAACCGTGATGCACCAAAATAGCGTCGGCGTGCTGGCTAACGGCGTAATCAATGAGTGCCTGACTGGCGGTAACGCCTGTGATGATTTTTTGCACCGTCGCCTTCCCTTCCACTTGCAAGCCGTTAGGGGCGTAATCGGCGATAGCGGTGGCGTTTAAGGTTTGATTGAGCAACTGCTCCAAGGCAAGATTATTCATCTTTCACCCACCTACTTCCCTTTTGCTTTCTTGGCTTTTGCTTTCTTGGCTTTTGATTGTTGGGACGCCGTCGCTTTTGCTGTGTTTTCGGTTACAGCATCAGACCTCTCCCCCTCTTTCACCTCGACACTAGCGGTGAGATCGGCGGTATTTTTTTCACATAAAAAGCCTAAGTAGTGGAAGTTTTTCAGGCAATTGTTGATGTATTCTTCAACACGTTTATCGTCGATAACGTCTCTGCCGATAGGCTGTCCGTCTTCGTAGAATTGAATTTTTTTGTCTTCAACGGCTTTGTTGATGATTGCCATTAAATCTTGCAGATTGTTGGTGCCGTCGAGGTGTTGGCTGAGGTAATACGCAAAGTAATCAAATTCAATAATTCGGGTATAAATATCCGACAGCGAAAGGAGATTTGGATTTTGCTGAATAATCTCGATCAATTTGCGGATCTTCGTCAACATAAACGGTTTATCCGTTACGGACTGGCTTCTTGAAATTGGGTGCAAGCCGATGTAGGTGGAGGCGTTGTGAATCAGCATAAAGAGCAGGTTGGTGGCGTCGCCTTCGTCAAAATCAGGGTGATTTTTCAAATCTCTCAACACATCGCCCACATTCACTGTTTGATATTCTCTTTCTTTCAAATAATTGAACAGCAAGTTGGAATGTTTGTTTGCGGAAATTTGAATTTTGTCGCTTTCCACCGCCCAGTGTGCCATTTCATCGTCCGTGGCTTCCACGTATTCGATTGGGTAAACCATAAAATGAATTTCTTCAAAGTTAAAACATTTGTTGTAAACCTCAATGTGGTTGCTGACATTATTTGCCACAAGGTTTTCACGGCGTGTGATGACGCTGTTACGAAATTCTTTGTTGAGCAGGAAATCCACAAATTGTTCCACAAATTCCACTTTGCCTTCACAACCTTGGCAAAGCTGTTCCCATTCGTCGTTTTTAAAGTACAAATAATGCGGCACGATAGGGGAGCGAGAGTCGGTTAAATAAGACAAACCAAATTCTTCCACCTTTTCCACAAAATCAAGGAAGTACATCGGTTTGTTGTAGGTTTCAAAATATTCGTGTGTAATGTAATACGGTGCTTGCTCCATAATGTGATTAAACAAATGAGACAAGGGTTTGGCGAGCTGATGGTGGCGTCCGTTCAAGTAGTTGTTCACAAATTTCAACATATTGAAACTTTGCGATACACGTTCTGCAGGTGCTGCCGACGCTTTGGAGCCAAAGATCATCAAATCTTTCGCAATTTCTTTGATTTTCCAACCTGGATAGGTGTTATAACTAATGAAGGCAACACCGTTCGGGGAAAGATATTTGCTGACAGCTTGCAAAATACCCTCTTGCACGTTTTCAGGCACCCAGCTAAACACGCCGTGGCAAATGATGTAATCAAATTCGGTGTCAAAACTGACTTGGCAAATATCCCCTTGGATAAGCTCAATATTGTCAATTTCTAATTCCTTTAAAATTTGTTTGCCCACATCAATTTGATGTTCGGATAAATCCACGCCCACGACTTTGGCATTCGGGTAACGCAAGGCAAAGGGAATGATGTTGCCGCCATAAGAGCAGCCAATTTCCAATACTCTCGCATTCTCCAACGCTGGTGGCGTTAAGCCTTTCATTCTCGCCAAGGCTTGCAGTCTGCCTGGCTGTGTGTGTGCAAATCCTTGAGATTTATAAGGAAATTCGTTGTATGAATCTTTTAACGGTTGATTTAATGTTTCCATAAATTTTCCTCATTATCGATTAATTAATAACTCCGCCAGCTCCAAATCTTGCTTCACGTCGATGTCCACGGAGCGATAGGTTGGCATTAGATAGAATTTTAGTGGTGGGATAAAGAAATATTTTTCACGCAATAAGCTTTCTATGTCATTGATATAAATAGCGCCATTGGCTCGATACATTTTCGGTAAGGTTTGACGCGCAGCTTCAAAATCGCAGATTTCTCGTACAGGCAAGACATTGCCATTTTCATCCAAACCAAAGGATTTATAAGGATGATGATCACATTCGCAAGCGGAAACCACTGAGGTGGCGCCACCGTTCTTAAACATATCCATCGCATTTTTAATATCTAAATGATCGCGCAATGGACTCGTAGCCTGTAATAATGTGCAACTGCCTGAGCGAATATTTAAGGTTTCTAACACGTGTAAAATTGCATCGATGGTTCTAGAATTATCTTGAGCTAACTCTGCAGGTCTTTTAACGGCGATAGCACCGTATTTTTTCGCTTCCGCCAAAATATTATCACCGTCAGACGTTACCACAATTTGATCGAACACTACTGCATTTTGTGCTGCTAAAATGGCACGCCCAATTAAAGAATGTCCGCCTACTTTGCGTAAATTTTTATCAGGAATGCCTTTTGAACCAGCACGTGCTGGAATGATTGCGATGCTTGTCATTTTTTATATTGCCTATGTTTAAAAATAAACCCGACAAAAACAGCGACGCCATAACGACGACGATTTGCTGGTGTTTGTTGAAAAATGGACATAGTTTTTTTTCCTAATAGTTGTTGTTAAATTGATTAAAATCTGTACTTATTTCTGTTTCATCGCTGGGAACAGAATGACATCGCGGATTGAAGCGGCGTTCGCAAATAACATCGCCAAGCGGTCAATGCCTAAGCCCTCCCCTGCTGTCGGCGGTAAACCGTGTTCAAGTGCGGTGACAAAGTCTTCATCTTTGAACATAGCTTCATCATCTCCTGCTTCTTTGGCGGCGACTTGCGCATCAAAGCGTTCGTTTTGGTCTTCCGCATCGTTTAATTCAGAGAAACCGTTACCAATTTCACGTCCACCAATAAATAATTCAAAACGATCGGTCACTTCTGGATTTTCATCATTACGACGAGCCAATGGTGAAATTTCCGCTGGATGTGCCATTAAAAAGGTTGGTTGAATTAAATGATGTTCCGCCACTTCTTCAAAAATCACGTTAACAAGGCTACCTAAGCCCCAAGATTTTTGAACTTCAATGCCTAATTTTTTTGCCACGGCGACGGCACGATCAAAATCATATAAATCCGCTTTCACAATGCCTTTGTCAGCACCGTATTTTAGCACGGCATCGTGCATAGTGATGCGTTCAAATGGTTTGCCGAAATCAAATTCATATTCACCGTAAGGCACGATGGTTGTGCCTAAAATATCCAAGGCTAATTTACGTAATAATTCTTCGGTGTTGTCCATTAAATCGTGATAATCCGCATAGGCTTGGTAGTACTCAAGCATGGTAAATTCAGGATTATGACGCACAGACACACCCTCGTTACGGAAGTTACGGTTTAATTCAAACACACGCTCAAAACCGCCCACCACTAAACGTTTCAAGTAAAGTTCAGGGGCGATACGCAAATACATATCCACATCTAAAGCGTTGTGGTGGGTAACAAAAGGACGTGCCGCCGCACCGCCTGGAATGATTTGCAACATTGGAGTTTCTACTTCCATAAATCCTTTGGAAATGAAATAGTCGCGAATACCTGCAATCACTTTTGAACGAATCACAAAGGTACGACGTGATTGTTCATTAGAAATTAAATCGAGATAGCGTTGACGATAGCGAGTTTCTTGATCACTTAAACCGTGGAATTTATCAGGCAGTGGACGTAGCGCTTTGGTTAATAATTCAACGCTATGTACTTTAACTGTTAATTCATTGGTTTTGGTTTTAAACAAGCTACCTTGCACGCCCACAATATCGCCTAAATCCCAGTTGCCTACATCATCGGCATAAACACCTTCTGGTAAATTATCGCGCGCTACATAAAGCTGAATTCGACCAGACATATCTTGCAAAGTGATAAAAGTGGCTTTCCCCATTACACGACGAGTCATAATACGTCCAGCCACTTTAACTTCAATATGTTGTTCTTTTAATGCTTCGCCCTCTACTTCATCGTATTGAGTATGCAAATCTTGCGCTAACGCATCACGACGAAAAGTGTTAGGGAACGGATTACCTTTTGCGCGTAATGCTGCTAATTTTTCGCGACGCACTAACATTTCACCGTTAAGATCTAATTCTTGAATTTGTTCTGACATTTTTATTTCCTTTAATTTAAATAAATTCTACTAGGCACTGAGCCATAAAACTTTCTCAATTTATTACAAACCAGCCTTTAAGCTTGCTTCAATAAAACGATCTAAATCACCGTCTAAAACCGCTTGAGTGTTGCGATTTTCCACACCTGTTCGCAAGTCTTTGATGCGAGAATCGTCCAACACATAAGAGCGAATTTGACTGCCCCAGCCAATATCAGACTTGGTATCTTCTAAAGCTTGCTTATCCGCATTTTTCTTTTGCAATTCCATTTCATACAACTTCGCTTTCAACTGTTTCATACATTGATCTTTGTTTTTATGTTGAGAACGGTCGTTTTGGCATTGCACCACGATTCCGCTAGGTATGTGCGTAATTCGCACCGCACTTTCTGTCTTATTCACATGCTGACCGCCAGCGCCAGAAGCACGATACACATCAATGCGCAAATCCGCTGGATTGATTTCAATATCAATATCATCATCAATTTCGGGATACACAAAGGCGGCGCTAAAAGAAGTGTGACGACGATTATTAGAATCAAAAGGACTTTTACGCACTAAACGATGAATGCCTGTTTCTGTACGCAACCAACCAAAGGCATATTCACCTGAGACTTTAATCGTCGCCGATTTAATGCCCGCCACATCACCGTCGGATACTTCCATTAATTCCGTTTTAAAGCCTTTGCTTTCAGCCCAACGTAAATACATCCGCAACAGCATTTCTGTCCAATCTTGTGCTTCCGTACCGCCCGATCCTGCCTGCAAATCTACATAGCAATCGGCGACGTCGTGCGGTCCGCTAAACATTCGACGGAATTCTAATGTTGCGAGTTGTTGCTCTAAATCATCAAGTTCCGCAACGGCTTCGTTAAAGGTCGCTTCATCTTCTGCCTCAAGAGCAAGTTCAAGTAATCCTTCAACGTCGTCCAATCCTTGCGTCAAAGACTGAATAGTGTTCACCACCGCTTCCAATGCCACGCGCTCTTTGCCTAAGGCTTGCGCTTTTTCTGGCTCATTCCACACATCAGGTTGCTCTAATTCCGCATTCACTTCTTCCAAACGTTCTACTTTGGTATCGAAGTCAAAGATACCCCCGAAGCACCTGAGTGCGTTCCGTTAAATCGGTGATTTTGTTTTTTACTGGATTAATTTCAAACATAGATAAAAATAAAAAAGACATTTTGCCGACAAAAATAGGGGCAAGATTATACGCTATTTTATGTGCCGTTGGTAGAACTTATGCGTATCCTCACTTGCACAAACGAAGAATGCCTTTATAATTGCCGCCATTCAATTTTTCACCCCAAAATAAGAGATTAAAAATGAAAAAATCAATTTTAGGCAGCCTATTTTTAGCAAGCACCTCATTCGCATTCGCCAACACAACCTTACTCACAGACAATTTAAGCAAATTAGGTTTATCCGACATTAACATTAGCCCATCCCCTTTAGCTGGACTCAAAATGGCAACCACCAATCAAGGTATATTTTACATTTCAGAAGATGGAAAATATTTACTAGAAGGGAAATTGTACGAAATTACAAATAAAGGCGTGCGTGATTTATCCAGTGCGGTTTTATTAGAAAAATTAAACAGTTACCAAAATGAAATGATCATTTACCCTGCCAAAAATGAAAAACACGTGGTTACCGTCTTTTTTGATATTACCTGCCACTATTGCCATAAATTGCACGAGCAAATTCAAGCCTATAACGACTTAGGCATCACCGTTCGCTATTTAGCTTTCCCACGTGGCGGCATGAATAAAACAGCGCAACAAATGGAAGCCATTTTCACCGCACCAGATAAAGTTTATGCCTTAAATGAAGCGGAAAAAGGACGCTTGCCAAAACAATTGAAACAACCTGATATCGTGAAAAAACATTATCAATTAGGGCTGCAATTTGGGGTACAAGGTACGCCAACGATTATCACAGATAAAGGCGAGGTTATTGGTGGCTATCTACCACCAGCGGCATTGCTCAACGCCCTTGAAAAAAACAACTAATTTCGCCTCATAGCCAACGGCGCCCTATGGGTGGCGCCATTTACTTGTTATCTACACAATGAACAAATTAATCCAACGCCGCGCCGTGCCAACGGGGAATACGGTATGTGATGATCTCTTGCTAGATCGCCTATATCGCAGCCGTCATATTCAGCATCCTGAACAACTGGATCGCAGCTTAAAAGCCTTGCTGAACCCTGCCCAATTAGCAGGCATTGACCGCGCGGTTGAACTGCTATTTACGGCATATTTACAGCAACAACAGATTGTCATCGTGGGTGATTTTGACGCCGACGGTGCAACCAGCACCGCCCTTTGCGTTTGTGCGTTGCGACAACTGGGTTTTCATCAGGTAGAATTTTTAATTCCCAATCGCTTTGAGCAAGGCTACGGGCTGAGTGTAGAAGTGGCAAAATTAGCACTGAAAAAAAATGTGCAGCTGCTAATGACCGTGGATAACGGCGTTTCTTCTTTTGACGGCGTCGCTTTTTTGAAATCACAGGGCGTGAAAGTGTTGATCACCGATCACCATCTGCCTGCGGAAACACTGCCTAACGCCGACGCCATTGTGAACCCAAATTTATCGCAATGCGCTTTTCCATCAAAATCCTTGGCAGGTGTGGGCGTCGCTTTTTATGTGATGTTGGCGTTGCGAGCCAAATTTCGTGAACAAGGCATTTTCAACGCCGAAACACAACCGAATTTCACAGAGTTGCTAGACTTGGTGGCACTCGGCACTATCGCCGATGTGGTGCCTTTAGATCAAAACAACCGCATTTTGGCTTATCAAGGTTTACAACGCATTCGTGCGCAACGTTGTCGCGCAGGCATTCGCGCTTTAGTTGAAGTAGCCAATCGCGATATTCAGCAGCTTTCTGCTTCTGATTTAGGTTTTGCTATCGCCCCTCGCCTCAATGCGGCAGGGCGTTTAGATAATATGTCTATTGGCGTGGAATTATTGCTGGCAGAAGATATGCAACAAGCACGAACACTGGCGTTAGAACTGGATGAATTGAACGAATCTCGCAAAGAAATTGAACAAGGGATGAAATTAGAAGCGCTACAAATTTGTCGCAACCTCAGCGCGCTAAAACAGCAAGTCCCCATGGGCATTGTGTTATACCAAGCGGATTGGCATCAAGGTGTGCTGGGCATTTTAGCCGCTCGCATTAAGGATCAATTTCATCGCCCGACTATCGCTTTCGCACAGGATCAGGTAGGCATTTTAAAAGGATCTGCCCGTTCCATTGAGGGCTTACATTTACGCGATGCTTTAGAACGCCTTCACACCTTGTATCCTAACTTAATCCTCAAATTTGGTGGACATGCTATGGCGGCAGGATTAAGTATTTACGAAGCAAAATTACCGGAGTTTCAACAAGCCTTTAATCAAATTGTGAGCGAATTTTTGGATCAAGATCGATTGCAAGGCATTGTGTGGACCGACGGCGAGCTCGACGCTGCCCAACTCAACCTAGACACCGCAGAGCGATTAAAGCAAGCTGGTCCTTGGGGACAGGCTTTTCCTGAACCAAGTTTTGACGGTGAATTTAAGTTGCTACAACAGCGCTTGGTGGGCGAACGCCATTTAAAAATGTTGCTCGAACCAACCAACGGCGGACCACTGTTAGATGCTATCGCTTTTAATATCGACACTGCGCTATATCCAGATTTGTCGATTAAAACCGCCAAATTAGCCTATAAATTAGACATCAACGAATTTCGTGGCAATCGTTCCGTTCAGCTCTTAGTTGAACATATTGAACCACTCAATTAACCCGAAAAGGAAAACAACATGAAAATTGGTATTGTGGGCGCTATGGCGCAAGAAATGGAAATTTTAGTGGAATTAATGCAACAAAAATCCATCACTCATATTGCAAATTGCATCATTTATGAAGGCGTCATCGCCGGCAAATCGGTAGCGCTATTGCAATCAGGCATTGGTAAAGTAGCTGCAGCAATGGGCACCACCGCCTTGTTGCAACATTGCCGACCTGACTTGGTGATCAACACAGGATCCGCAGGTGGCGTCAGCGAGGATTTAAAAATGGGCGATATTGTAATTTCCACCGAAACCCGTTATCACGATGCCGATGTTACCGCTTTTGGCTACGCCAAAGGTCAACTGCCTGCCTGCCCACCCGCTTTTATATCTGATGATAAATTAGTTAAGCTTGCAGAAAAAATAGCGATTGAGCAAAAACACAATGTAAGAAAAGGACTTATTTGTTCAGGAGATAGTTTTGTGCACGGCGGTACAACCTTAGAACAAATCAAAAAAGATTTCCCAAATGTGATCGCTGTAGAAATGGAAGCTACCGCAATTGCGCAAGTTTGTCATATGTTTAATGTGCCATTTGTGGTAGTTCGCGCAATATCCGATGCTGGAGATGGCGAAGCGAGTATGTCTTTTGAAGAATTTTTACCACTCGCCGCCAAACAGTCCTCTGAGTTAGTTGTTGGAATGTTGGAGCAATTGTAACCTTACTTTACGCCTGTTATTCCACAGGCGTTCCCTTCAATAATTTACGCAACCAACTACGATTTGGATTGAGGGCTTGCATAATATCCTCACTCATAGGAAGTGGTTGGTTGTAAATCAAAGATGCCAAGATTTCACCTAACAAGGGAGCAGAGGTTAATCCTCTCGAACCAAGGGCAGCAATTAAAAATAAATTATCAAAGACCGCCGCAGGCGCTATCGCCTGTTTACGACGACATAAATTATAAAGATTTTTATAATCAATACTTTGTTGGCTAAAGTTTGGTATGTTCCCCAAAATAGGAATACGGTCTCGCACCGAACAACGCACGCCGACTCTGGCGCGATTTCCTGAAGTATCCACTTGTTGTGTCCAATCCATGGCAAGATTTTGTTGGATTTTTTGTTGATTTTCTAACTGCTCTTGCAGGCTAAAAGCACGCCCCTGATTATCTCGAATATGGCTAGCGCCGATGCAATGAGTTTGGCTCGCTGCCACAGGCGTTAAATAACCATCATAACAAAGCACAGCTTTAAGTTGTTGTAGTTGTTCTGAGGTGGGAATTTCGCTCACTTGTCCACGAACTGCATATAAAGGTAACTTTTCTGTTTGTGGAAATTCTTTGAGTTTATGTCCATTAGCAAGCACTACGATGTGATGAATAAATTCCTCACCTTGCTTATTACAAAGCTGCCAAACTTGTTCTTGCTGTGTTAATGCCACAATTTGCTGATTTGTTTTAATGATCAGCCCTTTTTTCTGTAAATAAGCAAAGGTATTTTGCACAAATTGCTGCGGCGCTAACCAGCCACCATAAGGAATAAATCCCCCATCGCAGTCTAAGGGCAGCCCCACTTTTTGACTTAGCGCCTGAGCGGATAAAGGTTGGTAAACACTTTCTGGCAATTGAAGACTTTCAATTTTAGCTAATTTTTTGGCCACCTTTTCATTGTAAGCACAAAGCGCGACACCACAAACATTATGCTCAAACTCAATTTTTTCTTGAATACATTGCGTAAGGCGCTGTTGTCCATAGGCAAAGGCGTGAATGTAAAAACGAATATGGCGTAAATCATCATCGCTTAATTGGGGATAAAAGGCGCCTTGTTTGTTGCCTGAGGCGTTTTGTGCTAGCGCCTCGTCTTCACAATATAAAGTTACTTTCGCTCCCCGTTCCAATAAAGAAAAGGCGGTAAATAACGAAGCAATGCCACCACCGACGATAGCCACATCTGCGCTATTTTCAAATTGTGCAGCTTGTGGCAAATAATAAGGCTGATGTAATTGGGACGGCATAGAATGTAATTTTACGCCATGCAAACATTCGCGTTTTTTGCCGTAGCCTTTACGTTTTGACACTTGAAATCCCGCTTCACTTAAGCCATTTCGCACTGCACTGGCCGCGGTAAAAGTAGCAAAAGTTCCCTCAGTTTTTGTGTAACGATACATTTGCTGATACAAAAACGCTGTCCACATTTGTGGATTTTTACTTGGCGAAAAACCGTCTAAAAACCAAGCATCAATTTTGTCACAGTAATAATCGCCTAACTGTGGCAAGTTCTCCGCCAAATCGCCAAACCAAAGATCTAAATAGGTTTCCCCAAAATGAAAACGATAGCAGCCTTTAATCGGCTCTAACCATTGTGCTTGCAGTTGTTGAGCTAAAGAAGCAAATTCGGGATACGCCTGATGTGCTTGCATTAAGGCATTTTTGCTTAAAGGATATTTTTCAAAAGAGATAAAAAACAGCTGTTTTAAGGGCGAATGCGGATTTTGTTGGCGAAATTGGCGAAATAAATGGGTTACGGCGAAAAAATTGAGCCCTGTGCCAAAACCTGTTTCCGCAATCACAAAATGTTGTTCTTGGAAAGTTTGCCAACGCTCCCACAATTGATTTCCTTGTTGAAAGACATAACGGCTTTCATTCAGACCGTCTTGATTGGAAAAATAAACATCATCAAATTGTGCGGAAACTGGCGTATTTTCTTGGTTAAAATAAATTTCCCCTTGTTCAACCTTCAACATGGCTTTGCATTCCTTTAATTATCAAATCGTAATATAATAACGAAATTCATTTTACTGGTCGAATGATCAAATTTTAGCTTGAATAATAGCGAGTTGAACGCTATTTTAGCGCACAAATTTTTCACACTAAAAAGGACACTCATAATGAAAAGAGCGGTGATTACAGGGTTTGGTATCATTTCAAGTATTGGTAACAATAAAGATGAAGTATTAGCTTCATTAAAAGCAGGGAAATCAGGTATTGAATTTGTTCCAGAGTTCGCAGAAATCGGTATGCGTAGCCAAATTGCAGGAACGGTAAAATTAAATCCAAGCGAACTTATCGATCGCAAAGTGTTTCGTTTTATGGGTGATGCAGCGGCATACGCTTATCTTTCAATGAAAGAAGCTATTGAAGATTCTGGTTTAAGTGAAGAACAAGTATCCAATGATCGTACAGGCTTAGTGATTGGCGCAGGCACTGGCTCAGGACACAGCCAAATGGTGGCTTGCGACGCCGCCCGTGGACCTCGTGGCGTGAAAGCTATCGGACCTTACGCCGTAACCAAAACTATGGCGTCTAGCGTCTCTGCGTGCTTGGCGACGCCGTACAAAATTCGTGGCGTAAACTACAGCATTAGCTCCGCTTGTGCCACTTCCGCCCACTGCATTGGACACGCCTTAGAACTCATTCAATTGGGCAAACAAGACATCGTATTTGCAGGTGGTGCAGAAGAATTATCTTGGGAATGTGCCGCAGAATTTGACGCAATGGGAGCAGTGTCCACCAAATACAACGACACACCAAGCAAAGCCTCTCGTGCTTACGACGCCAATCGTGATGGCTTCGTTATTTCTGGCGGCGGTGCTGTCGTAGTTGTAGAAGAACTGGAACACGCCCTTGCTCGTGGTGCAAAAATTTATGCGGAAATCGTAGGCTATGGAGCAACCTCTGACGGCTACGATATGGTTGCACCAAGCGGCGAAGGTGCAGAGCGTTGTATGAAACAAGCCCTAGCGACGGTAGATAGCAAAATTGATTACATCAATGTTCACGGCACTTCTACGCCAGTGGGCGACGTGAAAGAATTAGGGGCAATTAAAAACGTCTTCGGCGACAAAATGCCAGCCATTTCTTCAACAAAATCAATGACTGGACATTCCCTCGGTGCAGCGGGTGCTCACGAAGCAATTTATACATTATTGATGTTAGAAAATGACTTTATTGCCCCAAGTATCAATATTGATACCTTAGATGAACAAGCGCAGGGTTGTAATATTGTCACTCAAACTGTGGAAAACGCAGGATTAAACACCGTGATGTCTAATAGCTTTGGCTTCGGCGGTACAAACGCAGCATTAATCTTCAAACGTTATAGCAAATAATTAGCAACGATTAAAAGAAACAATAAAAGATCTGCACTCTAAAAGTTGAAGTTATCAACTAACAAATTAAAGTGCAGATTTTTTATGGTTAATTCCATTTATTCTTCCCCAAAAACATATCATTCAATTCTTAACAGTAAACCTCAGTTATTCAGCTTCACAATAACGAACAAATAAAAAAGCTAAGCCATGAAAGAACTTAGCCTTTGAAATTAAATTAATCTATTTAGATTCAATGGTTTATTAATGATTATTCTTACCTAAAAACTTACTCGTTAACGTTCCTGCAACCATGGAACCATTCACATTTAACGCCGTACGACCCATATCAATTAAAGGCTCAATAGAGATTAATAATCCCACTAAAGCTAATGGAAGATTTAAAGTTGAAAGCACCACGATAGCAGCAAAAGTTGCACCACCGCCCACACCTGCGATACCTAAAGAAGAAATCGCTACCACTAACACCAACGTCGTTAAATAACCAAGACTAAATGGATCAATGCCCACAGTTGGAGCTACCATTACCGCCAACATTGCAGGGTAAATACCCGCACAGCCATTTTGACCGATAGTTGCACCAAAAGTAGCCGCAAAGTTAGCAATCACATTATTATTTCCTAATTTTTGCGTTTGAGTTTCAATATTAAGCGGTAAAGTCGCCGCACTTGAACGAGAGGTAAACGCAAAGCTCAAGGTTGGCATCACTTTTTTGAAATAATCTACTGGATTGATTTTAAACACCGCCAACAAAATGCCATGTACCACAAACATCAAGAAAATGGCTAAATAAGAAGCGACAATAAATGAGCCTAAATTTACAATATCCGCCCATTTTGAAGTGTTTGCCATTTTGATCATCAATGCGAATACGCCATAAGGTGTTAAACGAATTACCAAGCGAACCAAACGCATAATCAATTTATTTAAGGTTTCCACGCCTTGCGCGATACGTTCACCCAAAGCTTTATCTTCTTTCCCTAAGCTTAAGGCCGCTACCCCCAAAAATGCAGAGAATAACACCGTACTAATAATTGAGGTTGGATTTGCACCTGTTAACTCTAAGAATGGATTTTTAGGAATAAAAGAGAGCAACATCGCAGGAATAGAAAGATTATTCACTTGCTCCGCACGACCTAAGACTTTTGTTTGTGCTGCTAACTCACGTTCCCCTGCAACCAAACCTTCCGCCGTTAAATCAAACACATAAGCCATAGCGATACCAATAGTAGCGGCGATAGCCGTGGTAATCAATAACACAGCAATCACACTAAAGCTGATACGCCCCAAAGCACTCGCCTGATTTAAACGAGTAATCGCCGATAAAATAGATACAAAAACTAACGGCATAACAATCATTTGCAGTAAACGAACATAACCATTCCCCACAAGATTGATCCAGTCTAAGCTATCTTTTACCACAGCAGGCTCAACAAAACCTTGTAATAAGGCTCCGAAAACCAAACCGAAAAATAAACCGATAAAAACCGTCATACCTAATTTTTGCGTGCGCTTAAAAATCACCGCAAGCACAGCAAGCAATAGGGCAAAAACCACTAAAGTGAAAATAAACATATTTTTCCCTTAATAAAAAAATGAAGAAGGCGAGCATTTAAAGAGAAATTAAAACATAAGACAAGGGATTTTTTACGGTTGTTATATAACTTTTTAGAATAAGAAATAACAACAGCATCTATTTCTAATATCGGTAATGCTAACAAATTGTGAAACACACTCTATGTAGAGTGCTATCGACGGAACGGTAATCTATATATAATAGATTTTCCCCTCGCCCGCTTGCGAGAGGAGGGAAAAAACTTTCGAAAGGATAGAAGAACGCAGACTAAGCTGCAACCATCACCATTGCTGGGCGTACAACGCGACCATTCAACAAATAACCTTTCTGCAACACATTAGTAATTTGATTGCTCTCAAAACCTTCTACTTGTTGCATGGAAATGGCTTGGTGAATCTCAGGATCAAACACATCACCCACAACACCCACAGGCTCGATACCAAAACGCGCTACCGTTGCTAGCAATTCTTTTAAGGTCAATTCAACCCCGTCAAATAAGGCTTTTACCCCCTCAACTTCTACATTTGCCGTTGTTGCCAACGCACGTTCCAAATTATCAATGGTGTTTAAAATTTCTTTGGAAAATTTTTCCAAGGCAAATTTGTGTGCTTTTTCTACATCTTGTTCCGCACGGCGACGCATATTGTCAATTTCAGCGCGCGTACGCAATAAAATATCCTGTTCTTTTTTTACACAATCTGCTAATTGCGCTTCCAGTTCTTGCACGCGCAAAATCGCTTCTTCTAAAGGATCAACAAATCCTTCTTGTGCGCTTGCTTCCTCTCTCGCTGGCGCCTCTTGATGCTCAACTTGCTCATCAACTTGAACCTGCTCCTTTTGTACATTTTCTGAAACGTCTTTCTCTGACATTATTTTCTCCCGTTTAAAAATAACGCAACTCTAGCACTGGCAATTTCCGCTAGATACTTGCTGACAAATAAAAGAATGGGTGTAATATAACGGCTAATTTTTTGAATTCAAGGTGATCTTGAAACAACTTATAAATAATGACGATGACAACACAACAACTCGATGCACAACAATTAAAAAAATCCTTTCAAACCATAGGCTTAATGGGAAAACCACGCCATGATGTTACCTTACAAATGCATAAAAATTTATTTCAATGGTTAAAGGATAGAAACTACAACGTATTAGTTGATCGCCCTATTGGCGAACAGCTACAACTTCCCGAACAATATTTAGCCAATGTGGATGAAATTGGGCAACAAGCGCAATTAGCCATTGTGATTGGTGGCGACGGCAATATGCTGGGTAAAGCAAGAACGCTAGCAAAATATGATATTGCAGTGATTGGCATCAACCGCGGTAATCTCGGATTTTTAACGGATATTGACCCGAAAAATGCCTATACACAATTGCAAGCCTGCTTAGAACATGGCGAATTTTTTGTAGAAGAACGCTTTATTTTGGATGTTTGCGTGGAGCAACAAGGCAAAATTATTCATTGCTCTAACGCGGTGAATGAAGCGGTCATTCACCCTGCGAAAATTGCCCATATGATCGATTTTCATGTGTATATTGATGATAAATTTGCCTTTTCACAGCGTTCCGACGGCTTAATTATTTCCACACCAACGGGTTCTACCGCCTATTCACTTTCCGCTGGCGGTCCTATTTTAACGCCGAGTTTGAACGCCATAACCTTGGTGCCAATGTTCCCTCACACCTTATCCTCTCGTCCTCTTGTGATTAATGCCGACAGCAAAATTTCTATTCGCTTCGCAGAATACAACACTGCTCAATTAGAGGTGGGTTGCGATAGCCAAATCGCGCTACCCTTTTCACCAAACGACATTGTGCATATCCAAAAAAGCCAACATAAACTCAGATTATTACACCTTAAAAATTATAATTATTACAATGTGTTAAGTACTAAGTTAGGTTGGTTTTCGTAAATACGCTGGCGCCTAAGGCGTCAGTTTCACCTCAAAAATACATATCATATGACAAAATAACTGCATCAAAACTTGCTTTATTGTAAAGTATATATATCAAAAACCAATCCAGCTCAACTAAAAATCAGGAATTTGATATGTACACATCTAACTTAACCAATCTAATTCTTAACGCCGATAGCTACAAAGTTTCCCATTGGCTGCAATATCCGCCACAAACCGAATACATTTCTTATTATATTGAAGCACGCAGTGGTGAGCTTGATGTGATGATGTTTGGTTAATGGCAAATGGCAAACCATGACGAAACAAGAATTAGGCATAGAAGAAAATCAACTCCGCCCTGTTTTCTATAATGGAAAATTGTTAGTGGATGAGGATTTAGAAACGATTCGAGAAAGAGCGGAAAACGTACGTTAAAAAAATAATGGCACAAATCAATGTGCCATTATGCTAATTAGTTTGTGGATAAATTACTTCCGCGTTAATCCATTTGCGCCATATTTGTTCTAGGATTGAAATAAGATGAGTGCTGTCTTCCACCACCTCTTTTAACGCCGTTAACACTTCATCTAAAGCGCTCGCTTGCTCTTGCAAATAACTTAACAACCAAAAATCTAATTCGGTCAGCGCTTGGTAGTTAACATCAAAATCGCTGTCGCGCCATACTAAAACTTGCGTTGGCGCCAGCGTGAATTCCGCGAAATCCGTTGAGAGAAAATCTACCTCATAACTTTTTAAATAGGCAGCATCGGAAAATTGCATAACGGTGGCGCTATCCCATTCAAATTCGCTCGGCACTTGGGCTTGAGAAACCTCTGCTAACAATTGGGTGTTTTCAAAATCCATTAACGCCAATATGTTTTCTGAAAATAAATTGCGTGCTTGGCAAAAGGTTAAAAACTCCCCTGCAATGTCTTGGAAATAAGGGGAATGAGCTTTTCCCTCACGCACAAATAATTCTTTGGTTTGCAGCCATTGCTCAGGAGATATATGCCGTTGCGCCTCCACAAAACAGCGATCCACAAAGCCAAAGGTGTTATTACGCACTAAGCGTGCATATACCGCCAAGCGATTCGGTGCGTAGCCGTTAAGTGGATCCGTATTGCCTTGACGCACCGCCTCTACTAAAGCACGTTGGGTTTGGGCTAAGGTAGGTTTCCCTTTAGGCTGCATGAGCAATTCCGCCCGCTAATTTTTGATGTTTTTGTTGTAAGCGTGCGATATGTTCCACTTCCGCATATAACTCGGCAAAAGGTGGAAAATTAAAATCACGCTCTAATAAAGTAGGTGGAATTTGTGGTAAGCGCTGATAGGCATATTCCAATAAATCCCAAACACTACCTTTTACCGCTTCACCGTGTGTATCCACGAGCAATTCAGGCAAATGGCGATACTCTCCTTTGACTTTGTTAAAGGATTCATCATTGGTTTCTACCGCTGGTTGTGCCGCCGAATGATCTTCATCATGACCTGCAATATGAATGTAATTTACACGGTTCACATCAACCGTATCTAAGAAAACATAAGGATCGAGCAATCCGTGATTGACGCCGTTCACATAAATATTGTTCACATCTAAATGAATGCCACAGTCTGCTTCTTGTGCAATGGCGTTTAGAAACTCCACTTCATTCATTGTGCTGGTGGGAGAATGCAAATAGTAAGAGGTGTTTTCTAAAGAGATTTGCTGTCCTAAAAAATCTTGCACATCACGAATACGCTGTGCCACGTGCTTTACTGCCTCATCAGTAAAAGGCATAGGTAATAAATCATATAAATGTCCCTCACATTCGCAATAACTTAAATGCTCAGAAAAAAACACGGCATTATATTGCTTCATTAATGTTTTGATCTCTTTGAGCAAATTAAGATCAAGTGGCGCTTGACCACCTAAAGAAAGGGATAAACCATGCACGGCAAGGGGAAAACGTTCGGCAGCCTTGTCAAATTTATAGCGTGCCACACCGCCCATTTTAATCCAGTTTTCTGGGGCAACTTCCATAAATTGGATGGCGCTATTATTTGGTACTGCTAAAAAATCATCGGCTAAATCTCGACGATAGCCTAAACCTGAACCTTGCAACATTGTATTGACTCCATAATAAAGTAAGGCTGGTGTAATGATTACACCAGCAATAAGTTGTGATTATTTAGAACCACATTTACCTTCGCCACATTTGCCTTCTGCAGCTTTTGTTGCTTTATGATCATGTGCGCCACATTTACCTTCGCCGCATTTGCCTTCACCTGCTTTCGCTTTGTGATCATGTGCGCCACATTTACCTTCGCCGCATTTGCCTTCACCTGCTTTCGCTTTGTGATCATGAGCGCCACATTTACCTTCACCACATTTGCCCTCTGCAGATTTGGTTTTCACACATTTACCATTTTCTGCTACACATGCTTGATTGTCTGCGGATTTGGTTTCAGCATTTACTGGTGCTGCCATTGCCATTGTTAATGCGCCTGCTAATGCGGTTAAAGTTGATAACTTCTTCATGTTGTTCTCCTAAAATTTAACGATTTTTTGAAAGGGGTTATAAAAATTTCAACCAATTTTTGGTTGGGTTTATACGCTGAAGTAGCGTATCTAATGAAAGCTTCCCTGCGCCTTGAGTAATCAATGGTAATAACGCCACTAAATAAATTAATGCCATTTTGTATCCATTGTTACACACGTTATAACCAGAACCTGCGTGTACGCTATACCAAGCAACGGCGGTTACAACAGCCAAGCCCAATGCACTAAAACGTGTAAATAAGCCTAAAACTAACAATACAGGGAAAAGTAATTCAGCTCCCATTGCTAGCATCCAGTTCAAATCCGCTGGCAGTAAATTAAAGGGAAACGGAAAACTGTCTTGCATAGAAGCAAACCAGTTCTCGCCATTCCATTTACTTAGACCAGCTTCAAAGAATTCCCAAGCAAGGAATAAACGTAAGCCGACTAATCCGATAGCGACACCAATTCCTTGTGAATTACAGCATTTGTTACTCATTAAATGTTCCTTATAAAAATCAATTCAGCAATTTCATCACTTGCTATTTTTATTAGTCGATGAAACAAATCATTTCTTACATAAAAATAGCATTTTTTTAAAAATTTCTTAACAAAATTCTTTCACAAAACACTTTACTGTATATAAAAACAGTTATAAACTGATAAATATACAGTAATTAAGAGGTTTAATATGCTTGTTCAACTGACTATTAACAATTTTGCCATTGTCCGCTCCCTTAACATTGAACTGAATGCAGGAATGTCTGTAATTACAGGGGAAACTGGCGCAGGAAAATCCATTGCTATTGATGCCTTAGGCGTCTGCTTGGGGCAACGCACTGAAAGTAGTATGTTGCGAGCTGGTCAAGAACGAGCAGATATTTGTGCCACCTTTAGTTTAGCGGAAAATAGTGCAGCGTTAATGTGGTTGCGACAGCAAGAATTGCAAGATATGGACAATCCGCAGGAATGTATTTTACGCCGCTTAATTAATCAAGACGGACGTTCTAAAGCCTTTATTAACAGCATTCCAGTTTCTGCGACGCAATTAAAAGAACTTGGGCAACATCTTGTGCATATTAATGGTCAGCACGCATCACAATTATTACTGAAAAGCGATTACCAACTGCAACTATTGGATAATTATTGTGCACATTCACATTTACTTGCTCAAATGCGTCAGCATTATCAAGAATGGCGTCATATTCAACAAAAGCTCCAACAATATAAGCAATTGCTGGCTGAAAACGAGGCGAAAAAACAGTTGTTGCAATATCAAGTAAACGAACTCGATGAATTTAATTTACGCCCTAATGAATATGAAGAGTTAGAACAAGATCAAAAACGTTTGTCTAATTGCGAAGAACTGACGCAACTTTCCCAAGCGGCGTTGCAATTACTTAGCGAAAATGAAACGGTGAATATTGACAGCCTGTTATACCGCACCACAAAACATATTGATGATTTATGTGAGTTAGATCCACGTTATCAAAATGTAGCGAATTTATTGCAAGAAGCCTTGATCCAGGTGCAAGAAGCGGCGAGTGAAATTCAACAACTTTCCTGTGATATTGAACAAGATCCCATGTTACTCAATGAAATCGAACAACGTATGGCACAGGCGTTACAACTCGCACGAAAACATCAAGTTCAGCCTGAACAATTGGTGGCACTACATAAACAATTAAAGCAAGAATTAAGTGAACTAACGGATTTTTCTGAAAGCGAAGAACAATTAATTATTCAGGAAAAACAAGCCTATGAGCAGGTGTTAAATAGTGCAAATGCACTACACCAAAGTCGAATGCTGGGTGCAAGCAAACTTGCCAGTCTTGTTACCCAATCCATTAAAACATTAGCGATGGAAAATGCTGAATTTTCTATTTTTGTTGAACCTCAAGAAAATAAACTCACAGCACAAGGTTGGGATAACGTCGCCTTTATGTTGAGAAGTAATCTTGGGCAAACCGCACAGCCTTTAGCGAAAATTGCCTCAGGGGGTGAACTATCTCGCATCGCCTTAGCCATTCAAGTGTTAACCTCTGATCAATCTGCCATTCCAACCTTAATCTTTGATGAAGTGGATGTGGGGATCAGTGGCGCCACCGCGAGCGTCGTCGGTAAGTTGTTACGTCAGTTAGGCGAAGGTTGCCAAGTTATTTGTGTCACCCATTTGCCTCAAGTGGCAAGCCACGGACATCAACAATTTAACGTTGAAAAACAGGTGATAGAAGGAAAAACGGAAACACAAATGACGCAGCTCTCAGCTCAACAACGCACTCAAGCCATCGCCCGACTACTCGGCAGCAGCGAAATCACCGACAGTGCATTAGCCAACGCCGAAGAAATGCTACGTCTAGCGATGCAGTCATAAAGAGATTATTTTCAGGTGAGATTAGGTATTTTTCCGAGGTTTAAAAAGTCTTGTGATTTTCTAGCAAACAGCATAACGAAAAATTAATACTGCATTTAAAATACGTTCAATTCATTGATGTCCTTTTAATTGAATCACTTTTTCTTAAAACAACTTTCGTTTAAACAATGAGCGAAAGTTGTTTTTTTTTTGAACTATATATAATGATGCATCGCCATTTTGGCGGTTCTTAATTTATTACTCAATTAAAAGGTACTTTATATGAAATTAAAAAATACAATGCTTGCTCTTGCAATCGCAATGGCATCAAGCACAGGTTTTGCGAATGATTCAACAACTGTTGATGATTCAACAACTGTTAAAGAACTTAAAAAACTTAAGGAAATTATTGGAACTGGGGAAGAAAACGATGGGGGTTTGCTGACTGCGTTTAAAAATTTATATACAGAGGTGTATGGCGAGCTAGTGCCAAACAGTGAGCCAGTAAGAACAGTTGGTGGTCTGCGTGATTTCGTAGATGAAATCTATTTTGATTTGTATGGAAATGAAGAGCGCGAAGGTATTCTAGAAAAAGATAAAAACCCTGGCCAATTGGCTACAATTGCTGAAGAAATTAACCGAGTTGACGCATCTATCCCAACTGCACAAAATTTAGCACCAGTAAGAAAACAAGTGAACGAAAATAGTGTTCGTTTAGACAAATTAACCAAAGAAACACGTAACGGCTTGGCTGCACAAGCGGCACTTAACGGCTTATTCCAACCTTACAATGTAGGCAAAGTGAACGTAACAGCGGCATTAGGTGGTTACAAATCAGCCACAGCTCTTGCTGTGGGTGCTGGCTTTAGAGCAACAGAAAAATTTGCCGTGAAAGCGGCGGTAGCAACTCCGACAAACTTTAAAGGTCTTTCTTATAATGTTGGTGTGAATTACGAATTCTAATTTGCACTAAAGATTTTGATCTGTTGCTTCTCAATGGCTGCTTAATCCATCTACGAAGCACAGATCAACATTAACCTTTTCTATATCGCAATAATCTTCTCAACTCCCACACCATAACAAAAATCGATAAGCTCAAATATAACACCGAACCCAATGTGATATTTTTTACTGCCCAGTAATAATGAATCGCACCTAAGAGAAGAGCTAAATAACCAAACTTATGCAAATAATGCCAATATTTGCCCATTATTTGTTTTAACTTAGGCAATGAACTCAATGCCATTAAACTTAAAATGAAAAAAGAGAATACGCCGATAATTAAATAGTTTCGTTGTAGCAATTCATTAAAGAACAGTGAAAATTCCAAACCGAGTTCCAATACTAAATAAGTGCATATATGCAAAGAAACATATATCCAACTCCATAAACCTAAAGGGCGACGTAAAATCTGTAATTGCGGTTGTTTTAAAAGAAATAACACAATGCCTAAAATAAACATGGTGATAAGAATGCTTATGGCGCCAAAACCTAAAAAATGAATCAGTTCTTTTATGGGATCGGCGCCTAATTGACTGGCATCTCCTGAGCTGAGCACCCAAGCTAACCAAATAAGAGGCGCAGCGCAAAGACTATGAATAAATAGGCGGTATATGTTCAACATTAGAAATTTACCCTCAAATCTAAATCTTTATACAAATGTGCCACCTGTTCGCCATAACCATTAAACATTAAGGTAGGTTGACGTTTGACATCAAACAAGCCGCCAGCGCCAATTACGCGTTCACTGGCTTGAGACCAACGAGGATGAGCCACATTTGGATTAACATTGGCGTAAAAACCATATTCATTAGGCGCTATCGCCTGCCATGTATTCAAAGGGCGCTGTTCCGTTAATTTAATTTTCACAATGGATTTAATATTTTTAAATCCATACTTCCAAGGTACAACTAAACGAATTGGCGCACCGTTTTGTGGCGGTAGCGTTTTGCCATAAAGTCCCACAGATAAAATAGTCAAGGGATTCATCGCTTCTTCAATGGTCAATCCTTCTACATAAGGGTAATCCAGTCCACCTCCAAAAAATGGATTTTTTTGTCCCGGCATCATTTCTGGATTATACAAGGTTTCAAAGGCAACATATTTCGCGCGACTATTGGGCTGCACTAAAGCTAATAACTTATTCAATTCAAAACCGATCCAAGGGATCACCATTGACCAAGCTTCCACACAACGAAAACGGTAAATTCGCTCTTCTAATGGTAAACGTTTAATAAGACTCTCTATATCAAAGGTCATTGGCTTGTCCACTTCTCCCTCAACCTGCAAAGCCCACCCCTCGGTTTTGAGGCTAGAAGCATATTTCGCTGGCGAATCTTTTGCTACGCCAAATTCATAAAAGTTGTTGTAGCCTG
This sequence comes from [Haemophilus] felis, assembly GCA_002015125.1. Taxonomy (GTDB): domain Bacteria; phylum Pseudomonadota; class Gammaproteobacteria; order Enterobacterales; family Pasteurellaceae; genus Pasteurella; species Pasteurella felis. Next base: position 45,734 of record MUYB01000035.1, read on the forward strand.
TTACTTTGCTTTCTGGCGTTAAAATCAACTCGTTTTTTTCCTGCGCCACGAAGTGTAATTGTCTGTTTGTTTGACTTTCAGCTTGTGAAGAGATAGGCAATAAAGACATCGCCCCTAAGGCACCTAACTCTTGAATAATTTTGCGTCTTTGGTAAAAAATTTCTTCAGGCGTAACCTGATTTTCCGTAAGTTTCTGCATTTTTTCGTCTCATTTATCATTTAGTTCTATGCTTAAATTAGACAGACATACCGAAGATTTTCTTACAAGAATTTTAACAACTGACAACATAAAACCAATAGGAACAAGGTATTCACATTTCTTGTATGATAGCCATAAAAAAGGCACATATTTCTTCAATATGCGCCTTAATAAAAAAGTAATGCTCTTAACTAAGCATTATTTTGAGCAACCACAATGGCTTGCTTTGTTCTCAAAACGTTCTGCTACAAAATCCCAGTTCACAACATTCCAGAATTCTTTAATGTAATCTGGACGACGGTTTTGGAATTTTAAGTAATAAGCGTGTTCCCAAACATCTAAACCTAATAATGGATAGCCCTCACAACCTGCAATGTCTTTACCCATTACTGGAGAATCTTGGTTTGCAGTAGATACAACCGCTAATTTGCCACATTCTTGTAGCACTAACCACGCCCAACCTGAGCCAAAACGTGTTGCGGCAGCTTTTTCAAATTCTGCTTGGAAGGCTTCTACAGAGCCGAAATCACGAATGATGGCGTCTTTTAACGCACCTTGTAAAGTCGTGCCTTTTTTCAAGCTTTTCCAGAAAAGGCTGTGATTTAAGTGTCCACCTACATTATTACGCAATGCAGTGAATTTATCCGCAGGCACTTGAGCAAGTTTTGTTAATAATTGACCAGGGCAGCCCTCTGCTAATTCAGGTAAATCTGCTAAGGCAGCATTTGCATTGTTCACATAAGCTTGGTGATGTTTACTGTGGTGAATTTCCATTGTTATTGCATCAAAATGAGGCTCTAATGCATCGTATGAATAACCTAATTCAGGTAGGGTATAAGCCATAATATTTTCCTCTTAGAATAAGTTGAGTAGAAATAAAGAATGATTTGTCAAAAAACCAACGAATTTTAACAGGAAATTTGATTAAGATCATTCTTTCTTACATTTTTTTAACAAAAACAGGGAGCTTAGCTCCCTGAATAATAAGAAAGACAACTAATCAATATGTACAGACGCTACCGCCACCATATTGATAATTCGACGCACGGAAGAGGCCGAAGTCAAAATATGCACTGGCTTATTCATACCCATTAAAATCGGTCCAATAGTGACTGGCGTCGCCGTGCCTTGTAGCAAGTTCAAACTAATACGCGCCGCTTCCATATTTGGCATAACTAACAAATTCGCCGATCCTTTCAATGGGCTCTCTGGCATAATGGTATTACGCAAACTTTCGTTGAGCGCCACATCGCAATGCATTTCACCGTCGATCACCAAGGTTGGCGCTTTTTCTTTCACTAAATCTAGCACTTCACGCATTTTTACCGCACTTGGATCATCAAATGTGCCGTAATTCGAGTGTGAAACTAAAGCCACTTGCGGTTCAATACCAAAACGACGGAGTTCATTGGATGCCATTAAGGTAATTTCCGCCAATTGCTGTGCCGTTGGATTTTGGTTCACAAAAGTATCTGTGATAAATAAATTCCCAGTCGGCAGCACCAATCCGTTTACCGTTGCAGGGGTTGAGACACCGCTACGCACACCAATAATGGATTTAATGTTATCCAAATGAGCAGCATAAGGTCCGACTAAACCACAAAGCATCGCATCTGCTTTACCCAACTCAAGTAACACAGAACCAATCACCGTTGGATTATGCAACATTTTGCGTTTTGCGCCTGCAGGCGTGATGCCTTTACGACGATGAGAATTGTAATAGGACGTCCAACATTCCTCGTAGAACGGATTGTTCTCAATATCAATTAATTCAAAATCCTGACCTGCTTTAATCTGCAATCCAAGTTGCTTGATTTTTTGCCCAATCACCGCTGGACGACCCAATAAAATCGGTTGTGCGATGCCGAGTGAAGTGATTTCCTGCACTGCGTGCAACACGCGAGATTCCTCACCGTCAGTCAACAACACGCGTTTTTTCTCTTGCTTCGCTTGCGCAAACACAGGTTTCATAAATAAATTGGTTTTGTAAACAAACTGTGTGAGCTTCTCAATATAAGCATCAAAATCTTCAATTGGTCGTGTCGCCACCCCTGAATCCATTGCCGCTTTCGCCACCGCTGGCGCTATCTTCACAATCAAACGCGGATCAAAAGGTCTCGGGATCAAATAATCAGGTCCAAAGGAAAGTTCTTCATCACCATAAGCAGAGGTAACCACTTCACTTTGTTCTGCTAAAGCAAGATCCGCAATGGCATACACCGCTGCCATTTTCATTTCTTCGTTAATGGTGGTGGCGCTAACATCTAAAGCACCGCGGAAAATGAATGGGAAGCAAAGCACATTGTTCACTTGATTTGGATAATCAGAACGACCAGTACACACAATGGCATCAGGGCGAACAGCTTTTGCTAGCGGCGGTAAAATTTCAGGTTCAGGATTAGCTAACGCAAGGATCAACGGATTTACCGCCATGGTTTTCACCATATCCTGAGTTAACGTGCCCGCTGCTGAACAGCCTAAGAAAATATCTGCATTATCAATTACATCCGCAAGGGTGCGCTTACCGTTGTCGTCGATAGCATATAATTTTTTGGTGTCGTCCATACGTTCATCGCGGCCATGGAAAATCACCCCTTTGGAATCGCACACCACGATATTTTCACGCGGCAAGCCTAAACTCACGAGCAAGTTCAAACAAGCGATAGAGGCAGCGCCGGCGCCAGAAGCCACTAATTTCACTTGGCTAATCTCTTTATTCACAATGCGTAAACCATTTAATACCGCGGCTGCGCTAATAATCGCCGTGCCATGTTGATCATCATGGAATACAGGAATTTTCATGCGCTCACGCAATTTCTGCTCAATATAAAAACATTCGGGTGCTTTGATGTCTTCAAGGTTAACACCGCCAAAAGTCGGTTCAAGAGAGGCGATAATATCCACTAATTTATCTGGATCTTTTTCATCAATCTCAATATCAAACACATCTACGCCAGCAAATTTCTTAAATAGAACGCCTTTCCCTTCCATAACAGGTTTGCCTGCTAAAGCGCCAATATTCCCTAAGCCCAGTACCGCCGAGCCATTAGAAATCACCGCAACTAAATTACCGCGCGAAGTGTAGCGATAAGAGGCTGCAGGATCTTTTTGAATTTCTAGGCAAGGTACCGCCACCCCTGGTGAATAAGCCAAGGCTAAATCACGTTGTGTTGCTAATGATTTTGTAGGGGTAACCTCGATTTTTCCTGGGGTTGGGAATTCATGAAAATCAAGTGCCGCTTGACGAAGTTGTCCATCCATAAAGTACTCCTTGAATTAAAACTGATTGGATCGAAACGAGAAATTATAGAGGAAATTAAAATAAAATCTGTGATGTGTGTAACAAATTAGCATCCTTTCTGTCATTTACGACAAAAAAAGATGCTAACTCATATTACAAAATAAAATGAACTAAGAGAGCTGTGAACCAGCAGGTAAGATTTGTGGACGTTCTTCTTTAGCTAACACCATATGATCACCTAGTTTCTGACGTAATAATACTCTTGCTTCTTCATAAGCAGGATCAGAAACAATGTTATTGAGCTCAAATGGATCTTTTTCTAAATCATATAAGAAATCCTCCACATATAAATCACTGCCTGAATGCTCTCCTCCGTTTTTGTGTGGTGCCGTAACTGCATAAAGATATTTTTCTGTGCGAATTGCACGTCCAACACGACTTTCACTAATTTGAATAAAGACTTCATTCAAGCGATCTGAATCTGGGTTTTCCACTACTTTATAGAGATCTTCTCCAATCATTTTATCGCCTACATCAATACCTGCCATAGCAAGGAAGGTTTTCGGTAAACTTGCGGTACTCACAAGCTCTTTAATTCGTTTACCGCCCACATACTTACCGCCGGCGATAACCAATGGCACATGACAAGCAGAAGAATGGCAAGAGCGTTTGTAATCATCATAGCCATTTAAGTTAGCATCTCGGTTACGAGTCATAAAATGGGAACCGTGATCAGAAGCGAAAACAATAATGGTGTTATCGTAAACGCCTTTTTCTTTCAATTTATCAATCAGGCGCGCTAAGTTATCGTCTAAGCTACGACAACAGCCTAAATAATCTGGATACATTGCATCGGCGTTACCTTTTAACACCGCTAAATCATGAGGTAGTTGATAATTTTTAAAACGAATTTTTGAGCCGTCAGGTCCCTCATAACGTTTGCGATCATTTTGGTGATGAGGTTCAATATGAGAAATGGTCATAAAGAATGGTTTATCTCCTTGATATTGATCGAGATATTCCAAAGCATAATCAGTAATACGATCCACTCGATAACCTTTGAACTCACATTTATTCATATTTTCATCAAATACAAAACCATCATAACCATGAGAAGTAAACTCAAGTACATCAGCGGCACGCCAAAATCCTTTGTAACCTCCACGACGCTCAGGTGGAATGGCGGTAACGGTATAATCAATGGTTGGTTCTGATTCTAACTCACCGTCGCTAGCCAAGTGCCATTTGCCGATATAAGCAGTGTCATAGCCATTTTCCGTAAAATAATCTGCGATTGTTTTAATATTTAGCGGTAACGCCACATTATTGCGGAAGCAGCCAGTTTCTGTTGGATATAAACCACTTTGGAAAATAGAGCGGCAAGGCCCACAAACGGGTTGTGATGAAAAGGCTTCTTCAAATAAAACACCCTCTTCCGCTAATTTATCTAAAGTTGGGGTAATATTCAGTGGTTGCCCATAAGCACCCACAGTATCCCAACGTTGTTGATCGGTAAAATAAAAGACAATATTCGGTCTATTCATGTTATCTCCTCGCTGTTAAAGCTCGCTCAAAATTAACGTATTTTTTTATAATTGGTATATAAAATACTTACAATGGTTAATAAAATCAGTACACAAAATGCTAAAGAAAACGGACGTTCTAAGAAGATGCTCCATTCACCGTCAGAAATCATTAAAGAACGACGTAGATTTTTCTCTGTTAGCGCCCCTAGCACTAAACCTAACAAGGTCGGTACTGCAGAAAAGCCCAATTTATCCATAATGTAAGAAATCACACCAAAGACAATGGCTGTTCCTACATCAAACATACTTTCTTTTAAAGAATAAGCACCGGCAAAACAAAAGATTGCAATAGATGGAATGAGGATTTGTTGTGGAATACGCACCACCTTCGCAAACAGTTTAACCAAATATTTGCCTTGGATGAGCATAAAAATATTCACAAAAATTAAACCGATCATAATGGCATAGACTGCTGTGCTATGAGTGGTGAAAAGATTTGGTCCCGGAGTTAAGCCATTAATCATCAATGCACCTAACATTAGCGCCACCGCAGCATCGCCCGGTATGCCCAAGGTTAAGAGGGGAATTAATGTGGTTCCTGTAATGGCATTATTCGCACATTCTGCAGCAGCAATCCCCTCAATTGATCCATGACCAAACTCTTTTGGTTTTTTTGATACTTTGCGGGTGAAATCATAACTGAGGAAAGAAGCGATAGAAGCGCCTGTTCCGGGAATAATGCCTACCAGAATCCCAGCTAAAGATCCAATTGAAATAGGTTTAGTCAAACGTAGCCATTCTGATTTCGCCAAACGCCCTTTATCAAGAGGTAAGTTCTGAACTTGATCGGAATCCTGCTGTTTTTTCAGATTCACACTTTTGTGGATAATTTCTATTAAAGCAAATAAACCAATGAGCACCACAACAAGATCAAAACCACTATACAAATTGATATTATCAAAGGTAAATCGCATTGTGTCGCCACTCATTAAATCCATTCCGATAAAGGATAAAAATAGCCCGATACAACCAGAGATAATCCCTTTCAATAAACTTTCACCGCTAACGCCCGCAATAATCGTGAGTCCAAAGGCACAAATGAGAAAATATTCAGGCGATCCCATTTTCATAGCTACTTTTGCCACTTCAGGCGCAAGAAATAACAAAACTAAAGCACTAATAATTCCTCCCGCAAAAGAGGCATATAAGGCAATATTGAGTGCTTTTTGCGCTTGTCCTCTTAAAGCAAGGGGATGTCCGTCCATCATCGTCGCAGCAGCATGTGGCGTGCCTGGTGTTTTAATCAAAATAGCAGAAATAGATCCGCCATAACTTCCTGCGCAATAGATCCCCAATAAAAACATAAAAGAATGAATTGCATCGAGAGAATAGGTAATAGGTAGAAATAAAACCAAACAGAGCATCACGGTTAACCCTGGAACGGAACCAAATACAATTCCAAGGAATAACCCTAAATTCATATAAAGAAAACTACCCCAATTGAAAAATGCGGAGAAGCCAGACAAAATTTGTTCAAGCATAAAGCGCTTCCTTATTTCGGTTAAGGTAATGAAACGTTAAGAAAATGTTGAAAGAAAATAGAAACGGAAACCACAATGCTAATAACAATGGCGTAGTATTTCCAATTTCGGCAATTAAAAAATAACAATAATAAAACTGAAAAAAGAATAGATGACAGCATGAATGGTAACCAATGCAGGATCCCCCAATAGGCAACTAATAAAACAACTACTGTTAAAGCACGACCTTCTTGCTGAAAATTGAGTTCAACCATTTTCACTGGTTGCTTACGAAAATATTTAATCAGTTCCTTGACCAACAAAATCGCACTACAAATTCCCATTAATCCAATAATTAAGCGCGGGAAAGTTTGTGCCGTAATAATTTCCTCTTCATCTTCGATTAAAATTTGATAGGGAATTAATAGCCATAAAGTAATAGAAACCACTAGAAAAACGACGGAACCTACTAAATCTTGTCGAAAGGTAATTTTCATATTGACCTCTATATTAGAAAATATGCGGTGCATTTTTTGCACCGCACTTTATTAGATTATTTAACTAATTTTGAATATTTTTCTGCTTTAGTCATGGTTGAGTCGATATAATCTTTTACCCATTTACCATCACGAATATCTAAACGTAAGCCGATATTTTTAGCAGTTTGTTGAAGTTTTGGATTTTCAAGAATGTTTTTCAATGCTTGATAATTTTTCTCAACGATAGCCGGCTCTGTTCCTGCACGGATAAATACCGCACAAGTATTTGTCATCCAAGTATCTAAACCATAATCACCTACGCTTTCTAAGTTATAAACTTCATCTACAAGTTTTTTCTCATCAAAGGCGATCACAGGTTTTACGTTACCTGCTCTTACAAATTCTCTGGCAAGAGAAGCATGAGTTGTCGCAAAGGTTACTTCACCAGATACAACTGCAGTGAGCGCTTCATTTGCACCTTCATAAGGAATTAATTTGAATTTAGCGCCTAATTCGGTAAGGAAAGCTGCGGTTTGTAATGCTTCTGATGAGTTAGTACCATTTACCCCTACTTTCACAGTTTTACCTTTGGCAATGTAATCTTTCAATGTTGCCATGCTTTCCACTTTCGCTTTTGGATTAGATAAGAAAACGAAAGTAGAAGAATAAATGTTAATTACAGGAATAAAATCATCAAATTTATAAGCCACTTTCATTGTTAAAGGTGCGATAGCAAAACTACCCTCTCCACCTAAAATCAACTTATGTGTATTTGGCGCTTCTTTGACATATTCAGTTAACGCAATAGCGCCACCTGAGCCTAAAATATTGTCTGCAAGCAAAGGTTGACCATATTGCTCTTTACCATATTCAGACATAGCGCGGTTGATTTGATCCGCAAGACCACCCACTGCCCAAGGTGTGATAATGGTTACAGGCGCAGTAGGCCAATCTGTAGTCGCTTGTGCCCCCATCGCACATAAACCAAACAATCCAACTAAACAAGCTTTAATTGCTGTTTTCCAATTTTTCATAATATCCTCCAAAGATAGCGGTTAAGTTCCCTTGAAGTATACAAATCCTTTCATTGGAGGAGGTATGATATTCGTCATATTGTGGGTGTGAGCAAGATCACAAATTTAAAAACTTCTTTGTTTTAATTACTGCGCAAGTTGTTTTAGATAGGGAGCCATATAGGAAAGCGCCGAATAATAAGCTTCACATAATTGATTATGCGGTTCGCCAAAGCCCTGCACACTGCGATGTTTTGGACAACCGCCATGACAAGCAAATTGGAACTGACATTGTTGACAACGCTGTGAAAGATTAGATTTCATTAGGCCAAATTTTTGTTGTTGAGAGGAATAGGTAATATCTAACAATGGCGTTTCAATTAGATTACCGATTTTATATTCAGGATAAACATAATGATCGCAACTATAAATATCACCATTTTGTTCAATCACCATTTGATCGCCACAATAACGACGGAAAATACATAAACTCGGCTGAAAGCCTAAAAAAGCCATTAACCATTGCTCAATAAATTGCACACCGATTTTGCCAATGTCATTGGGATACCATTGTTTAAAAATATCAATCATCATTTGACCATAATCTTTTGCGCTCGCCTGCTGAGAATAATCGCCCATTAGTGGAATAAACTGCATATAAGTAGAGCCAATAGATTTCAGGAAAGCATAAATTTCCGCCCCATATTCAACATTTTTTTGATGAACAACGGTTAAAGTATTAAAGCTTACTTGATATTTTTTGAGATTTTCTAATCCCTCCATCACCTGCTTAAAGGTTCCTTTTTGGCTTTTGGTAACACGATAAGCATCATGTAAATGTTGAGGTCCGTCGATAGAAAGGCCTACTAGGAATTGATGTTGTTGTAAAAATTGACACCAATTTTCATCTAACAACACGCCATTTGTTTGCAGTGCATTATAAATTTTCTTGCCATTGGCATATTTCTGTTGAAGCGCTACCGCTTTTTCATAAAAATCCAAACCAGCTAGCGTCGGTTCACCGCCCTGCCAAAGAAATGTAATCTCTTTTTGCGGAGCATTATGTAGATATTGCTGAATATAGCGTTCAAGCACATCATCGTTCATTCGACGCTGATTCAGATGAGGTTTTTCTAGATAAAAGCAGTAAGTGCAATCCAAATTACAAATGGATCCCGTGGGCTTTGCCATTAATTGAAACATTTTATTCATTCAGACTCCAATACAGATTTTACCTATCACATAAAAATATCTTTAGACTCTTGCTATTACTAGATTAATGATAAACACACATCCATACTTTTGATCTTTTCTTGAACATTAGCCAACAGATGTTTATCACAAATAATACGATCGAAATTATCTAATGAATAAAGATGAAATGTCGCTACTTTTCCATATTTAGAAGAATCGGTCACTAAAATATTTTTTTGACTCACTTGCAAAATAGCACGTTTAACTGGAATTTTTTGCTCATCTGGTGTAGTCAATCCTTGTAAATTCCATGACGAAGTAGAGATAAAAGACACATCAATAGAAAGACTGCGTAAAAATTGTGCTGTAAGCTCTCCAACAGAAGAGTGATTTTCTTTACAAATTCGCCCCCCCGTGTGAATCACTTCACAATGTGCATTCTCAATTAAGAAATTTGCAATAACAAAATCATTAGTGATGATAAGTAAATCATCTCTATGGCTAATATGTTTGGCAATTTGTAGCGTGGTCGTGCCTGCATCTAAATACACAGTCGAATTTTGCGGAATGTGTTTGGCAGCTTCAATACCAATTTGTTGTTTTTCAGAATGAAATAACAATGATTTATCATCATGTGTAGGCTCTACTACCAAACGTTCAAGTAACTGCACACCACCTGACACAGAAACAACTTTACCTAACTCCTCTAATTTTTGGATATCTCGACGAATGGTCATATGAGAGACATTCATCATCTCTACCAATTTAGCAATGCTAACAATTCCCTCTTGCTGGATAAAAAACAGTATTTTTTTTTGCCGTTCTGCAGGAATCAACATAATCCATACCTCAAAGTAAAATTCGTGGATTAATTATACAAGTAATAGGATTTTTTCACATGGTTAAATTCAAACATAATTTAACAAAAAGTAACAACAAATGTTAATTTTTGTGACAAACATCTCAGATTTAAAATGAAAATATAAATAGAATATATTCAAAACCTATGGAGGAAATATGAACACAACACAATATTCAGTCGCCATCATTGGACTTGGCGCGATGGGAATGGGAGCTGCTGAAAGCTGCATTAACGCAGGTTTAACTACTTATGGTGTAGATTTAAATACCACAGCACTCAATCAGCTACAAAGTAAAGGGGCAAAAGCAGTGAGCCAAGATGCAAGAGACTTTGCTAAAGAGATCGATGCCGTGTTACTTCTTGTGGTAAATGCAAAACAAGTGGACTCCATTTTATTTGGAGAAAACGGGCTTGCTAACCATTTAAAACCCAATACAGCCGTGATGATTTCATCCACAATTTCTGCTCAAGATGCACAAAAATTCTCACAAAAATTAACAGAGTATGGATTACTCATGTTAGATGCTCCGGTTTCTGGTGGCGCTGCAAAAGCGGCAAAAGGAGAAATGACCGTTATGGCATCAGGAGAACAAAAGGCATTCGATAAATTACAACCAGTTTTAAATGCGGTGGCAAGAAAAGTTTACAACATTGGCAAAGAGATTGGCTTAGGGTCAACGGTGAAAATTGTACATCAATTGTTAGCTGGTGTGCATATTGCTGCTGGTGCCGAAGCGATGGCGCTAGCGGCTAAAGCAGGTATCCCTCTTGATTTAATGTATGACGTAGTCACTAATGCTGCTGGTAATTCTTGGATGTTTGAGAATCGCATGAAACACGTTGTAGAGGGCGATTACACGCCATTATCTATGGTAGATATTTTTGTGAAAGATCTGGGATTAGTTTCTGATACAGCGAGGTCTTTGAAATTTCCATTACCACTAGCAAGTACCGCATTCAATATGTTCACCCAAGCAAGTAATGCAGGCTATGGTAAAGAAGATGATAGCGCTGTCATCAAAATTTTTGATGGCATTCAATTGCCTAAAAAAGGAGAAAAATAAGATGTTAGGAATTATTGCTGATGATTTTACCGGCGCTAGCGATATTGCTAGTTTTCTTGTGGAAAATGGTTTAAACACAATTCAAATGAATGGGGTTCCTTCATCCCCACTCACCACAAAAGTTGACGCGATTGTGATTAGCTTAAAATCTCGTTCTAACCCTGTGGGTGACGCCATCGCACAATCACTTAATGCCTTAGATTGGTTAAAAACGAATGGCTGTGATCAATTCTACTTTAAATACTGCTCCACTTTCGATAGCACCGAAAAAGGCAATATCGGTCCTGTTACAGATGCCTTACTGGATCAATTAGAAGAAAATTTCACCATTATCTGCCCTGCGCTGCCTATCAATGGTCGAACTATTTTCAATGGTTATTTATTTGTTGGACAAGCCTTACTTAATGAATCAGGTATGCAAAACCATCCAATTACCCCAATGAAAGATGCCAATCTTGTTCGTTTAATGGATAAACAAGCTAAAGGCAAAACAGGGTTGGTAAGTTATGTCGATTTAATGAAAGGCGCAGATTTCGTTAAAGAACGTTTTGCAACCTTGAGACAACAAGGCTATCGCTATGCTGTTATTGACTCCGTAGATAACTCACAACTTGCCGTACTCGCTGAAGCTATTGCCGATTTTAAATTAGTCACTGGTGGTTCTGGTTTAGCGGCTTATATGGCTGCACGCTTAAGCAAAGGACAAAAAAGCACAAATGCTTTAGTACCTAATAAAGCATCAAGCGTTGTGTTATCTGGTTCCTGTTCTGTCATGACAAATAAACAAGTAGCTCAATACGCTAAAAAAGCGCCACATATTTATCTTGATGTAGAACAAAGTTTGTCCAACCCACAGTATGCTGAGGAACTTACTCAGTGGGTGCTAAACCACATTGATCACGAGTTCGCACCAATGGTATATGCAACCGTCGCTGCAGATAAATTAAAGGAAATTCAACAAACATTTGGCGCAGAAAAAGCCAGCCAAGCCATTGAACACACCTTTGCTAAATTAGCTCAAAATTTATACCAAGCAGGGGTTAAAAATTTCATTACCGCTGGTGGAGAAACTTCAAGCATTGTGGTTCAACAACTTGGTTTTAGTGGTTTTCATATCGGCAAACAAATTGCTCCCGGCGTCCCTTGGTTAAAAGCACTCGAATCGGATGTGTACTTAGCACTTAAATCAGGCAATTTTGGTGATGAAGAATTTTTCACTGTAGCGCAAGGAATGTTCCTATGACCGAATTAGAACAAAAAATTGAAATGGTGAACTTGGCTCGTTCACTATTCGAGCGAGGATACACTGTCGGCGGTGCGGGAAATTTATCTGTGCGTTTAGATGATAAGCGAATCTTAGTCACACCAACAGGATCTTCCTTAGGTCGCCTACAAGCTGAAAGATTGTCAGTCTTAGATTTACAAGGAAATCATTTATCAGGTGATAAGCCATCGAAAGAAGCTATCTTTCATCTTGCAATGTATGAAAAGAACCCAGATTGTAATGCAATAGTTCACTTACATTCTACCTATCTAACGGCGCTATCCTGTTTAGAAAATTTAAACTATGACAATGCAATGCAAGCATTTACTCCTTATTACGTAATGCGAGTTGGACAGTTAGCCGTCATCCCCTATTACAAACCTGGCGATCCTAATATTGCACGAGAATTGGGAGAGCGAGCCTTACAAGGTAAAGCTTTTTTATTAGCTAATCATGGCGTTGTAGTCACAGGTAAGGATCTCATTGACGCTGTAGATAATACGGAAGAGCTTGAAGAAACTGCAAAACTCTATTTCATTTTACAAGGACAGAAAATTCGATACTTAACCGAAAATGAAGTTCAAGAACTCAAAAACAGGGGGAAATAAAGATGCCAAAATTCGCTGCTAACTTAACCATGATGTTTACTGACGTACCTTTCTTAGATCGTTTTAAAGCTGCGGCTGAGGCAGGTTTCAAATATGTAGAATTTTTGTGGCCATATGATTATCCAGTAGAAACGTTAAAAGAAAAACTTGAGCAATACGGATTGCAACAAGTGCTTTTTAACACTTCAGCTGGCGATATTAATGCTGGAGAATGGGGACGCGCAGCCATTCCCAATCGAGAAGCAGATGCGAAAAAAGATATTGATTTAGCACTGGAATACGCTATCTCATTAAACTGTCCCAATGTTCATATTATGGCAGCAGTTGTACCAAAAGGAGCAAATAAAGAAGAATACAAACAAACCTTTGTGAAAAATCTTCGTTATGCCGCAGATAAATTTAAACCTTATGGTATCCGCATATGTTTAGAAGCATTGAGTCCACAGGTAAAACCTAATTACCTACTAAAAAGCCAGTTAGACACTTTAGAAATTGTGGAATTGGTGAACAAAGATAATGTATTTATCCAACTTGACTACTTCCATGCTCAAAATGTCGATGGCAATTTATCTCAACTTACTTGCCGTCTAAAAGACAAAATTGCACACATTCAAATTGCCTCTGTCCCAGATCGCCATGAACCAGATGAGGGTGAGGTGAACTACCCTTATTTATTCAATAAATTAGATGAAATAGGTTATCACGGCGTGATTGGCTGTGAATACAAACCTCGCGAAGAAACTATCTCTGGCTTAGGTTGGCTTAAACCGTATAAATAAATTTTATCTTTAACGTGAAGTGCCCTCTTTTTTGGGGTAGGGCATTTTACATCCTTAAAACGCAAATCTGAATAAATTATATACAGAAATGCTATTAAATTTCAGGAGAAAACTATGAAAATTGTGATCACTGGTGGACAAGGTTTTTTAGGGCAACGCCTAGCAAAGGCTTTATTATCGTCCGATATTAAATTGTCTGAACTCGTGCTTATTGATGTTATCAAACCAATTGCACCCAATAATGATCCTCGTGTGCGTTGCATTGAAATGGATTTACGCAAAGCGGAGGGGATTGATCAAGTTATTGATGAAAAAACAGATGCTATTTTCCATTTAGCTGCAATTGTTAGTAGTCACGCAGAACAAGATCCTGATCTTGGATATGAAATCAATTTTTTAGCTACTCGCAATCTGCTAGAAGTATGTCGACAAAAAAATCCTCACATTCGCTTTATTTTCAGCAGTTCCCTTGCTGTATATGGAGGAGAATTGCCAGCAATCATTGAAGATCATACTGCGGTGACGCCACAATCTACTTATGGTGCGCAAAAAGCAATGTGTGAGTTGTTTATCAACGATTATAGCCGTAAAGGTTTTGTTGATGGCATTGTGCTTCGTTTGCCAACCATTTGTATTCGTTCAGGCAAACCCAATAAAGCGGCCTCTTCTTTTGTAAGTAGCATCATGCGCGAGCCACTCAATGGTGAAACAGCGGTTTGCCCTGTTTCAGAAAAACTTAACTTGTGGTTATCTAGCCCAAATACAGTTATCAACAATTTTATTCATGCCCTCACTCTTCCTTCTTTACCAACAAGAAGCTGGCACGTTATCAATCTACCTGGTTTTACCATAAGCATAGAACAAATGTTATCCGATTTGGCACAAATTAAAGGGCAAGAAATCTTAAACTTAGTGAAATTCGAATTTGACGAAAATATCAACAATATCGTCGCGAGTTGGCCAGCAGAGATTAATTGTAAACAAGCCTTAACTCTCGGATTTAGTGCGGATAAAACATTTATTGATGTTATTCAACAATTCATTCAATGTGATATGTAAAGGAGATCTCTATGTTCGGTTTACCAATCCCTATTGTAGGGTTACTTGTTGCAGTTTTCGTATTAGTTATTTTAGTGTTAAGAACACGTGTTCATGCTTTTATTGCTATGCTAATAGCATCGGCTATTGCAGGTCTTATTGGCGGCATGAGCGTTGATGGAACATTAAGTGCGATCACCAAAGGATTTGGCGGTACATTAGGCGGCATCGGCATTGTTATCGGCTTAGGTGTTATGATGGGAAGTATTTTAGAAGTCTCTGGCGCCGCCGAAAAAATGGCATATAGTTTCATCAAATTTCTAGGTAAGAAAAAAGAGGAATGGGCACTTGCTATTACTGGTTATATTGTAAGTATCCCTATTTTCGTTGATTCAGCGTTTATTATTCTCTATCCAGTCGCAAAAGCTCTTGCAAAAAATGGTAAACGCTCGCTTTTAACCTTAGGGGTGGCGCTAGCGGGGGGCTTAGTCGTAACTCACCACACTGTACCACCAACACCAGGTCCATTAGGTGTAGCAGGATTATTTGGCGTTGATATTGGTGCAATGTTATTAGTGGGAATGGGTATGGCAATAATCCCAGTAATTGGTATCGTGTTATATGCGAAATGGTTAGATAAAAAATACCCAACATTTAACCAAGAAGTTTTCACCCAAGAAGAATTAAAACAAAAATATGATGACTACATTGAAAGTCGTGAGAAAAAAGACTTACCAAGTTTAGGATTGTCTTTACTTCCAATTCTTCTTCCTATTGGTTTAATTTTCATCAAAGCTATTCTCGGTTTGATGGCAAAATCTACACCAGCTCTAACCGAAAATACCTTATACCAAGTGTTCAATTTCATTGGTCACCCAATGATTGCGTTGGCAATTAGTGTATTAGTTGCTGTATATACACTTTTACCACATACAGATAAAAATACGACTGCACTTCATCTTGAAGAAGGTGTAAAAACAGCAGGTATTATCCTTTTAGTAACTGGTGCTGGCGGTGCACTAGGTGCGGTATTGCGTGATAGTGGTGCAGGAAAACAGCTAGCTGAACAAGTTGCTACACTACCTATTTCACCAATTCTCATTCCATTTATTGTGTCAACGTTGGTACGTTTTATTCAGGGTTCAGGCACAGTGGCGATGATCACAGCAGCATCCATTTCAGCACCTATTCTGGCACAAATACCGGGGGTAAATATGTTGTTAGCCGCTCAAGCTGCGACCATGGGTTCCTTATTCTTCGGCTACTTTAACGACAGCCTATTTTGGGTAGTTAATCGAATGATGGGAATTAATGATGTGAAAAAACAAATGATTGTTTGGTCCGTTCCAACCACAATCGCTTGGGCAGCTGGCGGCAGTATGGTTATTTTATGTAATCTTATTTGGGGTAATGATGGATCACTTCTAGATCTACTACTCCCTCTAGGTGTTTTAGCTTTAATTCTCGTCTACGTTAATGTTCAAAGTAAAAAATGTAGCACTAAACTTTAATTTTCAATAAATATTAAATAGCAACAAGATCTGATCTGACCCCAAAAAGTTAGACTGTTATTTTAAGGACTGTGTTCTGTATTGTACAGGGCTCAGTCCTTTTAGTTTGAGTTGAATTCGCTCTTCGTTGTAATAACGCACATAGTCTTTAATCGCTTGCTCAAGTTCGTTAATACTATTGAAGGATTTTCCATGAAAACATTCTGTTTTCAAGCGTCCAAAAAAGCTTTCCATCGCCGCATTGTCGAGACAATTTCCTTTTCTCGACATACTTTGTTGGATACCGTTGGCTTTCAAGATGGCTTGATAGCCCCGCATTTGATATTGCCAGCCCTGGTCTGAATGTAGTATCGGCTTTGCATTTTTTGGCAGCTTTCTGACCGCTTGTAGTAACATCTGTTGCACTTGATAGAAATTCGGGCTGCGGCTGAGATGGTAAGCAATAATCTCATTGTTAAAACAACCCAAAATCGGTGAAAAATACAGCTTTTCGTCTTTAACCCTAAACTCCGTCACATCCGTCAGCCATTTTTGTGCTGGTTTTGTGGCGTTAAAGTCCCGTTGCAATTGGTTCGGGGCGATTTTTCCCACTTCCCCTTTGTAAGAGCGGTATGTCCGTCTTTTACTTGGTAAGACTTGCAATCCCATTTCCTGTATCAGCCGTTGTACCCGTTTGTGAT